>NZ_SMBZ01000019.1 GCF_004342685.1 Sphingobacterium alimentarium
AAACGTAATAAAAGCGGTTCCACTAGTGTTCAGATTATTGATAAATCTTCTGGTCGGTATATTGTTCATCAAACTGTCGGTAGTTCTTCAGATCAACAAGAGATCGATCGTCTTATAAAAAAAGGTAAAAGGATTATTGAAAGTAATGGTGGGCAAACTAGTATTCCATTTCAGCGTTCCCAAGAACTAGACTTCATAGATACCTTTCTGAATAGCTTAGATACAATGAGTCTTGTTGGTCCAGAGTTGTTGCTAGGACATATTTTTAATGATATTGGCTTCAAATAAGTTTTGCACATACTCTAGGTATTCTTGGAGGAAAACTATCCATTGTTTTCTACGATGTAACAACCTTGTATTTCGAGGCCAGTGATGAAGATGACTTGCGTAAAAGAGGTTTTAGCAAAGATGGGAAACACCAACACCCACAAATCGTACTTGGTTTATTAGTAAGTGAAAATGGGTACCCACTGGATTATGATATTTTTGAAGGGAACAAGTACGAGGGAGAAACCCTGCTTCCCATCATTGAACATTTCACTTCTAAATATTCATTTGAAAATTTGGTTGTTGTTGCTGACTCAGGTCTGCTATCTAAGAGTAACATACAAAAACTTAAAGATGGCGGCTATCAGTATATTTTAGGTGCTCGTATAAAGAATATGGGAAACAGCATAACCGAGCAGATCTTGAACCTTAAACTGGGGGACAAAGAGAGTGCAGAAATTAAAATGGAGGGGGAAGATAAATTGATTGTTGGCTATAAGAAAAGCCGTGCCTCAAAGGATGGGAAGAATAGGAAACGAGGTCTTGATAAACTTGAAAAGGCTATTCAAGGTGGGAAGTTGGGGAAAAGCAATATTAACAATAGAGGATATAATAAATACCTGACAATGAGCGGAGAGGTAAGTATTTCAATAAACCATGATAAGTACAATGACGATAGTAAATGGGATGGATTGAAGGGATATATGACGAATTGTAATCTTTCAAAAGAAGACGTAATCAAACAGTACAGCTTATTGTGGAATATCGAACGAACCTTTAGGATATCCAAATCAGATTTACAAATAAGACCTCTTTTTCATCGGCTCAGAAAAAGGATAGAATCGCACATATGTATCTCGTTTGCGGCGTGCAAAGTCTACAAAGAACTGGAACGGCTACTGAAAGAGAAAAACGCGGGATACAGTGCAGAACAAGCAATCGAGATAATCA
Source organism: Sphingobacterium alimentarium (assembly GCF_004342685.1). Lineage (GTDB taxonomy): Bacteria > Bacteroidota > Bacteroidia > Sphingobacteriales > Sphingobacteriaceae > Sphingobacterium > Sphingobacterium alimentarium. The sequence goes on from NZ_SMBZ01000019.1 coordinate 1,219, forward strand.
AAACGATCTACAAAGTGAAAATACAGACCCCATATTCTGAACAGATATATGAAAGACTGATTATCAAAAATGATGATCAAAAAGCAATTGTTGATTTCTTTGATCTAGACCTAAATTGAGAAAATTTATCTTGGGTGTCCCATTGCACAAAACAGGAGACAGTGAATAGAAAATATGTAATAAAAAGAATAGGGCTGAGAAATCAGCCCTATTCTTTTTATTATTTAACTCGCGATAATTGATATTTTTCTGCTAGATCACCCTTAATTTCATTGCCAGAAAGATCCAGTTGCAACAAATAGTCTGAATTGACTTTATATTGATAGTCCACCCCTTCCAGGCTGAGCGTATTTTTCTCCATAGACCACTCCCCTTTCTTGACGAATTGATCATTTGATTTACCTTCGTAGATATACCGAAGGACATAGGAGTTATCTGGGTTCAATTCCAACATCGTATTGATAGCTTCGCAATCTACGCAAGGTAAATTGCCGCTGTACATACCAGAAATATTCACGGACAACTGCTTCATAGCTTCATTATTTTCCTTGGCCGCAAGGCTTTTTTGATTGTTGACACAACTAAGCGCTATTGTCAACAATAGGAAAACAAAAGATATGTAAATGAGCCAACGCATAATACTCTCTTGTAGGCAAAAATAATACCAAAACGTTAGTTTTTTTTCCTTTGTCTAAAATTTAACAATCTTCGTCTTCATCGAGCCCCATCAGCATATTCAACGCACCCATTAATTCACTCTTAGCATGCGCATTACGTAGTCGTGTGGCGAGAAGAATTCCTTGCTTATACACCTCTTCTGCTTTAGCTGAATCACCCTGCTTTTCCAAGAATTTCCCAAAATGGTAATATGTCCCTACGTAGTCAGGAAAGTTAGTCACTAGATTCTCAAAACCTGCGATTACCCGCGCATTATCGTTGGCCTTTAGGTATTCCATAGTCAATGCATAATGCAAGAATGGATCCTGTGGACTTTCACGCAAAAATTCTTCTAATTGTTCTATCCGATTCATAGTACAAAAATAAACTATTGCAGTACAAAAGGATAGAAACATGGAAATAATTTATTATGCACGCATAGGAATTTAAAAACTATTGACTATATTTGATATATAAACTTGAATGATAAGCATAAACCTTTAAATCATTAAAACATGAAAATATTAGTTTGTATAAGTAATGTTCCAGATACAACATCTAAAATTACATTTACTAACAATAACTCTGAATTCAATACGGCTGGCGTTCAGTACATCATTAATCCTTATGATGAGATTGCTTTAGCGAGAGCCATTGAATTGACAGATGCAGGCACTAGTGGTACAGTAACTGTGATCACCGTTGGCGATGCTTCGACAGAGGCTACTATTCGCAAAGCCTTGGCTATTGGTGCTAACGATGCCGTACGTGTGGATGCGCTTCCTTCGGATGCATGGTTTGTAGCCAATCAAATTGCAGATTATGCGAAAAAGAACAATTTCGATTTAATCCTTACGGGTCGCGAATCTATTGATTACAATGGCGCGCAAGTTGGCGCAATGGTTGCCGAACTTTTGGGTTTACCTTCTGTCTCTATAGCCAAAGGACTAGCTATTGAAGGCAATCAAGCACGCCTCGAACGTGAAATTGAAGGCGGCAAAGAAGTCGTATCTGCTACGCTGCCATTAGTAGTAGGAACAGCAGAAGGCGTTGCAGAACCAAAAATCCCGAATATGCGTGGTATCATGGCTGCTCGAACCAAACCTCTCTCCGTTGTCGAGCCTATAGCCGTACAGCCATTAACTAAAATCAACAATTACAGTACGCCTCCGGCGAGAGGAAACGTCAAATTGGTTGACGAGAATAGTATTAATGAGTTGGTGAATTTATTACATAGCGAAGCTAAAGTTATCTAACGTAGAATCAGAATTAATTATGTCAGTTTTAGTATATATAGAAAATACAGATGGCCAACTTAAAAAGTCAGCTTTTGAAGTTGCTACCTATGGAAAAGATATCGCAACACAATTAAATACCGAAGCAATTGCTTTATCCATTGGCGATATTTCAACCGATGAATTGTCAAAGTTAGGCGCTTACGGTATTTCGAAAGTGTACCATGTCACGAATGATGATTTAAAAACTTTTGTAAACCAGGCTTACGCATCTATTGTAGCCGCTGCAGCGAAGCAAGAGAATGCATCAGTGGTGGTATTATCCAATACCTTCAGCGGAAAAGGATTAGCTCCACGCTTAGCTACTAAGCTGGAGGCAGGAATTGTGTCGGGTGCGATTTCGTTACCGACGATCAATGGTAATACTTTTGAAGTGCAAAAGACTGCGTTTTCAAATAAAGCTATTGCGACTGTAGTGGTAGACTCGGCTGTCAAGGTAATCACGATCAATCCAAATAGTTATACCGTAAAAGAAGTGGGTGGCTCTGCTGCCTTAGAAAACTTTACAGCTCCTGTACAATCGAGCGACTTCAGCACGGTGGTGAAAGATATCGTGCGTGCAACAGACAAAATCTCATTGCCTGAAGCAGAAATCGTAGTTTCCGCAGGGCGAGGTATGAAAGGGCCAGAAAACTGGTCTATGATCGAGGAACTTGCAGAAGTATTGGGAGCCGCTACGGCATGTTCGAAACCGGTTTCGGATGCTGGGTGGAGACCACACTCAGAGCACGTAGGACAGACAGGTATCGTGGTGAGCCCGAATTTGTATATCGCAATCGGTATTTCTGGGGCTATACAACACCTTGCAGGCGTAAGTTCTTCTAAGACTATTGTAGTGATTAATAAGGATCCTGAAGCACCATTTTTCAAAGTGGCAGACTATGGAATCGTTGGCGATGCCTTCACAATCGTTCCGAAATTGATCGAAGCACTTAAAGCACATAAAGGAAACTAAACAAAAATCCTTACTATAAATCATGGTAGCATGTACAAAAAATCGCATGCTACTTTTTTTTTGGCATTAATATTCACATCTTTGTATCATTGAAGGTGTTCGGATGAAGAAACTTAAGTTAGATATCGTTGGCTTATCGTATAGCCAAACACAGTCAGGCGCATATGCACTCGTCTTGGGCGAAATTAACGGCAATAGACGTCTTCCTATTATCATTGGAAGTTTCGAAGCGCAGGCGATTGCAGTCGAAATCGAGAAGATGACGCCAAGTCGTCCCCTTACACATGATTTATTCAAAACATTTGCCCAATCTTTCGATATTACGGTAGATGAAGTCTTGATTTATAATCTTGTAGATGGTATTTTCTTTGCCAAATTAATCTGCAGCCAAGGAAGTCAAACTTTTGAAATTGATGCACGTACTTCCGATGCCGTAGCGTTGGCTGTGCGATTTGAATGTCCCATTTACACATACGATTTCATCATGTCCGCTGCAGGAATAGTCATAGAGAGTAATGATTTCGCCTTTTTGGAAAACATGAATACTCCCGCTAGTGATGAATCCGCCCCGGCAGCAGCAGCACCGCAAGAATATAACAAACCAAAAGAGGTGTCTCCCTATGCCTCTTTGACGATGGAGCAACTCGAAAACACACTAGAAAAAGCGATTGCAAACGAGCAATACGAAGTTGCTGCAAAAATTCGTGACGAAATAGAAAGAAGAAAATCATAATTTAATAATATGTCAATCAAATTGAGACTCACCATCATGAACTTTCTTCAGTTCTTTGTATGGGGAGCATGGTTAATCACAATAGCAAACTATTGGTTCGGGACAAAGAGTTGGGATGGAACACAATTCGGTGCTATTTTTGCCACAATGGGAATCGCTTCCCTATTCATGCCTACGCTGATAGGGATTATAGCCGACCGTTGGGTGAATGCCGAAAAATTGTACTCTCTTCTTCATTTCCTCTATGCCATCTGTTTAATTTATCTTGCCCAAGTCGATAATCCAAGCACTTTCTTTACGGTCATATTAGCGGCGATGTGCTGTTATATGCCGACGCTGGCTTTATCAAATTCCATTGCTTATAGCTCGTTAACGGCTGCCAAGTATGACTTGATCAAAGCCTTTCCACCGATTCGGGTGTGGGGTACCGTGGGATTTATCGCTGCCATGTGGATTACGAACTTATCGGGTAATAAAGCTACGGAATTCCAATTTTATATTGCGGCAGCAGGATCTATTGCGCTTGCTGTGTATTCCATTTTTATGATTCCAAAATGTCCACCACAGCGCCTTATCAAAGAGAATGCGAAATGGACAGAACTGCTGGGCTTAGAAGCCTTCAAGTTGTTTGCCAATTATAAGATGGCTCTCTTCTTTATTTTCTCCATGTTTTTGGGTGCAGCTTTGCAATTGACCAATGCGTATGGTGATGTATTCCTAAGCGAATTTGCCTTTTATCCAAAATATGCTTCCTCGCTGGTAGTGGAAGGATCTACTATTATTATGTCCATCTCCCAGATCTCGGAGACCTTATTTATCTTGGCTATACCTTTCTTTCTGAAAAGGTTTGGGATACGTAATGTTATGTTGTTTGCTATGGTAGCTTGGGTGTTGCGATTCGGCTTATTTGCTTATGGCAACCCTTCTGATGGACTATGGATGATTATTCTGTCCTGTGTGGTGTATGGACTGGCTTTTGACTTCTTCAATATATCAGGCTCTCTATTTGTGGAAAGTTCTACCGATTCAAAGATTAGATCTTCTGCTCAAGGATTGTTTATGATGATGACTAATGGTTTCGGTGCTGTATTTGGCTCTATCTCATCAGGATGGCTGATAGACAAATATTTTACACACGGCTATAGCAATGCGAATGAACTAGCCAATCGTCTAGAGACTACAGTGGACAATTCTAAATTCTTAGAGTTCATCTCTAGCCGAGGTATCAATATCGAGAATGGTTTATTTAATGAAATAATAAACTTAAAGGACTGGCACAGTATATGGCTTGCATTTGCAGCCTATACGCTAATCATCGTGATTGCTTTTGCTTTACTATTCAAGCACAAACACAATCCGAATGATATCGAAGGTGTAAATCATTAAGGGAAATAAAAAAGGGAAATCAAATCTGATTTCCCTTTTTTTATGCTTATTTAATTTCTGTTTATTTAGCGAGCTTGTGCTTCGGCGATCATGGTAATCACGGCGTCAATTGTGGACTTTGCCGCATCTTTCATTTTCTGTGTACCGTTATAATCAGCATCTAAAACGACTTCTTTTGATTTTTCTTTGTATGTATATTTTAAAATATAGCGAGGAACATTTTTACCATCCGCCTCAGCTGTTCGAGTAGTAGTCATATCATCATCTACGTTCCAAAATCCCAATTCCATAGCCTTGCGGTGTAAATACAGTAAATCATCTTTGCGCATTTTTACGGTATCTTTCATCACGCGGTTATCTTTTGTCAAATACTGATATTCAGCAGTCTTTGAATCATATTTATTGAGCATCTCTCCAGGCAACCCATATGTCAACTCAATGGATTCGAAATCAGAAAAACGGTAAGGAGCATTTTTTACCATTGCAGAATAGTACACCCAACAATAAATGATGAAAGGTACAATCACACAAATGGCTAGAAAAATTCTTTTTGATCTACTTGTCATGTTGTTTTAATAAAAATGTAGGCAAAAATACACAAATTGTGGGCATTATCCCTTTGTTTGTATACTAACCTTTTACAATTGACATTGTTATTACTTCCAAGCTAAATTTGAGGTGTACCGCATCGCGTAAAGTATTTGTAATACCAGGTATCTTTTAGGTTGGAAATGACAACTCCTTGCTTGGTCGAGACATGCACAAACTTGTCATTATGCAAATAGATGCCCACATGATCAATATTTTTCCCTCCAAAGGAGAAAAATACCAAATCCCCTTCCTGAAGTTGATTATCATATTTGCGTTTGACTATTTCAGCCATATCGCGGGAGGTGCGCGGCAGGTTCTTACGGTATACTTCTTGATAAATCATGCCTACGAAGCCGGAACAATCAATACCATTTTTACTTTGACCGCCCAAGCGATGGGGACTTCCCATCCAATCGTCTATATACGCGTAGAGATTCTCATTCAATTCTTTAGGATTCGCATCCAACAATTCAGCATAATATTGTTTAATATTCGCTCTTTTGCCTGAAGGTCGTTCTATTGTGGTTTTCGTAGGTCCGGTGATGGTGGATTTTTTTCTAGCACCACAAGAACTCAAAATCAAGGCTATACACAGGGGAAAGACAAGCAATCCTACTATTTTGGAGGTCATTTTATGCATAAACAAATCTACATTTCAAATGCAATATAGTGGATTCTTTTTATCCACATTAGTTAACTACTTTTGCAGGATGAAACATTTAAAAGGTGCTCTAGCCGTGTTTATAGGAGCTGCAAGCTTTGGGGTATTGTCTACTTTTGTGAAAAAAGCATATGCCGCAGGTTTTTCTTTGGGTGAGGTGACAGGCGTTCAAGCATTATTAGGAATGCTTATACTGTGGATAATTTTTATCGTTATGAAAGTTATCAAAGTAGATTTTAACAAATACCCCCGCAAAACAGCAAGTTGGAAAATAATGATGGCCGGCATTTCAACAGGTATCGTGAGCATCATCTATTATAAATGTGTACAGCTAGTGCCTGCATCCATCGCAATTGTCTTGCTCATGCAATTCATTTGGATCGGCGCGCTTATAAATTATCTGGTATTCAAACAAAAGCCTACCAAAAAACAAAGCATAGGGATTGTACTCATTCTCGCTGCCACACTTCTAGCTACTGGCGTATTCGAATCAGCTATTCAAGATTTATCTGCTCTTGGAATTTTCTATGGTATACTTGCAGCCTTAGCGTATTCGATATTCATTATGGTCAATGGAAAAGTCGGCAATGACTATCCTCCTGTACAAAAAAGCGCCTTGATGGTAACGGGTGCCTGTATACTGATTTTTGTTGTACTTCAACCTTTTTCATTGTTGCAGACCACTGTAGATTTAGAAATTTACAAGTATGGGGTTCTATTAGCTGTTTTTGGAACCGTACTGCCTCCTTTTCTATTTGCCTATGGTATGCCCAAGATTGATTTGGCTTTAGGATCTATATTGAGTGCAGTGGAATTGCCTGTAGCGGTAGCCATGTCATATTTTGTATTATACGAAAATGTATCCCTGCTTCAATGGTTGGGTGTCGCTTTTATTTTGGCCGTAGTGATCTGGACGAATTATAATAAAAAGTCTAATTTGTTATAAAAAGATCTCCTGAGCAAACTTTTATTTTAAAGGGATTCGGACAATACGCCCAGTGTTTGTTAAAACAGCACATATCGTATCTTCCAAAGACTGTGAAGGCATACCCGATGGATTACACTTCAGTCCTGCAGGCTATAGACAATTAGGAAAAAATTACGCGAACACTATTCTCAATTTATATCATTATTAGTTTCAGTAAATGTGGCCACCCTCGGCCACATTTACTTTAACTCCGCACTGTCTTAATTCTCGCTAATTCTTTACTATTTCATTGCTTTTCATCAATACTTTGGCGTTTTCTGCAATTTTTATAAACTCTGCGCGGTATCCCTCTTCATCATATCCTTTACTTTGTTTAGCACGCTGAATGAGTGCGTCAAAACTAGACTGTTGCTTGAATGAGGAATTGCGCAAAAGCATACCCAATTCAGCTACTGCTGACGCAAATTTGAAATCCGTGCTCATAGGCTGTACCGCATCATGCATCACAATATGCTGCTGCAAATTGGATTTATTCCCTTGAGGATCCTTGTATCGAAACTTAATAGTAGCAAGCTCGGATGAATTATTGGTATTCGACTGGTCTTGGCTCTTTTGATATTTCAAAGGATCTACATTTCCTACCTCTTCCGATTGAACACCCGCGGGAATGATATCATAAATAGCAGTCACCACATGCCCCACTCCCATATCACCACCAACTTTCTTGTCATTATTAAAATCTTCTGCATCCATCAAGCGGTTCTCATAGCCTACCAAACGGTAATATTGTACATATTTCGGGTTGAATTCTACCTGTATCTTGACATCTTTGGCGACCGTGAACAGTGTACCACCAAACTCATTAATCATTGCCTTACGTGCCTCCGCAATATCGTTAATGTAAGCATAGTTGCCACGACCTTTGTTGGCCAATAGTTCCAACTTACTATCCTTATAATTTCCCATGCCATATCCCAGGATGGAAATGTTTACACCGGATTCACGTTCTTTTTCTATTAATCTTTCCATATCCGAATCACTCGACGCGCCGACATTAAAATCCCCATCTGTAGCCATCACGATGCGATTATTTCCGCCCTTAATAAAATTTGTGCGAGAGAGATTGTAGGCCATTTTCAACCCATCACCGCCTGCAGTAGATCCACCCGCTTCCAGCCCGTCAATGATTTCCTTTATCTTCATTTTCTGATTGCCCGCTGTACTTTCTAGACGCACAGAAGCATTCCCTGCATACGTCACTATCGCTACCTTATCTTTATCGCGCAACTGATCGACAAGTAGTTTCAGAGAAGATTTCACTAAGGGCAGCTTATTCGCATCATACATCGAACCCGATACATCGATCAAAAAGACAAAGTTGGACGATGGAAGATTTTCCGTAGGAATATCTTTTGCTTTGAGAGAGACCCGCAACAATTGGTGTTTGGAATTCCATGGTGATGGAGAAAGTTCCGAATAAATAGCGACAGGGCTATTGCCCTGGGGCGAAGGCATATCATATTGAAAATAATTAATCATTTCTTCAATACGTACGGCATCAACGGGAGGTAAATTCCCGCCATTCAAAAATCGTTTTATATTGTTATAAGAAGCCACATCTACATCCGCTGCAAATGTTGATAATGCTTCCTTGAGCGGACTTATAAATTTATTTTCTTTAAATTCTGCGTAAGATTCGGTGTTGGCTGGTGTCCGGCGCACCTGGCGTACAGATAGACCAGCTACATTACCTTGCAAGACGCTGCCCACTTGCATAGCTCTTTTTGGTTGAGATGCGTAAGCTGTCACAACGACCTCATCGAGTTGAGTCGGCGCACTTTGCAAATAAATTTTTATTTTTTCTCCTTTTTTGACGATATGCGTGGTGGGTTCATACCCAATAAATAAAAAGGTTAAGGTATCATTTACAAATGATGATATCGTGAATGCACCACGCTCATCGGTGAGCACTTGGTTGTTATTACTGGATTTTACCATGACACCACGAAGGGCCGTTTTACTATCCATATCACTCACCGTACCTTCGATTGGCATCAAATTTTGACCTTTAGCTACTATAGCCGTAAGTGTCAGAAGAAGTATCCATAGCTTTTTCATATTGACTCAAGATTTAATTTTTCTTAACGGATGCAGGAAGAATGAAATTTCCATAATCAAGAAAAAAAAATTATTTTGAGCCTGATTATGAAATTACATGACTCGTCCATTTCGAATGAAACAGATGAATCTTTATTGGCTAAATACTTGGCCGATGAAGATTTGACTTCGCTAGGTAAGTTATACACGCGACATAGCGAGATGGTGTACTACGTCTGTCTGCGCTATTTCAAGGACGAGGAGAAAAGCAAGGATGCAGTGATGCAGCTTTTCGAACAGCTGATCGCTAAAGTAAAAAAACAGGAAATAAAAGTATTTCCGAAATGGCTTTATGTAGTGACCAAAAACTATTGCCTCATGGAATTGCGGTCTTCCAAAAATAATTATGAAATTTCGACGGATGAATTTGTGGAATTTCCACTTCATATGCATCCATCAGAAACGTACGAAGAAAAAGAAGTACGATTATCGCAATTAGAACATTGTATTGAAAAGCTACCTGACAAACAACGTATTAGTATTGATTTATTTTTTATCAATCAAAAATGCTACAAAGAAGTCGTTGACATCACAGGATATAGCATGAAAGATGTGAAAAGCTATATACAGAATGGGAAGAGGAATTTAAAAAATTGCATGGAAAAATCAGATGAGTAGATTTACTTCAGATATCAAATATTTGCGTCAATATGTGAATGGCGAACTTTCTCCTGCAGAGATGCATGAGATCGAACGGGCTATGCACGAAGACGAAATGTTGATGGATATCATCGAAGGGTTAGAACATGAGAAAATGCAAGGGTATCCAAACCCTATTGCGGACCTACAGTCTCAAATCAAGTCGAGAGCCCTAAAAGAAAATTCCACTACCCTCTTTACCTTCAAAAAACTGGCGATTGCGGCCTCCATTATGGTTGTCCTATCGGCTGCGGCTATTTATTTCTTCACCCCGCGTATGGATGTAGAATTAGCCAATACGGTTATTAAACCTGCCGAAGTTCCTACAGAAATACAAAATAATAGTGATGTTGCTTTAGATTCTTCATGGATTGCACACTCCGAACAGGTAGAGCAATCCCAAGGTATGACTGCGGCAACGTCCAGCCCACAATCAAAAACTCCAGCTGTCGTACCGTCCAAAAAAATTGACCCTCAAACTCTAATTGTATATGAAGCAAAACCGAAACTTCCCGTGGTAATCGAGGGGTCTAGAAAGTTCGATCTTCCTCAGCAAGAGATCATACATACAAATGAAGGTCGACAATCACAGATGCCGCAAACGGAACTATTGACTTCGCGCGCTGTTGCTGCCCGCCAGCCTACTCCTTCTACGACTTCTGTGGCTAAATCCCAGGCAGATCTGCAACGAATGAACTTGGATCCAAAAACTAAGGCGGATCTGATGAATATTTTAGCCAAACAATCCCAAGAGGAGAAAACGGAGGTGACGGAAAAACTTGCTGAAAATACCATTAGCGATATACTATTTAATGGAAATTCATTAGCAAATCGAAAAACCGAAGAATCCATTACGCGGTCCTCCACAGCATCGGAAAACATTCTACCAAAAACCATTCAAAATGGTAATCCTACGGTGGGCTGGAAAGCTTTTCATCAGTATATCAGTGAGCAACTTCAAAAAAGAGGATTTGTACATTATTCGGCAAATATTTCCTTTGATTTGGACAAGGCAATGAAACCGACTCATATCGAAATCAAAACTTCATCAGACCCTAATCTGAATAACCATATTTTAGAAATCCTAAAAAAGGGGCCAACTTGGGAAAATAAAGACCCAAATCACCCCATTTTTATACGCATCGATTCTGCTGACAACAAAAACTAGTACCCATGCATAGCATATATGCTATTCGGTGCTGAGACGAATAGGAAGCGTAAATGCGACACGAACAGGTCTGCCATTTTGCACCCCAGGATTCCATTTTTTAGCACGCAGTAGTAGTTTCACCGCTTCTTGTCCTGTGCCAAAGCCCATATCTCTCAATACTTCAAATGAGCTCAGACTTCCATCTTCCTCCACCACAAACTTGATTTGAATCAATCCTTTTACATTATTATCTGCTGCAGATTGTGGAAATGTATAATTCTTAGCAATCCACTGCACGAATGCACTCATGCCTCCTTTTGGCGTCGGCATGACCTCCACACTGATGAATGGAGTGTTGTCTTTGCCTGCAGAACCTTCGATATCACCCATAGAATTTCCTCTAGAACCTCCATCGCGTGTGGAGGTCCCAAAGGTTCCACGTGTAATGAGCTCACCTCCCGGTTGACCTTTCATTCGGATGGAAGCTACTAGCTTTCTCTTGTCTAGCACTTCCGACTGATCTGCAATATCTTCCTCGGCTTTAGGCTGTGCCGTAGGATTGATCTCTGTGAATTTTACCAGATCCCGGGCCGAAATATCTTGTGCTACTTGCTGTACTTTCGTGATCGCCGTTTGTTCTTCCGCTATAGGTTCCTTTGGGACTTCTTTTTCTATTGTTAAAGTTACAGGTTGTGATATTTCTTCTAAGGTCGGGGATATATCCTTCGCATTCGGCCGAGATATAAACGATAAACCCGACAGCCCGAGCGCAACACAGACCACAATCAACAAAGCCACCGTAGTCGCCTTTCCCGAAAACAATCTTAACTGATAGGCACCGTAGGCCTTATTGCGATTAGCAAATACAATATCTAACCACTCTTTTGAATAAATTGAAGATTTGAATGACACCATAGCTTTAGAATTAAGGTTTATAACTACTTTAATACATGATGTTGTGTTTCGATGAATTCCATAAAAAAAGCTCCAAATTTAATTTGGAGCTTCTTTAAGTATTGTTTATATGCACTAATGCAATCGTGAGATTACTTTAGAATAGACTTTGACAAGTACAAAACCTGTTACACCTAAGCCTACCATACCTATTACAGCTACAGAAGGGTCGTTCAATAATTGTATCATAATTTATCGGTTTGAGTTAGACTAATATATTAAATAATTTTATTTACAAAAAAAATAATTACTATTTTTTATTAAGTTTGTAGTGATGAGACTGCTAATATATTTTATGTGTTTGATTTTCACCTTTGTTTCCATTGGTGGGAATATTTATATACATAAGTGTGAAGAGGCCACATTACTTAGTATTTATGAAAAGGTAGGTATAAACAGTTGTCCGTTTTGCGCGCAACATCATCAGGAAGAACATGCCAATGATTCGCATTGCGCTGGGGAGTGTAAAGATGACGTGTTGCCTATCGATCAACTGAGTCATACCGAATTGAGCACACAGCAGGCTTTTTTTGCGCATATTTATCCCGCTATTATTCCATTGTTATGGATTACAGCGTTCCCCACCCCTGCTGAGCATACGACTTATATTTCTTCACACGAATATTTATATGCGTATTCGGACTCATCCCCGCCTATATATCTTTTAAACCGTATTTTCAGAATCTAGGATTTTCTATTCCCCAATATTGATTAATCAGTTCTCGCTGATTAATAAATCATTTATTGCATTAGAATAGAAAATATCATGAACACATATATAAAATCATTTTTACTAGTATTTTTTTCATTCCTTACTATTACTTTATATGCCCAATCCGATAGTACGACAACATTTGATGTTGCTGGAAATTGTGGAATGTGTAAACAAAGAATAGAAAAAGCCGCCAAACTACCAGGCGTAGAGCATGCGGAATGGAACCTCCAAACCCATAAGGTCACCGTTAAGTACAATTCCAAAAAGGTTAAATTAGCTCAAATTCAGCAAGCAATAGCGAATGCAGGGCATGACAATTCGGGCTATAGAGCTCCAGATGAGGTCTACGAGAAACTGCATGAATGTTGCTTTTATGACCGACCGAATTTTGGTAATAAAGAAGATCATGTCCATGATGATCACGACGACCATACGGGAAATAATCACCAAAATGAGCAAAATAAGGAAACTCATGACGATCATGCTGACCACGACCATGAGCATATTATTACAGGAGTAGTCGTTAATGAAAATCAAAAAGCCGACTTATCTCCTATTGCAAACGTCAATGTAAAATGGCTTGAAGGTCCACAAAGTAGCACTACTACCAATGAAAATGGGGTTTTCAAAATCAAACATGACAAAGGAAATAAAAATTTAGTATTCTCTTTTGCGGGAATGCAGGCAGATACAATCGAAGTGAAGAATCTTCACGAGGTATTGGTGGTACATGCACAGAATAATGTCCTTTCGGAGGTAGTCGTGTCCCGACGCAAAAAATCCAACTATATCAACGCATTGTCCGCTAATCGTGCGGAGATTCTTACGGCACAAGAACTTTTTAAAGCGGCATGTTGTGACCTGAGCGAAAGTTTTGAAACGACGGTGTCGGTAGATGTAGTGAGCAATGATGCGGTAACCGGTAGCAAGCAGATTCAGTTGTTAGGATTAAGTGGTATATATACGCAACTAACGGTTGAAAACCTGCCTGGTCCGAGAGGTTTTGCTACACCATTGGGATTAAATAGTATTGCGGGCACTTGGATTGAGTCCATAGAGATTAGTAAAGGTATCGGATCGGTTGTGAATGGTTACGAGAATATGGCTGGGCAAATCAATGTGGAACTTAAAAAGCCTCACAATTCGGAAAGACTATATTTCAACACGTATGTCAACAATATGGGACGTACGGACGTCAATCTTAATCTTGCTCAGAAGATTAATGAAAAATGGTCGGTAGGCCTCCTTTTGCATGACAATTTCATGTACAACAAAAACATGAACTTCAGTAACAATGGATTTAGAGATATTCCGGTAGGTAATCTATTTTCCGGTATCAATAGATGGCATTATGAAAATGGCAAAGGTACTATAGCACAATTCGGCGTTAAATATCTAAAAGACAACCGTACAGGCGGTAAAGTAGATTTTAACAAGAGTCTTGACAAAGGTGACACCAAGGTATATGGATTAGGCTTTGACAACGAACGTATAGAGGGTTTCGCTAAAATCGGTTATGTATTCCCGAAGAATCGCCTGAGAAGCATCGGATTCTTAGTATCTGCTTCCAATTACATCCAAGACAGTTATTTCGGAATTCGCAATTACAATAGCGAGCAGACCAACGGTTATGCCAATTTAATATTTCAAGATATCATCGGTAGTGTGGCGCACAAATATAAAGTTGGCGCTTCCCTCACCTACGACAAATATAATGAAAATATAGAGTCCAATGTATTTGACCGCAGCGAATCCGTAACGGGCGTTTTCGTAGAATATACGTACAGTCCGAATGAAAAGATGGATGTGGTATTGGGTCTACGCGAAGACTATAATTCCTTGTATGGGTGGTTCACTACACCTCGGTTAGTGGCGCGTTACAATCCATTCACAGGTAATACCATTCGATTTAGCACAGGACGTGGTCAGCGGACGGCTAATATCTTTGCCGAAAACTTGAGTATGCTTGCGTCCTCGAGAGCGATTAATTATGCGGAATTACAAAATCAAAATAATGCCTACGGACTGAAACCAGAGGTGTCTTGGAATACAGGCATTACCCTTGATCAGAATTTTCAATTGTTCGGACGAGAGTCAGGACTATCCGTAGAATTGTTTCACAATAACTTCCAAAATCAAGTCGTAATCGATTGGGAAAATCCACGCACGGTATCCATTTATAATTTGGAAGGAAAGTCATATTCCAATAGTGTGCAAGCAGAATTTAGATTCATGCCCGCTCCGCATTTTGAAGCACGAATGGCTTACAGATTGTTGGATGTACAGACCGATTATAAATCAGGCAAATTGCAAAAGCCGTTGACTGCAAAACACAGGGGTTTTATTAACTTAGCTTATAATCTACATAGCGGATGGAGCTTTGATTATACTTTCAACACGGTAGGGTCCAAACGTATCCCGTCGACACTAGGTAACCCGGATCAATATCAATTGGCTGCGAACTCAGATGCCTACATCACTATGAACGCACAGATTAGCAAATCTTTTGGTGTAAATAAAAACTTCACTATCTATGTGGGAGGAGAGAATCTTTCCAACACATACCAAAAAGATCCAATTTTAGCAGCTGAACAACCATTTGGTCAGCACTTTGACACCAACCTCTTATGGGGTCCATTGACAGGAAGAATGTTTTATTCCGGTATTCGATACCATATCAAATAATAAAAAAGGAGGCTAAGCTAGTCATGGTCGGAAGAAATTCCGACCATTTTTTATGTTTTGAAAACTTTAGCTGGGTCTCCTCCTGCAAATATAATTAGAATGGCCGTTATCATACCTCTAAGCCCCATTACTATTCTTCGTTTGGCTGTTTTTTAGCCCAAATTATTTGATTTTTTATAAATCAACAAAAGCATCGCTGCTATCATTGTCATATAGACCATCACTTCAATTCCGTTCCTGTTCATTGAAACCAAATGACTTAGGTTGAGTTCTTGTTTCAGGAACCTGAAAAACACTTCAATATCCCAGCGTTTTCTGTAATAATCAGAAATTTCCTTGGCTGATAGTTGAAATTCGTTAGTTAGAAACCAAAATTCCTTGTTTGTTTTTTGACTTTTAATGACCACCAAACGAAACTCAGTTTCTACTTTCTCTTGCCGAAAATGCACTTTGCCTCGTTGGTTTTGTATGGGACTTCCGGTATAAAGCTTTACCTTGCTATCTTTTAGTACTTCCCAGTCATTCCATTTTAGAGGTTTTTTCGGCTCGAGAAATGATTCCATCTCTTCAAATTTTCTGTTATCTTTCGAACGAATGATAAATTTCACAGATTGTCCATCAAATTCTTTCATTGACCGTGTTGATTGCAAGCCTCTGTCTATGACATAAATATTGTCGTGATATTCTTCTTTCTTTACTTGTTTTAAAATAGCTTCCGGGAGTGCGGACTCTTCGGAAGAGTATTTCTGAGCAGTGAAAACTTCTACTCCCGAAGGTAAAATGCCGTCAAACGAAAAACTAAACTTCACTAATTTCTTACCGCTTTTCTGGTCAATGCCTTCTTTTAGCTTCGTGCAAGCATCAGCAACAATAGTGCTGTCAACTCGTATAAGATTATACTTTTCGATTTCGGTCTTCGAGTAAACCCCTGAAAACCGCTGGTAAATCTGCTCATAGATTTCTTTGAAATAACTGGGATCAATCTTGGAAAGTCTATCGGAGATAGAGCTTCTGCGAGCCCTTTCTTCTTCTCCCAATCCAAATAGGGCTTTTAAATCCACTACTGTTAAAAGTATCTTCTAATGTTCGCTGACTTAATCTTTCGTTATCGAAAATACAGAACAAAAGCAGATAAAACATCTTTATCCCATGGAGCACTTTGCTATAATAATCAACTTTAGTGGTTGCCGAAAGATGGCTTAAAAGAGCTTCGGGTATAAATGCTAAAACTTGGCTGAGAGAGATTTTGTGATCTTTAAATACGGACATACTATATAATTACTAGTGATAAATATACAAAATTCAAACTAAAAAAAACAAAATAAATATTTGATAATCAATTAATTAAGATAATTTCCTGTTTTACTAAAACACAAAAAAGTCGGAAGAAAAATCTTCCGACCATGACTAAGGCTAAGCCTCCTTTTTTATTTAATCAATTCTTTAATCTCTTGGTATAAGCGAACCGTGGGTAATCCCATCACATTTTCATACGAACCCTCAATGGATTTTACAGCGATACGTCCTATCCATTCTTGGATGCCATAGGCACCGGCCTTATCTAAAGGCTTATACTTTTGGACGTAATAATCAATCTCATCAGTATGGAGTTTTTCAAAATGAACGCGTGTCTCTTCCGTAAAACTTTGGGACTGACCTTTGTAAGACAGTGCCACACCCGTATAAACGGTATGCGTTTGGCCAGATAGGGATTGCAACACCTCTACCGCTTCTTCGGGAGATGCTGGCTTACCCAATGTATTGCCGTCTTCATCAACGACTACTGTATCTGCCGTAATGACTAGAGTATCCTGCGTCACATTATCTTTAAACACGGCTAATTTTTGCAAAGCAATATATTCAGCCGCTTGTGCTGGAGGCACCGATGATGGAATGGATTCGTCTATACTTTTCACGACCACATCAAAATCAATATCCAATGAGGCTAAGAGTTCCTTTCTACGCGGTGATTGCGAACCTAATATCACCTTTATATTTTTAATTGTATTTAGCAACATATTAGACACTTGTAGTAAATACATCAATATGCCATTTTTCCTGCAAACGCAAAGTCTTCTCAATAATATCCCTTGCGACGCCTTCCCCGCCTTTGAATTTGGAGATGTAATGACTGATTTTCTTAATATCCTCTACAGCATCAGATGGAGCCACCGCCACGCCAACTTGCTTCATACAAGCATAGTCGGGCATATCGTCGCCGACAAATAAAACCTCAGCTAGTGTATATTGGTAACGCTGTAACAATGAGGACATAACAGTCCATTTATCACTTATGCCTAGAAAGATTTCCTTGACACCCAAACCTTCAAATCTCTTCTGAATACCCAGCGATTTGGCACCTGTAATTACAAAAATATCAAACCCTTGTTTGATCGCATATTGAATAGCATAACCATCTTTTACATTGAATGTACGAAGTTGATTACCTTCTTCTGTGACTAAGATATTGCCGTTAGTAAGTACGCCATCTACATCTAAGACGATGCATTTTACACTTTTTAGTTTAGTATATATCATTTCAGAGGCCAAAGTAAATGCTTAATTTCTAGTATGCAAATATAATTTTTACTCAAAATAGTCAAATAATTATTTTGCACAACACCTAAAATCATAGGAGTGTCACAAACTAGTTGTTTTTACAACTTTTAAAAAGAAAACTCTTGACGTGTGTCAAAAGTTGATGTACCTTTGTACCAACAATTCGGAAATAATCTGGATTGTTCTTAAAAAAGTCTTTTCATAATTTAGGTTTATAATTGGTTAGTAGCAAACCTTGGCGCCCATCGTCAAGGTTTTGTTTTTTTTAGCCTAAGCCCAATTATATTCCTCGCAACTATTTCTTGTCATTACTTTTTGGCGTCGATATTGACGAGCGCATATCAGTATCTGCTTGGATGTTTTGCATTTTATAATAATCCATTACACCTAAGTTTCCACTTCGGAAAGCTTCGGCCAATGCAAGTGGGACTTGTGCCTCTGCTTCTATCACCTTAGCTTTTGCTTCTTGTGCTTTAGCACGCATCTCTTGTTCGTTAGCGACAGCCATTGCTCTACGCTCTTCAGCACGCGCATTTGCCACTTTCAAGTCAGCTTCGGCTTGATCCGTCTGCAATTTCGCACCTACGTTTTCACCGATATCAATATCTGCAATATCAATAGAAAGAATTTCGAATGCGGTACCTGAGTCAAGACCTTTGGATAATACCGTTTTGGAGATTTTATCTGGATTTTCTAATACCTCTTTATGGTCTTTTGACGAACCAATTGTCGTTACAATACCTTCACCGACACGGGCAAGGATAGTTTCTTCGCCCGCACCACCGACCAACTGATTTATGTTGGCACGAACTGTTACACGTGCTTTAGCAATTAATTGAATACCATCCTTAGCTACCGCCGCTACTGGAGGTGTATTAATTACCTGTGGATTTACGGACAATTGCACCGCATCAAATACATCACGTCCAGCCAAATCAATCGCTGTAGCAAGTTTGAAATCTAATGGAATGTTGGCTTTGTCTGCTGAAATTAAGGCTTTGATTACTTTATTTACATTTCCACCGGCTAGATAGTGGGTTTCGATATCGTTGGTAGTGATACGCAAACCTGCTTTAGTACTGGTAATCATGGCATTAGTCACCAAAGAAGGTGAAACTTTACGTAGACGCATGAGCACCAGATTTAACAAACTGATACGTACATTTGAAAGTTGCGCCGTAAACCAAAGGTTTACTGGCAAAAGATATAGCAATACGGATAGAGCTATGACCGCTCCTACGATCGTTAGAATTACACCAAATTCTGGATTCATATTTATGTAATGTTTAGTTTAAAATTACCTTCCTAAAGATATTAATTAATTTTATTTATCTAATTTTTTATCTTAAAAAAGCTAAAATCTCTTAATTTTACGAAAACATTATTAACTACGTTCTCTTTTTATTGCGTCCAATTATTAATTTTACCCCCGATCTAAATATTAGAATGGATATAAACATCACCAAGAATTCGAACACTAAAATCATGAGTAGAAAGAACACCCTGAGGGCTCAATTGACTACAAGCAGTATAATTTCTTTGGTATTAATGCTCGTGGGATCAGCATATTTATTTTTTAGCATCAATAGATTTGTCAATACAAATAAAGATGTGCTATTTCATACCCAAGAACAACTATATATTGCTTCTGCAATTAACGTTCACACCAAAGAACTTATTAAGGTCAATATTACCTATCCAAATAACCAAACAAGACGTCTATCCGAAATAAAAGCTCCTATTAACAAATTAAGAGATGAACTCTTGAAGCTGCAGGAGTACCGCGGCGAGATTGGTACGACCGAAACAATCATCTTACACGTCAACGAAATAATCAATAAAGCCGAATCGAATGTAGAAGATCCCGAGGCGCACTTGGCTTATTGGCAAGATAAGGATTCACATTCCCTCAATTTGGTCAACAGCTACATCCAAGACCTTATTGAGTATAGGGTGAAGATGATTGATGCGAATGAGCGCAAGTTTAATATTGCCAAATATATTATCGCCTTTCTGATTATCGCTGTTATTTCATTTATTGCATTCACCTTCCGCAGGGTTGTTCAAGCTTTAAATAAACTTCGCGAAACCACAGACAACCTTACCGTCATCAACAATGAATTCTTACTGGCCAAAAACGAAATCGAAAAATCGAATTGGGTGCTAGAGAAGAGTTCATTGATTTCCGAAGGCATTAGTGGATTAGATGATGAACGGGAAATATGTAATGTGGTAATCCAAATCATAAACAATCACCTCAGCACACCTGCCCTAGCGATTTACATCCGTCAGCCTCAGTCACAAGCCTTCCGATTATCAGGAAGTCACGGTATTAACAAGTCGTTAGCTGTCAAAGAATTCATGATGGGCGATGGTTTTTTGGGTAAGGTCGTCGAAGATCAGGCACAAGTATTACTCAAAAACCAACAAAAATCGCATCTTAATATTCAGAGCTCATTAGTAACCGAAAATGAATACACGATATTGTATTCACCACTAGTGAATGATGGGGAGACCATAGGACTTATAGAGATTGCTATCGCAGATTATTCACAAGCAACCGCTGAAAAATATGATGCCTATTTCAAACGCATAAGCCGTTCGATAGCTACGCGTATTAAATTTGGTCAGAATCACTTAATGGTTCAAGAGCTATTGGACGAAACCCAAAGGCAGACCGAAGAGCTTGAAGCACAACAAGAGGAATTACGTATTACAAACGAAGAACTCGTACACAAGACCAATCTTTTAGAATCTTCAGAAGAAGAATTACGTGTCCAACAAGAAGAATTGACACAGACCAACCTCGAGCTTAACAAAAAAGCCGAAGAACTCGAAACCCGAAATAAAGACCTCAATCATACCCAAGAATTAGTGGAGCAAAAAATTCTTGAAGTAGAATTGGCGAGTAAATACAAGTCCGAATTCATGGCCAATATGAGTCACGAACTACGTACTCCACTAAATAGTATATTGATATTAGCCAAGCTGCTACACGATAACAAGCATCAAAACCTCAATACCGAACAGGTCAAATATGCAAAGGTCATTCACGATGCGGGTGCCGATTTGCTGGAGTTGATCAATGAACTATTGGATTTAGCAAAAATCGAAGCAGGCCACGTGGATCTCAACATCAGTAAAATTCGTTCTGAAGAATTTATACATAATATTGAAGACCTATTTAAAGCTATCGCCAAAGACAAGAATATTGCCTTCAATGTGTCGATCGATCAGGATATTCCCGCCGAATTCTTGTCCGACGAATACAGACTACAACAGGTCCTTAAAAACTTCCTATCGAATGCTTTCAAATTCACCGAAGCAGGTGGCAATGTTGACTTCACGGTAAGTTTACAATCCAACAATTTGTCATTTGAAGTCAAAGATTCGGGTAAAGGAATTTCGAAAGAAAAGCAAGACTTAATCTTTGAAGCATTTAGACAAGAAGACGGCTCGACCAGCCGCAAGTATGGTGGCACAGGCTTAGGATTGTCGATAAGTAAGGAGATCGCAAGTCTATTGGGAGGTCGCATCACATTAAAAAGCGAACTTGGCGTAGGTAGTACTTTCTCTTTGATTATCCCTATCCAGACAGCGGAAGCTTTCAATATCCAAGAGATTGCCCCGAAAAGAGAAAAAGTAGAAAAAGTGGCTACAAAAGACTTAGCTCAGCCGGAGGCAGAAAATACGCCAGTATTGAATGAGGATAATCGTACCATCCTCATTATCGAGGACGACATCAACTTTGCAGATATTTTGAAAGGATTTGCTGAAGAGTACGGATTCCATGTCATCGTAGCACACGACGGCGCTAAAGGGATCAATATGGCAAAAATGCATATGCCTTCAGCAATCATCTTGGATGTCATGTTGCCTATTGCCGATGGTTGGGAAGTATTGCGTACACTCAAGGATGATGAGCAGACCAAGCATATCCCTATCCACATGATGTCGGCCGCCACTTTCTCTAAGAAAGATTTTATCGAAAGAGGTGCTATCGGTTTTATGCACAAGCCTGTGACCGAAGAAACCATCCAAAAAACTTTTGAGAACATCAATATCAACATCAGTAACTCGGTGAAAAAGATTCTTTTGGTCGAAGACCAAGAATTGCAGAGTGAATTCATCAAAAATTCATTTTCGGGACATAATATCAATGTGATCCAAACGTTCTCTCTATCATCCGCATGGGCTAAATTGAACGAAGAAAAGAACATAGATTGTATAATCCTGGATTTGAGCTTGCCGGATGGCAATGGCTTAGATTTGATCGAAAGAATTAAAGACAATGAAGCGCTTTCTCAAATTCCAATCATTATCAACACCGCTTATGAATTGCCTAAAGAGCAGTATGACAAAATTTTGTCTGATGCGCGGGCTACGATTCTGAAATCCGACAAATCGAGTGACCGATTAATCGATGAAGTGAATTTATTCTTAAATAAATTGAATTCGAATGCGCAGCAACCTGCCGTATCGGTTCCAACGATTACGCAGACCAACAATTTGAACGGCAAGAAAGTGCTTATTGCCGATGATGATATGCGTAATGTGTTTGCACTATCGACGAGTCTGCAGAATTACGATATGAAAATTGAAATCGCCAATAATGGCAAGGAGGCCATCGAAATCTTACGCAATCCTAATCACGGTGTAGATATTGTCCTGATGGATATCATGATGCCTGAGATGGATGGCTATGAGGCTATTCAGATTATTCGCGAAGAATTAAAATATAAAAATCTACCGGTTTTGGCAGTGACAGCAAAAGCGATGAAAGGTGATAGGGAGAAGTCCATCCAAATAGGTGCCAATGATTATGTGAGCAAACCTATTGATATAGATAAGTTGACATCATTGATGCAAGTATGGCTGGGATAAGTAAGGGCTTTTTTATAGAATTCGAAGATTTAGAGGAGATAATTTATATACTCAAAAATATCTCGGAAGTGGATCTATCTGGGTATTCGAAATCCTCACTGAAGAGACGAGTAGAGCGTTTTCTGCAAGTGGAGAAGATGGATCTTGTGGATCTCAAGAATGCAATTATCAATGTGAAGGACTTTCACAATTATTTCATTCAGGAACTGGTGGTCAATGTGACCGAAATGTTTCGCGATCCTGAATTTTTCATTTCACTCAAAGAAAATGTAATCCCCTACCTCAAAACTTATCCGCAAATACGGATTTGGAGCGCAGGATCATCAAGTGGCGAAGAGGCTTATTCTACCGCCATCCTATTGAATGAATCGGGGATCTTGGAAAGAAGTTTTATCTATGGCACAGATATAAGCCCAAAAGCATTGGAAACAGCGCGTAAAGGAGTATATTCTCTAAATAAGATTAAATCATATACAGAAAATTATTTAAAGACCTCCCCCCGTTCAGAATTCGCAAACCACTATACAGCGATGTATGATGCTGCGATTATTAATAAGGAATACCGAAGCAAAGTGCTTTTTTCATCACACAATTTGGTGACTGACCACGCTTTCAATGAGTTCCAGCTGATCATGTGTCGAAATGTGATGATATACTTCGACAAAGAACTACAAAAAAGAGTATTAAATCTTTTCTACGATTCGTTAAGTTTATTTGGTTTCTTATGTTTAGGTTCTAAAGAGAGCCTCTATGCTCATGATATCAAAAATAATTTTAAAGTGATAGATAAGCGCTACAATATCTATCAAAAAATTAAATAAAAATGGTGAGTGCTTCTGAGATTATACTTATAGGCGGATCGGCAGGTTCGTATGTTCTGATTGCTGAATTACTGGAGTCATTACCGGAATATTTTGATGCCGCCATATGCGTTGTACTCCACAGAAACAAACAATTCGACACACAGATCGAAAGAAGTTTATCACGTAGACTGTTACGTAATATTTCTCCAGCCATCGACAAAATGGATATTTGTAAAAATTATGTGTATTTTGCTCCTGCTGGTTATCATTTGATGGTCGAACCAGATTATACATTTTCATTGGATGGCTCCGAGCATATCAATTACTCGAGACCATCTATTGACGTACTATTTGAGACTGCTGCTCAAATATATCGCGAATACTGTACCGCCTTTCTCCTATCTGGAGCAAACCAGGATGGCGCCCGCGGTCTAAGCATTGTCGAAGATTTTGGGGGGAAAATAATTATTCAAAACCCGGATCAAGCATCTATCAACACCATGCCTCAAGCTGGTATTAATGAAACACAAAACCCACAGGTATGGGATAATGCACAAATAGTATCATTTTTCAAAAATTTAAATAAGCAGTCATGAAAAAAATCAATTTATTGATACTTGACGACAAAGAAGAAAACATCATTAGCTTAGAGGCGCTGTTAGCAGATATAGATAATATCAATATCATCAGTACTACTGACCCCAATGAAGCGCTCAAACTATGCTGGAAAAATGATATATCAATAGCATTAGTGGACGTGCAAATGCCCGAAATTAATGGTTTTGAGTTTGTGTCTTTGCTAAAAGGAAACCCCAAGACGAGCCATATTATCGCGATCATGGTGACCGCGATCTCCAAAGAGGACAAATACCTGATCAAAGGATTGCAAAGTGGAGCCGTCGATTATCTATACAAACCTCTCAACCCCGAAATTACGATCGCCAAGGTCAACGCTTTCATAAAACAAGTACTCATTCAAGAAGAGATATTTCAAAAAAATACAGAATTAGAACAGTCGAAATTAGCGTTGATAGAAGCGAACAAAGAAGCAGAACATGCGCGCAAATCCAAAGAAATATTCTTGGCCAACATGAGTCACGAGATACGCACACCGATCAACGGAATAATGGGTATCATCAATATGTTGAAAAGCTCTTCTTTAAACGCCGAACAACTGGATTGGGTAAAAAGACTGAGCAATGCCTCCAATTCGCTTCTTATGATCATCAATGACATTTTGGATATTTCCAAAATCGATTCGGGGATGATGAAAATTGAATATGAAAATTTCAACTTACGCGATCTAGTCGAAGATACGGCGAATATATTCCGAATGAAGGCCGCCAATAAAAAGTTGAATTTCGAGGTTCATTTGGCTGAAGATCTACCCAAAATAGTACATTTTGACTCCTTACGTTTACAACAGATATTGACCAACTTTATTTCGAATTCCCTCAAATTTACGCACGAAGGTAAAATCGATATCAAGGTGGATATTCTGTCCAAAAATGGAGATAGTAATAAAATAAAGTTTGCCGTCACCGATACCGGAATTGGTATTAAACCCGAATCCGTCGATAAAATATTCCGAGAATTCGAACAAGGCGACGATCGCATTACAAAAAAATTCGGAGGTACAGGATTAGGATTGGCGATTGTAAAACGACTAGCCAACCTCCTGAAAGGAGAAGTGGATGCCCAAAGTAACTACGGTGAGGGTTCTACCTTTTCGTTTATCGTCGAAATGAAAGAAGTCCTTGAGGGATCATTGGCTAAAAAAGAAGAAATACTACAATACACTCAAGTAGAAAAGCTAAATAAATTAAAAGTGCTTATCGCGGAGGACAACGATCTGAATAGTTTTATGCTGGCGCACATGTTGCGCACATGGGATTGCGAAGTCACTATAGTCAAAAATGGTCGACTTGCCCTTGATGCCATCGATAAAGACAACTTCGAAATAATATTGATGGATACGCATATGCCGGTCTTGAGTGGATTTGAGGCCATTACCGAAATCCGGAATAGCATGGATCCTTTGTTGCGGAAAATTCCGATTATCACCATATCTGCATCCGTAATGGAGCATGAGCAGAAGGCGGCTTTTGAAGTCGGCGCGGACGATGTGATAGGCAAACCTTTCAACCCGATAGAGCTTTATAATAAAATTGTCAAAGCTGTTAGTATGAGCAAAAAATAGGCAGTTAATTTTATCAAAACAAGTATAAATTTTCTATATTTGATTAAGAAACTATATAAAGATTATGAAAAAATATTTTTTAATTCCAGCAGTGGCTGTAGCATTAGGATTGGCTTCATGTGGTGGTGATAATACGAACAATACAAACACAACAGCGACCACCGAACAATCATCGAACGATGCAACACCAACGGTAGAGGGAATCGAAAACGTTAACATTTCTAACTCGTGGACTGTAGAAGGAAATGAT
This sequence comes from Sphingobacterium alimentarium, assembly GCF_004342685.1. Lineage (GTDB taxonomy): Bacteria > Bacteroidota > Bacteroidia > Sphingobacteriales > Sphingobacteriaceae > Sphingobacterium > Sphingobacterium alimentarium. The sequence continues at coordinate 27,421 of NZ_SMBZ01000019.1, forward strand.
AACATGAAATTTGATACAGAATTAATTCGTGTAAAAGCGGGTGAACCACTTGAAATAACATTAAAGAATGTAGGTTCATTACCGAAAGAATCTATGGGTCATAACTTTGTTATCCTAAAACCGGGAGTAGATGTAGCTACTTTTGGTGGTGAAGCAGCAGCAGCAGCAGATAACGAGTATATTCCAAAATCATCGTTATCGTCTGTGGTAGCTCACACAAAATTATTAGGTCCTGGTGAGCAAGATAAGATTTCAGTTACTTTAGAAAAAGGGGTTTATGAATACATTTGTAGTTTCCCTGGACACTTTGGTATGATGAAAGGTAAAATCGTAGCAGAATAATTCACTGACATCAGTATATTTAAACTATTTAAAGGCACATTCAGTGCCTTTTTTTATGCCAACATAATTTGGCATTACTAAAGGATAACCTTAACTTTGTAACAAAAATATAAAATAGCAATTATGCAATACGACGTTATAGTAATTGGTAGTGGTCCAGGCGGTTATGTTGCGGCCATCCGATGTGCCCAATTAGGTTTAAAAACAGCAGTTATTGAAAAATATAGCACTTATGGTGGTACATGTCTAAATGTAGGATGTATTCCTTCCAAAGCTTTATTGGACACTTCAGAGCACTATCACAATGCGGCTCATGCTTTCGCGGATCATGGTATCGCAGTGAAAGACTTGAAAATTGATGTAAAGAAAATGATCGATCGCAAAAATGATGTGATTGCACAAAATACAGCGGGTATTACTTACCTATTCAAAAAAAATAAAATCGACACTTACGAAGGAACTGGTTCTTTTGTAAATAAAAATACCATCAAAATCAGCAAAAAAGATGGTGCTACAGAAGAGATCACAGGTAAAAATGTAATCATCGCTACAGGTTCAAAACCTACAGCATTGCCTTTCTTACCTATCGACAAAAAACGTATCATCACGTCCACAGAAGCGTTGAACCTTACTGAAGTTCCTAAACACTTAATCGTAATCGGTGGTGGTGTAATAGGTTTGGAATTGGGTTCTGTATACGCACGTCTTGGTGCTAAAGTATCAGTGATAGAATATGCTAAATCTATCATCAGCACAATGGATGGCGGTCTTGGTAAAGAATTGCAACGTGTATTGAAAAAATCACTAGGTATGGAATTCTTCTTAGGACATAAAGTGACAGGTGCTACTGCTAAAGGTAAAACGGTAACAGTGACAGCGGAAGATGCGAAAGGTCAAGCTGTTTCTTTCGAAGGGGATTACTGCATAGTTTCTGTAGGTCGTGTGGCTTACACAAAAGAATTAGGTTTAGAAAATATCGGCATCACTCCAGAAGAGAGAGGTAACAAGATCACCGTGAATGATCACCTTGAAACAAGTGTAGAAGGTGTATACGCGATCGGGGACGTAGTGAGAGGTGCTATGCTTGCACACAAAGCCGAAGACGAAGGTATCTATGTAGCTGAGCGTATCGCTGGTCAAAAACCACATATCGATTACAACTTGATCCCAGGTGTAGTATATACATGGCCAGAAGTAGCTTCAGTAGGTAAGACTGAAGAGCAATTGAAAGAGGCTGGTGTGAAATATAAATCAGGTTCTTTTTCATTCAAAGCATCAGGACGTGCTAAAGCATCCGGAGACACAGATGGTTTTGTAAAAGTATTGGCTGACACAGAAACAGATGAGGTATTGGGTGTACATATGATTGGCCCGCGTGCAGCGGATATGATTGCAGAAGCAGTCGTAGCGATGGAATACAGAGCATCAGCAGAAGATATCGCTCGTATCTGTCACGCTCACCCTACATATACGGAAGCATTAAAAGAAGCTGCTCTAGCAGCAACAGCTAACAGAGCGATTCACGCTTAATCACTACATATAAAAAGAGGCAAATTAACATTTGCCTCTTTTGTTTATCTATCCACTTTAATCTACCACGACTATGAACTTTCACACCAGAAAATGGGTTAAGCCGGAGGATCTAAATCCGAATGGCTCGCTATTTGGAGGCACGCTTTTACGTTGGATTGACGAAGAAGCGGTTATTTATGCGATTGTACAATTGAGCAATCCACACGTCGTTACAAAATTTATTTCTGAAATTAATTTTGTAAGCTCTGCAAAACAGGGTGATATTATTGAGCTGGGCATTACAGCCACCGAATTCGGAAGAACTTCCATTACGTTGACCTGTCAGGTACGTAATAAAATCACAAGAAAGACAATTTTATCGATCGACAAATTGGTTTTTGTGAATTTAAACGAAGAAGGTATTCCTACGCCACACGGCAAAACTGAGATTACCTATGCTTATATGAGTATCAACGACTTGCCGAAAGATTAATTATCTTCTGGCAAGTATGTCTTTTTTCACATCTCTTTCAATCCAAAAAGATACGATAGGAATTAAAGAAAGTACAAAATACTTTACGACACGGGATAATTTCCAGCCATACGTATTCCAGCACATCAAGAGTAATATGACGAAGATTACCACCAGAAAGCCGTGAATAGAGCCTGCTATTCTAACTGCCTCCGGGATATCGGCAAGATATTTTAAGGGCATAGCAACAAAAAATAGGATTACGGTAGAAATAGCTTCCCAAAGCGCAACTTGTTGAAAAATTCGTAACATATTATTTTTTATCTGTTTAATTGGCCGCTAAAATAATTAATTAAAATGGTCAATAAGAACCGTTTACTGATATTGACGATTGACTGACAATGTAGCTTCTCCCCCGGTTAATTGCGACTCCAATTCCAAGAATCTATTCGCCACCAAATTCTTAGTTACCAACACCCTAGGTTATTTAAGCAGTATGTCAGTCTATTCTCTAATTTTTCCGAATACATAATTAGCTACGCATAATATATGGGTAAGCCAAAAAAAAAATGTATTTTTGGCTAAAATTTGAAAAAGAAAAACTAATTCAAAAACTATATGAACTACGACATTATTGTGATTGGATCTGGACCGGGTGGCTATGTTGCTGCTATCCGTGCATCTCAATTAGGTTTTAAGACTGCCATCGTAGAGCGTGAAGCTTTAGGTGGTATTTGTTTGAACTGGGGATGTATTCCTACTAAAGCTTTATTAAAAAGTGCTCAAGTATTTGAATACTTAAACCATGCTGAAGAATACGGTATTAAAGTACAAGGCGGTGAAGCTGACTTTGGTGCAATCGTAAAAAGAAGTCGTGGTGTTGCCGAAGGCATGAGCAAAGGTATTCAGTTCTTAATGAAAAAGAACAAGATCGATGTGATCATGGGTACGGCCAAAATAAAAAAAGGTGGTAAAGTCGAAGTGAAAGCTGCCGACGGAAGCACTAAAGAATACACAGCCAAACATACAATCCTGGCTACTGGCGCACGCTCCAGAGAATTGCCTAATCTTCCACAAGATGGCAAAAAAATCATTGGCTACCGTCAAGCGATGAACTTATCACAACAACCAAAATCTATGGTGGTAGTTGGTTCGGGTGCCATCGGTGTTGAATTTGCATATTTTTACAATGCTATCGGCACGAAGGTTACTATCGTTGAATTCATGGACCGCATCGTTCCTGTTGAAGACGAAGAAGTATCCAAACAATTAGAAAAATCCCTTAAAAAGGCTGGAATTGATATTTTAACGAAATCTGAAGTAACTTCAGTAGACACTTCAGGTGCTTTATCTAAAGTTAATATCAAGACAGCTAAAGGTACGGAAGTTATCGAGGCGGAAATTGTATTGTCTGCTGTAGGTATCGCTCCAAATATCGAAAACATTGGTCTTGAAGAAGTAGGTGTCAAAGTGGACAAAGGACGTGTATTGGTAGATGATTTCTACAAAACCAACGTAGAAGGTGTTTATGCTATCGGTGATATCGTGAAAGGTCAAGCGTTAGCTCACGTAGCTTCCGCAGAGGCAATCACGTGTGTGGAGAAAATCAAAGGTCTTCACGTAGATCCTATCAACTACAATAACATTCCTGGATGTACATACTGTTCACCAGAAATTGCTTCTGTAGGTCTAACGGAGAAAGCTGCCCGCGAAGCAGGTTATGAAATCAAAGTGGGTAAATTCCCATTCTCTGCATCTGGTAAAGCTTCTGCTGCCGGCGCAAAAGATGGTTTCGTAAAAGTAATCTTCGATGCGAAATATGGAGAATTTTTAGGTGCGCACATGATTGGTGCCAACGTAACTGAAATGATTGCGGAAGTAGTAGTTGCTCGTAAATTAGAAACTACAGGTCACGAGATTATCAAATCCGTACACCCTCACCCTACTATGAGTGAAGCAATTATGGAAGCAGCAGCTGACGCTTATGGTGAAGTAATTCACTTATAAGAATAAAATATACTGTAACAAAAAAAGGATGCATTAATGAAATGCATCCTTTTTTTGTATTTATATAGTATACAGATATAGTTATTGATAGACCAGCTTTGAGGCGAGTATATGATTTGGGATCGGCGCATCACTCTCCTTTTTGTCAATTAATTGAAAAAGTATTTTAGCCGCTTGGGCGCCCTGTTCTGCGGGATACTGTTCGATACTTCCTAACGGTGGATTGTCCATATATTTCCACATAGAATAGTTCGCAAAACTGATCACATGTACATCATGCCCCAAGTAAATGCCTTTTTCCTTTGCAAATTTGATGATATCTAAGGTTACATAATCGTTGAACGCCAATATCGCTGATGGTCTATCCGCTAGCATACGGAGCTTCTCCATCGCTGCATAATTTCCTTCCTCGGATAAGTCCGAATATACCACATACTTGTCATCAAATGGCAATCCATGATCTTCCAATGCTTTTTTGAAACTCAACATGCGCTCTACTGATGCGTTGAGTGTTTCAGGACCATTAACGAGGGCAATCTGCGTATGTCCTCTTTCGGCAAAAGCCTGGACAGCTTCTTGAATACCTGTAGAAAGGTCACAATATACTTTTGGTACTTCGACATCCTCTGGTACACAATCGAAAAACACAATCGGTATTTCATATTTATGCAGACTTTCGATGAAGTCTAGGTTCGTCGTATTCTTACCTAACGACATTAAGATACCGTCCACACGATGTGTTCGGAAGCTATTGATAATATTCAGCTCACGCTCAGGATTGTCTAAAGATTGACCTAGAAGCACCGTAAATTTTTGATCTCCGGCCACTTCTTCGATAGCGCTAATTGCGGACGCAAAAAAAGGTTCGGACAACTTGGGAAGAATAACGCCTATCGTAAAGGTTTTACGTTGTTTAAAGAAAATAGCGGTCTGATTAGGCTCATATTTGAGTTCTTCAGCCAGCTTCTTTACACGCATAGTCGTCACCAAACCTATACTAGGATGATCATTTAGTGCACGCGAAACAGTAGAAGGTGATATTCTAAGTTTACGTGCGATTTCCTTAATGGTAATAGGTTTATTCGGTTTACTCATATATTTTGGTATTACTTCTTATTCCTTTTGACTTTTTAAAGATACTCATTAAAAATGAATCTTCTTGGTCGGAAATTTATACATACCCTGAATTTTGCGAGGACCAAAGCCTTCTCGGGAGATTTTACGCTCGATATCCATTTTACCTTGCACAGAGCGTGGTTGTGTCGCTCTGAAGACTCCTGTTCGAATATGTTCTAACGCTGTGGCTAACATCGTTTCCTGTGCATTCCCAAAGTCATAGAAAGATTGATACTCCCAGACATGATGATTGGGCTTCAGACCGTCAAAATAATCGCCATAACCGTTTTTATTATACATCTGAAAGGATGTTACGTACAGCTCGTTGCTAGCGCTTACAATTTCAATAGGAAAAAACCCTACTGGTTTGCCATATGTATTCTTAGCTACGGCAGCACCGTTCTCTTCGCGGTAGGTACCAATAACATATACATCCATCACAGGACTAAGAATATTAATAAGAAGCTCACTTGCGGAAGCTGTTTCCTCCGACACCAAAAAGTACACTCTGGACAGATTCAAGCTTCCCTTCTTCGAAAAATAAACTGGACCAAAATCTTCGCCGGCTTCATCCCAGCCAAATTCTTTCAGAATAGCATTAATTTTGTACGTGTACATGAGTTGGGAGGAAGCTGATGCTGGTACGAGCATATCGGATAAATATTCAGTGGTTAGCACCGATCCTCCGCCATTATAACGCAAATCAATTACAAGATCGTTTACACCTTGTGTTTGTAGATTCTCAAAAGTGCGGTTTAATCGGGCATCGAAACGCTGGAAACCCGCATCTGTAACGACCCATGCATCCTGCGAAAGAAAGGAACTAATCCCGACATAGCCCACCTTTTTTGTTCCTGCTTGCAGCACCGTATCCACAAATACTGCATCGGCATAGTGATTACTTCTGTAAACAATTTCCACCGAGTTAATCACTCCTGCGGGTGTTTTGTACTCTACGGTAAGTCTAGAGCTGTTGAGATAATTATTAAGGGTATTAAAATTATTGGCTTTTTGGGAGTTGTAATCGATTTTACTATCACCGTTTAATTTGAGAATTTGATAACCTCTGCGAAGCCCCGATATGTAAGCAGCAGAATTTTTCTCCACAAAACGAAAAAAAAGGTCGGCGTTTCCGCTGGAAGATTTTTCGACATAGGCCACATCCATTCCCAATCCCGACACCAAGCCATTTTGAATAGCTCCAGACACAAATCCACCTCTATCGAGAAAGCTGTACCAATCGTATGCTTTGCTCTCTCCTTTGCCATGTTTATAAATTATATCTTGATAAAAAAAGAAAGAATTGCCGCTGCCCGCATTGGAAGGTACAGAATTGCCTACAACACTTGCTTTGGTGCGATACATCAGATAGCCTAATACATCATTAGCAGAATTGAAATATTGGGTATAGTTTTTCTTCAGAAAATCCGTAGAATCCATATCATTGAGTTTAGCCGTAGCCGGCTCAATAACAGATTCCCATAGGGATAGGTATTTGTAATAATACCAAACTGAATCCTTCAGTTTATTTTCGTATTCGTCATCTACATGCGTTTTTGACTTATCAATAGCAAAGCGTTGACTACTCTTCTCATCGTCATCTTTTTCACAAGATAGAAGTACAAATGCGCATGCTAGGATGGCCCCTATATATGTACGAATATTCATGATTATTATATTTAGCCGATCAGAAGCATATCGTCTACCGATACACCGAAATCATCTGCAAGATAGGGATTTACATCAATATTTCGATGAAGTAATTCATCAAGAAAATAGATTTTGATTCTATCTTTATAAATATCAAGTTCGGCCCAATTGATGAATTTCAGTTTATTCAATTGTTCAACCGGATTGCCTTTTGTGAGAATAGCTACCTTTTTATCGGCTTCAAACAATTGTTTCAACAATGTTTTGGTATTATCAAATAGCTCGAGTCTCAAGGGTAGTTGCGCATTGGCACGCAGTCGCTCGAGATTTTCGCGATACTTCTCATCTACATGATAGATCTCTTTTACCGCATCGAATACTTTGTCTTCTCCATGATGCAGGTGGACTTTTTTCATCAGCTGCGCTAATTCATTGGCCTTGGCCGTTCCTTCAGTAAATTCATAAAAGCTACCAAACAGATAATACACCTGCAATACATAATCTTGCTTTGGGAATAAGACATCATCCAGCTCAAAAACGTAGAGCGCTTTATTCAAGTCTATATGCTCAACTTTCTCTGTATTCATTTATCGGGCTATAGCTAATAAAAATTCCATCCCCGAATCAGACATTACGCCCAATCCATTTACTGCGACCTCGACCGGTTGACCAGTTAACAAATCATGATTATCGACAATCAGACTGAGCGGCATATCTTTAGTTGGATTAGGTAAGATATCCAGTACTTCTAGATCCGCCTTAGCGGGACAGATTACCGTAATTCCATATTCATCAAATAGCATCGTAGATTCGGATAATGATTCTATTTCAGCAAGCTGCAAAGGCAATATATATTCGCAATTATGGTCCAAAGCCAGCTTAAGCATTTCGTGCGAAAAAGTAGGATTTAAGCCTTTCGGAATTTGTACATAATTAGCTTTCATAAAGTCCGGCAAGGGATCCGAAGTACAAGCTATAATTTCAAATTTATCAGCCAGAATCTTTGCTATACGCAATCCCAGAACATGGGTGGAACTTGTTAATAATATTTTTTTCAAAATGCGCTAAATTATCTTTGTATTAGTAAATATTACCATCTTTCATATGCACCGTACGGTCGGATATATTGGCCAAATCTTCGTTGTGTGTGACAATGATAAATGTATGCCCCATCGAAGCGCGCAAATCAAAAAACAACTTGTGCAGGGCAGCCGCATTCTCCGAATCCAAATTACCTGAAGGCTCATCCGCCAAAATAATTTTAGGATTATTAATTAGTGCTCTAGCGACAGACACGCGCTGCTGCTCGCCTCCAGAGAGCTGAGAAGGCTTGTGGTGCGCCCTGTCCGCCACACCCAGCAAGTCCAGCAGTTCCATTCCTTTTTTCTCCGCCTCATGCGGTTTTGCTCCACCTATAAATGCTGGAATACAGACATTTTCCAATGCAGAAAATTCGGGAAGCAAATGGTGAAACTGGAATACAAAACCAATATGATTGTTCCTAAAAGCGCTTAAATCCTTTGCTGAAAGCTTATGAATAGGTACATCATCGATATAGATTTCACCTTTGTCAGGCTTATCCAACGTTCCAATAATATGCAGCAATGTACTCTTACCGGCTCCCGAAGCACCGACAATACTTACAATCTCTCCCCGATCTACAGTGATGTCGACCCCTTTTAGAATCGGCAGGCTCCCATAGGCTTTATAGATATTAGATGCTTTTAGAATCATAATTACGAAATTAAGAAAAAGAATCCTATTGGTGGAGGTATAAATATAATCTAACGGAAGAACACATAAAGTATGCAAATAAATTCTTGTCTCTTAAGAATAAAAGTCCTATTTTTACGTCAAATTTTTTATCAATGAACATTCACGAATATCAAGGAAAAGAAATACTTAAAAGTTTTGGCGTTAGAGTCCAAGAAGGAATAGTTGCTGACACTCCAGAACAAGCAGTAGCTGCTGCTCAAAAAATGAAGGAAGACTTCAACTCGGATTGGGTTGTAGTAAAAGCGCAAATTCATGCTGGTGGCCGTGGTAAAGGTGGTGGTGTGAAATTAGCTAAAAACCACGATGAGGTATTACAACGTGCTACTGATATCATCGGTATGCAATTAGTAACTCCACAAACTGGTCCTGAAGGCAAGAAAGTAAATAAAGTATTGGTCGCTCAAGATGTTTACTATCCTGGAGAAAGTGAAACAAAAGAGTTTTACATGTCGGTATTACTAGACCGTGCAACTGGTCGCAATATCATCATGTACTCTACAGAAGGAGGTATGGACATCGAAGAGGTAGCTGAGAAAACTCCTCATTTGATCTTCAAAGAAGAAATCGACCCTAAAGTAGGTTTACAAGGTTTCCAAGCACGTAAGATTGCCTTCAACTTAGGCTTATCAGGTGCTGCGCACAAAGACATGGTAAAATTCGTAGCTGCTTTGTACAAAGCTTACGATTCTATCGATGCATCTATGTTCGAAATCAACCCTGTATTAAAAACTTCAGATGATAAAATTTTGGCAGTAGACGCGAAAGTAAACTTAGACGAGAATGCTTTGTACCGTCATGCTGACATCGCTGCTATGCGCGACATTACAGAAGAAGATCCAACAGAAGTAGAAGCTGGTGAGTCAAACTTGAACTATGTAAAACTTGACGGTAACGTAGGTTGTATGGTGAATGGTGCTGGTCTTGCTATGGCAACTATGGATATCATCAAATTAGCTGGTGGTGAACCTGCTAACTTCTTAGACGTAGGTGGTACAGCGAATGCTGAAACAGTGAAAGCTGGTTTCAACATTATCTTAAAAGACCCTAACGTAAAAGCTATCTTAATTAACATCTTCGGTGGTATCGTTCGTTGTGACCGTGTAGCGCAAGGTGTAATCGACGCTTACAATGAAATTGGCAACATCCCTGTTCCAATCATTGTTCGTCTTCAAGGTACTAACGCTGCTGAAGCGAAAAAATTAATTGACGAATCAGGTCTTCAAGTCTACTCTGCAATTTTATTAAAAGAAGCTGCTGAGTTAGTAACGAAAGTATTAGAAAGCAAATAAGCTTTTTTACCCTCATAGTGAAAGCGGTCAAATAAAATTTGACCGCTTTTTTGTTACACACGATCTTCAATATTGGCTTATATTTTGAGATAATGAATATATGAGAAAGATATTAGCCATTATATTTTTATTTGGACTTGTAGTATTGATGGGACATTGGATTAAAACCCGATGGGTGCCTAAGACCGAAATCGTAAGTTCGCATCATATCCTTTTAGAAAAAATTGAAGCCATTGGTAAACTTGAGCTCGTCAAATATCGTTTCAGCGATGTCATCGAACATACCAACAAAACAGACTTTCTACCTGACGCAAGTGTACTCTTAATCGTAAAAGCAGATGCAGTAGGCTGTATTGACTTGACCAAACTCACTGAGTCTGACATTTATGCTGAAGGGGATTCGGTACACATCAAGCTGCCTGCGCCGGAGATTTGTTATATCAAAATTGACCATAAACATTCTAAGGTCTACGATACCAAACTTGCATTTTTCCGCGAAGCTACATTGGTGGATGAAGCTTACAAATATGCAGAGCAAGAATTGGCCAAGCAAGTCAGAGAATCCGACATCCTAAAGCAAACTAGACAAAATGCTTTACCCCTATTGAAACCAATTTTTGAAGGATTGGGCTATAAAAAAGTCAACATAACCTTTTAATAGCTGTAACCTTACCGTCTTTCAATCTTAAATAGTATTGAAGTAAAATCATTAAATATTATATATAAAAAAGCAGGAGTGACAATTTAGTCACTCCTGCTTGCTTTGGCATCCACCTATATGTATGCGTATGCTATAATTTAAGAATTGCTATTTCGTAGCACATGGGATTTTCTTCTTACCGACCCCTGTAGATTTCATGACAGTCAATCCTTCTACCCTAGTGGTAGCCTTAATGTGGTTCGTCTGATCGCTACCTTTCCAATTTACGGTATTGAAACTTAGTCCATTTTTTAAACGTAATGGGTATAGTTCACCTTTTCTTACTACCATAGATTAATATTTCTCCATATCTACTGATGCCAATACGTAGCAGCGGTCTTGAAGATGTTCCTTCCATACTATAAATAGCACGAATTTTTCCACCCTCCACGTTAGTGCCTTCATATTGACTTCCATCTGCGAATTCAATGTTTTGAGAAGTTAAGGCTGCATTGGTCTGGAACTGAATTTCAGTCAGAGTGACATCAGTACCTAATATAGGCTGACCATTTACAGATAAATTCAAGGCATTGTCCAAATGCGTGATATCGTACACAAATCCATAATCCGCACCTGCCTCTATATAATCAAATGAAATTACAGTACCATTTTTCTTAAATGAACCATCAAACATGACACCTTTCTGTCCATTTTTGATTACTTCAGGATAATACCAATTTAACCCCTTCAGATCCGATACATTCTTGGTACATGTCTTCAATGTAAGGATTAAATTATACCGAACCCCAAGTTTAAAGCTCAAACCTTTCACCTCAAGCCCTTTGGATTCACCATCTGCTTCTAATGTAGCTATTTTAAAGACTCCACCATTGATCAAATTTTGGTTGATAGCAGTAGCCTCACTTGTGATCGTACGCACTCCTCCGGCAGGAATAATAGGAAAAATTACAGGCTTCCCTGCTGTCGCATTAGAACCAAAAGTAATTGAACCATCCATTAATTTTAATTCTACATTCAAAGCCACCGGGCTGAATGTAGAATTAATAATGTTCGTGATGGCACCAGTCATCAGATTATCCATCTTCAATGTCGTGGTAATCTCACAGAATTTCGGCGTCAGACGCGATCTTTTTGTGGGGATACCACTTCGAGCTTGCTCTCCACATACATGTCGTCACTGATCCTATGGATATGGATCTGCTCCTCCTCCGCTTGAGTATGCGTACTGGCAGATAAATCCAAGCCTTCTTCATAATTCACTCCGTCAAGATTGAGATTAACAAGAGCTTGTCCATCCGGAAGAGTTTCGTTTTCAGTTCGTTCGCGAAAAAAATAAAGTCAAACAAATTATCCCCCTGACAAGAAAAATTTATTTTTTATAGTATTAAATTTCATAATCATATATTTTACTTGTAAGCACTTGGTTACCAATCGATCGTTTTATTTACATCAGGATCATCTTCCCATGATTCGTAAATATTGTCATAGGGATCTGTTGGTGTTACACAAGCAGAATGATTAGCTATACCGCCATCTATACTGATTACGAGTGCCTCAAAATGAGGTTTGAAATAAAATCTCTTTATTTTCATATGAATTATAATATTTTAACTAAAAGGGCTTAGCTTGTTAGTATGATAAAAAACCAGTTTAAATATATAACCTAAACACTGTATTAGTTATTTTTTATGCCAAAGATTTTCCTGTGTAAAAATTATTCTGCAATTCAAAACCGAAGGTTAATAATTTTGATTATTAATATTTAACTAATTAAAATTTAGGGAAATGTATTCGTGAGATTTATTAATTACCAAAGAATAATATTACGTATGCCGGTATATACTTACTATATAAGGAGATTATATAGAGTTATTTAAATAAAATAAAGAGAGAGTTAATCTTTTGGCTTTGCAGGTTTGACAAACCACAGTCTTCTCCAGAGTTCGCCTAGCGAATTAAATTCTTGACGGTACACTAAACCTAGAGCGGTTATGTACTCTGCATCCAATGAGCGAATAAGAAAATTGCGGGTGTAAGGTCTATTGTATGCACGGAAAAGCAGGTTGCCATCTTGGCGCAGCTTATAGGTCAATTCAGCATCTGTGGTAATACCCTGACGGAAAAAGGTCAAGTCCGTCGCTTCATAATTCGTGCGATCAGTTATTCCTCCGGACAAGACCAATCTATCATTTAGCAAGCGCAAAGAGGCTGAAGCATCATTGAATGATCGAATATTCAAGTCCAAAAAATTCACATTCAAAGACTGAGAAATAATATTATTCAACTGATTAAAAGCGATTTCAGTACCGGCGGACAGCAATGTATTATTCACTTCCCTACCGATTTCATTGGATGAACTTGGCGTGAAGCTTCTTCGTACGATGAGACTTAATGCTTGCTGATTGACATTATTCGCATCACTCAGGTAACTTTGCAATTGATCCTTAATGTATGGGTTTTGCGGAAAATTAAGATCGAACGTGACATCCGGCTGCTCTAACGTACCTTTGATAAGCATATCCGCTTGTGCGAGCACACGCTCATTGTCTCCTGCATGGCCAGCAGCATTAAACAATGGTCCAATAGCTGTACGTTGCTGATAGATGGCGTTTAGATTGATAACAGCCTCTGTGGGTTCACCCGTCCAACGTATTGTTCCTCCTTCTTTGATGTCAAAATACTTATTGATAAAATCTTGCGCGGTAAAGTGAAACTTGCCCTGCGTAACGATATAATCGCCAAACATTTCAAAATCTCCGAGATTAGAAATTTTCATCGCTATTGTACCGCTACCACTGCCACGCAGGGAGCCCATAGTCGTTTGAAGATTAACTTCAGCATCTGGCGTAAAATTCAGGTTCATATTCATGGTCAGACCGTTGAAAAGATTTCGTTTTACGCGATTCTCATTTTCGGAAGAGTCTGCACTGACGAAATAAATAAAATCATTATCTGAAATCGTCATAGCGGAATTGAATGGCAAAGTGATATAAGTACCATTCTCCGATCGTGCGTCTATATCAATATTAATGGAAGAAGTGTACCCTTTGAATCGAAATACCCCAGTGGCAAAGGCAGTACCATAGTATTGGTTATTATCCTTGTAACTGGTGTTAAGAATCATAATTTTGTTACCACTGATATCCACATCGATATATGGATTGGCCAATTTTTGGAGATTAACCATGCCATTAGCCACAGCCGAGTTTCCTCTGCTGTCACGCAAAGTCAGATTCTGCAAAATGATCGCATTATTCTCTACCAAAGCAATCTGATTGTCCACGAGATAATGCGTATTGAGGTAGTTGACCGTAAATTCTGCAGCATTAAATCTTCCTAACCCCGTTATTTTAGGGTTTTTAAATGTGCCTTTTATTTCGACATCCGCATTTCCTTTTCCTTTTAAGTTGGAAACTAATTTTTTCAAAAAGGGTTGAAATATAGCTAGATCAGTTTCTTGGAGTTTACCTTTTAAATCCAGTTTTTCATCCTCATTAAAGAAATTATATTCCCCATTGATCAGTACACCGCGCTGCAAATCATCTAGCAACTGCATATCAATCAGCATGTTGCCTGTCACAGGATTAAAGTTCGCTTCCAACCCTAACTTACCAATAGCCACCTCATTATATACAATAGGGCTAGTCTGTATATTCATCGAGGCAACAGGATTTTTAAATACAGAAACAATATCAACTTTACCATCCATCATGCCTTCGAGATGAATACCAAGTGGCTTAGTAATCCCCTGTAAGGAAGCTAAATCAAAATTTTGGAACAGCATATTCAACTTATCATTCTCTTTGGAGAGAACACCATCCAATTTGACCTGCTGTTTGTCCTGATTCAATACAAGATCAGATATATATATTTTGCCTTGCGAAATATGCATTTTTGCATCATCATTCAAGGACCATTTTTCGCTGTTAAGTACGATGTATGAAGGTCGGAAATGTATGTATGCGGGAGCATTGTGTGCGAAGTGTATGTCGCCGTTGAGATTGAGGTAATTGGTCGCATGCTTTTCGGACATTTCCACATTAAAGACCAAACTATCATTTGCCAACACATTTCGAATAGCGACATTATTTATGTACGTACTATCTGCAAAATTCACTCTATCTGCTTTTATATCTAGTGAAAAAGCACGGTTATCCGCATTTTCTTGAACAGAAAGATTGCTCACTTTTATTCCTTTGTATAGCAGAGAAGGACTGAATGCCACAAATTTCGCCTGGTAATCCTCTGAAGAAAATTGCGCATCCAGCAGTGCTCCATCATCCAAGGTAAGCGAAGGATCAAGCAGAGCGGATATCGGCTGGAAAGACTTGACATTGATAGCCAGATTAAAATTCTGTGGATTATAATGCTGCGTCTCTAAATTAATCGCCGGCGCATAGCGCATAGCCAAAGATTTGAAATATGGCACAATAGTATTTAGGTCAATTACGCCAACCATCTCGACATCCAACACATCCGAATTCAAACTTAAGAGACGGCTTTTTTCGTTTCCTTCGGCTTCAAAATTAACCGTTGGAATAAAGAAATCTCCTTTGCTCGTGCTGAAACTAACCGAATGCGCATACAAATGTCCTTCTAGAGTATTTATGCTATTACCGACGAGATTGGTATTGAGAGTCGCATGTTTTAAGATGACGCTATCCTTGTTCAACCAACCCAGTTTGTTAAGCGCCGCATATTTAATAGCCGCATCCAAGATATAGTTGGGCGTGCTATTTTTCCAATCTATACTCGAATTGTAGGTCAACTGGATATTTTTATCATCGACAGTTCCCTCAATAGCAAGTGCTTTATCCGCAAAAGTTCCTTTTACATATATATTTTCATACGAATATGTTGGAGTCGCTATATTGTGAATATTTCCTTCAAATTTTACATCCAAGTCATCCAAATTGAGACCCGATCCGTGAAGGGCTAGGTTGAAAGTACTGCGTTGCACAGATTTTAGATGTAGCACATCACCCAAATTAAAATTGGAAGCCATTAGCTTGCCATCATAAGATAAACGATCCTGGATTTTCAAATGCGCATCGGCTCGCACAGCTCCTGCTACCGTCGTCAGCAAACCCTTTATATCGAAATCATTGTACAACCCTAAAAAGGTTCCCGTATAGTGAAGGTCTTTCAGGTTATGCAATTCAGAAGGAAGCACCAAAGACTTATTATTAGCTAATTTTGGAACAAAATATTCAATATCCTTAGCGGAACTCACCAATTCTTTCACATTAAAACCAAATACAGTTTTATTGATATTGGGTAATCCCTTAATTGTAAAATCACTCTTCAGAGAAGTGTTATTGCCTGTTGCTAATTCGACATTGTTTGCGCGGATATCGGCCACGGTGCCGTTGAGATTTGCATTTTTAATATGCGTACTAAACTGTACGGTATGCATGGACGGCGCAAAAAACTCTATGTCTCGGGAATCTATGTACGAATCTTCCAATTGTGCAGTGACGCGCACATCCTTAATAAAAGAAGTAAAGTCACTAATATCCTTATAATCGAATACCACATAATCTTTCAGCGTCGATTCATTGGTACGGATGAGTAAGTTTTCAAACTTCATCTGCTGCTCGCCATAGGAAGCGTTGGAAGAAAGCTCACGGAGATGAAACCCTGATTTTTCTTTAAGGGTTAAGTGAGAAATATGTGCAGATGTAATTGAACCGAGGGAAATATCATCGACCAAACCCGAAAGCTCTGTCACATACAAATCGCCAAAATCTACTCCACTGTGAGGAGCGTTAATCTGGTGGTTGACCATTCGGAATTTGTTATTCACCAACTCAATTTGTGATAAAGTCAGTTCCAACTTTTGCTTCTGGGTCTTGGGTTCCGTCTTTTTAGGAGCAAAATACTGAACATACTTACTCAGATTCGTACTGTCCTTATAGATTTGATAGTTGAGGTACGCCTCGCGCAGTTTGATTTTTTCGACGGTGACTTTGTTGTCAAAAAACTTGAGCAAATCCAGATTTGCATCCACAGCTTTGGCATACAGCGTCGTATCGCCATTGTGCTCTATGACGGCCAGATTTTGTAATGTCAATGTCGAAAAAGGTTTGAAGTAAACCCTTTCCAAGCTTATTATCGCTTTCAGCTCTTTACTTAGAAACTTGGCTACATGCCCCGTGAGGTAGGTTTGTACGGAAGCAAACTGCAGTGAAAATACAGCAAGCATTACCAGTAATAAGATACTAGTAAGCGTCCAAAGCGTTATTTTCAGTATTTTTTTGATACTTTTGTGCGTTAAATAAATTCTTCCAAAATGGCTGTTATCCTCGGGATCGAATCTTCATGTGATGAGACTTCTGCGTCTATCTGTGTAAACGGTGAAATCAAATCAAATATTATTGCTACACAAGCGATACATGCCAAATATGGTGGTGTAGTACCCGAATTGGCTTCGCGCGCGCATCAGCAAAATATAATCCCGACAGTAGATCAAGCGATACAGCAAGCCAAAATTACAAAAAATGATGTAGATGCCGTAGCTTTTACGCGCGGACCTGGACTTTTAGGTTCACTTTTGGTCGGAACATCCTTTGCTAAATCTTTTGCCTTAGCTCGAAATATCCCTTTAATCGACATCAACCACATGCAAGCGCATATTTTAGCGCATTTTATTGATGATCCAAAACCACAATTTCCTTTTCTATGTCTGACCGTTTCGGGTGGACATACACAGATTGTATTGGTAAAAGATTACTTTGATATGGAACTCATCGGCCAAACCTTGGATGATGCAGCTGGCGAAGCGTTTGACAAAACAGCAAAAATTCTAAATCTTCCGTATCCCGGAGGCCCCCTGATTGATAAATATGCACAACTTGGTAATCCTGATGCTTTCAAATTACCTGAGCCACAGATTGCGGATTTGAATTTTTCTTTTTCGGGATTGAAAACCGCCATTCTCTATTTGGTGCAGGGCGAAATCAAGAAGAATCCTAATTTTTTGGAAGAAAACATGCATGACATCTGTGCATCGGTGCAGCAGCGAATTGTCTCTATCCTCTTGAATAAATTAAAAAAAGCAGCCAAACAGACTGGCGTGAAAGATATTGCTATTGCGGGTGGCGTATCGGCCAATTCGGGCTTACGTAATTCCCTTTTGGCAATGGGCGAAAAATATAAATGGAATGTTTTCATTCCAAAATTTGAGTATTGCACGGACAATGCAGCTATGATTGCTATTGCGGGATATCACAAATTCCTGAAAAGTGATTTTATCGGGCAAGATGTAACGCCTTTAGCGCGCATTCCGATGTAAAGTTCAAACAAAAACGCAGCGTATGAGTACACTGCATTTTTGTTATATATATTTGGCTAATAAATACGACCATTCTTCTTCGAGATTACCTTCGAAAACCGATTGTCTCGCGCGATTGTACCAATAGCGCGCATTCCACATATCCCCTTCTACACGATGCAAGTATGCATGTATATGGGCAGAAACAGGGTCTTCCAAATGATCTATCAGGTCATGCGCCTTTTGCCAATTGCCTTTAGCATCCCACCATAATGCTTGCAGCTGAATTTTCAGATCCATCGGCGGTTTATCTTCTACTAGCGAGTGTTTAAAGTCTTGAATCGTCATCATATTTAAAGATAAGGAAGAAAAAATTAATACTATATTTATACGTTATAAATCCCATACAATGGAACAACCTAAAGATTATATAGCCTTAAATAAAGATTCCTGGAATAGAAGAACGGAGTACCATGTCAAATCCGAATTTTATGATATGGACAACTTTCTAAATGGGAGTAGCTCTTTAAATCCCTTCGAATTAGCTTTATTGGGCGATCTAAATGGTAAATCAGTATTGCATCTGCAATGCCATTTTGGACAAGATAGCATCTCCCTAAGTCGCATGGGCGCAAATGTGGTGGGGGTAGATTTGTCGGATAAGGCCATAGATACCGCCAAACAAATCGCCTTGCAAACAAACTCATCTGCTCAATTTATATGTTGTGATATTTATGATTTACCGCAACATTTGGATCAACAATTCGATATGGTATTCACAAGCTACGGCACTATTGGGTGGCTTCCCGATCTGAACAAATGGGCGGGAATTATTTCCAAATACCTGAAGCCTGGTGGACAATTTGTATTTGTGGAGTTCCATCCTGTCGTGTGGATGTTTGATAATGATTTTGAGAAAGTAGGATATAACTACTTTAATACAGGTGCATTAATCGAAACTGAAACCGGTACGTACGCGGATAGAGAAGCGGACTTGGAGCAAGAATATGTGTGCTGGAATCATAGTCTGAGTGAGGTGATGGGTAGTTTAATCCAAAATGATCTGACTATTCGATCATTTGAAGAGTACGACTATTCGCCATACAATTGTTTTCGTCATACCATCGAATTCGAACCTAAAAAGTATAGAATAGCACATTTGGACAATAAAATTCCGATGGTCTATTCGCTTGTAGCTACCAAATAACAAACGCCCGAAATATTCGGGCGTTTGTTATTTTATTTGTCAATTCTATTTGAACTTACCAGCCAATGCAGCCAATTTTGCGGCCATATCGGTTTGTGGTGCCTTCTCTTCTTTCCGTTCTGAACGTTTGCGTGGAGCTGCTTTATCTTCGGTTTTCATCGACAAAGCAATGCGGCTACGTTTTTCATCCACTTCAGTAACAGTCACCACCACAGGCTGCTGTACTTCCTGACTTGTCCCCTTGTAGAACTAAGAAAATGTATTTATTTGATAATCAGTTTTTTATTTAATAAAAAATCGTAATTTGTCGCACTAAGGGTGTTCTATGTTGCGAATTCGTACAATAAAAACAGGTTCTGGAGCAAGAGCTGTTCAGGTGATCTATTATTTAAACCGCAAAAGGGTTATTTATAAACATATTGGTTCTGCTAAGACCGATTCCGAACTGGAACCCATGCTAGTGGTAGCCCAAGATTTCATTGACAATTACGCACCAACACTACCTTTTGAAATAGAAACAAAATTTGATAACCTACTTTACCTTGATAAAGCCGATTTCTTAGGAGTCTACTATACTTATTTGTACGAGATTCTCTCAGCAATCATTAAAAAAGTGGGGTTATCGGTGATAAATAAACAATTTCTTTTAGATCTGGTCATTATGCGGATACTGGATCCTTCCTCAAAATTACGTTCTATAGAATTACTTGAAACCTGTTTTGGTATCAAACATAACCGGAAATCTTTCTACAAATCAGCCCGAAATTGGTTAAGCTTAAAGGAAGAGGTCGAACAAATCGTAATTAAATTTCTCAAGGAGAATTATGATTTCAATTTCGAACTATTGTTTTACGATGTAACTACATTGTATTTTGAGACATTTGATGCTGATGAATTTCGAAAGCAAGGGTTTTCAAAAGATAATAAATCCCTACAGCCACAAATTTTAGTGGCCTTAATGGTTACTCCAGAAGGCTTTCCTGTAGGTTATGAGGTATTTCCAGGAAATACCTTTGAGGGGCATACCATCCTTCCCGTGGTTAAGGCTTTCATCCAAAAGCACAGTATTAAACAGTTTACAATAGTAGCGGACGCTGCTATGATCAGTAATGATAATGTGGAAGAGCTTAGAAAGGCAGGTATTAATTACATTGTTGGTGCCCGATTGGGCAATATTGGGAATGAGCTCTTCCAACGGATTCATAGTAATTTAGTCCGAGAGGATGTAAACACTATTCGACTACAGACAGAAAAGGGGTATTTGATTTGCAGCTTCTCAAATACAAGATATCGAAAGGATAAGTATGAAATGGAAAAGCAAATACAGCGTGCAGAAATCTTACTGAAAGAGCCTGGTAAAATCAAGAAAGTAAAATTTTTGAAAACCGATAACAAAGAACCTGCATTGAATAATGAATTGATCAATCGAACAAAGATTCTTCTTGGAATTAAAGGCTATTACACAGACCTAGAGGAGTCTATTGTAGATAATGAGACCATAATTAGTAGATATCACGATTTATATAAAATTGAGCAAGCCTTCAGAATCTCTAAAAATGACCTCAAAACAAGGCCCATTTTTCATTTCAAGGAAGAGCCAATAAAATTACATTTACTAATCTGTTTTATGGCATTAGTCATTTCAAAGCACATTGAATTAACCACCAATGTTTCTATCAAAAAGTTTGTAACTGAACTCAAAAAAGTGACCGACGCTAGAATGTTTAGTCAAATCACTAACAAGGAAATGAGAATAAGAGCCAAAATGATGCCTATAGTGGAGGATTTAATACGGAAATTAAATCTGCCGCACTAAAAGGGACAAGTCAGGAGCTACCAAATAACAAACGCCCGAAATATTCGGGCGTTTGTTATTTTATTTGTCAATTCTATTTGAACTTACCAGCCAATGCAGCCAATTTTGCGGCCATATCGGTTTGTGGTGCCTTCTCTTCTTTCCGTTCTGAACGTTTGCGTGGAGCTGCTTTATCTTCGGTTTTCATCGACAAAGCAATGCGGCTACGTTTTTCATCCACTTCAGTAACAGTCACCACCACAGGCTGCTGTACTTTTACGATTTCATGTGGATCGGACACAAAATGATTTGCCAATTGGCTCAAGTGCACCAATCCATCCTGATGTACACCAATATCGACAAATGCACCAAAATTGGTTATGTTGGTCACAATGCCAGGTAACTTCATGCCTACTTTCAAATCCGAAATCGAATTTACACCTTCGGTGAAAGAAAAAGCTTCAAATTGCTCACGCGGGTCTAAACCTGGTTTCGCTAGCTCGGCCATGATATCATTCAAAGTAGGTAAACCCACCTCGTCCGTGATGTATTGTTTCAAATCTATGTTCTTGCGCAATTGATCATCTTTCATCAGCTCAATAACTTGAACACCCAAATCTTTGGCCATCTGCTCCACCAACGCGTAGCGCTCAGGATGCACGGCCGAAGCATCCAATGGATGTTTGGCATTGCGAATACGTAAGAAACCAGCTGCCTGTTCAAAAGCTTTATCCCCTAAGCGAGGCACTTTCTTCAGGTCTCGACGGGAACTAAATGGTCCGTTCTCTTTGCGGTAGTTGACAATCTGTTGGGCCAATGCAGGACCTAACCCGGAGATATAGGCCAATATTTGCTTAGAAGCGGTATTCAATTCAACACCCACAGCATTCACACAAGACATGACTGTATCGTCCAAAGCCGTTTGCAATTTATTTTGGTCTACATCGTGCTGATACTGACCGACACCGATGGATTTAGGATCAATCTTGACCAATTCAGCTAGAGGATCCATCAATCGACGACCAATAGACACGGCGCCGCGAACAGTAACATCGTAATCCGGAAATTCTTCACGTGCCACATCCGAGGCAGAATAGATAGAAGCCCCCGATTCGTTGACCATAACGACAGTCACCGTCGACAAGCCCAATTTGCGAACGAAATCTTCCGTTTCACGACCAGCTGTACCATTACCGATGGCGATAGCTTCTACATCATACTTCGACACCAGATACTTAATCATACGCTCTGCCTCTGCCACACCGCCAGCTCCATTATGAGGGAAAATAGCGGTATTCTCCAACAAATTTCCTTGCGCATCCAACACCACAGTCTTACAGCCCGTACGGAAACCTGGATCAATAGCTATCAGGCGTTTCTGGCCAAGTGGCGCAGCCAATAACAATTGACGAACATTATCCGCAAATACTTTTATCGCTTCCTCATCCGCACGCTGACGGGTCAACACACGAATTTCTGTTTCCATTGACGGCTTCAACAGTCTTTTATAGCCATCGTACAAAGCCAACTCTACTTGTTTGGAAGCTTCATTTTTACCTTTTATATAAATAGATTCTATTTTCGGGATTACCAAATCTTCCTCTACTGCGATATCCAAATACAATAACTCTTCCTTTTCGCCACGACGCATGGCTAATACGCGGTGCGACGGCGCTTTGGCTAATGGCTCTGACCATTCGAAGTAATCTTTATACTTTAATGCAGCTTCTTCTTTCCCTGGAATGACACGCGACACGAAATCACCTTTCTCCAAAAAGACCTTGCGTACACGTGCGCGTACCTCAGCATCTTCCGCTATCGCCTCAGCAATAATATCGCGCGCACCTGCTAAAGCTTCTTCCGTGTTATGAACACCAACTTCTTCGTTGATAAATTGTTGGGAAAATGATTCAATATCTCCGGACTGCTGTTGAAGTAAAAAGTCCGCAAGCGGCTGCAATCCTTTTTCACGTGCAATAAGCGCACGTGTACGGCGCTTAGGCTTGTAGGGTAGATAAATATCTTCCAACGAAGACATGGTTTCGGCTCCTTTGACTAGCGCTTCTAGCTCCGGAGTAAGTTTCCCTTGGTCTTGGATAGATTTTAATATTGCTTCTTTGCGCTTATCCAAATCACGTAATTGCTGAATACGATCGCGAATAGCAGTAATCTGTACCTCATCCAGTGAACCCGTCATTTCTTTACGGTACCGCGATATAAATGGAATAGTCGCTCCCTCATCCAATAATGCTAAAGTAGTGCTTACTTGCTTTTGGGTGATGGACAATTCCTTCGAAATAATAATTTCGTGTGACATATATAGTAATTTATAAAATCGAATATAATAACAAGAAAGCTGCTGAAAATAACCTTTCAACAGCTTTCTAATATAGTATTTTTCTAAATATTACGCGTTTTGCGATGGATTTTCTTTTGCTGAATCTGTAGCTACATCTTCCTTAGGTTCCCCTTCGGTAGCATTCTTCTCGTCTTCCGAAAAATAATCATTGTAACCATACTTGTAGTATTCAGTCTCATCTACAGGATGAGCTCCTGGATCATGTTGAACCGAATTTTCAGGTTGTGTAAATTGAGGGAATTTCTTTTCCTCTACCGGCGTCTCTGTTGAGGCTACTTGTTCGCCGGACTCTACTTGTTCCGTTGGAGCCGGTGTTTCCACTGGAGTGGACTTATACGTTGGTTTATCTTCTACCGTAACATCCAAATCCTTCTCAAAATTGTTAATCTGATCTGAGATTTCACGTTTGATATCCTCCGACGCATCTTTAAATTCGCGAATACCCTTACCTAAGCCTCTTGCTAGTTCAGGTAATTTTTTTCCTCCAAATAATAACAAGATAACGATTACGATAAGAATCATCTCTTGGGTACCTATATTCAAAAAAGCTAATGTCATCTTTTTTCTATTTTACATTTTCTATGATTGCTAAGGTAAGTGTATTCTACTTTTTGACCAATAGTTATTTGTAAATATTTAGACACATTTGAAAACCCCTTAGTTTGCAAGGAAACTTTCGTACCTTTGCAGGCTATTTCCAAAATATATGTTTACTAGTATTAAAAAACACAGATCGTATTATATAAGTGCATTAGCTTTAGCGGGTCCGTTAATTATTGCTCAATTGGGTCACACGCTAGTGCAGACCTCAGATACCATGATTATTGGTCACTTTTTAGGCAAAATATCACTTGCAGCATCATCATTGGCGCACTCGGTATTTATGATGGTATTGGTATTTGGATTGGGTATTGCTTATGGATTGACACCTCTTATTGCGCAAGCGAGTGGCAAAAACAATAAAGAAGAGATTTCTAAGCTTCTTTCCAATAGTATATGGGTAAATATCATTGTTAGTATATTCCTCTTCTGTGGTGTATTCTACGGGTCGATGTATGGCATGCAACATGTAGATCAGGATCCAGCGGTAGTAGAAGAAGCGAAACCTTATTTATTTGTATTGAGTCTTTCCATCTTCCCTTTGATGATATTTAACGCGTTCAAACAATTTGCAGAAGGATTGGGATTTACGAAGCAAGCGATGCGTATTACTATTTGGGGTAACGTATTAAATGTTGTTCTAGCCATTATTTTTGTGAAAGGTATGTTTGGCATAGAACCCATGGGTATAGCGGGGGTTGGTATTGCGACTTTGATAGACAGAATATTGATGATGATCATCATGGGAGGGTATGTTTTGAAGTCAAAATACTTTAAGGAATACATGTTTCACTTCAATTTTTTCTCTGTACAAATAAAGCGCATTAAAGCTATTTTGAAAATTGGAGCTCCTGTCGCATTTCAATACACCTTTGAAGTAGGATTATTTGCGGGAGCATCTCTTATAGCTGGAAAAATCGGTGCATTAGATCAAGCAGCTCACAATGTGGCTTTGACGCTAGCATCGATGACGTATATGATGGCCACAGGTATTGCTAGTGCAATCACTATAAAAATTGGAAACAGCTACGGAAAAGAGAACTATGACAGGTTAAAAACATTTGCCAAAATAGCATACCGTATTATTCTGGGCTTTATGATATTTACCGCAATTATTTTTGCTGTATTCAACCATACATTGGCGTCATTAATGACTACAGATAAAGAAGTAATCGCGTTGGCTGCTCAGTTGCTAATTATCGCTGGATTATTCCAACTCTTTGATGGCACGCAGGTCATTGGTCTCGGTATTCTTCGCGGTATCGGTGATGTGAATATCCCTACCTTAATCACATTATTTGCTTATTGGGTTATAGGTTTACCTAGCGGCTACTATATGGGCGTAGAATTAGAGATGGGTGTGCAGGGTGTTTGGTACGGACTAACGTTTGCGCTATTGGTATCTTCTATCCTATTATATATGCGATACAAATATATGATTCGCAAAAAGTTTGCCCTGTCGTAATTATTGGCAGGAAATTGCACCATCAATATTGAGTAATGGGCTGAGGTATGGTATGTCCCAATTTGCTCCTCTGAGCAAAAACCACACGCCCATTAGGATATATAGAGCAGGCAATAAAGAAGCAAATTTAAACTTAAACAGTTTTCTGGGAAGATGTGTGAAAAAGGAAAATAATAGCATCAAAGGCAAAGTTCCTAATCCAAATAACACCATAAACTGAAAACTCGACACCATATCATCAGCATTCATGGCTGAAGCTA
Source organism: Sphingobacterium alimentarium (assembly GCF_004342685.1). Lineage (GTDB taxonomy): Bacteria > Bacteroidota > Bacteroidia > Sphingobacteriales > Sphingobacteriaceae > Sphingobacterium > Sphingobacterium alimentarium. The sequence goes on from NZ_SMBZ01000019.1 coordinate 53,205, forward strand.
ATGCCATGTAGACCATTCCACAAGGTAAAAATCCATTCATCATTCCGGCAATAAATGCACCGTTGGGTTTATACAGCCATTTGCCCATAGCTTTGGCAAAAGGTTGAATAGCTTGAGTCTGAAACCGGGCGAGCGCGGGCAACTTATGGATATATGCATACGAAAGACCGATTAGCACCAGTATGGCTCCTGTCACCAACGAAAAACCTTGTTGCCAACCTTTCATAACAACAGAAGAACCTAGCCAACCAAATAATAAACCGATAAAACCATAAGTCAATATTCTGCCGACTTGATAGAGGATTTTATTGGTAGCTACTGCGAAGGACAACTGTTGATTCTGCTGCAGCGCAAATAGCAATGGCCCACACATGAGTGTACAATGTATACTCCCAAATAAACCCATAAAAAATGCCAGCAGATTGTAACTCATTGATACTATTGTATGTATAAAGATTGTGAATGTAGATAGCTTTTTTTGCTATTTTCCCACGAAATATCCAGGGACCAGTTTCCTTTTACAAAGGTCGTAATCGGCAATTTGAATTGCGTATCTGCAGTGGCAAAAGGTATTTCTCTATCCAAACCACCATCCGAAGGACGCTTAAATATAAGCTTGCCCTGATTATTCGTCGTTACAAAAGTAATCGTCAGTGTATCCTTTCCGAGCAGAATGTTCGGCTTAGCATTGTCATTGATAAGATTTTGTTTGCTATCGTAAACTTGGTCATACGATAGGCTATTTTCATAATAATCATTATCAATAAGTGTATCTGAATCATGGCTCACCATATATATGCTCACCCCTATTATGAAGAGCATAAATGCAGCTAATCCGATCACTATCTTACTTCCCCAATTCATAGTTTTATCTTTTATTTTCCTGGAGGACAGATAAATGTTGTTTTCAACGATTTTATCTCCTCTCCATTTGAGAATATATGTACCCTTGTATTTGTCTTGTAGGTACTGATATTATTTTTGTCCGCTATTAGGAAGAAAGAGATTTTTGCGGTACCATCCTTATGCAAAGTATCTATCTTATTGACGATCTGAATATCAAAATTGTCATTCGCTTCGAGCTCAAAGGGTATATCTCGTCCACTTTTATTCAATACTTCCATCGTGTACAGATTACTGATTCGGCCGTCAGGCTGGGTTTGATAGGTACTTCCCGTAGCACGCAGGACAGTTCCATCGATAGGCGCACGGCTGAATATAAGGAAAAGGAATACCCCCGTTAAAAGCACTAAAATTATACTGTACAAAATTTGTCGCATAGGATTTTTCTTAAAATCCTTTTTCCCTTCTATCTGTCCCAACGAATAAAAACCAATCAAACGCTTTGGTTTTCCGATTTTATCCATGACTGTATCACAGGCATCAACACAAGCTGTACAATTGACACATTCCAGCTGAACACCATTTCGAATATCTATACCTGTAGGACATACATGTACACATAGACCACAGTCCACACAATCCCCTTTTGCGGCTTCATCCTTCTTACTTAATTTGCCTCTAGGCTCTCCGCGTTGCTCATTATATGCGACGGTCAGACTCTGGTCATCCAAAAGCACTCCTTGCAACCGCCCATACGGACATATCGTAGTACACACAATCTCGCGCACATGCGCAAATACACCATAGAAAACCAACGTAAAAACAATCATCGCAATAAATCCGCCCAGATGCGCATCAATCGGTTCGGTGATTATTTTGTACAACGCATCTACGCCGATGATATACGAGAGAAATATATTGGAGATAAATAAAGATATAAGCAGGAAAATACTGTGTTTAAGCAGTTTTTTCCATGCACGCGCATCGGTGTTAGGCCCCTCGTTAAGTTTCTTTTGTTGTGTCCAATCTCCTTCGATCAGATATTCTATCCGACGGAATATTAATTCCATGAATATGGTCTGCGGACAGGTCCAGCCACACCACACCCGCCCAAATATGGCGGTAAAGAGGACTATTCCGACCATGATAATCAACATTCCGAAGACGAATATATGCAGATCCTGCGGAAAGAATATATTGCCAAATATGGAGAATTTACGCTCCACAATATTGAACATCAAGAATGGATTCCCATTCAATTTAATAAAAGGAGCGATAAATAGAAACAGTAACAAACCATATCCCACCCACTGTCGGTAATTATACAATTGGCCGGAAGGCTTTTTTGCATAAATCCAATTTCTTTTTTTTCCTTTAGATGGTAAGACCGGACCCTCACTATTATTAACTACTGCTTCCATATCGCTCTCTCTTCTATATAATAATTAAACGCTATTTTACTTCTTCTTCGGGGTCGGAACTTCCTTCCGCCTCATAACTTTGCACTTCGACGCCCTCAGCAGCCTTAGCATTGGCTGGCTTTGTATCACGCAGGCTGATAATATAGCTTGATACTTCAGCGATTTGGCCAGGAGTCAACGTTTGTTCCCACGGCACCATTCCCTTTTCAGGCACACCATATTTAACCGTTTTGAAGATATCTTTGACTTCTCCCCCATGTATCCAGAATCTATCCGTTAGGTTAGGACCGATAGTACCTTCACCATTTGCGCCATGACACGCCGCACAGTTTGCCGTGAAAATCGCTTTTCCGGCAGGAGCTAGCGCAGCATTGTATTCCACCGTGCTTTCATCAACCAAGTTGGCTGCTTGAGCCAAATATTCTTGCTTAGCTTTCTCGGCCACAGATAGCTCATGTAGATACTCCTGATCTTGGTTCATACCCCATCCGAAAACATGATACACAAGCAAATAGATAAAACCAAAAATAATAGAGCCATAGAATAAGGCATTAAACCATACTGGAATGGGATTATCCAATTCGACAATACCATCGTAGCTGTGATCGATCATGAGATCTTTTTCCTCTTCCATAGGTCGCACACCCAATAGCTTATTCCATGCCGCAGCCCTGTTCAGCTTACGCTGAGCCGCTTTCGCCTGCTTCTCTTCTTGCTCCTTTTTTACGACCTCTGGCATTGTGACACTCAAGATGGATTTCATCGCTTTATTCACAACTAGTGCTGCAAAAAGTAGCGCAATCATAACTACAATCAGTGTAATGACGAGTATATCACTATACAGATTGACCGTTCCTAATTTCCATTGTGATACCTCCGCAACAGCCTCGGCACCATTTACCATTTCATTCATATTTCTAATTGCTATCGGATAAATGATTAGATTTTGGTTCTGATTCGTCGAAAGGAAGTTCCTTCATATATTGGATATAGTCTTTCTTCATAAAGAATAACATCAATCCTACTACGATGAAAAATATGAGGAAAATCCAGAGTGATGTCATTAAATAGATTTCATCACCTTGTAAATTTGTAATTTGCTTGAACATAACTTCTATTATTTGTTGTTAGCTGTCGAGTTATTCGCTTTGATATCCGTCCCTAATCGCTGTAAGTAAGCAATCATCGCGATTATCTCGCGGTCGGATTTTACTTCCACTTGATTATTAGCCAAATCTTGTGCTATCGCTTGTGCCTGAGCTTCGAGATCCTGTAGAGCACCTTGCACTTCCGCATCTGTATAAGGTACACCGAGTGTTTTCATAGCTTCCATCTTGGCTACTAATGAAGAATTATCCAACTCTTGATCAATCAACCATGGATAGGCCGGCATAATACTTCCTGGCGACGTGATTGTCGGATCCATCATATGATCAAAATGCCATTTGTGTGGATATTTACCACCTATACGGTGCAAATCAGGTCCTGTACGTTTAGATCCCCACAAGAATGGTCTATCATAGATAAACTCACCTGCTTTGGAATATTCACCATAGCGCGAAGTTTCTGAACGGAATGGACGAATAGTTTGCGAGTGACAATTGACACAACCCTCACGTATATATAGATCACGGCCTTGCAATTCTAAAGCAGTATATGGTTTTACACTAGCGATGGTCGGAACATTACTTTGTATAGTGAATGTAGGAATCATCTCTACTATACCCCCAATCAAGATAGCAATCAAGGCCAGCACCATAAATAATACAGGTTTTCTTTCTAACCTTCTGTGTGTAGAACGTTCAGTGGTAACCAATGGCTCTAAAGCTGGAGCTTCAGCAGCTTCATTCGCTAATAGACGCCCTTTCTTCATTGTTTTAGTTAGGTTGTAAGTCATCAGAATTACACCACTCAAATACAAGGCTCCACCTATTGCACGCATCATGTGCATAGGAAGAATTTCCAATGTAGTCGCTAAGAAGTTAGGGTATTTCAACACGCCTTCTGGAGTAAATTCCTTCCACATCAGACCTTGTACTACAGCTGCCCAGTACATTGGAATCGCATAAAAGAGAATCCCTAAGGTACCTAACCAGAAGTGCACATTTGCTAATTTTTTGGAATACAATTCGGTGTTATATACACGTGGCAACAACCAATAAAGGATAGCGAAAGTCATAAAACCATTCCAACCTAAGGCTCCTACGTGCACGTGTGCTACGATCCAATCCGTAAAGTGGGCAATCGCATTTACTTGTTTTAAGGATAAGAGTGGTCCTTCGAAGGTCGCCATACCATAACAGGTCAACGCTACTACCATAAACTTCAGTATAGGCTCTACACGCACCTTGTCCCATGCTCCGCGCAAGGTCAATAGTCCGTTGATCATACCACCCCAAGATGGAGCAATCAACATGATTGAGAATACTACCCCTAAAGATTGAACCCACGAAGGCAATGAAGTGTACAGTAAATGATGAGGACCAGCCCAGATATAGATAAATATCAACGACCAGAAGTGAAGAATACTTAATTTGTACGAATACACAGGACGGTTAGCCATCTTCGGTAAGAAATAATACATCATACCCAAGAATGGAGTGGTCAAGAAAAATGCCACCGCATTATGTCCATACCACCACTGAACCAAAGCATCCTGCACACCGGAGTACACATAGAAACTTTTCCAGAAAGTCACAGGCAATTGGATGGAATTCACAATATGTAACACAGCTACCGTCACGAATGTCGCAATGTAGAACCATACTGCTACATACATGTGGCGCTCTCTACGTTTTATGATTGTTCCAAACATATTGATACCAAAAACCACCCAGATCAACGTAATACCCAAATCTATCGGCCATTCCATCTCTGCATACTCATGGGAAGACGTATATCCTAATGGCAAGGTGATCGCAGACGCTATAATAATGAGCTGCCATCCCCAAAAATGTATTTTACTCAATACATCACTGAACATACGTGCTTTGAGAACACGCTGTAAAGAGTAATAAACCCCCATAAAAATAGCATTACCCACAAAAGCAAAAATCACTGCATTAGTGTGTACTGGACGCACACGGCCAAACGTCGTGTACTGGGTCAAAAAATTCATTTCGGGCCATATCAACTGTAAGGCTACCAGCAAACCGATAGACATCCCTATGATACCCCAAATTATAGTCGCGATACCAAAATTCCGGACTATCTTGTTGTCGTAACTAAATTGCTCTAAATGCATTACTTTATCATTTTGTTTTATGGTGTAAAAGTAATGACAGTTTTATGACAGGCTAATGATACAACTTGGTATTAAAAATGACATTCGTCACTTCTCTAAAACGACATAAGGCCTGATAAAAATCAGGCCTTCCAATGCATACTTTTAGGGGTATGTTTTATATTTTGTAACCGTACATCTGCGGGTTTTCAATTACTTCTTTCACAGAAATAATTTTATACACATAAGATCCGGTTTCGGTATTCAATCGCAAATTATAGTAGTCATCCTTCTTCTGTCTACGCATAGAAGATTTAAGACTACCTCCTCCGACATTGTAAGCAGCAGCTACCAACGTCCAATCCCCAAATTGATCGTACAGGGCCTTTAGATAACGGGCTGCGGCGTGAGTGGACTTCGTAAAGTCTTTGCGCTCATCAACCTTGCCATCCACACGTAATCCATAAAGTCGTGCTGTCGCAGGCATAAATTGCCAATAACCACCAGCGCCCTTATGTGAGCTTACACTTGGATCTAATCCACTTTCTACAATGGGAATGTATTTAAAATCAGATGGGATGCCATACGATTTTAATATTTTTTCGATTTTAGGAAGATACTTATCCGCCTTAGCGTGCATCTGGTGCGAACGCAATTTGCGGAATGAAAATTTATCTAAATAAATTCCTAGTTTTTTCTTTACAGCGGTGTTCTCTACAGGTACACTTTCTTCAGCGAAAGTTAGAGTGCTGTAATATTCTTTCATCTTGAACTCCGGAGAATTTGCTTCCTCCTTTAGCCTAGCGGCATGCTCTAGCATGATTTTTTTGTATGGATTTTCTAGCGAAATCCCTTGTGGGCTTGATTGCAATTTCGATAAAACCATTATCGACATAATTGCTGTTATACACAAAACTCTTTTTTTAATCATTCATTTCCTTAATGCTACCTATCCACGATAAAAATCGATCAAAAATAGCTTGGTCCAATTATGAAGGGCCAAAGGTACAAACTATTTCCTTACTATCCAAATAGTTACACAAACAATAAATTTAGAGCCCTTTTGGAAATAATACGGGAGCCTTTTGAAATGAAGGGTTTAAGAATTAAAAAAACTGAAATATATCAATATTTTTTGTACCTTTGTACCTCAATTTTTATATAAAAATTATGCCATTCAAAAGTCAAAGGAACAGTCGCGAGGACAACTCCAGAAAAAGTAGAAGCAACTCAGAAAGCTTTAAATCGAAAGATAATTCTAACAGAAAGTTCGGAAACAAATCCGAGAATTTCGGAAAGTCTTCATTTAAAAAAGACGATAACAAATCTTTCGGAAAATCATCTTTTTCAAAATCATCAGGCGAGGACAACAAATCATTTGGTAGATCATCTTTCTCTAAAACAAATAGAGAAGACGGTAAATCCGCTGACAAATCTCCATTCGCTAAATTTCACAAAGACAACAAAAGATCTTCTGCGAAATCATCATTTTCTAGGTCAGAAGAGTCTGGAGAAAGAAAACCTTATAATAAATCATTCTCCAAAGATGCTGGCGAGGAGCGTAAAAGCTTTGGCCGCAAACCATTTGGCGCTAAATCATTCGATAAAGAAGGCTACTCTAAAAATAGAAGACCAGAGCCAACACCAGAATATCAAGAGCAAAGAGACAACAACGATTTTAAATACACCAAAAACAGAAAATTCAGACCGGCTAATAAACCAGCGAATAAAGTGTCTGAAGACGATGGCTTAATTCGTTTGAATAGATACATTTCCAATGCTGGAATATGTTCACGACGCAAAGCAGACGAGCTGATCACAGCGGGAGTAATCTCTGTAAACGGTGAAGTAGTAACTTCATTGGGTACTAAAGTAGACCCTGCCAAAGACGAAATCCGTTACAATAACGAACGTCTAAAGCGTGAGAAAATGGTCTATGTGTTGTTAAACAAACCGAAAGATTATATCACGACTACTGACGACCCTCAAGAACGTCGTACAGTGATGCAATTGGTAGCTAAAGCGACTAAAGAGCGTATCTACCCTGTAGGCCGCCTGGATAGAAATACAACAGGACTACTATTATTGACAAATGATGGTAATCTAGCTGAAAAACTTTCGCACCCGCGTAACAATGTAACAAAAATCTACCAAGTGGAATTGAATAAATCGTTGTCACAAGGTGATTTTAATAAAATTCAGTTTGGAATTGAATTGGAAGATGGTCTTATCAAACCGGACGACTTAAGCTATGTAACTGGTGCCTCCAAACGTGAAGTTGGTATTCAGATTCACTCCGGTAAAAATCGTATTGTGAGACGTATTTTCGAATCATTAGGGTACGAGATCGTAAAATTGGATCGCGTCGTGTATGCGAATCTTACGAAAAAAGATTTACCCCGCGGACGTTGGAGATATTTAGAAGAGAAAGAGTTGATTCAACTCAAGCACTTTGTAAAATAAAACAATAAAGTCTCGATACATATCGAGACTTTATTGTTTTTAGGATAGTTTATCTTTAAAAGATAAGAATTTGTATTTTTACACTTCATAAGATATTAATAAATATGACAGACCCTAAATCGTTAACATCCGTAGCTGAATTTCACAAGACCTTTCAGCACCCTATACTAGAAACTCCACAAATACCTTCTGAGACGAGATGCAAATTGCGTGTATCTCTGATTGCGGAAGAACTCAAAGAACTGGAAGAAGCTATTGAAGCAAAGGACATCGTAGAGATCGCAGATGCGCTGTGTGATATTCAGTATGTATTATCAGGTGCCGTGTTGGAATTTGGTTTAGGAGACAAATTCAACAGCTTATTCGAAGAGGTACAACGCTCCAACATGAGCAAGGCCTGTAAGACCGTAGAAGAGGCTGAAGCGACAATGAAATACTACCAAGAAGAAAAGGGTGTGGACTCGTATTATAAAGAAGTAGACGGCTTGTTTTTAGTCTTCCGCGAAGGAGACCATAAAACTCTAAAGTCCATCAACTACTCGCCAGCTGATCTAAAATCTATCGTAGAGCAATAAAAAAAGCGACTTAAAGTCGCTTATTTTTATTGCTCTTTAACGATAACATCAAATTTCAAATTATATTTTAAAGAGGAAAAATCATCCAGACTTGTCAATGTAAACGAAAGTGGATATTTTACAGCCAGTGCACTGTCACTATTGATTTTCAAAAATTCATCAACTGCTCCTTTAATTTCACTCATCCCTTTCGCATATTTTATAAAGCTATCTTTGTTTGCACTATCTCTCCTGTATATAAGTAAATTACTAGCCTTTAAAACTTCCTCATCAATTCTATTTAAGGATGTCTTATTTAATAATTTTTCTAACACCCTATTGAAAGATGCTTTTGTAGAATCACTCTCTGCATACAGTGCATATTCGAAACCGAAAGTTACTGATGATAAATAATGAGGGTTTATATTTTCAGACTTAACTTTTTTAACAAAACTCTGATCATAATTAGCACTGAATTCTACGATATCTGTAAACAAAGTAAGATACTCTAATTTTGAATGATTGACAATACCATATTTCTTGCGAATATAAGTCGAATCATTAACAGCTACTAAAGACTTTATAATTTCATAATCATTTCGATTTGCTATGTAATATTGAAGAGTTGCATAGTCGAAGAAGGAAGAATTGTTAAGAGAAGATAATGTAGAACTTCCTACTGTAAATTTCTTCGCATAACTAAACATCTCATTATAAGATGGGACGAAATTAGCTATATCGGCTGAAAAATTGCTCGGACTGAATATACTAGTCTTTGTATATTTTAGTTCCTTATTAGGAATTGGAATAATATTTAAAAATTTTGATGTATCTTTCAAATTCCATAAACTGCCAATATAAAAGTTTTCTGCATTATCATCATAAATTTTGAAATCGGATATTTCAACTACAGTACCTTTTTTGATGATTTTTGAACCATTAATAATTCCTGTTTCATCGACTTCTTTCTTTGTACTATCTATTTTAACAGGAGGATCAGGTTTCGATTTTGTACAGCTAAAACAAAAAATAAACGCAATAGCATAGATTATTATCGATAATTTATTCAACATAGTATTTACATTTTACTTAAATAAGCATAAGTTAAAAAAAATAAACACAAAAAAATAAAATAAATTAACCTGATTAAAAGTTTAGAAATTAGAATTATAGAGACTTCCCTGCTTTACGCCCCTAGCTTCAAGACCTTTATCAATATAAGTTTGAATACCTGATTTCTTTAAACCCCAATTGGGCGCAATTAACAAATCTTGGTCTGCAATACCAAAAACACGTTGAATGATAATATCAGGTCTCAGTAAGGGAATAAATTTAGCTAAAAATTCCGTATACTCCTCCATGGAGAATAACTTGAACGGTTCACGTTTGTATTTGACACCCATGATAGATCCTTCTACAATATGTAGGTGATGGAGTTTAACGAATTTAATCTGCGGATGTTTGTTGATTTCTTCTGCATATTGAAGCATCATTTCTTCGGTTTCCCATGGAAATCCAAATATAGTATGTACACACAATTCCAACTTCGTATTTTCCAACATCTTCATGGTGGACAAGAACTCATCATGTGAACATCCTCTATTGATACGTTCTAATGTATTATTGTAAATGGATTCCATACCCATTTCCAAATCCACATCCAATCGATCTGTGTAGGATTCCAATAAAGCAATTTTTTCAAAATCCAGACAATCTGGACGTGTACCTACAGATAAGCCTAATGTATTTTCAGGATCTATACTCAAGGCTTCATCATACATCATTTTGAGTAAATGTGTAGGCGCATAAGTATTGGTGTTGGGTTGGAAATAAATAATAAATTTCTCCGCACCATAATTATTACGAGCACGCTCGATGCCATTCTCCACTTGCTCACGGATAGAAGGAATCTTACGAGCCGTATCAGGTGTAAATGAGTCTACATTACAATATGTACAGCCACCATATCCTTTGCTACCATCCCGGTTTGGACAAGTAAAATTACCATCTACGATAACTTTAAATACTTTCTGCCCGTTGTACTTTTCTTTCAGATACGCTCCGTAATGATTATACGGCTTAATACCATTGTCTAATGCTGTTCCCATTCGGTTACAAAGGTAGACAAATTAATCTTGGTGGAAAAATGAATAATAATGCTCTTTAAAAATAGAATATATATTAATTAGCAATACGTTTAAATGATCCTATCATCTTTTTATCAATAAACAGGTATAACTTCCCTTCACTAAATATATAGGAATTTATACTTCTTATATTTGTTCCAAAGTAAGCTTCAATCTCCATATCAGGACAATATTTATAAGTAGTAAACAAGTCCCTAAATTTAATCGTATTACCATCTATTTGATATTCAGAAAAAGCATGATTACAATTGGTACCTACCCCCATACCTCCATCTTTAAAATGTAAAGTTGGAAGTCTACCGTTAGTTGTTGACCTTACTGGAATTTCATATGATTTATGAATTACCCATGTTGTATTATCTAATTCTATATCCTCATGAGTTAAATTTTCCATGTTAATATAATCATCTTCTTTTTTACACCCAAAGAATAGAAGACCAAGTGCTAAAAAAACTAAATACCTCATAATGAATATTTTTATTTTATATATAATAAAGTTTAAGAATCGTGGATTGCTTTTTCTACATGTTATCAATTCCTAATGCCATTTTAATTAGCATTAGCTATATATTTTCTATACGTTTAAATGATCCCATCATCTTCTTTCCAATATATAAATATAATATACCTTCACTATATTTATAAGAACTAATATTTCTCAAATTTTGCATTAAATATATTTCCATTTCTCCTTTCCCCTTACAATGCATCAAGGTAGATTGGTAATCTTTAAATAATAATTCTTTATTAGATATTTTTATCAGTCCATTTATTCCATTACAATCAGTAGTTATACGAAAATCATTTTCACCAAACAAGATAATAGGAAGTCGACTATTTTTATCTTGAGAAAGAGGAATTTCTTTAGAGTCATAAATAGCCCATCTAGTATTAGCCAGATCAATAGACTCATGATTATCATTCTCCTTTTTACAACCTGACAAAAGGACAACAAACATTAATAAAAGAGAGTAAAATTTCATAATTCAAATTCAAAGGTATTGTATTATAACGATTGGAAAATGTATACGCTACACTATATTAAGACAAATATTTTATATAATACAAAAAGCCTTAGTACGATTGTACTAAGGCTTAGTTTTAATAAAAGAAGGCACCGACCTACTCTCCCACCTGTTACGGCAATACCATCGGCTCGGGCGGGCTTAACTGCTCTGTTCGGAATGGGA
>NZ_SMBZ01000020.1 GCF_004342685.1 Sphingobacterium alimentarium
GTAGACTTTGGTATTGAGTTTTTAATTATACTTCCATTTACAATAGCTAATATCTGGGCAAGGTATAATTGCGGCTCGTGAATTTTACCTTTTTCTAAATTCTCACTAGCGGAGCATTATAGATGTGTGCTTTTGTAGCTCATTGATTCAAATCCGAAAATACAATTTAGCGTTTGAGCATTTTCATTTTCTTTCAGCAGACCTGCAAAATCCATAATATCGCAAAACGCTGGTATTAACACTATAATCTTTAATAATCCTCATAAGGCCACTATCCTAAAAAACAACCATATCCATCTTGGCTAATTTCATCTAGTAATTCTCTAAGATTCCTGCTCTCAGGTTTTGGAGCATAAGCCTCCCATTTATCTGATCCACGCATCCAATATAGCTTCCATATTTTAGTTGATTTCACCAAACGAAGCTTGGCAAATGGTAGCTCTAGCACTTTGCTTGGATCATTCCATTGTGGTCTTTTCTGCAATAATAGTGCTGTTTTCCCATCCCACGAAAATGCAAAATCCAATTGCTTGCGAAGCTTGTCATCTTTGTTTCGTTTAGCTTCTACAAAACTCTCTAATTGAACTTCAATCATTGAAAACTCATTTCTAGCGACCTTCATTTTAAAATTAAATTATTAATTCTTTATATAGATGTTGTAATTCATTCTTTACGCTGGGCAATAACAAAAATGTAGTATCTCCTTTCAGGAAACTTTCCATGGATTGTATATGACCAAAATTATGAAATTTTGGTTATCTATATACTTAATAACAGCAATTCTCCAGAACTTGGACTTCCAATTACTGATTTCATTCAGTTCACCCAACATGTACAGTAAGAGTATTTATTGTCTTGTATAAAGTTAACTCATCAACCGTCATATCTTTAATAGCATATTACGCTATGTTAAGGCTCTAGGTGAGTTTGCTATGCCCATATAAAACTATGCTATTGCATATTTTTGTAAAAGGTTTGCTGATTCCGCTTTACAGACAGCCGTTGTAACAGCTAGATGCGCCTTTATTCTTGCGCCCTTTACCCCACAGCGATATCAAGGGTTGTGCATATTTTATAACATTGTGTAGTTTGCAAGTAATAAATTGCATAGTCCATCAAATTGGCCTCTTTAGCACTAAGGGTGCTTATCCGCAATATCATAAATTTATTAGAGCTTAAAGTTTAATGGAATGTCCAGGGCTAAGTTGTAAAGAAAAATTATTTCATAAAAATAATTTTAAATTAAGGATTGGTCTTGTTTTTGATGAATAATAATAAATACCGTAATTTGATATTATAGAATAAAAAATATATTTATTTTTAAACGATTTGGAACTTTTAGTGTTTATTAAGTAAAGGGACATATTTACATCATTAACATCACACAATTAAAAATAACGAAGTATGAAAGACAGCGGAAAAGTAGTAACAGCATTATTAACAGGTTTAGCGGCTGGAGCAGTTTTAGGTCTATTATTTGCACCAGAGAAAGGCTCGGAAACACGCGATAAAATAAATGAATCTTTATCAGATTTAGCTGATGCAATTAAAGAGCGTGCTGAACAGCAGCTAGATTCATTAAATGAACTCAAAGAAAAGGTTTTAGCATCAGTAAATGCGAAAGCAGATCAAGTTGGGTCTCTTATTGATGACGAAATTGAAGAGCACGCATAAATATAAAGGGATTTATACTTTTTTAAAGTAGCTACACACAGTATCTACATTAATAAATAAACAATTGATGGATGGAAGAACAAAAATTTTCCTTTACAGGTAGTTATCAGAAAGCTAAAGAATATCTAGATACGCAAATTGAGATTTTGAAATTAAAAGCTATTTCAAAGTCATCGCGGATCGTGGGTGCTGTCGTATTGGATGTATCCAAAGTTGTGATAGTGTTAATCATTTTATTTTTTTGGTCGTTGGCATTAGGTTTTTGGTTGGGTGAATTAATGAATAGCTACTCTTTAGGATTTCTAGCTACAGGTGGAATATTTTTAGTCATTCTATTAATTGTAAGAGCTATTGAACCTAAACTGGAAGCCAAATTTATGGATGTGACCATAAAAAAAATCCTTGGTAAATGGAATGAAGAGGAAGATTATATAGCGGAAATGGAGAAAGAATTCTATACCAAGAAAGAGTACGTGGCGCCTGAAGAAACAACTACAGTTAAAGACATGTTTGAAAAAGAAGTTGATCATGAGAGTAAACATTAATAATTCTGAAGAGCTTAAAAATGAGCTTGTCCGTCTTTGCCGGTTAAGAAAAGAACAAGAAATGTATTTAGGTGATCAGTATACATTTTTAAAACATAAGGTAGAAACGCCTTCACGTGTTATAGGAGCAATTGCTTCAACAATTCCGGGCGTGGATATGGTACGTGGTTTATTCTCGTCAATGACGGGAGCCAAAAAAAAAGATAAAAATGAGATAGCGGGTAAGTCTGACTGGCTAACTAGGGCCACGCAAATAGGGTTACCCTTGATCCTTAACCGCACCCTATTGAAAAATAGTGGATGGTTAAAAAAATCACTTGTATTGCTTGCCTCAGAAGGCGCGGCAGGTCAGGTAACCCAAGATAAAGTATCATCATTTATTGGGCGAATAGCAGATTATGTTCGTCCTAAAAAGTCCAAGAAGAAACACAAAAATATTCAAGCATTTCAAGACTCTAATAATCCAGTTACTGGTAACCCGGATTTAGGTGTTGGAAAGTAGAATAGAAATCTACTCTATTAAAATAGGGAAATGTACCTAATGTCTTCAAGTTGATGATTTTAAATTTTAAAGAAATAATGTTGTTCATGAAGCAACAGGACATTTGAGTCCGTATAGAATTTGTTAAAATAAAAAACAATATTACAAGGGTAGTGTTATCTATTCAATGTTAATAATTTTATAGTAGATGTTTTGCCTACTCTTTTTTGGAGTAGGCTTTTTTATTTTATGATTTTGCTCCGAATACTCTCACTTAGCTTGATAGAGATTGTTAAATAAACTTTCAAGGATAAACGGGAGCATTACTTTTGACATAGTAATTTTATAAAATAACACGGTTCCCGTCACTGTCATTAGTACTCATCGCATTCTTAATTCTACCGGCTGTCATTGTCTATAGATAAGATTTTAGATTATCATCATGGGAATACTATTTAATGACTCTCTTCATGGCATCAAATTCCGCTTCTATGCGTAAATCAGGTGCTTTGGATAGCAGTGACACTACAAGAATCGTTATAAAGCTGAGAATAAATCCCGGAATCATCTCATATACTTCTTTATAATCATGAGGCAGGTATACCCAAGCTAGGACAGTGCCACCACCTACAATCATTCCTAATAGGCCGGCTATTGCTGTTGTTCGTTTCCATAATAAGGACAAAAGAATAAGAGGACCAAAAGAAGAACCAAACCCGGCCCATGCATTGCCCACTAGATTAAGGATGCTATCTTTTGGTGTCAGCGATAAGAGTAAGGCTACAACAGCTACTATCAATACTGATGCTCTGCTCATCAATAACATATTCTTTGGGGTAGAGTATTTAGGAAAAAACGTTTTAAAGATGTCTTCTGTCATGGAGCTCGATGTGACTAATAATTGAGAAGAAATCGTACTCATCACGGCTGCTAAAATAGCTGACAAAAGAAAGCCCCCAATAAAAGGATGAAACAAAGTCCGGGACAAATGAATGAAGATGGTTTCAGCGGCAGACTTATCGGCATCAAATTTTTGCATTGTTGCCTGATCAAAAACATACAAGTAAGCTATTCCAAATAATCCCACCAACATAGCTCCCCCTACGGTGAATATCATCCATGTGATACCGATACGACGAGCTTTGGGTATGTCCCGCACATGTTCAATAGCCATAAATCGTACAAGAATATGCGGCTGCCCAAAATATCCAAGTCCCCAAGCCAATAGGGATAAAATGGATATGGTCGATGTACCTTTGAAGAGATCGAGATAGATGTCACCTTTTTCCTGGATAGTCTGAATGGTCTGCGAGGGCCCATTTAATTGCGAGAGAATAACTATAGGCATTATCACCAATGCGATTACCATAATTGTTCCTTGAACAAAATCTGTGAGACTCACTGCCAAGAACCCTCCAAGGAAAGTATATAGGACCACCACAAAACTCGTACAATATAATCCTGTGCTGTATTCCATGCCGAATGCGGATTCAAATAGTCGACCTCCGGAAACCATTCCGGCGGCCGTATACAAAGTGAAAAATACGAGAATAAAGACGGAAGAAACTAATTTCAAGGATTGAGTTTTGTCTTTAAAACGATTTTCAAAGAATACCGGAATGGTAATGGAATTGTTAGCAATAGCGGTATAAGCCCGAATACGAGGGGCTACAATCACATAATTCAGATATGCACCAACGGTAAGGCCAATGGCTATCCATGAACTTGACAATCCAGAGGTGTAAAGGGCACCGGGAAGCCCCATCAGTAGCCATCCACTCATGTCTGCAGCTCCTGCGGATAATGCCGTTACGGCGGCACCCATTTTACGTCCCCCAATCAAGAATTCTTCGGAATTGCTCGTCGATTTGTGATAAGAATAGATTCCTATCAAAATCATGAGTAACATATATAAACCGATGGATATTAGTTCGTATGTATGCATGTGAAAAGTGATTAATATTTAGCAGCCTTGTCTATTGCGGGAATCGTCTTTTTGATAAAATCGCGTACATCATTGTTTGATTTTATCAAATCCTCTTTGCGCAGATACATCATATGTCCACTTCTATAACCTTTGAAATCAATTCTATCGGCTAACTTTCCCGAAGGGTCCATTTGCCACATGTTATATTTCGCATTGAAATAATCCGTAGCTCCATCAAAATATCCATATTGTACCATCACATGCAAAAATGGGTTTGCAGCCATGGCTTGACGCAGGCTTAAGCCTGTATTATCATTGGATCTTTCCCACGGGTGTACCGAACCAAACATATTGTACTTCACATCCGTTTTATACTTCAGTTCATTAGCATAATAGTAGTTAATAGCAGGTGTGAAAGAATGGAGCCAAGATGTCAATTCAGCATTGTAGTCCACACGCTCCCCCGCATCACGTAAATCAATGCCTAAATACCTGGAGTCTAGTCGGCCGATGGTATAGCCTTGATCGCGCAGCAGCTCCTTCCAATACAACGAGGTAGGGATATCCAGGTTGTTTTGTCGAATTAATTGCTCGGAGAGACCTGAGTACCGTGACATCTTCTTAATAACATCCTCCTTTTCAGTATTACTGATGCTATACCCTTTGCTTATTGCAGGCAGTAGTTCGTCCATCGTAAAAGTTTCAACCTCAGGCAATATCTGTTCTAAATCTCTGCTTTGTAAATCCGCAGGCAGGCGTTTATGATACCATGCCGCCGCTGTGTAATAAGGCCATCTGTTAGCTTTTTCTACTGCACCCTCGCGCTTTAACCCCAGGTCTGTGGGGCTAACTAATATTACCCCATTCAGGTACATCCATTGTGCATTTTGCAATTCCAAAGCTAGGCCCGACACGCGCGTAGTACCGTAGCTTTCGCCAATTAGATATTTGGGAGAAGCCCAACGATTGTTGCGGGTAACAAAAGTATTCAGCCACTCGGCTAGATATTTAATATCAGCATTGGTTCCGAAAAATAGTTTGCGATCCACTTTCTCATCTAAGATTCTTGAATATCCTGTATTGACAGGATTAACGTATACGATGTCTGCAATATCCAGAATAGAGTAGGGGTTTTCTTTGATGCCATAAGGTTGAACAGGGTAGCCTTCATCATCTATGTTCAATAATCGGGGGCCCGTATAGGCAATATGCATCCATACCGATGCTGATCCAGGCCCGCCATTGAAGGAGATGACCAAAGGGCGTCTATCTCTATTGGCTATGTCATCTCGAGTATAATAAGTGTAGTGGATGGCTGCTATAGGTTTTCCTTTTTCATCCCATACAGGCTGTGTGCCTGTGCGGGCTGTATATGCGAACTTTTGACCATTTGCTGTGGTTTGATGTTTGGAAGTGACTGTGCTGTCGGCCAATGGAATAGGTTGTCCCTGGGCATTAAGCGCAAGAAAGAGTACCGCACAAAATACAATAAGTCTTTTCATGAATCAGTTAGTTTTATTAATTGAATAAAAATAGAATAATATTGTTGAAAATTCGCTTACCAGTGAAAAAACTACTGCCAATTTTTAGATTGAAATATGAGTTTGTATTATTTGTGAAAAAGCTCACTTGGAAATAAATTTCCCTTTAAATAGTTGAAATCCTGCAGAGATAGATTATTTTTGCAGCTTAATTCATGTTATGGGTAAGGATAAGTTAAGAAAATTTGCCGAGGTGGCCACATTTGAAAATGTAGTACAACTGGATGCAGGTAAAGAATATAAAGGACAATGGGCATCCAAATTCTTTGGAAACAATATGCCTGTGGTTCTGGAGTTGGCATGTGGAAAAGGTGAATATACGGTGAACCTTGCCAAAATGTTTCCCAATAAAAACTTTATAGGCGTTGACTACAAAGGAAATCGGATTTGGAGAGGTGCTAAAACAGCCTTGGAGGAAGGAATTAAAAATGTAGGTTTCTTACGTATTCAAATTGAAACCATATTAGAGCATTTCGCAGAAAATGAGATTAGCGAAATCTGGATTACTTTTCCGGACCCTCAACCGCAAGAAAGTCGAGAGAAGAAACGCTTGACAAATCCAATTTTTTTAGAGCGGTATAAGCTTATTCTCAACCAGGATGGTATTATGCATTTGAAAACGGATAACGACGGTTTCTATGCTTACACTTTAGAACAAATTGACGCATTAAAATTGACGAAATTCAAAGAAACAGCGGATCTATACAAATCCAATCTCGTGGATGATGTTCTTTCGATCAAAACGTATTACGAACGTAAATATCTCGCGGTAGACAAAAATATTAATTATGTCCAATGGACATTTAAGAAATAAAAAGCAAGGCTCCACATCATGATGGGAGCCTCTATTTTTTGTTTACATTTTAAAATATTCTATATCTTGTTGGAGTAAATGCTGATGTAACTTCTCATGGTCATCCTCGCTGACAAATAGTTTGTTTCTCCAAAATCGTTTAGGCGATTTATTTTTTAGATAAATAACATATAAGTTACCTCCAGATCGCGTGAGGCTTCTGATATGATCTATATCGCTGCAATGGTATGTTTTAGTTTTATTGCTAAAGCGAATGATTAATTTCTGCTCATCGATTTCCCATGTTGATTTATTATTACTCCATTTTACCGACAAATATAGGATAATCGGAATGGTAAATAGAATAGCGATAATTTTGACAATTTCCGAGGCTGAGATCTGTGAGGAAATGAAACCTGCAATTATTAACAGCGAGAAAAAACTAATCATATATTTTCTGCGGTGCAAAGTATTGATTTCAAAGTGTTGAGTCATAGCCAATAAAAGAAAAAAATCTAACCTATACGTTCAAAATCTACTTGATTTCTTCACCTTTTACATTAATAAAAAAACTCTCCTCTAGGCCTTCTAGGCTCACCTGGGCCTTGCCATCGACAAAAGGATGCGCATAAGAATATTTAATTGGAATAACTACCTGTCCCATCCCATTAATAAATCCGTATTTATTATCCTTGACTACTAAAAACAAATCATCAGCTTGAGCATAGACTATATATTTATAAGTGGCGATAGGCTTTTTGTTTTCAAGCGCATAAAGAACATAATCATCGCTGTCATTATCTGTAGCAATAAAATAACTATCAGTATGTTCAGCAATGTAGTCGAATGTAGGTTCTACGACGATATTGTTGTTGCTATCAAGGATGCCATACTTATCCTGTTTTAAAAAAATAGCATACCCCTTTTCAAGAATAGACAGCTCATCATATTGGTTTGGTATAATGATGTTGCATTTCTCATCCATTATACCAAATTTACCATTTTTGCCAAATAGAAATTGATTATTAGCTGTACTGTAGGTTAGATTATCATATTCAAAAGGCACGATAACTTGTCCAGAGATATTGATGGCTCCCGTTTTATTATTTCCATCGGTTACAATGGAAATATCGTTTTGGAAAGGTTGAATGATGGAGTATCGCGGTTCGATGATTATTTTGCCATCAAAATCTTTAATACCATACAATAACAACTCTTCATCGTAATAAGCTAAATAGTTGTCCGCAATCTCATACTCAAGGTTATCCCCGCTGTTTTCTATATTTTCGAGCATAGATGCTGTAATATCGTCTACTTGCTGGTAATTTTCGGGGATGACAAATACACTTTCATCGTTGGTGATATTAATCGAGTCAGCAACAATGCCCAAGCCAAGAGTCGATATCTCTAAAGCTGCCCCAGGAATTTTCTTGAGGTACGCATATTCTCCCCAATAGATAGTAGGAATAGCTTCAGTATACCAAATGCTAATTTCATATTTCTGGTTTGAATCTTCCCCCAACTCGATTTTTGCCAATTTGCATTTATATCCTGCTATTATCCTTTCCTCTCCTGCTATGAATTCTATTTCGTAGTCGTGGGTAAAATTAGGATCTGATTCTGAATCTGTAATCGTGAATGTCTCTGAAGATGGATAGACAACAGTACGAATGTCATTTTTCTTGTTTACTATTTCGTAATGTTCCATCAATAATCCATTCGTAGCTCGAATATAATCCTTGTTGACCCAAACTTCAGCTAAGGGCTTGTCATCTGCGGTCAACATGAGTGCAAATGCTGCAGCCATGGCTAATTCTTTTTTGACTTCATCAGTCTCTGTTTCCGGATCTATTGCCAGAAGTGACTCATCTACTAAAAAGCTGAAGCTGATTTTGTGAATCGGATTTTTTTGAGCGATGACTTGATTGACTGTCAGAATCAATATAACTATTGATGATAAAATGTTTTTCATCCTTGCGATTACATGTTAGCACAAAGTTGCATAAAAAAAAGTTACTCGCTATGTTTTTATGATATAAAAAAAGCAGCTTGATCTAGCTGCTTAATATTTTAGAGTTCGAAGTATTTCTCCGGATTTATTTTTTTGTTGTTTTTGAGGATTTCGTAATGAAGATGAGGGCCTGTACTTCTACCCGTATTTCCCAATAGTCCTATGACAGATCCAACTTCAACACGTTGCCCTTTTTTAACCTGTGTACGAACCAAATGCGCATAGCGCGTCTCGTAACCATTCTGGTGTTTTACTTTTACAACATACCCGTAATCGCCTTCGTAACCAGCAAACGTAACTACGCCATCCCCGGTAACACGTATTGGCTCACCCATACGGCCTTTGATATCTATACCTGAATGCATCTCTCTGCCCCTACGCGAAAAAGGATTTACCCTATAGCCGTAGCGTGAAGTAATTTTTCCTTGGTGAGGTCTGCCTAATGGCATGCTTGAGATTTTCTTCTCCACATTTGCCAGCATTTCTTTATAATACTCGCTCAACAAAACAATGTTTTCTTCATCTTTCTCGATTGGACCACCCACATTGGCCAGCGCAATGGTTGATAGTCCACGTTTTTTCATCTTTCCGTTGATGCGCTCAATGGTGGAGTCAATTTGTAAAAATGATTTCTTCGCTTCCAGAATGTCTTGTTGGGTTTCCTTTTGCGTATTGTTAAGCTTTTTGTTGCGTTGGTTGATTTGACTCAGGACTTCTTCATATTGAGCGCTCACGTTTTCAACTTTTTTGTTGGCAGCTAAATAAGTTATCGTACCCATAAGTCCAACTATAAGAACTACTATAGAGGCGGATATCTGTTTCCAGTATTTTATAATTACCGTCGGAACCTCTAAGTTTTTATTTTTATTTCCTTCTATACTTATCTGTATAGACGATTTTTTCTTTAACATAAACCTTCTATTTTTATTTCTATATTTCGTAGGCCGGTTGCAAAGTTATAAAAATATATGATTAATACTCAGTCTGTTGTTCTTGAAAGTCAATGTGTTGTTGTTAAAAACTGTTAAAAAATAGAGATATTTGTTGTATGTCAATAGCTGAAAATATAATTCATTGGTATAAAAATAATGGTCGGGATTTGCCTTGGAGGCATACAAAAGACCCTTATTTGATATGGCTATCGGAGATCATATTGCAGCAGACACGCGTTGATCAAGGGATGCCTTATTACTACCGGTTTGTGGATGCTTATCCTACCGTAAATGATTTTGCGCAGGCTGATGAAGAGGGTATATTGAGGTTGTGGCAAGGTTTAGGCTATTACTCAAGAGCACGTAATATGCATAAGGCTGCTAAGCTCGTAATGACTGATTTTGGTGGAATATTTCCCAGGTCCTATACGCAATTATTAAAGTTACCGGGAGTAGGCGAATATACTGCCGCTGCTATATCGTCATTCGCTAGTAACGAAAAACAGGCCGTAGTAGATGGAAATGTTTTTCGCGTACTCTCGCGATATTTTGGTATTGATACGGCTATAAATACTTCCGCTGGCAAAAAGCAATTTGCACAATTAGCAAGTGCGCTCATTTGCGAAAACGAGCCAGGGATGTATAATCATGCCATAATGGATTTTGGCGCGCTTATTTGTAAACCAAAAGCGCCGCTCTGCGAACAATGTGTGTTGAGGCTCGGATGTGTTGCCTATAACCAGGATTTGATAAGCATTCTACCTGTCAAGCTTAAAGGGAAGGCAAGCCGTAATCGGTATTTTCATTATATCGTCGTCGAGAAAGCAGGAGAATGGGTGCTGACCAAAAGAGGAGAAGGAGATGTCTGGGCAAACATGTATGAATTTCCTTTAATTGAAACTCCTGGGGATATGGAATCAGAAGAAATCATGGCATTGCCGGAATATCAGGCTATTTTTGGAAAGGCAAAAATCATCTCCATTGCCGAGCCCATTAAACATATTTTAAGCCATCAGAATATCTACGCTCGATTCTATCAGCTTCAAGAGGCAGCCTCGGTTATCGAAAAAAATCCGCACTGGAATTATTATAATTCAGATAATTTAGATAAATTAGCTAAGCATAAACTTATTTTCTCTTTCATAAATAAGAACATTATGTACTAATCAATTATAAAAACTTTAGATATTATGTCGAGCATTAACAAAGTTATCTTAGTAGGGCACTTGGGCAAAGACCCGGAATTACGTTATCTTGAGGGAAATGTAAGTGTAGCAAGTTTTCCTTTAGCTACATCCGAAACATTTAACAAAGACGGAAAGAAAGTAGAACAAACCGAGTGGCACAATATCGTCATGTGGAGAGGCTTGGCGGATGTGGCTGCTAAGTACCTCACCAAAGGACGTCTTGTGTATATCGAAGGAAAATTGCGCACCAGATCATACGAAGACAAAGAAGGCGTACGACGGTATACAACGGAGATTGTGGCTGAAAGCTTCAATATCTTGGGGCGCCGAACTGACTTTGAAAGCCCTAACGCAAACAATTCTTCTTCGGCAAATACTCCCGCCTCAAACCATGCGCAGGAACAACAGGTTGACTTTACCGAGAATGAATCGGACGACGGCTTGCCATTCTAATTCTTAGAATATTTTTGGCTAACCTATCACTAAAAGTTTATTTTTTGCTGTATCTTTGACGATTATGTTGCAAGATAAAATAGCGCAGTATACTAAAGAAATTGAGCAATTTACGCCTACATCTGCTGCGGATGTGGAGAATTTCAGACTGAAGTTTTTAGTTTCTAAAGGTATTATCAAAGAATTGTTTGAGGAATTCAAAACGGTTTCTACGCAAGAGAAACGCATATTGGGTAAAGTGTTGAACGAGTTCAAACAATTGGCGGAAACCAAATACCAAGAATCACACATTCAATTTGCCGGTGCAGCAAAAGTTCAGAAACGTGAGGAAGACGATTTAACATTGCCAGGGGAAGGGTTCCAATTGGGATCTCGCCATCCCTTGTCGTTGGTGCGCAAAGAAATTGTTGAGATATTTAAAAAATTAGGATTTATCGTTGCTGAAGGACCGGAAATTGAAGATGATTGGCATAATTTCTCAGCCTTGAATTTTCCGCCTGAACATCCAGCGCGTGATATGCAGGATACTTTCTTTATTAAAAAACAAGAAGAAAATGATATTGCATTGCGTACGCATACATCCTCTGTGCAAGTGCGCCTAATGGAAGCGGGAAAGCCACCATTTAGAGCTATCATGCCAGGACGGGTATACCGTAATGAAGCGATTTCTGCACGCGCACATTGTTTCTTTCATCAGGTAGAAGGTTTATATGTGGATGAGAATGTGTCATTTGCCGATCTGAAACAAACTTTGTTTCACTTCGTGCAAGAATTGTATGGCGAAGGCACAAAAGTTCGCTTCCGTCCATCCTACTTCCCATTTACGGAACCTTCCGCGGAGATGGACATCTCCTGTACGATCTGTAAAGGAAATGGCTGTAACTTGTGCAAAGGCTCTGGCTGGGTTGAGATATTGGGCTGCGGTATGGTCGATCCAAATGTCTTAGATAATTGTGGAATAGACAGTAAAAAATATTCAGGCTTTGCCTTTGGTATGGGAATAGAGCGTATCACCAATCTTAAATATGAAATTAAAGATTTACGTTTGTTCTCTGAGAATGATACCCGATTCTTAGCACAATTTGAAACTGAAATCATCTAGATGATTAAAAATATAAGCCGTATTGCATGCTGTGTTTTGCTTCTGCTGGGGAGTAGCTGTAAAGAATCAGGATGCAATACAGGTTTAAATTTAACTACCTTTAGAACTACCTTGTCACCCACACAAACTTCTCAGGTGACTGCATCAATAGGATGGACATATGCTGAAGGAGGGTCTTGTGGTTTGATAGTTTACAATAATGGAGAGCGCTTGCTAGCCTATGATCGTTGTGCTCCTAATGCCAAAAGCCAATTGGAAGTTGACGGCTTTCTGGCGGTAGATTCCCAGACAGGAGCTAAATGGTTGCTACTCGATGGTTCTCCCTCGGCTATTGCCGAATGTCCCTTACAACAGTATCAGGTACAGCGCGTAGCAGAGTTAATTGTCATAAGTAATTGATATGAATCAAGAAGATGTTGTTTTTTCGATAAAAAAAGCCGCTCGGGACTTGTTTAGAAAGTACGGCTACAACAAGACCAGTGTCAATGAACTTGTCAAGCAGGCCCATATCTCGAAAGCAACATTCTACAAAATATTTCCTTCTAAAGAAATTATTCTACATGAAGTTCTAATGGACTATATCCGCGAGAATGTAGAAGATATTCTCAGTACACGTGTTAAAGAGCCTGATTTGGCTACTTTTCTAGGTAAGACGATATTGCGCGTCAGCCGCGTGACCTACACAGTTTGTAATGAATTTGTAGGATGGGAGTTTATTCGGGAATCCACCAATGCGCAAGAGTATCTGAAAACCCTTTCGGATGATTTAGAATTTTTACTCCTATCTTCTTTCATTAAAAATGAAGCAATAGGTTCTACTATTTCCGAAGAAAAACTTACTTTTCTTATTAAATCGAGCAAAAACATCGTTTTTTCGTTTGCTTTCACTGCGGTGACGGAAGCCGATGTACGCAAAAATTTCATTTCTTTCCAAAAAGAAATATTACCCTATCTGGTTCAAGCGACAATAGCTTAACACAGGTGTTTCTTCCATTCCACTTTTGCGATTAAAAAGTGTATTTTTGTAACCTATGGGCAGAAGAATACCACAAGAAAAAAGACAGCTAGAAAATATTGAAATATTTGACATCGCTGAAGAGGGAAAGGGTGTAGGCCGTTATGAAGATTTAGTACTTTTCATAGAGAAAGCTATTCCCGGTGATGTCGTAAATGTTGAATTACAGCGTAAGAAAAAGAATTTTGCAGAAGGCCGTGTTACCCAGATTGTAAAATCCTCACCATTTCGCATAGAGCCATTTTGTCCACATTTTGGTGTGTGTGGCGGCTGTAAGTGGCAGCACATGAGTTACCAGGCGCAACTCAAGTTTAAGCATCAATATGTGGACAATGCGCTCTCACGTATCGGAAAGGTGGAGACCTCTTCGATGGAAGAAATATTGGGCTCCCAAAACACCACTTATTACCGCAATAAATTAGAATATACATTTTCTAATAAAAGATGGCTTACAGATCGTGATGCAGTAGTTGATCCGCAAGACATGAATGCATTAGGATTCCACGTTCCAGGCCGTTTTGACAAAATTCTGGATATCGAGCACTGTTTTCTTCAGCAGGACCCTTCCAATAAATTGCGTAACAGCCTAAGAGATTTTGCGATTCAACACGGAGTAACATTCTACGATTTACGTGCGCACGAGGGTGCTTTGCGTAATCTCATCATACGTACTTCCTCTACCGGAGAGACGATGGTCGTAGTTGTGTTTGCATACCCAGAGGAAGGACAAGTTGAATTG
Source organism: Sphingobacterium alimentarium (assembly GCF_004342685.1). Taxonomy (GTDB): domain Bacteria; phylum Bacteroidota; class Bacteroidia; order Sphingobacteriales; family Sphingobacteriaceae; genus Sphingobacterium; species Sphingobacterium alimentarium. The sequence goes on from NZ_SMBZ01000020.1 coordinate 14,401, forward strand.
GTGATGAACTACCTGGCATCTGAATTTCCAGATATTACTTCTCTTTTATATATTATAAACCAAAAACGCAACGATACTATTTTCGATCAAGAAATCGAGGTTTACAAAGGACGCGATTTTATCTATGAGGAAATGGAGGGACTAAAATTTAAAGTGGGGCCTAAATCATTTTATCAGACGAATTCGCATCAAGCATACGAATTGTACAAAATCACACGCGAATTTGCTGAACTAAAGGGTGATGAGCTGGTTTATGATTTATATACTGGCGCAGGTACGATTGCTAATTTTGTAGCGCGTAGCGCAAGAGAAGTGGTAGGTGTAGAGTACGTGCCTTCGGCCATTGAAGATGCGAAATACAACTCTCAAATAAACGGCGTTAACAATACAAAATTTTATGCAGGTGACATGAAAGATGTCCTGACAGCAGAATTTGTAGCCGAACATGGCAAGCCTGATGTAATCATCACCGATCCTCCACGTGCGGGCATGCATGCAGATGTTGTCAACCGTATATTGGAGATGGAAGCAGCAAAGGTTGTGTATGTAAGTTGTAATGCAGCGACACAGGCACGTGACTTGGAGATGCTATCTACTAAATATGAAATTGTGCGCATCAAACCTGTGGATATGTTCCCACAAACTCAACATGTGGAAAACGTAGTATTACTAAAATTAAAATAGTATGGATTTTTCGGATTTATTATCGGGGGGCGCGGCTGGCGCGAATGATCAAGGTACCAAAAAGCCTAGTCCTTTGCAAAATCTTAAAATTGATTTAGATTTTTACAGCGAATCGATTAAAGAAATAAGCACGGAGATGCTTACGGAAGGCTATACCTTATTTCCTATTTTCGTGGCCACGCAGCATGAAGTGTCTTTGGGTGAAATAATCTTGGACAAAAACGAACTTAACACCAATTGGTCTGTGTACGCTTCTTCTTTGGAAGAGTTTGTAGATCGTGGGGTAATTAAAGAAGAGAGAAAAGCCGCTTTCGAGAAAACTTTTAAGAAACCTGAAGACTTTATGTGTCTGTTTGTGGTCGTGCCCGAAGGCGCTAATTTTGTGTTTTACCCTTTCAAGTAAATATACTCTACTTTAATACTTTTTAACAAATTAGAGTCCAATATTTGATTACTTTAGAAAACATATGACAGGTTATATTAAAAATATAGTGCTATTGATTCCCTTGCTGTTTCTTTTACAGCTTACAGAATTAAATGCACAGGTGTCTGATTTGCCTAAAGTATCAGGAATTGTACTGGAAAAAAATACTGGCTCTCGGCTTACGGATGTCAATATCACCAATATCCGTACCAAAGCAACGGTAACAAGTAATAGCTTTGGTATATTTTATATTGAGGCAGCCATAGGCGATAGTTTATCCCTTACCAAAGTAGGGTATGGGCCACTAAAAACGGCGATATATACACTAGATGATATCGTGCTAGAAATGCAGCCAGGACTAACTATAGAAGAAGTCGTTGTAGCCCGCCGTACTCGACAACAAGAAATGGAAGATATCCTTCGTGATTATTCCAAAAAGGGTGTGTATGGTGGAGGCCATAATTCCGTTGGCACATATTTGAATAGTCCCGCAACTGCCTTGTATAATCTTTTTGGACGCGAAGCCAAAAACATGAAGCGTTTCGAGAAATTTATGTCCACAGAATTAGACGCCATAGCAGTGGATCGCATCTTCAACAAAACTATCGTGTCCACGACAACGGGGCTTGAAGGTAAAGATTTGGAAAATTTTATGGAGCTCTACCGTCCGCGGCATGATCAAGCCACAAAATGGGGGCAATATGATTTATTGAATTATATTACAAGGTCATTCAAAGAATGGGAAAATAATGGTAGACCGCTGCCCGAGAGGTTGCCTAAGTTAAATATTCCTCCACAAAATTAGCTTTTATAGCTTCATAAGACATGTTTGTTGGTTAGTGAACAAAATTTGGCATCTGCTTTGCATACTTTTTTACAACAAGTATAAAAAAGTAGTTGAGAAAATAATATATGATTATGAAAGTGAATAGAAAATTAGCAGTATATGGTCTGTCGTTGGCTACATCTGCAATGTTGTTAGCAAGTTGTGAAACAATTCAAAATACGAATAGTACAACTAAAGGAGCTGTTATAGGTACTAGTGCCGGTGCGGGTATCGGAGCGCTAATAGGTAATAAGGCTGGTAATACAGCTGTAGGAGCTATTGCTGGTGCTGTAATTGGTGGTGCTGCAGGTACATTGATCGGAAAGAAAATGGACAAGCAAGCTAAAGAAATCGAAAATACTGTAGCAGGTGCTCAAGTAGAGCAAGTAGGTGAAGGTATTTTAGTGAAATTTGATTCAGGAATTTTATTTGACTTCAATAGTTCAGCATTGAAAAGTAATGCGAAAACAAATATTGCTAAATTAGTTGAGACTTTAAACAAAGAGCCGGATACTGAAATCTTAGTTTTAGGTCATACAGATAATGTAGGTACTTTGGCTGCAAACCAAAAAGTATCTGAAGCACGTGCCAAAGCGGTGAGAGACTTCGCAGTATCGCAAGGCATTGCTGGAGCGCGTATCAAAACTGAAGGTAAAAACTATTCAGAACCAATTGCCTCGAATGACACGGAAGCAGGTCGTGCAGAAAACCGTCGTGTAGAGGTGGTAATCGTAGCAAGCAAAAAAATGCAAGAAGCGGCTAAGCGTGAAGCAGGTCAATAAGACTATAATATCATACAAGCTTATTACAAAAGGCGTTGGATTTTCCAACGCCTTTTTTCATGTTTAGCTAATTGTTAAAATTTGGTAAGGCTATGCCATTTTGTCACAGATATTGGATTTTATTTTTAACTTTGTATTCTTTTATATTAAGCTATGTTAGATTTATTACATACTACTAAAACCCATGATGAAACTCGCCAAGGTGAGGCGGTGGAATTGGCGCCTACGGGAAAGGCTGATGGTAGAAAATTATATATTGAAAGCTATGGTTGTCAGATGAATTTCTCTGACAGTGAGATTGTAGCATCAATATTAATCGATCAAGGTTATGAAACTACAAAAGACTACAAACAAGCGGATGTAGTATTCATCAACACCTGTTCTATTCGTGAGAATGCCGAACAACGTGTTCGTAATCGTCTGAAAGAATTTGAAGCTGTCAAAGCTAAAAATCCGGGCCTAGTAGTTGGGGTATTGGGCTGTATGGCCGAGCGTCTTAAGTCTAAATTTTTGGAAGAAGAGAAGTTGGTGGATGTAGTGGTAGGACCAGATGCCTACCGTGACCTGCCAAACTTGATTAACAAAGTCGAAGATGGCAATAAAGCAGTAAATGTATTATTGTCTAGAGAAGAGACTTACGCGGATATCAGTCCTGTTCGTTTAAACTCCAATGGTGTTTCTGCATTCATTTCCATCATGCGCGGATGTGATAACATGTGTTCATTCTGTGTGGTTCCATTCACACGTGGCCGTGAGCGTAGCCGTGATTATGCATCAATCGTAAAAGAAGCACAGGATTTGTACAATGCGGGATACCGTGAGGTAACCTTATTGGGACAAAATGTGGATTCATACAAGTATACGCCAAAGGTGGAAGAAGGTAATGACCCATTGCCAACGGTAAACTTTGCGAATTTATTGGAATTGGTGGCTCAGGTTAGTCCAGAATTGCGTATACGCTTCTCCACCTCGCATCCAAAAGATATTACCGATGAGGTGTTGTATACCATGGCAAAATATGAAAACATCTGTAAATATATACACTTACCAGTGCAATCCGGTAATTCGCGTGTATTGGAGTTGATGAACCGTACTTATGACCGTCAGTGGTATATGGGACGTGTGGATGCCATTAAGCGTATTATGCCAGACTGTGCAATTTCTACCGATATCATCACAGGATTCTGTACTGAAACTGAAGAAGAGCATGCCGAAACATTGTCTATGATGGATTATGTGAAATATGACTTTGCTTATATGTTTGCCTATTCAGAGCGTCCAGGTACCTTGGCAGCTAAACGTTACCAAGACGATATTCCAGAAGAAATCAAGAAAAGACGACTGACAGAAGTTGTTAACAAACAACAGATTCACAGCTTGGAACGTATTACTCAGTACGTAGGTAAGGTACATAAAGTGTTGATCGAAGGATTCTCAAAACGTTCGGATAAGGATTATTGTGGACGTAATGATCAAAATACTATGGTTGTTTTCCCTGTAGATGCTCGTTTCAAAGTGGGTGACTACGTGCATGTATTGGGTGAGAGCTGTACATCAGCTACTTTAATTGGTAAAATTATTGATTAATTATAAAGAGGAAAGTAACAGTGGATATTCAAGACATCAAAAATAGATTTGGTATTATTGGTAACTCACCGTTACTAAATCGTGCTATTGATATTGCTCGGCAAGTTGCACCTACGGATATTTCGGTATTGATACAAGGTGAGAGTGGTTCGGGTAAAGAAGTATTTTCACATATTATACACCAGCTAAGTGCACGCAAGCATGGTCCTTTTATAGCGGTAAACTGCGGCGCTATTCCAGAAGGTACTATAGATTCGGAATTGTTTGGGCATGAGAAGGGATCCTTCACGGGGGCTCACGAGGCTCGCAAAGGTTATTTCGAAGTTGTGGACGGCGGGACCATCTTTTTGGATGAGGTCGGAGAAATGCCTTTGAGTACCCAAGCACGATTACTACGTATTTTGGAGTCTGGCGAATACATCCGTGTAGGTTCGTCCAAGGTTCAAAAGACGAATGTGCGAGTTGTGGCGGCTACGAATGTAGATGTTTATAATGCGGTACAGAAGGGTAAATTCCGTGAAGATCTATACTATCGTTTGAATACTGTGCCCTTGCGTATACCTTCACTACGTGAACGTAAGGAAGATATTTTCCTTTTGTTTCGCAAATTTGTGGTTGATTTTGCAGACAAGTACCGTACGCCGGGTATGCAGCTTACACCTGATGCGCAAGAACTGTTGGCTAATTTTTCATGGCCCGGGAATGTGCGCCAATTGAAAAATGTAGCGGAGCAAATTGCTATATTAGAAAAAGAAAGAACCATTGATGCTTCAATTTTAAGCAGATATATACCTACAGAACAGGCAAAATCTTCCTTGCCGGTGTTTGTAAAAGAACAAGCGAAAGAGGATTTTTCGGAACGTGATATTCTGTATAAAGTGCTGTTTGATATGAAGAAAGATATGGTGGAATTGAAGAAGCTCGTTGTGGAATTGATTCAAAATGGAGTTAACCCGTCTTCATTTGATGAAAATTCACAATATATCAATCAATTGTACAATGAGGTCAATCCGGTATCATCACAATTATACAAACGGGAAGAATTAGGTCCTGCACCGACCATTATACACAATCCTAGTGCCTCCAACGCTGCCTCCAACTATGTGTCATTGGACCCTCAGGATGTAGAGGAGGTCGAAGAGTCTTTATCGTTAGTAGATAAGGAGTCCGACTTAATCAAGAAGGCCTTGAAGAAACATAAAGGGAAACGTAAAGCCGCTGCACAAGAGTTAGGTATATCCGAGCGTACATTGTATCGCAAAATTAAAGACTTAAATTTAGAATAGAGCATGGTTATGTACTACCTAGGAAGGAAATTACAATTCGCATGTATAGCTCTGCTGATGTTTGTCATGGTGAGTTGTGGTGTGAAATATGGTTTTTCGGGGGGGTCTATCCCTCAGGGAATGAAGACTTATAGCGTATTGTATTTTGAAAATTTGGCTCCGATGGTATATACCACGCTAAGCCAGAATTTTACAGAGCGGCTGAAGCAACATATTCGTGAGCAATCTTCACTGAGCCAAGTAAGTGAGAATGGGGATGCTATATTCGAAGGCACAATTACCGGTTATTCCATTACCCCTTCTTCCGTAGGTGCGGGTAACAACGATAGAGCGCAAAATAGTAGATTGACTATTACGGTCAAAGTGAAATATACCAACAGATTGGATGATACAGGAGAGAGTAATTTCGAAGAAAGTTTCTCTCAATTTAAGGAGTTTCCAGGTTCTGACGTTACGCGCTATGAAGCTAATCTTAATGCGGAAATTGTGAAAATGTTGGCAGAGGATATTTACAACCGAGCATTCGCAAACTGGTAATAGATGAATATGGCGACACTTAATAATTCTAATCATTTATTATACAAGCAGGCGTTAATTGATCCCACTCAGTTGTCAGAGAGCGATATACTCGGGCTGTTGATCAAATATCCCTATTCGCAGCCGCTTGTTTTTGCTTACGAAAGACGTAAAAAATTAATCAACCAGGAATCTGTGAATAAGGAGCTGGCATTGTTGTATGCTAGCAATGAAAATTGGCTGATGAATTATGTCAACAAGCCTATTCAGCCCTTGGTTGAATTTAATGCCGTTGACGAGCCTAGCACGCAAGAAGATGTTGCTGCGGTGGAAACGGAAGTTACGCCTTTAAATTCCGATTTAGAAGAAGCAGTAGAAATTCAAGATTTCGTGGAGAAGGATACTGACGAGACTTCTTCTTTAACGGAGGAGGGTCAGATTTCAGAGCTGAACAGCGAATTATCGGGAGAGCCTATTAACGCAGAAAGTGCCGGAGAGCAAGAAGAAGCATTAGACCGTCTTGTGCATGAAGGCAGTATAGGAAACTATTTTGCTTTTGATTCTTTTGAAAAAATCGAGCAAGCTACAGAAGAGCTATCGGCTCCTATGGTGTTCCCTGCTAAAGAACAGGAGAATATCAGCTTATACAATGACGAGCTGATGCCTTATAGCTTCCGTTGGTGGTTGCACAAAACCCGCCTTGAACATGCAGAGACGTATCAACCTTACGTTGCGGGGAATTATTCTTTGACAGCTGCGCGTCCGATGGTCGATCTCAGCAAGGTCGAAGACTCTATTCTGGACCAGCAAATCAAAGAGAATATCATACATTTTCAAGACCCCGAAGAGAAGCTCAGCGAAGAGGTAAAGAAAAAACCGGTCCAAGCGGTGGCTCCTAAGAAAGGTTCGGAGATCATTGAAAAGTTTATTCAAAAAGATCCAATCATACAGCCGCCTTCGCCAGAAAGTATTAACAATGAGAATATGGCGCGACAAAGTGCCGAGGACAACTATGTGCTGGTGACCGAGACGTTGGCCAACATTTATGTAGACCAAGGATTGTATCCCAAAGCTATTGAGGTTTTCAAAAAATTAATTTTGAAATATCCAGAAAAAAAATCGTATTTTGCGACCCGAATTGAAGAATTAGAAAAGAACTTATAATTAAAAGCATACAAAGAAATGACTACATTATTCATCGTCTTAATTTTTATCGTTAGTGTTTTACTAGCATTAATCGTGTTGATCCAAAATCCAAAAGGAGGGGGGCTATCATCAGGTTTTGCTGGTGGAAGTAACTTAATGGGCGTAAAACGTACAGGCGATTTTCTAGAAAAAGGTACTTGGACATTAATCATATTATTGATCGTATTCAGTTTAGGTATTAATATTATGGGACCTACAGTGGGTACTAGAGGAGGTTTGTCAGACCAAATTGAAGCTCCTGCAACTACACCTAGATTAAACTTAGGTAATCCAGCAGCTACACAACAAGCAGCACCTGCTACTACAGTGCCTGATTCAAGCAAATAGGATATATTACAAATAAGAAATGAAAGCCTTGCATATAAAAATTGCAAGGCTTTCTTGTTATCTAAAAAAATCAGTTCTCTGTCATCTGTGACAGACTGTCAGCGGAAAATGCTGTCAGAAATCATTTCTGCGTGAAAAAATGACAAGGAACAGCGCCAAAATCCATTTGGCATAGTTGATGATGTATTAAATGCGAAAAAGTAATTAATAATAAAACTAAAAACTATATAAGATTATGGCGTTAAATATTAAACCTATCGGAGACAGAATTGTAATTGAAGCTGCTCCTGCAGAAGAAAAAACGGCTTCTGGATTATACATTCCAGATACGGCTAAAGAAAAACCATCTCAAGGTACTGTAGTAGCTGTAGGTTCGGGTAAACCTGAAGAACCTCTTACTGTAAAAGTGGGTGACAAAGTATTATATGGCAAGTATGCAGGAACTGAAATCACTTACGAAGGGAAAGAATATTTAATTATGCGTGAATCTGACGTTTACGCTATTCTTTAATCCAACTATTTATTAAACTAACACTAAGGATGAGATTTAATCGTTAAGGTTTTTTTATCTATTCTTAAAACTATAATTCAAACATGGCAAAGCAAGTAAAATATAATGTTGAGGCTCGTGAGGCACTTAAAAAAGGTGTTGACACATTAGCTAATGCGGTAAAGGTAACTTTAGGTCCTAAAGGACGAAACGTTATTATTGAGAAAAAATTCGGTTCACCAGCAATCACTAAAGATGGTGTGACAGTAGCAAAAGAAATCGAATTGAAAGATGCTATTGAAAACATGGGTGCCCAAATGGTGAAAGAAGTAGCGTCTAAAACTGCTGATCAAGCAGGTGATGGTACTACTACAGCTACTGTATTGGCTCAAGCTATCGTAGCTCCTGGTATCAAATCTGTAGCTGCAGGTGCTAACCCTATGGATCTTAAACGTGGTATTGACAAGGCGGTTTCTGCAGTAGTAGCTAACTTGAAGACTCAATCTCAAACAGTAGGTCAAGACAACAACAAAATCAAACAAGTGGCTTCAATCTCTGCTAACAATGACGAAATAATCGGTTCATTGATCGCCGAGGCTATGCAAAAAGTCGGTAACGACGGTGTAATCACTGTAGAGGAAGCAAAAGGTACTGAAACAGAAGTGAAAACTGTAGAAGGTATGCAATTTGACCGTGGTTATTTATCACCATACTTCGTTACCAACTCAGACAAAATGGAAGCGGAATTAGAAAGTCCTTACATTTTGATCTATGACAAAAAAATTAGCAACATGAAAGAATTGTTGCCGATCTTAGAGAAACAAGTTCAAACTGGTAAACCATTGTTGATCATCGCTGAGGACTTAGACGGTGAAGCTTTAGCTACATTAGTAGTGAACAAAATCCGTGGTTCATTGAAAGTAGCAGCTGTTAAAGCGCCAGGTTTCGGTGACCGTCGTAAAGCAATGTTAGAAGATATCGCTATCTTAACTGGTGGTACTGTTATCTCTGAAGAAAGAGGTTACAAATTAGAAAACGCTACTTTAGAAGATTTAGGTCAAGCTGAAAAAGTAGTTGTTGATAAAGATAATACTACAGTGATCAATGGGGCTGGTAATGCAGAAGATATCAAAGCTCGCGTTGCTCAAATCCGTTCGCAAATCGAAACTACAACTTCTGATTACGATCGTGAAAAATTGCAAGAGCGTTTAGCGAAATTGTCAGGTGGTGTTGCAGTTCTTTACGTAGGTGCTACTACTGAAGTAGAGATGAAAGAGAAAAAAGACCGTGTTGACGATGCTTTACACGCCACACGTGCTGCAGTTGAAGAAGGTATCGTAGCTGGTGGTGGTGTTGCTTTTATCCGCGCTACTGAGGCTTTAAAAGACTTGCGTGGTGCTAACGAAGATGAGAACATCGGTATCGATATCATCAAACGTGCTATCGAAGAGCCTTTGCGCCAAATCTGTTTCAATGCAGGTATCGAAGGTGCGGTTATCGTTCAAAAAGTAAAAGAAGGTACTGCTGACTTCGGTTATAACGCACGTACTGATGTATTCGAAAACTTAATTGGTGCTGGTGTTATCGACCCAACTAAAGTTTCTCGTGTAGCTTTAGAAAATGCAGCTTCAGTAGCGTCAATGTTGTTGACAACTGAATGTGTATTGGCTGATGAAGTAGAAGAGAATGCTGGTGCTGGTGCTCCTCCAATGGGCGGTGGCATGGGCGGAATGATGTAATAATTATTCTAATCATAAAAATGAGAAGGCATTGTACATTGTATAATGCCTTTTTGTTGTTTTTATTACCTTGTAGAATAAAGTCAGTAGAAATGGATTGGTATGTACAATTATTAGTTGTTATTCTTATCGCTGTTTTACTTATTGCTTATGTTTTTAAGTATGTAGGAAGCAAGAAAATTATCCGTTATAACGTAATCCCTCCGAAAAATATTCAGGAAGTTCTGGAAGCCAGAGTAAGTTTTTATGCAAGGATGAATTCAACCAATAAAGAGATCTTTCAGGAGCGTGTGTCTTATTTTTTGCAGACCACTAAAATTTCTCCCGAAAAAGGAGCACTCTTGACGGATGAAGATAAAGTCTTGATCGCAGCCAGTGCGACTATTCCATTATTTCATTTTCATCATTGGGCTTATGAGAATTTGGATGAGGTATTGGTTTATCCAGATTATTTTGATGAAAAATTTGGTACGGTATCAGATGAAAGAAATGTAGCAGGGATGGTTGGCACAGGAGCTCTGAACCACAAAATGATATTGTCTTTACCAGCACTTAGAGCTGGATTTTTGAAATATCCAGAAGGAAACATGGCTATTCACGAATTTGTCCATCTCATTGATAAGGCGGACGGTGAGATTGATGGTATACCGGACTATTTAATACCTAAAGACTTAATCAGTCCTTGGCTCCAGGAGATGGATAAGACGATAAGACAAATCCGTGAAGGAAAATCTGATATCAGAGAATATGCTGCCACAAATGATGCTGAATTTCTTGCCGTCGTTTCAGAATATTTTTTCAAAAAACCCAAACAATTACAAGAAGATCACCCTAAACTTTTTAGCTTATTGAATGAGATATATAATAGAAAAAATTAACGTAAAGGTGTTTTAAGCGATATTTCTCCAGATTGTGAAAATAATAACAATAGCCACCACAATGGAGAGTGTCTTATTGCCATATAGAATGTTATAGACTTTCAACTCCTTTTCAGTCGGGTTTTTAACTAGTCGGAAATATATCCATAGAAGAATGTAAGGGGATATAATGAAGATCAGCGGGTTTTGATGAAATGCTGATTTAAATTCCCCATTCAAAAAAAGATGGGCAGCGCGCTGGGTTCCACATGTAGGGCAATCAAATCCTGTAACATGTTTAATGGGGCATGCAGGAAAGAAATTATACAATAGAGGATTATACAATTTGTATATAATGGCCAGAACTCCTGTAATTGCAAATATGCTTATTCCGATAAGAATTCTTTTTAAAACCATTTTATTTATTTTACATGAATGAATACTAAAATAAATAATTGATTTTACACAGAAGGATTGAATGGAATAAAATTTTTATTAATATTATTTAATTGTAAAATTTGTTTTTGAGTAAATAATTGGAGAAAGTAAGGTTTGTGTTTCGTGATTGAGGTATTTATATATTCATGAGTATGATAAGGTTTTGACTTTTATTTTAAGCTTATCTCTCAGTGAATGGCCTCTTCTAAAAATGCTTTCCAGAGGATAAAGCCCTTGTTTGGATCGCTGTAGTCATGGAGGATACGACTAAATCTTTCTGGAGTATGGTTATTTTGCATTTTGCAATTCACGAATTGCAAAATGCAAAATAAAACATTTTGTGTGCATCTGATAAAGGCATCTAGGTTCAATACTGCAAAGTGATATCGATAAAATATAAAATTCTAAATCTAAATGAATTTAGAAATATTTGGCAATGATAACGTAAGTTTCTTTAACACAATGCTTTGAGATAGAGGAGGAGGTAAAGAAATCAGAATATTCATTCTATTTCAATTTTCGACATACAATCAAATTTGATGGATGAAAAAGGATAATTCCTTAAATCTGCCAATTCAGTGTATTAATTTTCTATCGGAAATGTTTTTTGTATTTAAGTGGTTAAAATAAAGGTTTAAAAATAAACTTTGTGTACAATTCAACTTAATTTTCACAAAGAATATCTTAATCAGGAAAAGAGCAACTATCCAGGCATTGATCTAGGTGACGATAAAAGAGCTATGGTAGCTTTTTCAGGTTACTTCACGGTCTGATAGCACCAAGTTGTTGTCCAGTCTTAGAACATTTCATGATAAAGGATATAAAGAGAGTTTTCCAAAGGGTATTCGATTTCTAATAATAAGTAGTAAAAAAAGTATCAGAAGAGATTTAAAGAAATTTGCAGATTTCAAAGAGTTTTTTGACCCCCAAAAGGATATATATCATCCAGACGATTTACTTAAGTAAATCGAAAAACTTTACTATGAAGATAAGGGAAGATTCGGTGAACTACCCATTTGCTAAAGACAAATGGGCTTCGGGCTTCACAGACTTGTGCTTTGTTGCCAAAGTCTTATTTGAGTCTCCGCCCGTGTAATCGCCAGTTCCTGACGATATTATTTTTAATCCTTCTTTCAGAATGTTTTTTGCAGCGTTTAAATCACGGTCTAAAACGTGTCCATTTTTGCAAGTCCATTCTCTTATTGAAAGATTTAAGTCTTGATTTATCCAACCGCACTCACAGCAGGTTTTACTTGATGGATAGAAGCGATTGATTTTTACAATCTGTTTATCGTTCCAATCAGCCTTGTATTCAAGCAACCTAACGAAAGTTCCCCAACTTGCATCAGAAATATGTTTTGAAAGTTTATGGTTTTTGACCATACCTTTCACATTCAAATCTTCTAATGCAATTATATCGTAGTTAGAAACTAATTGGTGCGATACCTTATGTAAGTTATCCATTCGTGAGTTGGTTATCTTCTCGTGAAGTCTTGCTGTTTTTCGTCTTTGTCTTTCAAACGAATTACTGCCTTTTGTCTTACGAGAAAGATGTTTTTGTGCTTTCGCTAATTCTTTTTCATATTGTTTTGTGTATTTGTTGTTCTTGAATTTGACACCATCAGAAGTAATAGCAAAGTCTTTTAAACCTAAATCTATTCCACAAAAAGCACCAGTCTTTTCTTTTACTTGATATTGTTCTTCTGATAGTATTGATACAAAATATTTTCCTGTTGGTGTTTTACTCAAAGTACATTTACTAATTTCGCCTTTAACTTCACGATGAACATTAACTTAAATACCTTCTTTGAATTTTGGTGCAAAAAATCTACCACCTTCAAGTTTTGCGAACTGTGGAACTGTGAATGAGTTTTTCTTTTTCCTTGACTTAAATCGTGGAAACTTAGCATTACCTCTAAAAAAATTCACGTAAGCAGTATCCAAACATCTTAAAACAAATTGTAATGATTGACTATTAACTTCTTTCAGCCAAGCAGTTTCCTCTTTCTTTTTTAGTTCAGTTAAGGTAGCTGCCTGTTTATAGTAATTATCAGACTTTTTATTTGCTTGATATTGCTCTTTCCTTTCATTTAAAAAGTAGTTGTAAACGTAACGGATACATCCAAAATGCTTATCCAACAACACTTTTTGCTCTTGTGTTGGCTGCAATTCAAATTGATATGTCCGAAAAATTATCTTCATTCTACTATTAAATAGTTTTATTTTATGCAAAGATACATTTTACTTATGCAGTCCGATACGTTTTTTGTAAATATCTCCATTTTCATTGAGAAACATTCACAAAAAACTTCGCTACTATGTCTAAAAAATGTAATTGCATCAGCACAAATCGTTCAAAACACTACTTAAAGTGTCATTTAATCTTCGTTTGCAAGTATCGTAAAAAGTTACTTGTCGGTCAGTTAAAAGATGATATGCGTTCTTCTCTCTTAAACATTACTTCTAATTCAGATTTTGAAATTGAAGTGTTTGAATCTGATTTAGACCACATCCATTTTCTTATTCGTTATATCCCTCGTGTTTCAATTACTTCTATTGTTCGCAAGTTAAAACAAGAATCTACTTATTACATTTGGCGTTCACCACACAGGTCATTCTTATTTAAACATTTTTGGAAAGAACATACTTTCTGGTCTGATGGTTATTTTGTTTGTTCAATAGGTGAAGCATCTCCTGATACTATTCGTGAGTATATTCTCAATCAGGGTTAGTCGCTTACATCCCACAGGCTAAAGACCTGTGGGTTTTACGCTCCGTTTTATAAAATCAAAAATGTACTAAAACAAGAGTTTGAATTTTACAACAAGGAGGACATCAAAAAAGATTTAGTTATTGACTTTAGTTCACCTTTAGAAAAATTTACATTCTGCAAAAGGATTTTAACAGGCGTATACCAAGATTCGGTAAATAGATTTATTCAATTCCAATGTAAATTGGAAGACTCTGAAATCTCGACAAATGATTTGGAAGACATTATTGTCTATTTCGGAGCTGATCCATTCTTTTCAGGTAAACCTCCTGATAAAATAGGACAATATAAACTCTTCTAAAAACCATAGGTAGGATATAATTTGATTTTTAACAAAAGCTTTCTTAATTCATAAAAGATAGCAGATAATATGCGCCTTAAAATTTATTTAGGACAGTAATGATAGGAAAAGAAAAATGTGTTTAAGTTATCGTCCTACATTCGTTATCTTAACCTACGGTTGGTATTGCTACTGACAAACATTTCATTACGTTCTTCAGAAATAATCTCTATAAACCGCTCGTAATGTTTCAGTACATCAGAAATCAATTCGTTTTTGGTAAAAAACCGTACATCATACCCCTCGCGGTCGTCGCCAAAATAGGATTTAGGGAAAAAAGTTTGGTTTCCTTCTATATCCGGCAGGTTTTCTTCATTCAGCAGGTAATCCGATACAATTCTCGATTCTCCTTTTACCCCGTATAAGAAATTATTTACAACATCGTATTTAATCTCTATCTCTATTCTATGTGGATTTTCATAGAGATTAACTTTAGCCTCTACATCATTTTTGGAAAACTCCTCCTGCAATTCCGTAAGAGCATCTCTAACTGTTTTATCAATAAAACCAACGACAGACTTCTTATCACTGAAAGAGACGATCTGTTTCAGACGCTCTTTCCAAAACTCGCCTGACCAAGGTATCGTCGTTGCTGAAAAATCACGTTCATAATAGCTTCTATCAATGGACAGTGCCTTTATCAGGCTGACGATGAAAAGCAGCATGATGACCGAAAACGGCAACGCCGTAATCAATGTCATACTTTGCAGAGCCGTCAGTCCGCCAGCGTTCAATAGCATCAGTGCCAATACGGCAAGCAGGACGCCCCAACCGATGGTCTGCCATTTCGGAGATATCCGGGCATTTTTTGTCGCTATGCTGTTCATGACGAACATACCCGAATCAGCAGAGGTTACAAAGAAGATAATGATAATAGCAATAGTCAAAAAACTGACGATTTCGGTTAATGGCAGATATTCCAAGAAACGGAACATCAGGGCATCCGGATTGCCAGCAAGTTGGCTCAACGCCCCGTCGGCAACGTTGGCATCAAACCATATCGCACTGTTTCCAAAAACAGTCATCCAGATAAAATTAAACAAAGTAGGGATAATCAAGACTGCCGCTACAAACTCCCGTATCGTTCGTCCCTTTGAAATTTTAGCGATAAATAGTCCAACGTAAGGCGACCACGAAATCCACCATGCCCAATAAAGTATAGTCCAGTCGTAAAACCATTGTTGCGTGTTCTCTTCGTACACATGTGTGTTGAATGTCAAGCTAAAGAATTCATTGATATATGTCCCGATTCCTTCCGTGAAACTTCCTATCAAATATACCGTAGGGCCGAGGATCAAAACAAAAAGTAAGAGTATGACAACACTTACAATATTGATATTGCTCAATATCCTCACGCCTTTGTCCACCCCGCTTACAGCAGATATAATAGAAAGTGATACCAATACACCGACAATCAACACCTGATAAATAAAGCTGCTTCCCGGCAAGATATTTAGTGTTTCCAGACCGGAATTGATCTGTACCACCCCGAAACCTAATGTGGTGGTAATTCCAAAAAAAGTACTGCAAAGTGCGAAAACATCAATGGTGTTGCCCCATTTGCCTTTGATCTTATCCTTCAACAGAGGATAGAAACAGCTCCGCAAGGAAAGTGGTAAACGATAACGATAGGCAAAATAGGCT
Source organism: Sphingobacterium alimentarium (assembly GCF_004342685.1). Taxonomy (GTDB): domain Bacteria; phylum Bacteroidota; class Bacteroidia; order Sphingobacteriales; family Sphingobacteriaceae; genus Sphingobacterium; species Sphingobacterium alimentarium. Next base: position 30,317 of record NZ_SMBZ01000020.1, read on the forward strand.
AAAGACAACCCGACAATCCCGTATATAGCCCAAGCGTGGATACCCCAATGGAAGAAAGTATAAAGTTGTGCGTCTTTGGCTCGCTGAACAGCCGTATTTCCCGAAAAAACTTCATTTGAATAATGCTGCATCGGCTCTGCAACACTGAAATACATTAACCCGATACCCATACCGGCAGCAAAAAGCATAGAAATCCACGAAAAGAAGGAATAGGTTGGTTTGCTGTCATTTCTTCCCAACCGGATATTACCATATTTGCTGAACATCAGATAAATCAGAAACAGGACATAGATGGTTACCGACCAGACATAAACGTAATTCAGGTTTACAAAGATAAAGTTCTTGATGGTGTTGAGCAGATTTTCTGTTAGGCTCGGAAAAATAGCCGACAACAAACAGATGCCCACAATGAAAATCAAACTTGGAACAATGACCCCTTTACTGAGTGTCGTTCTTATTCTTACAGGTTTTTTCATATGGAATTTTAAAATACTTGGTCTTTTGGTAATAGCATTCAAGAAATAATCAAAGAAGTTCTTTTCGTGCCACAAATACTATATTTAGGAAGTACGGAAACGACTGTACAAACCTAATTAAATTCATTTTAATATACAATCTAACCAGCTTTGTATAGAAAATTAATACCATATGAACGCCACGCTATGCGATTCGGCTGTTTCCTACTATTGGGATTAAGTGTCGAAACAATTCCCTTAACGCAGCTATGCCGCCGACATCTCCTTACATGTTTTGGCACAGGCGCGGCAAGCTTCAGCACACTCACGGCAATGCTCCATGCCCATATCTGCATGCTTTTCGCATTCGTCTGCACATCGTTCGCAGATATCTGCACATATTTTACAGAGTTCTTTACTTAACTGTCCATCGATACTCATAACTTTTACAGCAGCATCACATATGATAGTGCATTCCAGATTCAATTGGATACATTTTTTAAGGTGTTCGAGATCTTTTTCATCTAAACAGGCAGCTGCACACTGGCTACAGAACACGGCACATTCTCCACATGCTTCTATACAATCTTGAAATTTTGTCTGTATCATAACGTTAAAGTTTTTGTTGTATATGACCAGAACAGATGAGACAATTATTTGTTCGGTTTAGTTTTATCTTGGAACTGAAGCACATCGTTACGGATAATTGGGATAACCAGTATGATGAGCGAAGAGAGTTGGTGTAAATTATAGTGTTGATGTAATCGAATGGGTTCTTCCTTAGGAAATCGAAGAATCACAAACCTCCAGATGAATCCTTCCCTGAATATCATGCTGTCACATGAGCAAGCGGAAGTTGGGCAGAGCCCTACTTTGCTTGCTCTATGCGCTGCAAACGGGGTTTTGGGTATCCTCCGGGGATAGCAAGCCAGCGCAGAACGTAGGAAAAATTCGTGCCCCGTTACAAACCCGTGATCCATCTTTCTGACATCAATGTCGGAACATTCGTGCTCTGTCTTGAGATATTGTTCGATGTGGGACAGCGAGGTCTTATACCCTTTGAGTGTATTGGGCTTAAATCCTTTACCCAGCAATGCTTCCATCTGTCCGTTATGTTCAAGGAGAACAGCCAACAGTGTTTTTCTCTTGATATCCTTTCCAAGATATTTCAGTTTGATAGATTCTGAGGTAATATCCTCTCCTTTTTTTGTCATCTGGAGGTGGATGTCAGCGACTTTGTGCTCTACAGAGTCAAGGTAGGAATTTAACGTTTTGATATCCTCTTTGGTTCCCTTGGCACGGTTTGCCTTGGATATCCATTTTGCGGGATCGCACTCCCGTTCGGTAGAGACTTCTTTAGGAATGCCACCCACGGTGATGCGCATGTAGATCGGCTTCGGGCCGCTCACGTAGTTTTTTGGTTTCTTCAGGTAGAAGAGCAAAGAATAATTTGTACTCATGATCTTATCATTTAAGTGAAACAAAATTAGCCTTGCAGCCTAACGAAATCAAGATGTTCAGTTTTTGAACAGGCTGTAAGTCAGAAATTTAAACCTGTTTCAGTGAGTAGGGTAGTCTAAAAAAATGACTCACCGAATGACACACTTTTTTATTGGGAAAAATTGAAAGATCTGTAGATACCGATAAAACAAAAAACGCTGTAAACATTTAATTTACAGCGTTTTAGTATGTTTTGACTTTTAAGTGTGTAGCCCGTAGGGGAATCGAACCCCTGTTTCAAGAATGAAAATCTTGCGTCCTAACCCCTAGACGAACGGGCCCTTATTTGTTTCGGTGTGCAAATATAGTTTTATTTTTTTATTGAACAAAAAAAAGTAAAAAATTTTTAGTATTTATGTATAATAACTAGACAAACGCATCCATTATGATACAACCAAAGCAAACTCATATGCGATTTTTACTTTTTTTTAGCTTTATGATATCTATTCATTCTTTATTCGCTCAAAGTTTAAGAGCAAATGATATTTCCATAAAATGGAAGCCAGCGCCTACATACAATGGAGAGGATGATCTAAATCTCCAAATTGTGGTGAAAAATCAAGGGACTGCTAATTTTCCACTGAAAGATTGGGATTTGTTTTTCAATACCATGTATCCTGTCGTAGAAACAAACAATGAACAATTTCAACTCATTGATAAAAGGGGTAATCTTTTCCAGATAGTTTTTCGCCAGCGTTTTCTAGCGCCGCAAGATTCCATTGTGCTGAACTATAAAACACAGTATGGCATAGTTGGGATTTCAACGCGTCCCAATGGATTTTATTTTTTGAGTAAACTGGATAAAACCAAATATACAGCCGTAGGTCAAGTCGAATACGAAGACATTAAATCTACTCCAAGCCAAAATAGGGAGTTTTTACAAAAATTGTATGCAAAGAATCAATCGTTTCAGAAGGAATACACTCCCATTAAGATATTTCCTTCGCCTAAATCCTTAATCGAGCGCAATGGAATTTTCGATCTGCGGAAAGTACTTCAGGTAGAGGTGCCATCGGATTGGAAACAAACGGTAGATAAAGGGCTGGCAGGACTAGCTAAGGTACAATATGATGCAGATAAGAAAAATTTCATCGTTCGATTGAATAGTAACTTAGCTGATGAAGCATATAATTTGTCCATCAACCCCGACCTTATTGAGATTGAGGCTAGCGGGCGTGCAGGGTTGTTTTACGCTCTTCAATCCCTTCAGTCGCTATATGACCAAGCTCAGAGCAAAAGCGCGAAAAAAGTAACTCATTTGCCTTGTGTGGAGGTGATGGATGAACCTCGCTATGCTTATAGAGGATTTATGTTGGATATTGCGCGCAATTTCAGACCCAAGGAGGTTGTGTTAAAATATTTAGACCTGATGGGTAAGTATAAATTGAATGTCTTTCATTTTCATTTTATTGAGGACGAAGCATGGCGAATCGAAATACCGGGATTGCCCGAGCTTACCGAGGTGGGTGCGCGCCGTTCTCCGGCTTACCTAGATGGGAAGGCATTGATGCCGGCGTATGGGTCGGCGACCAATACAGAACATCAATTTTTGACCCGAAAAGATTTCATCGATATTCTTAAATATGCTCAAGAGAGAAACATCACTGTGGTGCCCGAAATTGAGACCCCTGGACATGCGCGCGCATCGGTGAAGGCAATGGAGGCTAGGTATGACAAATATATGGCTGCAGGAGATCGTAAAGCTGCTGAAGAATACCTATTGCACGATTTTGAAGATATATCCGTGTATAATACAGCGCAAAACTTTGGGGATAATGTATTGAATCCTGCTTTACCTTCGGTATATCGCTTCTTAGGTAAAGTTTTGGATGAGTTTCAGTCGATGTATGCAGAAGCAGGAGTGCCATTCAAAAAAATATCCCTAGGAGGAGATGAAGTGCCGCCAGGTGTTTGGGAAAAATCGCCGAAGATCAAAAAGCTAATGCACGAGCAGGGGATCGGGAGTGTACACGAAGTATGGGCGTATTATATTGACAAAATCAACAAACTCTGCAAAGCTAAAGGATTGGAAATGGCAGGTTGGGAAGAGATTGGTATGGTAAATAAGGGTAATGGCATGGTTGTTAACCCCGATCTGGAGCACAAAGAGAATATGCAATTGGATGTTTGGAATAATATCATAGGCGGTGGAAATGATGATTTGGTCTATCGATTAGCCAATGCAGGCTATCCGACAGTTCTTATTAGCGCTTCGAATTTGTATCTAGATATGATGTGGGATTCTACATACCGTGAGCCCGGTTTCAAGTGGGCTACGTTTGCGGACTTACACCATTCCTATTCGCTTTTTCCAGAAGATTATTTTGCCAATATCCATACTTATTATAGCGGAAAAAAATTGGATAAAACATATCTAAATAAGCTGACCCGGATTACAGAAAAAGGCAGAGCGAATTTTAAAGGAATCAAAGGTGGGCTGTTTGCGGAAACAATTTTGAGTGACGAAGCCTTGGATTACATGGTTTTTCCACGATTCTTTGTGTTAGCTGAGCGAGCTTGGTCCCAACGTAGGGCCTATGAAAGTGAAGAAACCTATAATCAGGAACTTTTTGATAGGGATTATGTAGCATTTCTAAATCGAGTAGTTCAAGTAGAATTGCCTGTCATTCAAGATCGCGTTCAATTTAGGTTGCCCAGAGTGGGACTAAAAGTTGAAAATTCAACGTTACGTGCTAATGTAGAATACCCTGGATATCCGATTTACTATACAACAGATGGCAGCGAGCCTACCTTGCGTAGTCCAAGGTTGGATATAAAGAAAGGTATAAAAGTTAAATCGGGAGATAAGATTACAGCCGTGGCGCTAGATGATAAGGGCAGATCGGGACTGCTGTCGCAATTGAATATCAATTAAAGAAAACTAAAGCTAGATCATCTAGCTTTAGTTTTGGAATAAAATGGCATTAATATTTTTTGCTAATATGCGCCATTTGAATAGCAGTAATTGCGGCTTCTTCACCTTTATTACCGTGTTTGCCACCGGCTCTGTCTAAGGCTTGCTCTAAATTGTCTGTAGTCAATACCCCAAAGATTACAGGCTTATTGTATTTGATAGCGACATTACTAATCCCATTTGCAACAGCATCACAAATAAAATCGAAGTGTCTTGTTTCGCCTTGGATTACACAACCTAAACAAATAACGGCATCAATATCTTTATTTCGCAATACGATATCTGCTCCCGATATGAGTTCATAACTGCCTGGTACTTCTATGACATCAATGTCAGCTTGCAGACCGCCATTTTTCAATATTCCATCAATAGCACCATTCAATAATGCGCCAGTTACCTGTGCATTCCATTGTGATACCACAATAGCAAACTTGAAACCTTTTGCACTTTGAACATGAATATGAGAGAAATCCGATAAATTTTTGAGTGTACTTGCCATGATATATATTCTTTTTAATTAAAAAGGCTGCATGATAGCAGCCTTAATATATGAAAATTATTTTTTTCTTATTGTTTTGCTTGCGCGCGCGCTAAAGGACCGTCAATAGTTGCAGCTTCCGTGCTTTGTGGATAGTCCGTTTTAATTTTTTGGTAAGCCTCTTCCGCTTTTTTGAATTCATTCAATTGCTCGTATACCAAACCTAATTTTTTAAGAAAAAGAGGAGCAGTGAATGAGTTGTTAGATTTTTTAACTGCCTTTTGATAGTAATCAGCAGCATTCTTGTAGTCATGACTGTCCGAGTACGCATCACCAATCATACCTACTACTAAAGGATCCACGATGTCGCTACCTTTGTCCGAATATTTTTTAAGGTAAGTAATAGCTTCTTGGAACTTTCCTTCACGAAGGTATAGACCACCTAGGTAAGCGTTTGCGATATTTGCTGATGGTGTATTCGAATATTCATCCGCAATCTCTTTTAATCCCGCAAAACTGCCGTCACCTTCAATTGCTTTCTTTTGCAATGAATCGATCAATACGTATTCCTCGGCTTGAAACATAGCATCAGCAGCTGTTTCAGCACGTGGAGCTAAATATAATTTTTGATAACCAATATAAAGAAGGATTAATACAATAATACCTCCTAAAATGAATAATAGGCTTTTTTGATTGTCTTGAAAAAAAGATCCTTTTTGATCTGTAGAATTATAGTTTGTTGACATTAGTTTATATTAATAATACTATGGAACGCAAAAATACACTTTTATTGAAAATTTACAATACCAATTGCTATAAATTGCTAAAATGATGGTGTTTAACTTGTTTGCGCGTTTTGCTTATCTAATATTTCGTATTCGGAGTTTTGACTCTTAAATTCAGGCACGATGGCCTTCATCTGGCGTACTATATTTATTTTATGTTGCGTGGCCACAATATCAAATAGTGTTTTAATTTGATCTTGTACACCGTCAAAACAATTTTCTCTTACTTTGGCTATCATGATCTTTTCATGATGGGTAGGTAGGGTGTTTTCCAGGTCATTAAGAAGTTCTTCGTAGAGTTTCTCTCCTGGTCGCAGCCCGGTAAATTTAATTTCTATCTCCTTATTAGGTTCATAGCCCGAAAGTTTTATCATCTTTTTGGCCAAGTCCACTATCTTCACGGATTTGCCCATATCGAATACAAAAATTTCACCACCTTCACCCATATTTCCTGCCTCAATCACCAGTTGGCAGGCCTCGGGGATAGTCATGAAGTAGCGGGTGATGTCCGGATGAGTAACTGTAACGGGCCCACCTTTTTCAATTTGCTCTCTAAAGCGTGGAATCACTGAACCATTAGAGCCCAGCACATTCCCGAATCGAGTTGTAATGAAGCGCGTACGGCCTTCTAAGTTTTCGTTTTCTAATTTATTGTTCAGGGACTGAACATAAATTTCGGCAATCCTTTTTGTTGCACCCATCACATTTGTTGGGTTTACCGCCTTGTCAGTGGACACAAAAACAAACTTCTTTGTTTTAAACTCCACCGAGAGATTGGCTATATTAATTGTCCCTTGTATGTTGGTTTTAACTCCTTCAATAGGGTGATTCTCTATCATCGGGACATGTTTGTAAGCGGCAGCATGATAGACGATTTGAGGCTTGAACTCCTCAAACAAGTGACGCATACGATCATAGTTTTTAACATCGGCGATGAAAGTCTGGTAAATTTGATCTTTAAAATTCTCTTGTAAATCTAACTGTAAATTATGGAGAGGAGATTCGGCTTGATCACACAAGATAATAAGTTGAGGCTCGTATTTGCTAAGCTGTGTTGCTATTTCACTTCCTATAGATCCAGCAGCTCCGGTAACTAGCACACGCTTACCTCGTATTTGATCAAGAATGGATTCATTATTGATTTTTATCGGTGCACGTTCTAACAGATCTTCGATTTTTACATTTTTAATTTGATTTACAGATAAGTCTCCATTCATAATTTGCTGTGCAGGAGGTATGGTAAGCACCGAAATGTTGTTTTCCAGACATGTCTCAATGACTTGTGCTTTTTTATCTGGCAACAAGGAGGGTGTGGCTATAATTAATTCGTCAATAGCGAGTTTTTTAATTACAGGAAGCAAGAAGTCAGATTTATAAATACGTACTCCGTCAATAGCTTTTCCAACTTTCGAAGGGTTGTCATCAAAGAATCCTACGATAATTTTATTGGATGTTAAATCATGATCAAACGTTCTTTTTACGGCAATACCCAATTCTCCTGCGCCAAAAATGATTACATTTTTCTTGATTTTCCTTGCAGTCTTAGAATATTGAAAGAATACTTTGATAGAGGTTCGGTACATGACAAGTCCTACAAATACCAATAGCGAATAAATAATAAGCAATGAGGTGTCAATCGGGGAGGGAACTCTTATAGCTAAGGCAAATAATTTTGTGCCAAATAAGATTAATATAGTAAATAAATTACAAGATAGTATTCGAATAGAATCGGTCGAGCTGGTATACCTTACAATACCGGAGTATAATTTAAATATAACAAAGGAAAGGATGGTGGCTCCGATGCACAGTAAGAAGGACACTGCAAAATCATTTGAACTAAATGGGATATTTTTCGTATCTTGATAAATAAAATAAGCAATTAAAAAAGCAAAAATTGCTGTAAACAAGTCTAAAAAAAATATAACCCATCTAGGTAATATTTTTACATGGTTAATAACTTTGAAGAATTTCATTTATAATTTATGCCTACGTATAACGCAAAGTTAATTAAAAAAGGAAATATTATTAAATATTCTTTATTAATTAATCTCGTATATTAGGTTAATATACTGGTTATGGCAAATATGGAAGAAGGATTGATTGGTCAGACACAAGAACTATTAAAAGCAATAAATCAGACACAACGAGAGTTGGTAATAGGCATTCCTAAGGAAACCGTTTTTCAAGAAAAAAGAATTGCACTTACCCCGCTTTCTGTTTCATTGTTGATAGAGAATGGTCATCGTGTAATTTTGGAGTCCGGCGCAGGAAACTGTTCCAATTTCTTGGATCAGCACTATAGTGAGCAAGGTGCACAAATAGTTTATGATACAGAGTCGGTGTTTAATGCCGATATAATCATTAAAATTGCTGGCCCCACAATCACAGAAGTGAGGCTAATGCGTCATAAACAAATTCTGCTCTCCTCCCAGCAGCCTAGTCTTTTAAGTAAGCAAGTGCTCGAGGGGTTGATGAAAAAGCAAATCACTGCCCTCTCTTACGAGTATTTAGAAGATGAAGGTGGGCATTTGAGTGTAGTGCGTGCCATGAGTGAAATCGTGGGAGCAACTTCCATTCTGATTGCTGCAGAATATCTATCGAACGTTTTTGAGGGGAAAGGATTAATGCTTGGTGGCGTGACGGGTGTTCCTCCTACAGAAATCGTGATTATCGGCGCTGGCACCGTGGGCGAGTTTGCCGCACGTACGGCCATTGCCTTGGGCGCACAAGTTAAGGTTTTTGACAGTTCGGTTTATCGGCTGCGCAGGCTGCAGAATAATGTAGGTTCACGTGTTTTTACATCGGTGATACAACCTTTAATATTAAATAAAGCCGTTAAAACCTGTGATGTGGTAATCGGAGCCTTACGCGCCAAGAACGGCAGATCTCCTTGTCTTATTTCCGAAGAGACCGTTTCGCAAATGAAGCCAAACTCGGTGATCATCGATGTGTCGATTGATCAGGGAGGATGTTTTGAAACTTCCCAAATTACTTCTCACGACAAACCGGTTTTTAGGAAATACGATGTAATTCACTACTGTGTTCCTAATATCGCATCGCGTGTGGCACGGACAGCAACCTATGCATTGACAAATATTTTTACACCTATTTTATTGCAAATAGGGGATTGTGGCGGATTTAGCAATTTGATATGGAGTCATCCAGGCATTCGCAATGCGGTATACTTATACCAAGGCTTATTGACTAATAAAGATATTGCCGAACGTTTTAAGTTACCATACAAAGATTTATCATTAATGATTGTAGCTAACCAATAAAATAAATGCTGAGAACCTTTTTGTCACTACTTATGACCGCTATTTTTGGATTTTTGCAAGCTCAAGAAAGGATTGCACTCTACGATACTGTCCCTAATACAAAAGATACAGCAAATATTTCCAATAATACGCCTGAACTTTATTCGTATATTCCTTCGAAAATAAAGCACCCGTATGTTTTTTTAATTATTCCTGGTGGCGGATATACACATATTGCTATGGACCACGAAGGACATCAGGTCGCCACACGATTGGCCGAGCAGGGATATTGTTCTTTTGTCTTGAAATATCGCCTGCCCTCAGCAAAGCAGCAGATGGATAAGCGTATAGCGCCTATTCAAGATGCCCAGCGCGCTTTAACGCTAATTAAGAAAAAAATAGCGGAGGTGCCACTTGATGGAGCCAAGGTAGGGGTGCTGGGATTTTCTGCCGGCGGGCATTTAGCTTCCACTTTATCTACACACTTCGATACGGATTATCACCAATCGGGCTTAGCTCCAGCTCAGCTTAGACCTGACTTTTCGGTATTGGTTTATCCTGTTATCACGATGGAAGAAGGGATCACGCACAATGGATCCAAACAAAAGTTAATTGGTCCGGAATTTAATCAAGAGGATATTGTTAAATTTTCCAATGAGCAGAATGTTAATTCACATACACCGCCGACGTTTCTGATTCATGCTCAGGATGATAAAACTGTTCCCATTGAGAATAGCTATAGGTATCAACAAAAATTAAATCAGTATAATATTTCAAATTCCTTATTTTCGTATGCGATCGGCGGGCATGGTTTTGGTATGCATAATAAACAAGAACCTCGAGAGTGGTTTAATAACATGCTCGACTGGTTGAACAATCTTAAATTTTAATATATGAAAAACATAATAGGGACATTAGTTTTAATGATTGCACTTGCTGTTGGAACACAAGCGCAGGAATGGAAAGTAAATGTTGGGGAAAAAACTCCGGCATTTAAAATTGTTGACCGCGAAAACAAAAATATTACACCAGAATCCTTGAAGGGGAAAGTTGTATTACTTAATTTTTTCGCCACATGGTGTCCTCCCTGCCGAGAAGAACTTCCTCGTCTGGAAAAGGAGATTTGGAAAGATTTAAAACATGAAGAGTTGGCTGTCTTTGTATTGGCCAGAGAAGAAGGCTGGGAGAAGATCGATCCCTTTATGAAGCAGCATGGCTATACTTTTCCTGTGTTTCCAGATTTAAAACGCGGGGTTTTCGCTTTGTTTGCAGAGCAGTCGATTCCCCGCAATGTGGTATTAGATAGACAGGGGCAAATCATTTACCAATCCATCGGATTTGAGCATGACGAGTTCAGCAAGATGGTTCAGATAATTAAGGCTGAACTTGAAAAGAAATAAATTCTTGTATTTGAATATCGACTCCTGTTCCAATAGAAACGGGAGTTTTTGTTTTTATGATAGCGTGTAAATTAATTTCCTGGTTTCCGATAACATATTCGCTATAGAATCCCCGGAATTTTATGTCCTTTATTCTAAATGGAGATTGTTGATTCTCGGTGACATCGATCCATTCTTGATGTATAGCTATTTGCCCCGAGCTTGTCGGTAACTGAAGAATTTCCGCTTGTTGTGCGGTGATGATATTACTTTTAGCGAGCAACAAGGCTGTATAAGGATGTTTGGGTTGATAATACAAATCTTTAGGATGCCCCGAGTCTACAATTTTACCTTGCTGCATGACGATAAGTGCATCTGCCATTGCCAATACTTCAGCAGGATCATGCGATACCAGAACCACCGTGAGCCCCGTATCTTGCACGATCTGCTTGATGTCTTGCTGTAGGCCATCGCGAAATGCGGCATCCACCTGATTGAAGGGTTCATCCATCAGCAGTACTTCTGGATTATTGATCAGTGCGCGCGCAATAGCCACACGCTGGCGCTCGCCCCCACTTAAGTCGGCTACCCTATGTTGAGCGAGATGATCAATACGGAGTTTTTTCAACGTTGCGGCAGTTTGGCTCTGTTTGTACTCCAAATTGGTGTTGGGAAGCTGTGAAGCGATGTTGTCCCACACCTTTGCATAGAGATTTAAATCATCAAAACCTTGAGATACCATCTTCATGGCATCGTGACCAGGTATCAACTTGTCCTTACGCGTGGGAACCAACCAGCCTTTGTATCTAACTTCACCCCCATTTGGCTCTATAAGTCCATAAATGAGTTTCAATAAGGTACTTTTTCCGCTTCCGGACTCTCCGATAATAGCTGTTATTTTGTGGTTTTCGATGTCGAAAGATACATTATCAATAGCCGTGACTTCCTGTTTACCTGTAAATGTTGCTATCAGATTGTTGCCGTGGATTGCAGATACGTCCAATTTTTGAATGTCCGTAGGTATGTATTGACAAGAAGATGAAGTATGAGCCATAAAATAAAAATGCCGAAATTGTCTTTCGGCATAAAAATAAGGTTTAAAAATGAAATATCTGTCTTAAAATCCTAAAGTAATACCAAAGGCTAAATTATTCAAATTCTTTTGTGCTGGACTTTTTTCAAAGAAATCATTCATATAATACTTCGCAAATATCCCAAAATCATCGTATCCTAATCGGATGAACGGACCGTATTGGAATGAAGCTAAGCTGTAATTATCTTTAAACTTTTGTTTTCCATTTTCTTTGCTTTTTAGGCGCTGAGTACCTTTTAGCAGTACACCAGTCATCGCGCCAAAAGCCACTTTTACGCGTTCTCCTTTGCGGTTTTTGTTGCTTCTCCACTCTAGTGTTATCGGCAAGCGCATATAAGTTGTTGTAAATACATTTTTGGAATATGCTATATCACTAGGCTCATAGGAGATCGGTGAGCTGTCTTCATTGAATATGATGTTTTCTTTCAGACGTAGATAGTTCCATTCAAAACCAGCAGAAATGTATGTTTTGAAGTTATCGCTGGTACGCACCCCGAACTGTGCGATATCAAATCCAAAGTTGGATGCTTTTTTGTATTCCAAAAATTGATTATCCTGGGAAAGTGAGAAAGCGCCATCATCCATAATTCTCGAGAATCCCCAATCGATGCGTGTGAATGTAATTCCTCCGAAGGCACGAGGCAATTTATCGTCATCATCTTTATTATCTTTCACTATTTTGAAGGACTTGTCATCGTCAATAATTATAGACTTGCTGCTCGTGTTGTTTGTGCTGTCTGATTGCGCATATGCAGTATTCACTACTAATAACGCTAATGCAATGATGCGAGATGCTTTGTATAGGTTTTTCATGTTCTATTGATTTAATGATAACGGTTATTTTCTTGCAAATGAATTGATAATATTGATGGACAAAGATCCTTCTTCATCGTTTCTGAATTCGATTTCTCTTTTTTCGTCCATATCGAGGTGTTTACTCATTATATTTTTTGTAATGCCATTTAAAACACGTGTCACTAGCGATGTTTTGACTTCTTCTTGAGGTGTAGAATAGGCAAATGAAGGTTGAATACCATCGTAAGTGGGATCTATCATTTTCACCTGGTGCAAAGAGCGCACTAAATCTTCTAATTCGACTTGCACTTCTGCCAACTCAAAATCAGGAGTAAGCAATTGTATCTCCTCTTGATCTGTATGGGATATGCTCTTTTTTTTGGGGGCTGCATATACTTCCTCTTGTTTTACGCTGGGTTTGTCCTGTAAGGTGGGGGTATTATTATTTACCGACAAATTCTGATCTGCTGCCTTACTGGAGACCGAAGAGCCTATTTTATCTTCTATGTATTCTTTAGAAGAAGAAGAGTGGCCATCAGAAATGTTTTTTTTCTGCTCAATTGAAGCAATGACCTTATCTACTTTTTCAGTTCTTGAAGGAATAGGCTTCTTGTACAGCGACAAACCAATTCCAAAAAACAACAAGAACATTGCAGCTATCGAAATTTGCGCTCTATATTTTTTGTGAAAAGGAATCACTTTGTTTTCTTTCTTGAGTTCTTGTTGAATACCTTCCCACACACGACTACTTGGTGTCTCTTGGGCATGCTCCATCGCATCTCGGAACAATTTATCTAAATCTTGTGACTCCATATTAAATAGTGTTTTCTTTAATTAATTTTTCCTGCAGCGCCTGTCTGGCTCTGGAAAGCTGTGATTTGGAGCTTCCTTCAGATATACCCAGCATCTGGGCTATTTCTTTATGACTGTAGCCCTCAATAGCATATAGGTTAAAGACCGTGCGATATCCTAAGGGCAACTCTTTGATCAGCTGAAGCAAATCCTGGTAGGAAGTGGTATCACTAGAAAGGTGACTTACGATCGTATTCTCGTGATGCGCCTCTATGCTATCCGTTGGCTTTGCTTTGCTTTGCCTAAAGCTTTCAATTGCTGTATTGACGATGATTCGCTTGATCCAGCCTTCGAGTGAGCCTTTACCATCAAATAAATGATGTTTGGTAAATACTTTTATAAATCCATTCTGTAGAATGTCTTCAGCCTCGAGCGTAGTGTTCGCATAGCGCAAACATACTGCGAACATTTTTTTGGAGAAGTGACTATAGAGCAGCGCTTGAGCTTTTTTGTCATACGCCTGACAACCTTGCCATATGCTATTTAAGTTAATATTCTCCAATTTCATGTTAGTTTAATAGCAAGACGCAAAGTTTTGGAGAAAGGTTGCATGGGGAAATGAAAAAAAAAAATTATTTTTTTTCGATATGGATTACACGATGCTGATTTTCTAATACATCAATTGCTACTTTGACAAAATGCAGAGGTATTAGATTAGGTATTTTTTCGGACCATTCTACGAAACAGTAATCTCCTGAGTAAAAATATTCTTCGTAGCCCATGTCTAATGCTTCCATCTCATTTTTGAGTCTGTAAAAATCAAAGTGAAATATATTTCCCGAAGAGGAATTGTATTCATTAACGATAGAAAAAGTGGGGCTGGAGGTGTGGTCTGTCACGCCCAGTGCCAGGCAAAGTTCATTGATAAACGTTGTCTTTCCGGCGCCCATATTTCCATAAAATAAAAATATTCGGTCATCCGGATATAAATTGATGACGTCTTGGGCTGCTTTTTTTAACTCATTTAGGTCTTTAACCTCGATTTTCATACTGTAAAATTATCATTTTGTGATATAAGATGCGTAAGGAATAATCATTTCTTCCATCGATAGTCCACCATGTTGGAAAGTTCCAATGAAATAATTAACAAATTGGTTGTAATTATTGGGGTAGACGAAATAGTTGTATTCTTTAGCAAAAATATAGTTCGAACTCATATGCAAAAGAGGTAGTTGCGCTTCGTGGGGGTTTTTAATAGTAAATACATCTTTGGCGATATAATTAAGGTTCTTGCCTTGCTTATAGCGAAGATTGGTGTTGGTGTTTTTGTGTCCAATAACTTTACTTGGTTTTTTAACCCGGATTGTTCCATGGTCAGTGGTGATGATTACGCGGACATTCTTTTGTGAAAGCCACTTCAAAGCATCAAGCAACGGCGAATGCTCAAACCAGGACAGGGTAAGTGATCGATATGCAGCCTCGTCATTGGCCAATTCACGGATCATAGCCATATCGGTACGGGCATGAGAAAGCATGTCTACAAAATTGTAAACCAGCACATTTAAATTGTTGTTCATCAAATTGCTGATGTTATCAACGACATCCCTGCCTTGCTCTAGCGTAAGTACCTTGGTGTAGCTGTGCTTGATATCTTTGCGGTACAATCGCTTGATTTGATCAGCTAAGAATTTATCTTCATGGAGGTTTTTTCCTCCTTCCGCCTCGTCATTCTGCCACAAGTCAGGAAACCTTTTTTCCATCTCGAGCGGGGTGAGCCCACTAAAAATGGCGTTACGTGCATATTGCGTGGCAGTGGGCAAAATACTGTAATAACTATCTTCTTCTTCCAATCGGAAGTAGTCTGTAATGATGTCGTTCAACTGTTTCCACTGGTCGTATCGTAGATTATCGATAAGAAAGAAAAAAGTAGGTCTTTCTTCAGTAAGCGTGGGAAGTACTTTCTTTTTGAACAATTGATGAGAAAGGGTAGGTCCCTCTTCTGGATTTTTCATCCAATTGACATAGCTTTTCTCGATGTATTTACAGAATATGATATTAGCTTCAGATTTTTGAGCACGTAGTATCTCATGCATACTCTCATCCTCAAGTTTCTCCAGAGAAAGCTCCCAATAGATTAATTTTTTATACGCTTCTACCCAGCCTTTAAAATCCAGGCCATCATTAATTAATAATCCTAGATTCTGAAATTCTTGTTGATAGGCCATGGACGTTTTCTCATTCACGATCCTTCGGTTCTCGGTGAATTTTTTGATCGTAAGTAAGATTTGTTTGGGGTTGACGGGTTTGATAAGGTAATCGTCGATTTTGGCACCTATAGCCTCCTCCATCAGATGCTCCTCCTCATTTTTAGTAACTAATACATTTGGGATCGTGGGATTAATAGACTTCAGGATACTTAATGTTTCAAGTCCCGTAAGACCTGGCATATTCTCATCCAAAAAAACCAAATCAAAAGGCTCGTTTTTGAAAGCTTCTACAGCATCTGTACCATTGTTGACAGTTTTTACCTTATAGCCTTTGCCTTCCAGCAACAGAATATGAGGCTTTAGAAATTCTATTTCATCATCTGCCCAAAGTGTATGTGTTTTCGCCATGATTTTTTGCTGCTATTACTTGTAATTAATTACCTGTGTTAAAATTCCGCTTGATAGTCAATCTGTTTTTTATGATAAGAAGGTCATAATAGTATTTATGTTTATTAATCTCCCAAATAACTACCATTTTTTAACATTAATTAACTGTAATCTATTTATCTTTGCGTTTATATTAGATTAGGTGTATTATCTGTCAATCTAAGCAAACACATAAAGATAGCAAACTTCATAAAGGATAACTCTGTTGAATAAGAAAAAAATCATTAATGATCCCGTTTACGGCTTTGTTTCAATTCCGTCTGGTTTTATATTCGACTTGATTCAGCATCCTTATTTTCAGCGTCTACGCTACATCAAGCAGGTGAGCATGACGCACATGGTTTATCCGGGAGCTTTGCATACTCGTTTTCAGCACGTCATAGGCGCTATGCATCTGATGCAACTGGCTATTGATACACTGCGGAGCAAAGCGGTACAGATTAGCGAGCAAGAGGAAGAGGCTGCCTTGGTGGCAATATTACTTCATGATATAGGTCATGGTCCATTTAGTCACTCGTTGGAACATACACTAATAGAGGGCGTATCACATGAAGTGATCTCTTCGATGCTGATGGATCGATTGAATATTCAATTTGATGGCCGGTTGACGCTGGCGATTACCATTTTTAATAATCAATATTCGCGCAAGTTTTTTCATCAGTTGGTGTCGGGGCAGCTGGATACGGACCGAATGGATTATCTCAATAGAGATAGCTTCTTTACTGGAGTGTCGGAAGGTGTAATCTCATTCGATCGCATCATCAAGATGTTGACGGTCGTGGATGATAAGCTGGTCGTTGAAGCGAAAGGAATCTATTCGGTAGAAAAGTTTTTGATAGCGCGACGATTAATGTATTGGCAAGTTTATCTGCACAAGACTGTGATAGGTGCCGAGCAGATGTTAATTCAAGCATTAAGAAGGGCTAAGGAGCTTAGTAATAATGGTGTTGAGCTGTTTGCTACATCAGCGTTGCACCATTTCTTGCGCAATAAGGTTAATGCCGAAAATTTTATCAGCGATGAGGTGCATCTGGACTGGTTTACGCAGTTGGATGATACAGATATCCTGTCCGCTCTTAAATGTTGGATGGATCATGAGGATTTTATATTAAGTACACTGTGCAAAAAGATCGTGCGGAGAGACCTTTTTCGTACGGAGCTTCGGTCGGTGGATTTCGATGTGCAGGAGCTGGCTTATTATAAAGAGCGGGCGAAGGATTATTTTGGACTGAATGATGAGGAGGTGGAGTATTTCATCTATTATCAGGCCATCCAAAATTCGGCATACAGTGCGGACAAAGAGCCTATCTGTATCGTAAACAATAAAGGTCAGCTTATTGATATCGCAGAGGCTTCTGATTTGTCAAATTTAGAAGCGCTGTCTCAGAAAGTAGTCAAATATGCACTCACTTATCCCAAAGAATTGGGGTTTGTGGAACTGGGCCTGAGCTCAAAAAATTAAAGTAATTTCATAAAAAAAGATACATTTGTAGTACATGCAATTTACAGCGGAGCAAATAGCGACATTATTAAATGGAAAGGTAGAGGGGAATCCTGATGTTTTGGTATCCCATTTAGCGAAAATCGAAGAAGGGTCTGAGGGCGCATTGTCTTTTTTATCCAACCGTAAATATGAGCAGTATTTATATGAAACATCCTCAAGTATTGTTATCGTTAATAAGGATTTAGTTTTGCAAAAGCCTGTTAATGCGACATTAATTAGAGTAGAGGATGCATATACTTCTTTCTCTGAATTATTGAAAATCTACCATGCGCTGCGTTTGGAGCGTAAGGGAAGAGAAGATCAAGTTTTTGTACATGAATCGGTAAAGATTGGTGAAGGGGGATATATAGGGGCATTCACTTATATTAGTAAGGATGTAAAAATTGGGAATAATGTTAAAATTTATCCACGTGTATACATTGGTGACAATGTAAGCATTGGCGATAATACTGTATTATTTCCGGGAGTTACTGTTTATTATGACTGTGAAATCGGCTCTAACGTAATTATTCACTCAGGGGCGGTGATAGGAAGTGATGGATTTGGCTTCGCGCCGCAACCCGATGGAAGCTATGAGAAAATCCCACAAATTGGGAATGTCATCCTTGAAGACAACGTAGAAGTTGGTTCCAACACCGTTATTGATAGAGCAACATTGGGCTCTACCATAATACGAAAAGGGGTAAAACTGGACAACTTGATCCAAATTGCCCATAATGCGGAAATCGGATCAAACACTGTCATCGCGGCTCAAACAGGGGTGTCGGGTAGTACTAAGGTGGGCAAGCAAGTCGTATTGGGTGGACAAGTAGGCGTGGTAGGCCATATTACCATTGCAGATGGAACACAAGTCCAGGCGCAATCAGGCATCAATCGCAGTATCGAAGACAAAAATAAAAAATGGGGTGGATCTCCAGTTGCTCCATATACTAGCCAATTGCGTTCTCAAGTCGTTTATACACGATTGCCTGAGTTGGAGAAACGCATTTTGGAATTGGAGAAATTATTGAAAGACAAATAAAACTATTTACCATAAAATGGATGAAATGAACGCAAAACAAAGGACTATAAAATCTGAGGTTACAATTTCAGGAATTGGTTTACACACAGGTAAATCCGTGACCTTAACCTTAAGACCAGCTCCGGAGAATCATTGGTTCAAATTTAGACGTATAGATCTTGAAGGACAGCCGATAGTATCGGTAGATGCTGATAATGTTACCGACACATCACGTGGTACTACAATTTCAGAAAATGGAGCTTCGGTAAGCACCATAGAGCATTTGATGGCGGCTTTAATCGGTCTTCAGGTGGATAATGTGCTTATTGATCTAGATGGGCCTGAAGTGCCTATACTGGACGGTAGTTCGAATGTATTTATTGAAAAACTGACAGAAGTTGGTTTTGTAGATCAAGACGCAGATAGAGATTTTTACGAAATAAAAGAAAATATTCATTACTCCGAGCCAGATCGTAAAGTAGAAATCGTAGGTATGCCATTGGACGGTTATCGTTTGACGTGTATGATTGATTTCAATTCTCCGGTACTGGGAAGTCAACACGCTTCTATCAGTGCAATCGAAGAATTTGAAAGAGAGATCGGCTCCTCTCGCACTTTTTGTTTCCTGCATGAGTTAGAAGCCTTGGTTAATAATAATCTGATCAAAGGAGGCGATTTGTCGAATGCTATCGTTATAGTAGATAGACAAGTGACCACGGAGGAGTTGGAGAAGCTTGAGGGGCTATTCAACAAAAAAGTAACCGTAGCAGATGAGGGTATATTGGACAATATTCAGCTGAGACATCAAAATGAACCTGCTCGTCACAAATTGTTAGATATGATCGGTGATTTAGCATTGGTAGGTCGTCCTATCAAAGGGCATATCATGGCAGCTCGTCCGGGGCATGCAGCGAATGTTGCTTTCGCCAAACGCATTAAATCGCAGATAAAGAGAAGCAAGAAAAAAATCAATTCATATGATATTCATGCCAAGCCAGTATATGATACTGTACAAATCATGAATATACTTCCTCATCGTCAACCATTTCTGATGGTAGACAAGATTTTGGAACTGTCTGAAACACATGTAGTAGGTTTGAAAAACGTAACGATGAACGAGGATTTGTTCATGGGACATTTTCCCGGAGCACCAGTATTTCCAGGAGTGCTTCAAATCGAAGCTATGGCACAAACAGGAGGTATACTTGTTCTAAATACAGTTCCAGATCCAGAAAATTGGTTGACATTATTCTTGAAGATTGAAAATGCGAGATTTAAAAACCAAGTGCATCCTGGTGACACAATAATATTCAGTTGTGAGTTGTTGGAGCCTATACGCCGAGGCATAGCCCGTATGAAAGGTATCGGTATGGTAGGTGAGAAAATCGTGAGTGAAGCCGAATTGATGGCACAAATAGTAAAAGTGAAATAATCCATATAAAATGATACAACCTTTATCGTATATACATCCTGAGGCAAAAATTGCTGATAATGTGGTGATAGAGCCTTTTAGCACTATACACAAGGATGTGGTAATTGGCGAGGGGACGTGGATAGGGTCCAATGTGACCATTATGAACGGAGCTCGGATCGGAAAGAACTGCAGGATCTTTCCAGGGGCTGTAATTTCTGGCGAACCTCAGGATTTGAAGTTTGAAGGTGAAATTACTACAGCCGAGATTGGCGACAACACAACCATTCGTGAGTGTGTCACTATCAACAGAGGTACAAAAGATAGATACAAAACTGTCATCGGTAAAAATTGCCTGATACA
Organism: Sphingobacterium alimentarium; assembly: GCF_004342685.1. GTDB lineage: Bacteria > Bacteroidota > Bacteroidia > Sphingobacteriales > Sphingobacteriaceae > Sphingobacterium > Sphingobacterium alimentarium. The sequence continues at coordinate 50,697 of NZ_SMBZ01000020.1, forward strand.
AGCGTATAGCCATATTGCACACGACTGTATTGTGGGTGATCACTGTATTTTTTCTAACTCCAGTACATTAGCAGGCCATATCACTGTGGGAGACTATGTGGTATTGGCCGGATTGGTTGCAGTGCATCAATTCTGTAAAATCGGTTCCCATACCTTCGTAACTGGTGGTACTCTCGTTCGTAAGGATGTACCTCCATTTATCAAAGCGGCCCGCGAACCTATATCGTATGCAGGTATTAACTCTGTAGGTTTGCGTCGTAGAGGATATACGTCTGAGCAGATATCTGAAATTCAAAATATCTACCGTGTGTTATTTGTGCAGAATCGTAATCTGTCCAAAGCATTGGATATTGTGGAAACAGAATTTGAAGCTACCGAAATTCGCGATGAGATATTAGGTTTTGTCCGTAGCTCGAATCGTGGCGTAGTCAGAGGTTTTAGTACTGGAAAGTCGAATTAGTCATTTAAATCATAAGTTTATTGAATATAACTTTACATAATCTTGGGAGAAGGTTTAATCAGGAATGGATTTTCAAAGGAATTGATTATACCTTCTCCTCTTATCAATCATATGCCATCTTAGGCCCTAACGGATCGGGGAAATCAACCTTGATCAAAGTATTGACAGGGCAGCTTACACCAAGCGAAGGTTCACTTACCTTCCAAAATAATACTCATACTATTGAGGTAGATGAACTTTACCAACACATTAGCATAGCCGCACCCTATATCGAACTGATAGAGGAATTTACGCTGAATGAACTGTTGGATTTTCATTTTAAGTTCAAGCAATTTCATCCCGAGTTTGACATCCAGAAAATTCTACATTTGCTGGAAATGGAAAAATCGGCCAATAAAAGCCTCAAATTTTTTTCTTCGGGGATGAAACAACGTGTGAAATTAGCTTTAGCATGCTGCAGTGATTCTAAGGTAGTTTTCTTGGATGAGCCGACTTCCAATCTGGATGTTTCCGGCGAGAAATGGTACTTAGATTTAATTACTGCCACCACTGCAGACCGTCTGCTCATCATTGGCTCCAACCAAGAGAAGGAATATGCCTTCTGTGATGAGAAATTTTCCATTACCACCTATAAGTAATTATATTCGTTTTTTTAAGCGCATAGTTTTTTCTATTTTTGCATTGTAATTTATTAACAATAATATAAATCCAATGGCTAAAGCTTCAGAAGTAAAATCAGGAAATGTTTTGCGTTTCAATGGTGAATTAGTAACTGTTGAAGAATATATACACCGTACCCCAGGAAATTTACGTGCTTTTTATCAAGCCAGAATGCGTAACGTTAAAACTGGAAAATTAGTAGAATATAGATTCCGAGTGGACGAATCAGTGGAAATTGCTCGCGTAGAAACCAACGATTATCAATACTTATATGAGGATGGTGAGTTTTATGTGGTAATGGACAATAACACCTACGAACAATTCAATATCCCTAAGTTTTTGTTTGGTAATTCGGCACGATTCTTGAAAGAGGGAATGAACGTAATCGTAGCTTTCGAGAGTGATGAGCCTATCATGGCACAAGCTCCCAAAAATGTGGAATTGGAGATTACCTATACAGAGCCAGCAGTAAAAGGTGATACTTCTACCAATGCGCTTAAAAAGGCTACTGTAGAAACTGGAGTAGAAATCAATGTTCCTTTGTTCATCAATCAAGGTGACAAAGTAAAGGTAGATACTGCTACAGGTGATTATATCGAACGTGTAAAATAATACATATAAAAAATTAGGTTTAGGTTGATTATTTCGGTCTTGTATGTTCTCCAACTGCAAGGCCGTTTTATTTTAATAGATATGACTAAAGACCAATTGCGTAAATTATATCGTGCGCAACGAAATAGTCTCAGCATTGAAGAAAAACAAGCTTATAACTCCAACTTGCTGGAACAATTAAAGACCTTTGAATGGGAACAATATACGTATGTACATGTGTATATTCCTTTGGAAAAATTTAACGAGCCTGACACTATACCCTTCATTAGTTGGATAAGAGAATATTCTCCGCATATTCATTTAGTTACCTCTCAATCTGATTTCGAGACTGGAGAAATGAAACACTATCTGTTGGAAGATACAACACAATTGGTAGAAAATCATTGGGGAATCCTGGAACCGCTCGTTGGTGAAGCCATTGCTGAAGAAATGCTTGATGTTATCTTGGTACCGCTTTTGGTGGTTGATAGTCGAGGCAATAGAGTAGGTTATGGTAAGGGCTTTTATGATCGCTTTATGGGCAAATGCCGAGCGGATGTGCTTACCATTGGAATCAGCTTTTATGATGTAGTACCGAAGATTACGGACGTAAGCGAGTGGGATATACCTTTAAAATGTTGTGTTACACCCAATAAGATCTATTACTTCTAAATGAAAAAATCCCTTAACCTCATCGTCAAGGGATTTTTTGTATGGATTCTATAAATTATTATGCTTTTTTGCCCACTTTATGGCCAGCAATGGCATAATAAAGGATAAACAAGTAGGAAGGTAAAGCAATCCAATACGCTTGATGTGAGCCTATGTGATGCGCTAATTGACCATATAATGGCGGAATTACTGCACCACCAGCGATACCCATTACCAGAATACCTGAGGCCGCACTGGTGAATTTACCCACTCCTTTCAAAGCTAAAGGCCAAATCGCAGGCCAAATCAATGAGTTAGCCAAGCCTAATAATGCTACGCAATATAAAGAGGTCATGCCTGAGGTGAAGACGATACCTAAAGTAAAGATAATACCTAGAATCGCACAAAGCTTCAACGCTACTTCTTGTTTAATATATTTTGGAATAGCAATAATACCAATGATGTAACCTATTACCATGGAAATCATGGTCAATCCTGTGAAAAACTTAGCTTCGGATAAAGGAACACCTATTGATTTACCGTATGAGATAATTGTATCACCCGCCAATACTTCCACGCCGACGTACAAGAAAAGTGTAATGAATCCTAATACCACGTGCGGGAAAGCCCAAGCACTTTTTTTGTTTTCGGATAAAGCATGGTGATCTGCTGATTCTTCTTCATCTCCTTGAACATCTGGTAGACGCACTTTAGCGATCCAGAATGCTAATAGTAAAAGAACAACTACTATGCCCAAATAAGGATTCACCACTTGCAATGCAACCTCGCTTAAAGCAGCTTCTTTTTCTGCTGGAGTAAGGCTCGCTAATTGTTGAGAAACGTTATCGGCTGCCTCTAGATTTAAGAATAAGCCTAAAATGATTGGTGCTGTAGCACCTGCAAACTTATTACAGATCCCCATAATACTGATACGCTTAGCTGCCGTCTCTACAGGACCTAAAATAGTGATGTATGGGTTTGACGCAGTTTGTAAAATAGCCAGTCCACCTCCTATGATGAATAAACCTATTAAAAACACGCCATAAATCCTTGTGTATGCTGCAGGGATGAATAATAACGCGCCAAAAGCCATAATAGCCAGAGCGATGGACATACCCTTCTTAAATCCAAATTTGTTCAAAACCCAGGTAGATACAGGGGCCATAACAAGATATGCAATATAGAAAGCAGTAGTTACGAAATAGGCTTGAAATTCAGTCAATTCACAAGCAATTTGTAAATAGGGAATTAATAATGCGTTCAGCCAAGTAATAAAGCCAAAAATGAAGAATAAGGCTCCAATAATTATCATAGGTCCAACGGTGGAGTTACCGTTTTGTTTACTTAGGTTGTGAGAGTTCATTAATAGATTTTTATTATGTCAATATTAAGATTAGATTAATTACCGTAGTACAAGACTAATAAAATAAAATGAATTTCAGAAACTAAATAATTAGAACAAACGATTGATTTTTGTAATATCTTTAATAATAAGAGAGACCTCGTGGGGCGAAGTCTCTCTAAAAACCTAAACCGTATCATATTACCAATTGAATGGTACTTATATCTCTAACAGCTCATTGCCGAAAAAGTTTACATTATTTTTTTATTATTGCCACCGTCAATCTGGATACACATATGATACGATTTTTTTCGTCTTGAATCTTGATATCCCAAACGTGGGTAGTCCTACCCAAATGGATAGGAATACATCGCGCTGTAGCTACGTTTCCCATTTTTCCGGGTCTTAAATGATTTGCATTAATTTCTAATCCTACCGCATTGTATTTTTCGGTGTCAATGATCAGAGCAGAAGCTATACTGCCTACAGATTCTGCCAATACGACGGATGCGCCTCCATGCAATATGCCAAATGGTTGTAGTACTTTTTCGGTAATAGGCATCGTAGCTTCTAATGATTCGGGAGTAATTTTGGATGCTTTAATATCCAAATACCCGGTCATGTATCGAGCGAATAGCTGATTCAATTCGTCCAAGGAATATTCTTTGCGCCAAATCATCGTATTAATTATTTAGGTATTTCTGTTGCATTATAAATTTGTGATGGCTCAGGTGACCCGCTATGACATATATAAATGCCAATACGCTTATTAATCGGTCAGAAGCCATGCCCTTGCGGCTTAACTCTGTCTCATTAAAAGTTTTGAACAGCGCAATATTCGCTTTCCGAAGGTTAACAAATTCCTCGATGATACTATCAATTTCGCGTTCATTGTGTCTTCCGTGGGTCACAAACTCATCTTGCTCGAATGAGGCCAGGGCAGTCATGTCATTACGTGCGAAGCGCAATGCACGGTAGGACATCACTCGTTCGGTATCGATGATATGACATAATATCTCTTTGATAGTCCATTTTCCTTGGGCATAGCTATATAGCAGTTTGTCTTGCGGAATTTCGCGTATGAATGTAGGAAAAGTTTCGACTTGTCTGTTCAACTCTTCCATTACATCACCTTGTACGTTTCCTATATAATCTTCGTAAATTGCAGGATAATCGTCAGACTTGAGTAGGTTCATAATTTAAGTTACTTTTTAGTATTATTCGAAATGTAGTTCCTTTACCAATTTCAGATTCTTTGACATAGATATGGCCCTTATGATAGCGTATCATTCGGCGTGTTAGACTTAACCCCAATCCCCATCCGCGTTGTCTAGTCGTGAATCCTGGGTGAAAAATAGTATCAAAATTAGACTTTGGAATCCCCTTTCCGGTGTCACTAATGTCTATAAAAATTTCCTCTTTCGCAATATTTTCTTTTATAGATACAACAATCTGTCCCTCCGTATCGATGGCATTAACTGCATTTTTGAGTAAATTCTCAATAATCCATTCGAAAAGAGGTACATTCAGCATAGCTTCTACATGATTGTCCCCGGTCAGCGTAAAAGTTATTTTTTCACTCGTACGTACTTTAAAATACTCAATAAAGTTTTCGATTACTTGATACACGTTATGATTGCTGAGAATCGGCCTTGACCCTATTTTTGAGAATCGATCGGCGACGATTTCAAGCCTCGAAACATCCCGCTCCATTTCATTGACAACCTCATCGTCTTCTGCATCAAATTTCATCTTAATTAACTCTATCCAGCCCATCAAAGAGGAGATAGGGGTCCCCAGCTGGTGTGCCGCTTCCTTGGCCATACCGACCCAAACCAAATTTTGTTCGGTGCGTTTAATAAAATTAAATACCGTATAGGCTATGATTAAGAATATGGCAATAAGCGATAGTTGGATAATAGGGAATATTTTGAGATTGCGTAGGGCTTTTGAATCATGGTAATATACGGACCATTTTTCACCATTTTCTAGAGTAAGAATGATGGGTTGATGCGCATGTTTCATCTTATTGAGCTCACGCTCAAAATATATTGGATCATAGCTCAGCCGGGAAGACAGAGAATCTTCTAGTTTGATATTCGTCTTGGTGGAATCAAGATCGCGCCAAAATATAATTTTGTCTTCTTTGTCGGTAATAATCGCCGGCAAGGTGAGACTATCGCGAACGGCATATATGAAGCTAATGAAGTCGTCGTCCACATCCGGCATGGTCATAATACTTCGTGTGCTCATCGCCCACACCTCGGCTTTTGTCCGCTCGGATTGGGAAAGGCTTTTAACCAGATAATTGGTATACCAAAGCGAGGCGATGCCTATTGCAGCGGCAAAGACAATCAGTATGACCTTCCAAATCTGTTTATTATTGTATTGATATGCGTTCATTGACCTCCCGTATTCCCTTACAAAATAAGGAAATTATCCAATATAGCAGATATATGACGGAGGAGAGTTTTTCTAATTCATTTATTAATCTAGAAATAAGTAATTTTGCAGCATGAGTTCACAACAGAAAGTTAGAGTGCGCTTCGCGCCAAGTCCTACCGGAGGATTGCATTTGGGTGGTGTAAGAACTGCCTTGTTCAACTATTTATTTGCTAGACATCATCAAGGTGAATTTATTTTAAGAATCGAAGATACAGACCAGACACGTTTTGTGTCCGGTGCTGAAGAATATATTAATGAATGTCTTGCTTGGTGTGGGATATCTCCAGATGAGAGTCCTTCAAAGCCAGGAGCTTTTGGCCCATACCGTCAAAGCGAGCGTAAATCCTCCTATCGTCAGTTTGCCGAGCAGCTTGTCGCTAATGGATATGCTTACTATGCTTTTGATACAGCAGACGAATTGGATCAACAGCGTAAGCTACAGCCAAATTTTAGATATTCGCACGAAAACAGAATGAGTCTTCGCAACTCGCTAAGTCTTTCTGAAGCAGAAACGAAAGCTCTATTGGATGAAGGCGTGCCACATACTATCCGTATCAAAATGTCTGAAGATGAAGTCGTGTCATTTGAGGACATGATCCGTGGACGTGTATCTTTTGAAACAAAATTAATTGACGACAAAGTTTTGTTGAAAGCTGATGGGATGCCTACATATCACCTAGCTGTTGTCGTAGATGACAAAGCGATGGAGATCTCGCATATTTTCCGTGGTGAGGAATGGTTGCCATCAGCGCCCGTACATTTGCTATTATGGGAATATTTGGGATGGAAAGACCAAATGCCGCAATGGGCTCATCTTCCATTAATTCTGAAGCCTGATGGCAATGGTAAATTAAGCAAAAGAGATGGCGATCGATTGGGATTCCCGGTATATGCAATGAATTGGATAGACCCTAAAACAGGCGATTTGACCAAAGGATTTCGCGAATTAGGATTCTTACCTGAAGCCTTTGTGAATATGTTGGGAGTATTGGGCTGGAATGATGGTACTGACCAAGAACTTTTTTCTATCGATGAATTAATTTCAAAATTCTCTGTTGAACGTATCAGTAAGAGCGGAGCGAAGTTTGATTTCGAGAAAGCGAAATGGTTCAACCATGAGTGGATCAAAAAAAGCGACAATGAAAATTTGATGCCTTACATTGAAAAAGCGTTAGCAATGGCAGGTGTGCTTGATGTTAATTTGGATCGAGTAAATACCGTTCTAAGTGTTGTCAAAGAGAGATTGACTTATGTTTCTGATTTTTGGGGACAGGCATCCTTCTTCTTCGAAGAACCTAAAGAATACGATGTAGATGCTGTAAAACCGAAATGGAATGCAGATAAAACAATATTCTTTGAGAATATGCTTGCTGAATTTGAGAAACAAGAAGATTGGACAGCCAGTACTTTGGAGCCTCTTTTCAAAAATAAAGTTGCCCAGTCAGGTATGAAAATAGGAGAGTTGATGATGCCGTACCGTATAATGTTGGTAGGAGGTAAGTTTGGCCCTGATGTATTTGTTATTACTGAATTATTGGGCAAAGAAACAGTAATAATTCGCGTAAAAAAGGCTTTAGAGTTATTTAAATAGATATATTATCACGATAGAAAAGCCATAACAATCATGTTGTTATGGCTTTTTTTGGCTATTGACAACCTGGAGTTTGTTTCAGATTTTCCTTTAGTACGATTTCACTGATAGGAATGGAATTTAAATAGTCTCTGTTCAATTTAAATCCATATCCTGAGGGTAATGACGTTTTCAATGGGTCTAGAAATCCATTCTCATCTACAGCAATAAGTTGACTGGTAATCTGCCCGCCGAAGAACCCTTTGGGTCGCTGGCCTACGATTAATTCATCCGCCGCTGCCCATCGTGCAATATCATTCCTGACTTGTCCCCTTGTAGAACTAAGAAAATATATTCAATTGATAATCAGTATTTTATTTAATAAAAAATCGTAATTTGTCGCACTAAGGGTG
>NZ_SMBZ01000021.1 GCF_004342685.1 Sphingobacterium alimentarium
CCCGAGCCGATGGTATTGCCGTAACAGGTGGGAGAGTAGGTCGGTGCCTTCTTTTATTAAAACTAAGCCTTAGTACAATCGTACTAAGGCTTTTTTTATGCTCGATAATCAAGTTCTCCTTTCACAGCGCAAAACTATTACCTCTTGACCAGCACCAAGTCCCGCTCCTGCGGATTCAGCTTGCTTAATATATATTGATTAATGGTAGCTCTAATGTGTTGTTAGTTTACGCTAGGAAATACCCTTCTCATCTGTACGCACGCCAAACAATAATTCATCCATCAAAATGCTATGCATACATAATAATATTCTGCTGACCCGTGATTCCTATCAAAAAAATCCTTATTTTGTTATTAAATTATAAATTTATGAACTTCATAAAAGCAAATACCGAGGATCACATCTATCATATCATGTTGGATCGAGGCAAATCTAATGCTATGCATATGGAGATGATCCAAGAACTCATTGAGGCTATTGATTATGCGGCGTCAGACCCAGCTGTGGAAGGACTAATCCTAACTGGAAAAGAACATTTCTTTACTTCGGGGCTGGATTTAATCACATTATATAGCTATGATGAATCCCAGATTCAAGAATTTTGGAAATTATTCATTCTCCTTATCAAGAAACTAATCGCTTTTCCAAAACCGGCGGTGTCGGCTATCACGGGTCATAGTCCCGCTGGTGGTTGTGTTCTCGCGCTTTGTTGTGACTACAGGATCATGGCGGAAGGCGAATTTATCATCGGATTGAATGAAGTCCCTGTTGGTATTATTGTGCCTCGTAATATCTTTCAATTGTATGGGTTCTGGATTGGTCAAGGTAATGCCTATCGCAGTTTGTTAGAGGGTAAACTCTTTAAACCTACGGAGGCATTAGCGTTAGGGCTAATCGACGAGGTCGTTCCATTTAACCGAATCCAACATACTGCATTAAAGAAAATAAAAGCGTTTACGCAATACGAAAAAAATACTTGGAGATCCTCAAAGCTTAATTTTCGAAAAGAATTAATAGCAGAATTTTCTGTCGATCAAACAGAAGTTATCAATCAAGTGTTAGATCAATGGTGGCATCCTAGCACACGGTCGATTATGAAGACAATAATTGATAACTTAACACAAAAAGGAGCTGATTAATATGGTACAAGGAGCACTAAAAGACAATGCACTCAAAGGTAAAACAATCGTAGTAACAGGTGGTGGTACGGGTCTAGGTAAGGCAATGGCAACGTATTTTTCAGAATTGGGAGCCAATATTGTCATTACGAGTCGCAAACTTGATGTTTTATCAGTCACGGCTAACGAAATTGAGTCCAAAACGAATAATAGGGTGTTGGCGGTAGCTTGCGACGTACGCAATATAGAAGATGTAGAAAAAATGTACAAAGAAGCCGAGGACAATTTCGGCTCGGTTGACGTATTGGTAAACAATGCCGCGGGCAACTTTATATCGCCGACCGAGAGATTGTCAGCTAATGCATTCTCTACAATAATCGACATTGTACTAAAAGGAACCGCGAATTGTACGCTGACATTTGGCAAAAAGTGGATTGAACGCAAGCAACACGCGAATATTTTGAATATTATTACAACCTATGCTTTTACAGGTTCGGGATATGTCGTACCTTCGGCCGTTGCGAAAGGAGGAGTGTTGACGATGACGCGATCATTGGCGGCAGAATGGGGTAAATATGGAATACGTAGTAATGCCATTGCACCTGGTCCATTCCCCACCAAAGGTGCATGGGATAGGCTGCTTCCAGGTGAATTGGCTGAAAAATTTAACTTTAAGAATCGTGTACCTCTTAAACGTGTGGGCGAACACCAAGAATTGGCAAATTTGGCGGCCTTCTTAGTCTCAGATTTCGCGGCTTATATCAATGGCGAGATCATTACTATTGATGGCGGTGAGTGGCTACAGGGAGCCGGACAAATGAACGGTATGGAGGCAATATCTCCCGAAATGTGGGACGCTATAGAGAAAACTATTCGTGATAATAATAAATAATATGAATAAAAACTGGTTAGGATTAATCGTGTTAATCCTTATGGTGATAAGTTGTAATCAGAAAAGTAAGACTACCCAGACGGATCAGCAGGATTCTATAGTAGTCGTGTCTCCGACAACAATAGAGGAAAAGAATCAACTCGCAGAGGTGATAACGCGATTTGTGCGCGCATACGCCAGCAAGGACAACTCTAAAGCAAACGCTTTGATCCATCCTTCATTGGGCATTTATATCATCTTTAGGCCTGGCGCAGCAGACAATTTTGTACACGTGGATAGCTTGGATTTTGCGAGATCGGTACCCGAAGTGTACGCTTATGGAGATTTTTCGACAGAACATGCATTGACATTTGAATCTCTTCCTGTCTTCGATTGCGGAACGGAAAAGTGGGACAAACAAGGGTTTTTCTGTGATACGACAGCTCATCCCAATCAATTATCCAATATCGCCGCTTTCGAAGAACAATTTAACGAATCGGAGTATTCAGATGAAGAGCTCGAGGAATTAGAAAAAAGCGAAAAAGAAAGTTATCGCGTGATTGTAACCGGAAATGCTGTGGATCCGCTAATCTTTCATGTACGAAAATATCAGGGATCTTGGTATGTAACGACCTTAGATAGAGCCTATGGAGGTTGTGATGCATAAATAAGAAGAACTGTTTTGGTTTTTAAGAAATTGTTATTACTTTTTAATAATAAAGAAAATAAATATGAGTTTATTAGATAAGGATACACAAGCGCGTATTGACAGCTGGTTATCCAGTGAATACGATAAGGATACCGTGTCGCAGGTACAAAAACTTGTAGACAATAAGGAAGAAACAGAATTATTGGATTCATTCTATAAAGAGTTAGAGTTTGGAACAGGAGGCTTGCGTGGCATCATGGGTGTCGGATCCAATCGTATGAACAAATATACTATTGGTAAAGCTACTCAGGGTTTGGCCAATTACCTGAAAAAACAGTTTCCAAATCAGCTTATCAAAGTAGCGGTTTCGTACGACAGCCGTAATAATTCACAATCTTTTGGTCATTTGGTGGCGGATGTGTTTTCTGCAAATGGTATTCATGTCTTTTTATTTAAAGAATTACGTCCTACGCCAGTGCTATCATTTGCCGTAAGGCATTTTGATTGCCAAAGCGGTGTTATGCTTACTGCCTCACATAATCCGAAAGAATATAATGGCTATAAGGCCTATTGGAATGATGGAGGGCAGCTTGTGGAGCCGCATGATAAAAATGTCATCACCGAGGTAAATGCCATCCAATCGGTGGATGAAATTAAATTTGACCGCGTAGAGGCAAACATTACCTTAGTCGGAGAGGAATTGGATGAAATCTATATTCAAGCCAACCAAAGATTAAGTATACATCCGGAGGCTGTAGAAGCTCAAAAGGATTTGAAGATCGTTTTTTCGCCAATTCACGGCACGGGCATTACCCTAGTTCCAAAAATGTTGGAAGCTTGGGGATTTACTCATGTTAGCGTGGTTAAAGAACAAGCCAAACCCGATGGAAATTTCCCTACCGTGGTATATCCAAATCCAGAAGAAGAGGATGCGATGTCTATGGCCATGAAATTTGGTCAAGAGCTAAAAGCTGATGTAATAATGGCAACCGACCCGGATGCAGATCGCGTGGGCGTAGCCATCCCGAATGATAAAGGGGAATACCAGTTGATTAATGGTAATCAAATAGGTAGTCTGCTGGCTTACTATGTGCTTAGCTCTAAAAAGGACAAAGGAGAGCTCAAAGAAAATGATTATATCGTCAAAACCATCGTGACGACCAATCTAATTGCCGATATCGGTGATGATTTGGGCGTGCAGACCTATGAGACACTTACAGGATTCAAATATATTGGCGAACTCATAACTAAGGAGCAAGGAAAAGGCACTTACTTGGTCGGTGGTGAGGAAAGCTACGGCTATTTGGTGGGTGAGTTGGTTCGTGATAAAGACGCCGTTAACTCATGTGCCTTTATCGCTGAAATGACAGCATATTTCAAGAGTCAAGGCAAAACAGTATTTCAAGTATTAACAGAATTGTACGTGAAATATGGTTTTTATAAAGAAAAACTCATTTCTCTGACTAAAAAAGGAAAAGCTGGAGCGGATGAAATCAAGCAAATGATGGTCGATCTACGTAAGAATGCTCCTAAGACATTAGGGGGAATAGCGGTAAAAGAAATTCGTGATTACGAAAATCAAGTGTCAAACAACCTAATTTCCGGTGAGACAACAGCTATCGACCTTCCCAAGTCAGACGTTTTGCAATTTGTAACAGTAGATGGGGATGTAATATCTGCACGACCATCCGGTACTGAGCCCAAAATAAAATTCTACTGCTCCGTAAAGGAATCTTTAATGGACAAGAGTCAGTATGAAGCTATTCAAGCGAAATTGGAGCAAAAGGTAGAAAATATTATGGCGGACATTGTGAAGAACTAGAGTATGCAGAAGTGGAAACTTTTAGATTCAAAATACATCATTCAGCGCCCTTGGGCGACATTACGAGTAGACAAACTTGAATTGCCTAACGGAAATATTAAAGACGAGTATTACGTCTTAGAATATCCAACCTGGGTGAATATGGTTGCTATTACCGCTGAGAAAAAAGTTCTTTTTGTGCGTCAATACCGCCATGGGGCTAACCAGATAATGGTGGAACTTCCTGCAGGAGTCGTTGAGGATGGGGAAGAACTGGAGAACGCCGCGCGAAGGGAGCTACTGGAGGAAACGGGATATGCCTTTGATTCCATAACCTATATTTGCGAACTGTATGCCAATCCCGCGACTAGTGGCAATCTGACTTATACCTATCTGCTAGAGGGTGGTAGAAAAGTACAGGAGCAGGAACTTGATCATTCTGAAGACATCGAAGTCGTCGAAATGACCATTGAAGAGGCTAAGCGTTTTCTGTTTGACAACAAAATCGGGCAGTCACTGCATTCCGCCGCGCTCTTTTATACATTTCAAAAAATGGGTTTACTTTCGTAAGCCCATTTTTTATTGCAGGAAGGCGAATCTATAATTAAGCGCATTTTTGTACCTTTGCAGCATGGCAAGAGAGATATTCGAGACGAAGCGAAAAGCTTTGAAAATAAATCTTGATCCAGCGATCTATGGTACATTTGCTGAGATTGGAGCTGGACAGGAAGTCGCACGCAATTTTTTCGAAGCAGGAGCCGCTTCAGGAACAATTGCAAAAACTATATCCGCATATGATATGGCCTTTTCGGATGCTATTTATGGCGCCGAAGAGTCCGGAAGATATGTAAGCCGTACTCGATTGCGCAAAATGTTAGCGCATGAGTTCTCTCTTCTTACTGAAAGATTACACACCCAAAAATACGAGAATAAAAGGTTTTTCGCCTTTGCTGATACAGTAACTACACTCAATTTTACCAAAACAAACGAACCTCACGGCTGGCTCGGAATACGCTTCCAATCGGAAGTAGATGGGCCGACCAATGATATCATTATGCACGTTCGTTTGTTGGATTCGGATAATAGATTGCAGTCCAAAGTTTTAGGTATTTTGGGCGTAAATTTGGTTTTTGCGGCTTATTACTATGCGCATGATCCACAGGAAATGATCGAATCGTTGGTGGATAATCTATCGATTGGTGCTGTAGAAATTGATTTGATAAAATTGGATGGCCCTGTATTTAAAAATGTAAATGAACGCCTTGTCAACCTGTATCTTATAGCAAAAGGCTTCTCAAAAGCTGCCTTATTCCGTCCCGATGGACGTGCCGCGCAGATCAAGGACTTCCTATACAAGAAGGATATTGTGGTATTGCGCACCAAGTATCGCCAGAAATCCTTACCCAACTTTGATTTGTTCAACCAAGCAGTAGAACAATTTCGTAAAAACACCAATTCTAAACCCGAGAATACAGCGGTATTGATCGAGGTATTGATGGGTAATGTTTTGGACGAAGAGTCGGATTTGACAATTGAAGACTTGACCTATTTTGCAGACCGCGCGGAAGAGCTATGCGCTACAGGAAACAATATTCTGGTGTCCAATTTCCGTCGTAACAATCACTTGGCAGAATTCTTTAAAAATTTCAAGCCACGTAATGTGGGTATTGCGACAAACGTGTCCAACTTGCGTAACATATTCAATTCGGATAATTACAACAAAGAAAATTATACCAACGAGCTACTTTCTTATATTTCGGGAATGTTTAGTAAGAATGTAAAACTGTATGCTTATCCGTATCTCAATAAGAAAGACAATCAAATTATTACCACCAAAAATTTGAAAGTTTCTGAAGAAGCTAAACCATTATATGATTTCTTAATCCAGAATCACTATATCGTCGATATAGAGAATTACGATGAGAAATATGTAAAAACATTATAGTAAAGAAACCCCCGACAGTCCACAGGATTTGCGAGGTTTTTTGTCAAATCATCGCTATAATTCCTTTTGACTAATGACCTTTTTTCTATTTTCCGTACATTGTATATTCATTTACTATACATTTGTCGTGAAATAATTCTTTTGTATGAAAGCAACCTATATTGATTATAAGGATACGAACAGTTTTTCAAAAACATTATTAGCATACCTCGCGGCTAAGGAAGATTTAAAACCTTTCTATGGCAATGCCCCTACCTATGATGGTTTTGAAAAGCAAATAGAGATAAAATCCACATTTGAACATCGCCAGACGTTAGTGGATTCCTTAAAAAATCAATATAAAGACCTTATACATGATGCTCCTGCTGTAGCTTCCAATATTGATCTTTTGCTACAGCCCAATACTTTCACGATCACCACAGGTCATCAGCTCAATATATTCACAGGTCCGTTATACTTTATTTTTAAGATTGCTTGTGCGATCCGCCTAGCCAGAGATTTGAAGGCGCAGTTTCCGGACAAAGATTTTGTGCCTGTTTATTGGATGGCCTCCGAAGACCACGATTTCGCGGAAATAAATAACACCCGGGTTTACGGAAAGAAAATCGTGTGGGATGTCCCAGGCATTTCGGGTACCGGAAAAATGGATACCAGTACGATGGAGGCTGTGGTGCGGCAGTATATAGGTATGCTTGGTCTGTCTGATAATTCTTCTCAGCTGGCAAGCATTGTCGAAGAGGCCTACTTACAAGGACGAAACTTAGCCGATGCCACAAGGTATTTGGTGAATGCATTATTTAAAGAGTATGGCCTTGTAATTCTTGATGCAGATCAAAAAGAATTGAAGGAGGTATTTGCTCCGATTATCCGAGAAGATATATTGGAAGAGAAGAGTTTTGCTGCTATTTCCCAAACAACGAAAGAACTAGAAGAAAAAGGTTTTGCCACACAAGTACATGCCCGAGAATGTAATTTCTTTTATCTGACGGAGCAATACCGTGAGCGAATAGAGAAGACAGCTGATGGTCGGTATGAGGTGTTACACCAAGATTTGTTTTTCACGGAAGAGGAGCTGTGGGAAGAAATAGAAAACCACCCAGAGCGATTCAGCCCGAATGTTGTCATGCGTCCGCTGTATCAAGAAGTCATTCTTCCAAATTTAGCCTATATCGGTGGTGGTGCAGAGATTGTGTATTGGCTGCAATTTAAGGCTAATTTTGATCAATACGCTGTGCCTTTTCCTATCCTTATTCCTCGGAATTCAGCTATGATAACGGATGATGCTGTGGCCCGTAAGATTTATAGATTAGACCTCACCTTCAAGTCCATATTTAAATCTACTACAGTGCTACAAAACGAATATGTACGGCGACATACCACGCATCGCTTAAATCTTCGGGATGAATGGATGGAGTTCAATGCCATTTTTGGGAAAATAAAACTACGCGCTCATAAAATAGACGCCAGCTTAGCGCCAAGTACGGAAGCTGTGCAAGCACGATTAAAAAAGGCGATTGATAATCTCGAAAAAAAATTATTGAAAGCGGACAAGCGCAATCATGAGGAGGCTTTAATTCTAATTGAGCGCGTGAAAGAAAAGTTATTTCCCAATGGTGGGTTGCAAGAGCGTTCGGAGAATTTTGCCACCTTATATGTCAAATATGGGGATGATTTAATCAAGGAGTTGATTAGACATTTCAACCCCTTAGATTTTAAATTTACTATTTTATACTAACAGGAGATAGCTCAAAACTATCTTCTATCTCTTCTGTATTTATTATAATATTTATCGTAGTCATTAGGAATGTATTGCTCTTTTGGCCCCCATTCTTCCAATTTGTTATCGATAAAATATAACCAATTAAGCATCGTGTCGGGTCGGGCTTTTAATCTTGGGTATTCATAGACCTCTAAAATACCATCTGCATAACGTTTAGCAGCAACAACACGAGCTGGTTTTCCAATTCTTTCTTTAACCTGTTCAGTCGTCATCCCGATTTTGATGGAAGAGAAGTCAGTTTCTTTTAATAATGCGCAACTCGTAATTAATAGTGTTGAGATTAGTAAGATGGCGGCAGTAAAAAATTTCATAAAATAATTGTTAAAATATAGAATATTGACTTATAAATCAGGTCATAGGTTTATTTCTGTTTTAAAATAAATGAAAGAATTTTTCCGTCTATTAAAAAAGCTAGTATTTTACCGACAAAATAAGCCATTAAGTCTAAGCACAAGAACCCTTGTTTGAAGACTAGGCTTAATATAGCATGATTTCGCCAAGATATTAATAGGGGACAATCGACCAATTGTAAGCATTCAATACCAAAACAGAAAAGTGTTCTTAATTTTATAGCAGAACAAAAGAATATTGTTACTTCCAAATTTAAAATAATATACGCATGCTAGGTGAAGACTTCTGCTATCATACAGCGCATGGAGCCGCCACCAAACTTTTCGATAGTATAAAGTGGCGCAGATACAATTTTTCCAAAAGTTTCTAATTGGGCAATTTGCGCTTCCGAAAAAGCCCTGTAAGCTTGTTCACTCATGGCAATCAAGGTCTCGTTATCCTTGTTTTTCAATTCTAGGATATTACCGCAAAAATGGTGCATCTGATCTTCGGAAATCGGAATAATAGTCTTAGAGGTCTGAACAAGAGATTGTTTCACTTGCATTCTTTCGTCGCTATCCCTAATGCTATCGAGGCAAATCACACAAAACGCTGTTCCCATAGCCATCATCACATTGCTGTGGTATATGGGCAAGTGCTGGCCCTCAACTTCTTGTGTGGCATGAAAGATAATCGGCGTATATCCGTTGTCCTGACAAAATAGAAGCGCTAAAGACTCATGCGCCCGTTCAGAAATTGAACAATAGGCTATTTTATGAATTCTATCGAGTACCAGTACGCCCGTTCCTTCCAGATATATTTCTTGGTCCGCGTATAAAGTATAGTCCTTCAAGGTTTTGAAATGTATACCTTCTTTTTCCAATGTGCCGAGGTGATTGAGAAAAATTTCTCGTTGTCGGTTCGGAGCAAACATCGGGTACAGAATCGCTTTGTCCCGGTGAAATGAAATGACATTGTTCGGGAAAAGACTATCGGGAGTATCGTATTTGCCGGTGTCGTCTACTACCACCACACGTACGCCGGCTGTTTCCAGCGTATTGACCGTATTGTCAAATTCTGCGCGCGCCAATAGGTTGCTGTTTTTCTCTACAGACTCCGTGTCTTGAAAGTAATTGTTCACCGCCGTTTCTTCATTGGCTCTGAAAGCCGCCGGGCGCACCATGAGAATACAATTTGTTGATTGGGTCATTTATTCACGTATTAGCGGTAATGTAGAACAGCGCAATAATCCTTCTTGCTTCCCGATTTCATAATACGGCACTTTCTCTACCGTAAAACCTTGTTCCTCTAGCCAGTTATTCAACGTGTAAAATCGCTGTTCGGAAACAACTATTTGGGGTGAAATAGAAAAGACGTTGGAATTCATATCGTACATACCATCGGCGTCTATGTGAAATAAGTTGTCTTCACCAAATATTTCCAGGAGTGTATGGTAATCACTGGGATTGCGGAATCCACCTTTAAAAATGATGCCTTTGTTGGTTCCAATAGGTTGAAAACAACAGTCCAAGTGCAGTGCATTTTCTCTAGGGTTGCTCATAGATTTTATAAGATCACAGTCTATAATGGTTTTTTCAGGGAATAATTCCTTAAGGAATTCAACCCCCGCTCGATTGGTTCGCGCGGTATTAATATCTGCATAATCCACACCGTAATAGGTGCCGACAAATAGATAATCATTCCAAAGAATGACATCTCCTCCTTCAATATGTACTTCTTCGGGAGGCACAATAAATCGGTCTGGATCAATTTGTTGCACGACAAAATCAATTGCGTCCCACTCTTCGGCCCTATCCGGCAGAATATTGGATTTGATAAATTTGTCGTCAATTACAAAGCCAATATCCCTTGTGAATATCTGATTCAGATTAGGAATAAGCCGTGGACGCAGTACTTCTACCTGATGTTTTTTTAGAATAGCCTCAAAAGCAGACATCTCGGTGACCATATCTTGCTCCAGCGGATATGTTCCTTCGTTTATATGTTCTAGAGATTTGGGATCATACGCTTCTTGGGGACCAGGAGTCGGCCCATTGCTGTCTGCCCTACCTAGAATTACTGTTTTTAATCTTCCGGTTTCGTTTTTTACATGAAGTTCTAGCATAAAATTGGGTATCTTTTTGTTCCTAAATTTACGGAATAGTTGGGTAAGAAATTGAGTAATAGAAACTTTTGGAAATTTTATTACGAAGTCAGTAGGGGTGTGAATATTTTTGAATTTTAACTGATGTTGTCTAGATTTTTAATAATAAAATTAATCAAACGTTTGCATGGCAATAAAATTTTCTGGAACTGTCTAATCGTTCAAAAAGTCTTCAAATTTCTGTATCTTTGCGCAACCGAACATTGGCTTTCTTAAGGAGAAAGAAATTGTTTGTCAAAGTGTTAATACATAAGTGTTCTTGCAATTATAAAGCAAATGAGTAACGTACATTACCAAGAAAAATTCCAGGATCGTCATAATGGTCCTAGCGCTGCACAAACTGATGAGATGTTGAAGTTTTTGGGTGTAGCTTCTTTAGACGAGTTAATCGAACAGACAGTTCCTGCTCAGATCAGAAGAAAAGCGATGAATCTTCCTACTGCACTTAGTGAAGTTGCATATCTGGAGAAAGTAGCGCAAATCGCCGAGAAGAATAAGGTTTTCAAATCTTACATCGGTCAGGGGTATTACGATGTAGTTCTTCCAGGGGTAATTCAGCGTAATGTATTCGAAAATCCAGGATGGTATACACAATATACGCCGTATCAAGCGGAGATTGCCCAAGGGCGCTTGCAAGCTTTATTAAATTTCCAAACGGTTGTTTCGGATTTTACGGGCTTAGAGATCGCGAATGCTTCTTTACTAGATGAGGCGACAGCTGCTGCTGAAGCCATGTTCATGTTGTATTCAGCGCGCAAGAACAAAAATGCTAACGTATTTTTAGTATCTCCTAATATCTTTCCACAGACACTAGATGTATTGCTTACTCGTGCGACTCCATTTGGGGTTGAATTGCGCATTGCAGATGTGAATGAAGCGAATTTGGCAGACGATGTCTTTGCTGTTTTCGTGCAATATCCAGCTGCTGACGGTACGGTTTCGGATTATAAAAACTTAGCCGAAGCAGCACATGCTAAGAATATCACCGTTTGTGTAGCCGCAGACTTGATGTCTTTAGCTTTGTTGACGCCTCCAGGCGAGTGGGGTGCTGACGTCGTAGTGGGTAACTCACAGCGATTTGGTGTACCAATGGGTTTTGGTGGTCCTCATGCTGCTTTCTTTGCAACAAAAGATACTTACAAACGTAACATTCCCGGGCGTATCATCGGTGTGACTACAGATTCGAATGGTGAATATGCATTGCGTATGGCATTGCAAACACGTGAGCAACATATTCGTCGCGACAAGGCTTCGTCCAACATTTGTACTGCACAAGCTTTATTGGCGATCATGGCATCATTCTATGCGGTGTATCATGGCCCTCAAGGCATCAAAAATATTGCTAGCCGTATCCATGATCTAACGAAATTAGCGGATAAAGCTATTCAGGCATTGGGTTATGAGCAAGCGAATAAAACATATTTTGATACATTACGTTTCCATGTAGGCGCCGAGTTAAGCGGACTTAAATCGGAAGCTTTAAATAATGAATTAAATTTCTTCTACGGCGAAGGTACAGTAGGTATTTCTATTGACGAAACGACGACTTTTGAAGATATAAAAACTATCGTTAAAGTATTTGCTAAGATCAAAGGCAAATCCCAAGACGAAGTGGATTTAGATGATTTTGTGAACGAATTGGGTACTTCCATTCCTGAAGAATTGGTTCGTACGTCAGACTATTTGACACACCCTATCTTCAATTCATACCATTCAGAGCACGAGATGTTGCGTTACATCAAATCTTTAGAGGCTAAAGATTTGTCGTTGTGCCACTCGATGATTCCATTGGGTTCATGTACCATGAAATTGAATGCAACGACTGAAATGGTTCCTGTGACTTGGGCTCGTTTTGGGGGCTTACACCCATTTGCACCTGTGGATCAAACTTCAGGATATATGCAATTGATTAACGAATTAAACGATTGGTTGTGTGAGATTACGGGCTTTGCCAAAATGTCTTTCCAACCAAATTCTGGAGCACAAGGTGAATACGCAGGTTTGATGGTTATCGATGCATACCACAAAAGCCGCGGTGAAGGTCACCGTGATATCTGTTTGATCCCTGCTTCGGCGCATGGTACTAACCCTGCTTCAGCTTCTATGGCTGGATTGAAAGTTGTTGTGGTGAAGACAGATGATAAAGGTAACATCGATGTTGAAGATTTAAGAGCTAAGGCTGTTGAGCATGCGGCTAACTTAAATGCGCTTATGGTTACTTACCCATCTACGCACGGTGTATTCGAAGAGACTATTATTGAAATCTGTAACATTATCCATGAAAATGGTGGTCAAGTGTATATGGACGGTGCGAATATGAATGCACAGGTTGGTTTGACTAGCCCTGGATTTATCGGTGCTGACGTATGTCACTTGAACTTACATAAAACTTTCTGTATCCCTCACGGTGGTGGTGGTCCAGGTATGGGGCCGATTGGTGTGGCAGCACACTTAGTGCCATTCTTGCCGAATCACAAGGTCGTAGCGATCTCCGGTGAAGAAGGAATTACAGCGGTTTCAGCAGCTCCATTTGGTTCGGCTTCTATCTTGTTGATCTCACATGCTTACATCGCTATGATGGGCGCAAATGGCCTTACAGACGCTACAAAAATAGCCATCTTGAATGCAAACTATATTAAAGCTCGCTTAGAAAACCATTATCCTGTACTTTATGCAGGTGCAAATGGACGTTGTGCACATGAGATGATATTAGACTGTCGCGCCTTCAAAAATGTAGGTGTTGAGGTTGCAGATATCGCCAAACGTTTGATGGACTACGGTTTCCACGCGCCTACAGTTTCATTCCCGGTAGCGGGTACTTTGATGGTAGAGCCAACGGAGTCAGAATCTAAACCAGAGTTGGATCGTTTCTGTGATGCTTTGATTGCTATCCGTCAAGAAATAGCAGCGGTAGAAGCGGGCGATGTTGAAAAAGATAATAACGTATTGAAAAACGCACCACACACGGCTGCGGTAGTTTCGGGAGACGACTGGGATAGACCTTATTCTCGTCAAACAGCGGCCTATCCTCTTCCTTACTTGCGTGAAGCTAAATTCTGGCCTTCAGTGGGTCGTGTGAATGATTCTCAAGGGGACAGAATGTTAATCTGTTCTTGTCCTCCTATCGAAGCGTACGCATAACAGTATTTTACTACAGAATAACTAAAAAGGCCCGCAATTTTTTTACGGGCCTTTTTAGTTATAAAATGTATCTTTAAGTATTAATCAATTAACCGCTAAAGTATAGCATGCAATTCTGGAGGTGTCTAGCCACGATCTGTCTACTTGTGATTTTAAGTTGCCACATTATTTGTGCGCAGCAGTATATTCCATTTGCACAGCATGTATTCAACGCTTCGAGTATTAATCCTGCTTACGTAGGTTATAAGGAATCGTGGAATGGGCAGGTGGGTATTCGTTCGCAATGGACAGGCATTTCTGGCGCCCCAAAGGCTGGATATCTGGCTGTTGATGGTATTTTGGACCCACTGTATAAGCGTCATGGCGCCGGAATTAATTTTACATATGATAAAATAGGGGTACAAGCAGCGACTTCATTTTTTGCAAGTTATGCTTTGCGCCTACAGCTGGATGATGAAGATACACAAAGACTAAATCTAGGTATTGCAGGAGGGGCCACGCAATACAGTCTGAATGGCAATGATTTAGTGTCTGTGGATGAGCAAGATCCTTACATACCGCAAGGGATAATTACGACGTGGAGACCAGATATGCGCTTGGGCATATTCTATTATCATCCAAATGCTTATTTCGGCTTTGCCGTTCATGATTTATTTGCAAATGCTGATAGTCGTGAAGATTTCATCTATAATCAGAATTCATTGGAAGGACTCTACCGCAATACCCACGCCTATATTATGCTAGGAGGCGCCATTCCTATGGCTGAAGGATTGGTATTCCGGCCGAGTATGCTGGTCAAAGATGATCTGGTAGGCCCGACTGCTGTGGATGTGAATGTTATGACCATTTTCGACGAAAAATTTTGGATAGGTGCTGCATTTCGTTCGCGTTCCAAAATCTTTGATCGGGACTACGAAGAATATAGTTTATCGAAATTCAGTTCATATAAATCCATTGGCTTATTAGCCCAGCTCTACACCAATTCTCAATTGCGGATTGGCTACTCTTTTGAGCATAGCCTCAACAAAATAGCCGGGATGAATAATGGGACACACGAAATTTCGCTGGGTATTTCCTTTGGCAAACCAGCGCGATCATTTGCTAGTCCCAAGTACTTTTAGACCTGCGTTACACTGCTTATTCAACTTTTCTTGTTAGGTTTGTATATGCAAAAAGGCAAACTTTACTTGATTCCAGTACCACTTTCTGAAGGTGCTGAACCATTGTCTTACACTTTGGTTCATGATGATATCATCAATAAGATTGACGAGTATGTGGTGGAAAATGAAAAAACTGCACGCAAATTTTTGAAAGCAGCGGGTTTACGTATTCCGCAAAGCCAGCTTATCATCCACGATTATGGCAAGCACACTCGGGACAAAATGGATTATAGGCAGATATTTGCTAATGTATTGAAAGGCAAAGACCTGGGACTCATGTCCGAGGCCGGCTGTCCTGCGGTGGCTGACCCGGGATCCGACATCGTGATGGAAGCGCATCGCAGAGGCATACAAGTTGTGCCAATGGTTGGACCCAGCTCGATATTGCTGGCGCTGATGGGATCTGGTTTTAATGGACAAAAATTTACTTTTCATGGTTATTTGCCCATTGACAAAGGCGATCGTTCCAAGAAAATAAAAGATCTGGAAAGCCAAAGTTTGCGGGAGAAAATCACTCAAATATTCATTGAGACACCATTTCGTAACAATCAGCTTATGGCTGAGCTGCTCCGGTTAGCCAAGCCGACGACTCGATTGTGCGTAGCCGCTAATTTGACATCAGCAGAGGAAATTATTCTTACCAAGACCGTCGGTGAATGGAAGAAGACCTCCATTGATTTGCATAAGATTCCGGCGATTTTTTTATTGTTTGCTTAAGTATTTGTAAATTTAAATATGCTAAAACGTTATTTTTCTATCTTAATTGGTTGTATGCTTTGCGCTATGGCAGCAAGTGCGCAGTCGACCTATGTTATTGTTCATGGTGCTTGGGGAGGGGCTTGGCAGTTTAAAAACACAGGCAAATTGCTTCAAGAGGCCGGACAAACAGTGTATAGACCGACGTTGACAGGATTAGGTGAGCGTCACCATCTGTATAATCCGTCGGTCAACCTGACCACACATATCACGGATGTCGTGAATACCATTCTCTTTGAGAATCTAACGGATGTGATTTTGGTAGGACATAGCTACGGCGGAATGGTGGTTACAGGCGTCGCAGACAGTCTTCCCGATCGGATTAAAAAGGTCATATATCTGGATGCAATCATTCCAGAAGAGAATAAATCGGCAATTCAAAGTTTGGGTATGGAAGAGTCACAAGCTTCTAATTCCTTTAAGGTAAATGATGGTGTAATCGTTCCTGCTTGGGTGAGAGACACGACCATTACTCCGCGTGATGTACCTCATCCTGTGGCTACATTTGTGCAACCTTTAGCATATTCAGCCGCGCGGTTGTCAAATATTCCGAAGACCTACATTTTTACGTACGAGAATTTGCGTGGCGGTAAAGAAAAAGATGACTTTTATCGGTTTTATCAAAAGGCAAAGAATGAAAATTGGAAGATCGTGGAGTTAGAAGCATCTCATAATCCTCAAATTGATAAACTGCAAGAATTGGTAGCTATTTTACTTGAAGAAAAATAATGGAAGAACTAATTAATAGTCCCGAATATCAAAAAATATTACCCTATATATACATTCTTTTAAGTGGATTTATCTTACTTCTTTTTTTGCTAATCTACCTGAGTATATTAGGTCGTAAAACACTGTTGCTCATCAAGAAGGAAAACCGTTGCGTTACACCAGAGCAATCTTGGTTATTGTTATTGCCGTTTTTTCATATCTATTGGAATTTTATTTTCATGCGCCGACTAGTCGATTCATTGAATAATGAATTTTACGACAGAAAAGAGGAAGTCGAAGAAAATCCTACCCAGATGAACGGCTATTTCTACGCGTGGAGCTTCTTGGTATTAAACCTGCCTTTGCCTGCTTTTATTTTTTTCGTCACTTTCTTGTTGACTATTGTTTCTATTATACTGTATATCGCTAAAATTAATGAGTATAAGAAGCAATTGGAAAGTTCGCCGCGTTTGGATAATTCATTTTAATCGATTTAAAAGCACTATTAATGAAAATTAGAGAAATCACCGACTATCTAGAATCTATTGCACCATTAGCTTATCAAGAGTCTTATGACAACTCAGGGCTGATCGTGGGTAACCTGAATGATGAAGTCCATAAAGCCTTAATTTCTCTGGATTGTACGGAAGAAGTGGTCGATGAGGCCATAGCCAAAGGCTGCGATATCATCATTGCCCATCATCCTATAGTTTTCAAAGGATTGAAACGTTTCAATAACCAGAACTATGTAGAGCGTACGGTTATTAAAGCAATAAAAAACAATATTGCGCTTTACGCGATTCATACTAATCTGGACAATGTTTTGGGTGGCGTAAGCTCGAAAATAGCCGAGAAATTGAATCTTACGAATACAGCTATTTTGAGCCCTAAATCGGGATTGTTGAAAAAGCTGTCCGTTTACGTGCCCCGCACGCATGTGGACGAAGTGCGTCAAGCGCTTTTTGATGCGGGCGCAGGAAGTATAGGTGACTACGACCAATGCAGCTACAATACTGCGGGATATGGCACCTTTAGGCCATTGCCGGGCGCCGATCCGGCCATTGGTGAGGTCGGTACGCACGAGCGCGTCGAAGAAACAAAAATTGAGGTGATATTTCCGCAACAGCTGGAGCGTAAAGTAATCGTTTCCATGCTGGCCGCTCATCCTTATGAAGAGGTGGCATATCATTCCATTGGCTTGGATAATAAATTTCAGTACGTAGGATCGGGCATTATTGGTAATTTGGATCAGCCTTTAGATGGCTCGCAATTTTTGGCTTATTTGAAGCAACATCTGAATTTGCAGGTTATTCGTCACACCAGATTGTTAAACAAAAAAATAGAACGTGTTGCGGTCTGCGGAGGAGCAGGAGGCTTTTTGTTGGGAGATGCTAAGCGTTCGGGTGCAGATATTTTTATTACAGCAGATTACAAATACCATGAGTTTTTCGATGCCGAAAATGACATAGTGATTGCGGATATCGGACACTATGAATCAGAACAATTTACGCAAGAATTATTAATAGATATAATTCGGAAAAAATTTGTTAACTTTGCTGTCCTATTGACACAAATAGACACAAATCCCATAAAATACTACAGTTAATGGAACAAACCGTAGAACAAAAATTAAAGGCATTGTGGTCGTTGCAATCGATCCACACTAAAATAGATAAGATTCGCCAAGTACGCGGTGAGCTGCCTATCGAAGTTGCTGACTTAGAGGATGAAATCGCTGGGTTAGAAACTCGTCTTGAAAAAATCAGAGTTGAATTAGACGATTTAGAAGATTCAATTGTAAAACGTAAAAATATGATCAAAGATGCGCAAGCAGCGATCAAAAAATACGAAGGTCAATTGAACGAAGTAAAAAACAATCGTGAGTACGACGCTATTTCTAAAGAAATCGAGATTCAAGGCTTAGAAATTCAAGTTTGTGAAAAGCGCATTAAAGAAGCTGAGTTTGAAATCAAAAACAAAACAGAAGCTTACGAAAAATCGCAAGGAAACTTAGAATATGCTAAAGGCGAATTGGAAGTAAAGAAAAAAGAGTTAGAAACTATTGCTTCCGAAACTCAAATCGAGGAGGAGACTTTGTTGAAAAAAGCAGATTCAGCGGCACAAGACAACGAAGAGCGTTTGTTGAAAGTATACAACAAGCTTCGTGGTTCTTATCGCAACGGATTAGCCGTGGTTTCTATCGAGCGTGATAGCTGTTCAGGCTGTCACAACAAAATACCACCTCAATTGCAATCAGAAATCCGTCAACGTAAAAAATTGATTATCTGTGAACACTGTGGTCGTATTTTGGTAGACGAAGAGATCTCTTCAGAGGATTAATCTCATATTAGATATTACAGACAGGGGGTAAAGGTAAAACTTTACCCTTTTTTTTTGCAACATATTAGATATAGTCGGTTCGTATACAGCTGTAATCCATTATATTTGGTGAAATAACTAACAGATATTAACTAAGTATGTTGAACAAACTTTCTGTGTTGCTAGGAATAGGTCTATGTATTTCTAACATATCAATATTAAAAGCGCAAGAAGAAACGCTTTTACTTCGCAGTCCCAGCATCAGTGATACCCATGTGACCTTTGTATATGGGGGAGATGTATGGATAGCAGACAAAAATGGAAATAATCCTAAACGCCTGACCACCAACCCGGGTGTAGAAATCAACCCTCTATTTTCGCCCGATGGCAAGCAGATTGCTTTCTCTGGAAACTATGACGGTAATAACGATGTCTATACCATTCCGGTATATGGCGGAGAGCCTAAAAGAATAACTTTCCATCCTTCTGCCGATGTGGTACGCGGCTGGTTAAATAACAATGAACTTTATTTTTCTACTACGCGGGAATTTCAATATTCTTTGGGCTCCCGATTGTATAAGACCAGTGTTGACAAGGCTGTGGATATGCCGTTGATGATGCCAGAGGCTTATCAAGGGACGCCTTCACCGGATGGAAGATATTGGGCATACATTAAGAATTCAGACCCTACAGAGCGTGACCGCGTAGCTTTCAAGCGCTACCGTGGCGGTGGCATGGTGTCTATCTGGATTTTTGATACACAAACCAAAAATGTAGAAATCATCGCGGGGGATAGATGCAATGATGTGAAGCCTGTTTGGTTAGGTTCGAAGGTTTATTTCCTTTCGGACAGAGATAAGATCGTCAATGTATTTAGTTACGACACGAAAACCAAAAATATCGAAAAGCTGACCAACTATAAGGACTACGATGTACGTACCTTGCAGGGCAAAGGTTCTGAATTGGTTTACGAGCAAGCTGGCAAAATCCATATCCTGGAGACCAATAGCAAAAAAGTAAATACGCTTAAGATTGCTATTGCAGCGGATCCACTTTATAAGCGATCACGCTATGAGCAAATTCGTGGTGAAATCCGCGAATTCAGCATTTCGCCGACCGGTCAGCGCGCCTTGTTCCAATCCAGAGGTGAAATCATTTCTGTACCACGTGAAAAAGGTGAAGCACGTAATATATCCAATGCAGCGGCTAGTCACGAGAAATATCCTTCGTGGTCACCGAACGGCAAGTGGATTTCTTACCTTTCCGATGCGGGAGGCAAGTATCAATTGGTGCTACGCGATCAGAAAGCATTAGAAGAGCCTACATTTATTGATTTGGGCAAGGATTTCTTCTATTTTGAGCCGACTTGGTCGCCTGATAGTAAGAAACTTTTCTATGCTGATGCACACTTGAATCTTTATTATGTCGATATCAATACCAAGAAAGTAGTATTGGTGGATTCGGATGCTTTGGCCTCGACAACAGGACGTACACGCAATAGCTTTACGCCGAGTTGGTCTTTCGATTCGCAATGGATTTCTTATGTAAAAACGCTATCCAATGGGGTAACAGCCGTATTTATGTACAATTTGGATACGAAAGTTGCACAGCAGATCACCGACGGAATGTCTTACGTCAGCCAGCCTACCTTCAGTAGGGATGGTAAGTATCTATTCTTCACGGCAAGTACAAATGTAGGATTGACGAATTCAGGACTTCACATGTCTGCGTACGAGCGCAACCCCTCATTCAATGTGTACGCTTTCATTCTTTCTAAAAAAACGCCTTCCATCTTTAAAAATGAAAGTGATGAGGAAACAGTTAAAGAGGATAAAAAAGAAGAAAAAGGTCAAGACTCGACGAGCACCGACAAGAAGGACAGTAAAATAGCTTCTAAGAAAACTGAAGCATCTAAACCTGATGTTAAAAAACTAGAAGTAGATTTTGACAATATCAACCGTAGAATTATTGCATTACCGCTACAACCCGGCTATTATACGTTGGATGGAAATGTCGATAAGATGTTGGTTTACAGACGTGGCGGTGTTATTGGTGCTTTCGACTTAGAAAAGGCGGAAGATAAAACACTTATCGAAAATGCAGGTCGTTTCAGTATCAGTGCCGATGGTAAGAAAATGCTGTATCAATCGGGAAGAGATTATTACATCGTCAATGCCGGTCAAAAGCCTGCTCCAAATACCGGTAAACTCAATCTGGATAATATTCAGATAGAAGTAAATCCTGCTTTAGAATGGAAACAAATTTTTAATGAAGTATGGGCGATGCAAAAAGAGTTTTTCTATGTAGAAAATATGCATGGTGCAGACTGGAAAGCTGTAAAAGCGAAGTACGAAAAATTTGTGCCTTATGTAAACCATCGTTCGGACTTGGGATACCTGCTGAATGAAATGATGGGAGAACTGGTGGTAGGACACGCCTATATCTATCCGGGTGATCAACCGTCAAGTCCATCTGTAAGTACAGGTACTTTAGGCGCAGATTTGGAATACGTTGATGGCATGTACAAGATTAATAAAATCTATACGACATTAGATTGGAATCCATCGTTGAAGGCGCCATTGGCAGTGCCAGGTGTCAACATCGAAGAAGGAGAATATATTGTTGCGGTCAATGGGGTTAAACTTACACCAGAGGTGAATCTTTACAAGTTGTTAGAAAACCGTGTAGACAAGCAAGTGCTGCTGAAAGTAAATAGTAAACCTTCCTTGTCTGGAGCGCGTGATGTCATCGTCAAACCGATAACCTTCGGTCAAGAAATCGCCCTGCGCCAAATGGATCGCATGGAGTCTAACCGCAAGAAAGTAGATCAGTTAAGTAACGGTCAAATCGCCTACGTGTATATGCCAAATACCGGTTCGGAAGGCTATACCTCATTCAACCGTTATTACTTCTCGCAAATGGACAAAAAAGCGTTATTGTTGGATGAGCGTAATAATGGCGGTGGTTCGGTTGCTGATTATGTTATTGATCTATTGTCGAGAGAACTGATTGCAGGATGGACCATACGCGACGGAAAACCTTTCACCACACCGGGTAATGGTATATACGGCCCTAAGGCGATGATCATTAATGAAAATGCCGGATCAGGAGGTGATATGATGCCGTATATGTTCAGACACAAAGGTCTAGGTAAATTGGTGGGTCGTACCACAATGGGAATCTTAGTAGGTATCTCTGGCTATCCTCCATTGTTGGATGGCGGTAGCATTACGTCGCCCAATTTCGGAATCTTTGATATGAATGGTAAATATATCATTGAGAATGAAGGTGTGGCTCCCGATGTTTTTGTGGAGCAAATGCCGAAAGATTTACTAGAAGGTCGCGATCCACAGTTAGAAAAAACCGTGCAGATACTTTTAGATGAAATGAAAACCTATCCATACAAAGAGATAAAAAAACCCGCGGATCCTATCCGTGTGAACTAACAATATGCAAAAGGGACTGTACGGTCCCTTTTGCATTCACAAATAATGCATAACTTTATGCCAATGAATGATTTTTTGGAAAAGCAGCCTTCTCCTTGGATGTCCCTTGTCTTATTGTTGGTATATACAGTTGCCTTTAGCATCGGTATACAGATTCTTGCGCTTCTAATTGGAGAGCTCAATGGATCCAATATACAAGATTTTATTTCAGGGTCTACTGCAACTGCTACGGGCAATTCTCGGTTTTTTATGTATGCCTTATTAGCTTGTGGCACCTTTGGTACGTTCTATCTCCCTGCGGTGGTATTGCAGAAAAGAGAGCCCATGTTCCAATATTTTCCTACTGAAAATACACCTGTTGCCTTCTACGCGCTAGCTGTAGCGTTCTTAGTCGCTTTTGCGCCGCTGATGGGCTTAATAGCCGAATGGAATGCCCATGTCACATTTCCCGAGGGGCTCAAAGGTGTGGAGAACTGGATGCGGGAGCAAGAAGATTCTTCCAATGGATTGATCAAAAAGGTCGTGATGGTAGACCATTTGGGTTTACTATTCGTTAATATAATTGTATTAGCGTTATTTCCCGCTATAGCAGAAGAGTACTATTTTAGAGGGTCGCTGATGCACATTGCACAACGCATCTTTAAGAATATGCATGTGACAATCTGGATTACGGCCATTATATTTAGTGCGATACACGTTCAGTTTTTCGGTTTTGTGCCACGTGTACTATTGGGCGCATTCTTTGGCTATATGCTGTATTGGACTAACAATATCTGGGTGCCTATATTGGGACACTTTGTAAATAATGCCACAGTGGCAGTATATGCCTATTACTGTACTACGCAAGGCAAAACTTTTGAAGAAATGCAGTCCGCTGATACCTACTCCAATTTTGTGTATCTTGGTAGTGTAATTCTTACAATTGCGATAGCCATACTATTTTATAATAAATCAAAACAATATTCAACACATGGGAAACGACTGGATTAAAGTCAGAACATTCACTCAAAATATCGAAGCGGAAATCGTGAAGCAGATGCTGGAAGAGAATGGCGTGAACGCAGTATTATTGAATAAGCAAGATTCCTCGTATCTGTTCGGAAAGATTGAGTTGTACGTGAAACAAAGCGACGAGACTATTGCAAACGTATTGATAAATAGTTCAACATTCACGGAGGAGGACGATGCTAACTAGAGCCATCACCGGATTATTTTTTATAATCGTACTTATAGGCGCCTTACTTTTGGGTGAAGTTGTTTTTACCCTATTTTTTAGCCTTGTAGGGTTGGGGGCTTTGTATGAATTCTATGGAATAGTGAAGTCTGAGGCAAATAAGCCCAATGTATGGTTGGGCATGCTTTCAGCACTTACTTTGGCCATACTAATAGGATTACATTGCATCGGTTATATCCCATTCAAGTACGTTTGGTTGTTTATACCGATGATTTCGTTGATTTTTATAGTGAGTTTATATCAAAAGCGTGCGCTTCCTTTCAATGACATTGGCTATACCTTGCTAGGCATTATGTACGCATGCATTCCTTTTCTGTTTTTTGTTGCATTGGGCTTTATATCGGGGACATTCAATCATTATATTCCTTTAGGATTTTTAATTATCCTCTGGGCTAACGATACGGGAGCCTATCTTTCTGGGCGTAGCTTCGGAAAGCATAAACTCTTTGAAAGGATATCACCCAACAAAACTTGGCAAGGTTTTATCGGCGGAGTGCTTTTTGCGATGCTGATCGCACTAAACTTAGAGCAATATTTTGGCTCCCTAGCCAAATGGGAATGGGTGACGATGGCTACAATAATCGGGATTTTCGGCACTTTGGGAGACTTAGTAGAATCCATGCTTAAGCGAAGCCTGAATGTCAAAGATTCGGGGAATATTCTACCTGGTCACGGTGGACTACTGGATCGTTTTGATGGACTTTTAATAGCCGCACCATTGGTGTTTTTATTTTTATTAATGTTACAATAATGAATATCGCTGCATCCACATTTGATTTTCTGAAGGCTCTCAAAGAAAATAACAACCGCGAATGGTTTAACGCAAATAAAGCGTCATATGAGCAGGCTAAAGAAAATATTGAAAACTTTATACAGGCGCTTATAAATAATCTGGCCACTTTTGACCCACATATTGAAAACTCCATTCAAGCCAAGCAATGTCTTTTCAGAATTTATCGTGATGTTCGTTTTTCAAAGGATAAGTCACCATATAAGGCTTGGTTTGCAGCAGGGATTTCGCTGGACGGCCGTAAGCTGGATGGTCCGGAATATTATGTCCATCTAGAGCCTGGAAATTCGTTTGTTGCGGTAGGTTATTGGAGACCCAAGAAAGAGCATTTGGAACTTATACGACAAGAGATCGATTATAATTTTGCGGGTCTGGAGAAGGCCCTGGCGGACGGCAATTGGACGACAGACGACCTATCCAAGGAGGATCAATTAAAGAGGCCGCCAGCAGGATATACGGAGGATCATGAAGCGATAGAAATATTAAAACTTAAAAGTTTTATACTGTATAAACCCTTGGAAGATGAACAAATTTTAAAAGCTTTCGCTCTGGAAGATATAACAAAGCTTTTTCAACGAACCTTATCTTTCAAAATCTTTATCCATGAGGCAATCGAAAACTAAATTATAATTCAACCAACACCTTACAATGAAAAACAACTTATTTAAATGCACGGTTTTTGGTGCTTTTTTACTCTTGGGACTGCAAGCAAGTGCACAGCATTTTGCTAAAGGCGTCGTGTATGAAGACAGCAACAAAAATGGTAAACGTGATAAGCGCGAGAAAGTATTAAGCAATGTGGCTGTTTCCAATGGCCGAGATGTCGTGCAGACGAATGCAAGTGGTGAGTATAGCCTTCCGGTAGGAGATGATAATATTATTTTCGTCGTAAAGCCGTCTGGATACAGCACACCTGTAGATGAGAATAACTTACCCAAATACTATTATATACATAACCCTAATGGTGCGCCAGACCTTAAATATAAAGGCGTGACACCGACTGGACCACTGCCTAAATCTGTGGATTTTCCTTTATACCGTGTAGAAGATAAAGAGGAGTTTAAGATTATGGTTTTCGGCGATCCTCAAGTGTATAACCTCACCCAAGTTGAATACCTTAAAAAGGGCGTGGTGCATGAGTTGAAAGGGGCTCAAGGCTATGAATTTGGCATTAGTTTGGGCGATTTAGTAGGTAATAATCCGAATTTGTTCAAACCCTATATCGATGTCATGAAAGAAATCGGTTTACCGTGGTATCAGGTGATGGGTAATCATGACATCAACTTTGACGTGCCTAATGATACCTTGTCGGACGTAAGTTTCAAAGCACACTTTGGTCCTAATAATTATTCATTCAATAAGGGTAAGGTACATTTTATCGTATTGGATGATGTGATTTACAATGGTGAAGGTGCTTCTAGACAGTATATCGGCGGATTGCGTGAAGACCAGCTGGAATTTATCGAAAATGACTTAAAGTTTGTGCCGAAAGACCATTTGGTGGTTATCTGTGCACATATTCCGTTAGTGAATAATGGCCGACATGCTATTCGCGAGGCCGACAATTTGCGTTTATTTCAAGCATTGAAGGATTTTCCATATACTTTTTCCATGTCAGCACACACGCATTACCAAGCGCAATTTTTCATAGACCAAAAGTTGGGATGGCCGCAAGAGAAACCTCATCATCATTATAATGTAGGAACCACCAGTGGCAATTGGTATTCGGGAGCAATAAATGAATGGGGCGCCCCATCATCCACGATGGCTGATGGTACCAAAAAAGGATATGCCGTAGTAACCTTTAAAGGCAATAAATATGAAGTGGATTATCATATTAGCAATGCGCCTAAGGATTATAAAATGGACATTTACTTACCAAAAGTAACCGAAAAGCGCAAAAGCTCCAGAGCGAGTATGTACGTGAACTATTTCCTGGGCGGGGAGAAGGATACCATCGAATACCGCGTAAATGATGGAAATTGGATACAGATGAGAAGAACCGAGACTTACGATCCGCATCTCCTTGCAGAAGTATTACGTTGGGACACTTCAGACAAGCCTATGCAAGGCGAGCGACCAAATGATCCGAACCTGAGTACGCACATTTGGAAGGCTGCCGTTCCTTCGGATCTTCCTGTTGGAAAGCACAGCATCGAGTTTAGGGTACGGGATATGTTTGGCCGTACTTTCTCTACCACGCGCGAATACGAAATTTATAAAAACTAAGAGGGTAGACTAATCTTACCCATACAAATAGCAGGTGAATCTTTAATGTTGCGCACATTATCGGAAGATCCTGCTATTGTTTCATTTGCGAGGATAGCGAATAGACAGGCTTCTTTTGCGTCTGGATTCATAGCGATATCTTCAATAGATGATATAGACATCTTCGGCAGCCCTGCTTGTATATTTTCCATCAAAAGCGGATTATGTAATCCCCCTCCACTTACATAGACAGCCACATTTTCTAAATTAGCACTTACTGCAGCGATTCCATCAATTATAGCTTGCGCCGAGAAGGCATTCAGCGTAGCCATGACGTCCTCTTTTGACAGGAGAAGGGTGTTTGTTTCTTTTTGTTTGGCCTCCAGATAAGCTAAGTTAAACAGCTCCGGTCCGGTAGTTTTTGGAAAGTCTAGGGAAAGAAAATGTTCCTCCAAGAGGGCTTTAAGCAGGGTAGGGTTCACCGTGCCTTGATAAGCTATGGCCGCATCTCTATCCATCTCTATTTCGCAGTGCTTATGGACATATTGGTTCATAATCGTATTGCCTGGTCCGAGGTCCGTGGCAAAAGCTTTCATGCCCGAATTGCTCGTAGGTAAAAATGTGAAATTAGAAATTCCACCTATATTCAACAGGATGCGGTGCTGGGCATCATCTGTGAAAAGTAAATAGTCACCATATGCAGCCAAAGGGGCACCTTCACCTCCTGCGGCAATATGCTTTTGTCTAAAATCAGAAACCGTAATAATGCCGGTTTTCACGGCAATATGATCTCCATCGCCGATTTGCAAAGTACTGTTGGGAAGAGTTTTATCATGCGTAAGTATCTGTGGTGCATGAAATACCGTCTGTCCGTGGCTCGCGATAATATCTATATCTTGGTTGGCGATGCCCCAGTCTTGCAGTGCTTTGTTGATCAGATCCGCATGAACTAAACCGATATAGGCGTTTAGGCCGCACAAATCTTGCTGGTCAATCTGTCTTTTAGCAAATATTCGTCGTACAAATTGTCGAAAATCATCTGTATAGTCCATCGTAACGAATTTCTCCAGCTTCATTTGAGTGGAAGTGCCCGAGTTCTGAACTTCGCACAAAGCAATATCCAGACCATCTAAGGATGTTCCCGACATCAATCCAATGATTCTTCTAGTAGGCTGCTGACTAATTCGATAGAGTTTTTCTATTTGATGATTCATAGGCTAAAAATACATACAATCTCTTTGGTAATGTCGTTTGTTAATCATATTTTTGAAAAAAAACGAATAGATAATGAATTTTCCAGCAGAATTAAAGTACACAAAGGATCATGAATGGGTTCGTGTAGAAGGTGATGAAGCCGTTATCGGTATTACTGACTTTGCACAACGTGAGTTGGGCGATATTGTATTTGTTGATATCAATACAGTAGGCGATGAGGTTGCTGCTAATGATGTTTTTGGGACTATCGAAGCAGTAAAAACTGTTTCAGATTTATTTATGCCAACTACAGCGACTGTATTAGCTGTGAATGAGGCGATCGACGCTTCTCCAGAGCTTGTCAACTCAGATCCATATGGTGAAGGTTGGATTATCCGTGTGAAGTTAGCGAATCCAGCGGATGTGGATGGATTATTATCAGCAGAAGAATATAAATCAGAAATCAACGCATAATTTCTGATTAACGCAATAAACTAAAAAGGGAGCAATTCATTACTGAGTGCTCCCTTTTTGATTGTAATATGTACTTTTTATTACAAAGATTTTAATTCAGTAGTAGTTTTTATACTTGCACCTTGCATTTCTATTGCAGTAACCGTTGCAGAGGAAACTGTGATAAAGGATTTAGGGTTAACGATGAAGTATCCTTTAGTGGTACCAATGGATTTTCCCGAGGCATCTTCTAGATTCACATCACTATCAATCTTGTAACCCGTTGCAGTTTTCTCAATCAGTGTATATTTGGCTTTAGCTTTTACGCCCAACTGTTCCATGGAGCTTTCTGAAGTCCAGCTCTCACCAACGGCTATAGGAGTAGTAGGATAAGTTACTCCGAAAGAGTTTACACTCGATTTGTCAAATATTTGCTCTGAAACATTTGGGAAGTCAACGTCATTTATCTTTCCAAATTTGTTCATCGAGTACGTTAAAGTGCTCTCCAGCAGAGGTTTGAATTGCTGTGCGAAGGCTTTTTCCATATCCGTAGTAGGTTCTTTAGAAGAATCATAAGATGCCGTCATCATTCCCGCATCTAGGTCAACTTTTGCATACGTATATTTACCTGATACGTTAATTAATGTATCTCCAGCCTCAGCATATGTTAAGTCCATATGCATTATCATATCCATGATTAGAGTTTGAGGACCGTCAATGTCCATTTTATTAGTCACTTCGTATTTGATGGGCTTATTGTTTTCTGGAGCTAATTTAAAGAGTACTTTTTGTTGAGCAAAAGCACCTAAAGCTATAAAAGCAATAAATAAAGTTGAGATTGTTTTTTTCATAATTCTTATTTTAGATGTACAAGATAGGAAATTTGAAGGCATGTCAATTGAAAAAAATAAAAAAGGTGACAATTAAGTTTTTGTCACCTTTTTCTATCTTCTTGGATTTTTTGTCTTATTTTTTTAGATAAGATACTTCTTTTACCGCTTTAACCACCTTTTCGATGTTTGGTAAAGAAGCCTCCACTAATGTCGGAGCGTATGCTAATGGCACGTCAGCTGATGTAACACGTGTAACAGGAGCATCTAAATAATCAAATGCATTTTTCTGTACATGGAAAGCGATTTCTGAAGAGATTGAAGCCAATGGCCATGCTTCTTCTACAATCACTAAACGGTTTGTTTTTTTAACCGATTCCAAAATAGTAGCATAATCGATTGGACGTACAGAGCGCAAGTCAATTAATTCTACACTAACGCCTTCTTTTTCTAATTCTGCTACCGCAGGAATTACCACGCGAGGCAACATTTTTCCGAAAGAAACAACAGTAACGTCTGTACCTTCTTGGATAACATTAGCTTTACCGATTGGTAAGTAATATTCTTCTTCAGGAACTTGGCCTTTATCTCCATACATTACTTCCGATTCCATAAAGATTACTGGATCTGGATCGATGATCGCAGATTTTAATAAACCTTTAGCATCGTAAGGATTTGAAGGAACAACCACTTTCAATCCTGGTGTATTTGCAAACCAGTTTTCAAAGTTTTGAGAGTGTTGAGCCGCTAATTGTCCTGCGTTACCAGTAGGTCCACGAAATACAATAGGGCAGCTTAATTGACCACCTGACATTTGACGTATTTTCGCAGCTGAATTGATGATTTGATCAATCGCTACTAATGAGAAGTTGAATGTCATGAATTCTACGATAGGCTTAAGACCATGCGTAGCAGCACCAACTGCAATGCCCGCAAAACCAAGCTCAGCAATAGGTGTATCGATAACACGTTTAGCGCCGAATTCGTCAAGCATACCTTGGCTCACTTTGTAAGCACCGTTATACTCAGCTACTTCTTCACCCATCAAAAATATAGTTTCATCTTTGCGCATTTCTTCGTTCAATGCTTCACGAAGCGCTTCTCTGAATTGTATTTCTCTCATTAGTCTCTAAAAATAGTCTTATTTAATATAGAATACGCAAAGCTAATATTTTAAAATGATATTTTTGCAATCTTGCTCCACGAATTCCATGGACAATTGTCATTTTTAGATAAGCTTTTGCTCTTCCTTAATAATTTTCACGGATAAATTTTTGCAGCCAATTGTTGAGATTTGTAATGGCTAAATCTATCTTCCAAGAAGATTTATCTCTCTGCTCTACATAGTTCGAGATTGCGCGTACCTGTATGCATGGTAACTCCTCTTGGGCACAGGCATAAAATACGGCCGCGCCTTCCATGCTTTCTAGAGCGACATGCGGAAATTTTGCTTGGCAAAGTGCAATGGATGCCTCGTTGCCATGCACACGATTGACTGTGATTGCGGCATATTTCGGGAGATCCACAGCTTTTCTCGAAGAAGTAAAATAGGTGCCCTTACCCAAACCTAATTCCTCGATGGACAACACATTGTTACCGTCTTCGGCCCCAAGTTCGTAAAAAGTGTCCTGAGAGATGGAAACCACAGATCCCAGAGGCAACTCTCTGCTGAAGGAGCCCGCGATCCCCACATTAATAACCTCTGCATAAGTAGGAGCTAACGCAAGCGCTTTACCTAGCGCATACGCGGTAGCTGTCATGCCCACACCTGTGATGAGACAAGGGATATCCAGCTCTTCCAATAACGGAATACTTGGAGAAATCTCAAATGGTGTAGCGGCGACTATCAAAGGCTTCATTTTCTTGTGTTTTGAAATGCTAAGTTATGCTTTTTTGCGGTATCTTTGTAGTTATGGTACATATCACGAGAAGAGAACGCTTTTGTGCAGCGCACAAATTGTATCGAGAGGAATGGACTCCCGAGCAGAATGAAGAAGTCTTCGGATATTGCTCGAATCCCAATTGGCACGGACATAATTATGAATTGTACGTAACTGTCAAGGGTGATATCAATCCACAAACAGGATTCGTTATGGATATCAAGATCATGAAAGAGATTATCCATACGTATGTCATCGGTAAGTTAGACCATAAAAATATTAATTTAGATGTAGATTTTATGGCAGGTAAAATGGCTTCCACCGAAGTCATTGCCCAAGAAATTTTTCATCAACTCAAGCCGCATTTTGATCAGCGAGGCGTCATCCTACATAGTGTGAAGCTGTTTGAAACAGAGAATAATTCAGTTGAATATTTTGGCCAATAATACAGTAATCAATACAAAATTAAATAAAATGATAAATCCAACGGATTTCAGTGAAGAATTGGATGGTTATAAAAAAATCGACCAATATAATGAGGAGCATG
Organism: Sphingobacterium alimentarium; assembly: GCF_004342685.1. Classification (GTDB taxonomy): domain Bacteria; phylum Bacteroidota; class Bacteroidia; order Sphingobacteriales; family Sphingobacteriaceae; genus Sphingobacterium; species Sphingobacterium alimentarium. The sequence goes on from NZ_SMBZ01000021.1 coordinate 31,325, forward strand.
TAGATCGTATAGCCCATCATTATAGCGACATCTTGGAAGCACTAGGCGAGAACCCTAATCGTGAGGGGCTCATCAAAACGCCAGAGCGTGTAGCCAAAGCTCTGCAATTCTTGACGCATGGGTACGACATTGACGCAGCAGAAGTGTTGCGTAGTGCGATGTTTGAAGAAGATTACAGCCAAATGGTGGTGGTAAAAGATATTGAAGTATATTCGATGTGCGAGCATCACATGTTACCTTTTTTTGGGAAGGCGCATATTGCTTATATCCCCAATGGACATATCGTCGGTCTGAGCAAGATCCCACGTGTGGTGGATGCTTATGCACGCCGTTTGCAAGTCCAAGAGCGCCTTACAAACGAAATCCGAGATTGTATACAGCAAACATTGAATCCTGCAGGTGTAGCTGTGGTCATCGAGTGTAAACATATGTGCATGGCTATGCGTGGCGTACAGAAACAAAACTCTGTTACCACGACTTCAGCATTTACCGGTGCATTTCAAAATGATGTGACACGTTCCGAGTTTTTACGACTAATAACGGCATCTTTAGATTAATAAATTACGTTTAATTATAATTTTTAAACCTGCATAGCAAGTCCGTTATGCAGGTTTTTTGTTATACGATTAAACCCTATCCCACAAGTGTAGTCTTTTCAAAGACATAAAAATCAATCAAAATAAAAATAAGTTATTTAACTTTGCTCTTATGTTTCAAAATGAGGAGCGCGTAAATAGTTATTTAGAAAGTATTTGTGACGACGAGAATCCGTTGTTAAAAACCATAAATCGGGAGACATATTTGAGGGAAACAATGCCTCATATGATGTCTGGGCATTATCAGGGAAGAGTGCTGTCGATGATCAGTAAACTGGTAGGGCCCAAAAGAATATTGGAGATAGGTACTTTTACTGGATATGCTTCCTTGTGTTTGGCAGAAGGACTAAGGGCATCGGGAGAATTACATACGATTGATATCAACCAGGAGCAGCAGGAACGTGTACAGGGATATTTCGATCAATCGCCTTTTGCCGCGCAGATAAAGTATCATATTGGTGATGCGTTGGATATTATTCCGACAATATCAGGAGATTTTGACTTGGTTTTTATTGACGCCGACAAGAAGAGAAATCTTTTGTATTACGAGATGTTGGTCGAGCGCGTGCCCTCAGGAGGAGTGTTAATGATAGATAATGTGCTTTGGAAAGGCAAGGTTTTTGAGGATAGGGCTGACAATCAAACTAAACAAGTTTTAGAATTAAATAATATATTGGCAAAAGACACTCGTGTAGAGAAGTTAATATTGCCAGTTAGAGACGGGCTTTTTGTGTTACGCAAAAAGTAATGGTTGAACTAAAATAGCGATTATGCAAAAATCTTTTATTAGCAAGATGTTGCTAGTGATGGTCTTATGCTTGGCGTGTGTAGCATCAACATTTGGACAGAAAAAATTTAGTCCTACAAGCTATATCAGCGAACATAAAAACGTAGCTCAGCAACTCATGCGAGAAACAGGTGTCCCAGCATCTGTTATTCTGGCTGTCGCGATTCATGAAAGTGCTTACGGAAACAGTCGCATCGCCAGGTATCTCAATAACCATTTTGGTATAAAGGGAAAAAACAACAGTAAAAAAATTAAATCCGCCTACAAAGGCTATTCTTCAGTCATGGATTCCTATAATGACTTTGTACAACTGCTCAAAAGACGAAAAAAAACAGCCCATCTATTCGATACGTATGCACACAAGAACTGTAAAGCTTGGGTAGAAGGTATTGCTCGGTCGGGTTATTCACAGACAAAGACATGGAAGAATCATGTACTGGGCACAATCAGTAGATACAAATTAGACCAATACGACCAGATTTAAGACTTAGATTTTACTTAGCTTTCGATGAGAGTACTTATTTATTTGCCCCTAATTATTGGATTATTAGCATCCTGCGCCTCCAAGCGCACAGGTAGGGTGCTATCGCATCCTCCGGCATCTTCCAGTTCCAAACCATCCACTTCTTCTTCTACGGCTTCGAGCAAAGCGACTTCCATCTCGGGGCTGAATTACATTGCGCAGTATAAAAATATTGCCATTAGTGAGATGAATAGGTATGGAATCCCTGCCAGTATAAAGCTCGCACAAGCTATTTTGGAATCAGGTAACGGAAGTTCTACATTGGCAAGAGAGGCTAATAACCATTTTGGTATAAAATGTGGAGGGACATGGACAGGAAGAAGTGTAACCCGGGCGGATGATAGTCCGAATGATTGTTTTAGGGTATATGAGAATCCTGAGCAGTCGTTCAAAGATCACTCGCAGTTTTTGTTGAGAAAGCGGTATGAAAAGCTCTTTTCCTTAAATAAAAACGATTATAAAGGTTGGGCATACGGATTGAAGGACGCTGGCTACGCGACGAATCCGCGCTATCCGGAGTTATTAATTGATCTAATTGAGCGTTATGAACTTTATAAATATGATAGCGCGGAAAGCAAATTCGAGAAAATCGTAAGAGAAGAGAAGATCGAAACAACGATCGAAAGGAAAGAAGATAGTGGACAAGTCGTACAAGCAGAGCAGATAAAGGAGCCCGTGCGTATGATTATTCACGAAGTGAAAACAGGCAATACGCTGTATAGTATCAGTAAACAATATAATGTCCCAGTGGAGAAGATTAAAGAATTGAATAATCTTACTTCTGAAAATCTTTCGTTGGGTCAGCTATTGGTGATAAGTAAATAGTGAAAAGATGTTAATACGCTGGTATATTAGTAAGCAATAATGTAGTTTTATCCTTGTGAAAATCAATGTTTACCATATTCCATTATTTATTTTAATGCATTTTTTTCCTTTCCTTTGTTGGGGACAGGAGAATGTGGGAGGTATGGTGCTTGACAAGGACAGCAAACAACGCGTCGCTCGTGTGTTTATTGTCAACAAAAGTACAGGAGCGAGCATCTATAACAATAACAAGGGCGAGTTTAATATCGCTATTAAACCGGGCGATGTTATCATAGCGAGCAAAGACAATTATTATAGTGATACGACGACATATGAAGGCGCTAAAGCGCTGATCATAAGTCTAAAGAGAAAGACAATAATGATTGACCCGGTGACCGTCATGGGGCGCGTTTCGCCCGAGGAAGTGTTGGCGCGGAGAAAAGAAGATTATAATAAGGCATACCGACTTGCCGATCCGGGGGATTTTGTGAGCGTGGGTCAGAATGGAGCAGGTCTGAGCATTGATGCGGTGTACAATTATTTCAGTAGGGAAGGCAAGAATGCACGGAGGCTCACCAAATACTTCCAGCGCGAATACGAGGATAATTATATTGATATTGTCTTCACGCGGGAGTTGGTAAAAAGTGTGACAGGCCTGGAAGGGGAGGCTCTTGATAATTTTATGATTCGCTATCGACCTAGCTATAATTTTGTATTGCGTGCGACACGCTATCAGATGGTAAATTATGTAAAATCGAAATACGAATTTTTTAAACATATACCTTATATAAAACCATTGCCAGATTTGAAAAATATAGGTTTAAATTTGGAAGATTAGACGTTTAAATATTTATGTTCAGAAATCTAACTGTTATTCTAACTGCTGCGCTAACTTGTGTAGGCGTACAATCTTATGCTCAAGCAAATCTGAAGGATTTGCGTGAGAAACCAGAACCAAGGATTGTCAATGCAGACACGATCAAAAAGAATACGATTCAGCAAATTAATGTTCCTATTCCAGAGTTGGGGCTGGAGGTCAATTATTGGAAGCATTGGACCAAATTTGGGCTTAATGCAAATCAAGCATCTTTCAGTGACAACTGGAATGCAGGCGGAGTAAATTCGATGTCATTAATGGGCCTTTTTTGGCATAAGGCAGATTATACACGAGACAGGTTTAACTTTGTTTCGGAACTGGATCTTAAATACGGTAAGATTAAAAATAAGGATCAACTGGCTAAGAAAAATAACGACCGTATTTTTTGGGATAATAAATTGTCCTATAAGTTTTCAGACAAGTGGGCATTGTATTTTGCTGTGACTTTTGAGTCCCAGTTCGATTTGGGATACGCATATCGACGTAATGCCGATGGCGAGGAATATATCTACGAGGTTCAGAGTAGTTTCATGGGGCCGGGATATTTTACGGAATCATTCGGTTTGGAATATAAACCGGATAAAACATTCTCCTTGCGTCTAGGAACAGGTACTGCGCGTCAGACCTTGGTGGTTGATGATCGTGTAAAGCCGCTTACCATTGCTGAATATTCCGAACGTTATCCTAAAAACGAACCTATCAAAGCGGATCAAGTAAAATGGGGCTTAAATCCAGGTGAAAATTTCCGTAATGATCTGGCTTTTCAGATTACAGCGAATCTAGACCGTGATTTATCTAAAAACTTGAATCTAAAAGCGAGGTATAACTTATTCGCGGACTACAAAGACTTATCTGATCCAGATAATCGATTGGACTTAACGCTTACCGCCAAAATTACGCGCGTGGTAAATGTGACTGCCTCGGGTATATTGGTGTATGATTCAGATCAGAGCACAAAGGTCCAATACAATCAAGGACTGGCTTTGGGGATATTATTCTCTCTTCCAAGATAAACTGAATTCATCGGTATGAAGTTTAGGGTTGGGTGTATTTTGTTCGCATGGTTGGCGACTTCTTGTGGAAGCGCTCAACAGCAACAGCATTTGGCGAAGCTGGCTGGAATGGAACGTAAAATTGATTCCCTTTCCCAGCTCATAAAAGTTCAGGCCGACTTACTGCGCGCCGATTCTATCGCTCAGGTGCCGCAGCAAATAGATTCCTTACCTCCAATCAGTGATAGCTCAGCCTTGGGAGTGCTCACTCCAGAGGAGAAATGGGCGGAACAAAAGCGTACGGGAATAAATAAGTCATCCAACTGGGCCAGCGCCATCCATTACGATAATCGAAAGCCCAATTACGTCATCATTCACCATACTTCACAAAATAGCACGGCGCAGACTGTGCGGACATTTCAGCTTGAGCACACAAAGGTGAGTTCGCACTATGTAATAGGGCGAGATGGAGAAGTCATTCAGATGCTCAATGATTATGACCGGGCCTGGCATGCCGGACGCAGCAAATGGGGGACATTGACCGATATGAACTCAGCTTCTTTGGGTATCGAATTAGACAACAACGGCCGAGATCCTTTTCCCGAAGCTCAAATGAATGCGCTTTTGGTTCTCTTAGATACATTGAAGACGAGGTATCAGATCCCGCAGCTTAACTTCATCGGACATGGCGATATAGCGCCAACACGCAAGGATGATCCCAATGTCAATTTTCCATGGAAAAGATTAGCTGAAAGAGGTTTTGGTATTTGGTATAATGAGGATTTTCTGCCTGACCCGCCCGTGAGTTTTAATCCCCTGGATGCATTGAAAATAATGGGATACGACATGAGTAATGCAGAGGCGGTGATCCGTGCATTCAAACGTAAATATATTCGTACAGAGGTAAATGGAATATTGACGGCGCGAGATAAAGCTGTTATATATGATTTGTACAAGAAGTACTATTAACTCTTTATTGACGATACTTCTTTGCCTTTTCCAGGAAGAATAGATTCCAAGAGATACCCAAATAGAATAACTAGAATACATCCAATCAGATTTAGCCAAAGGAAGGCGACCATATCCAATAGCCAGATGCCAACGATAATCCCTTCGGTGCATACAGCCGCCCAAAATACAGCACTTCCTCCGATTTTCTTGAAATAGAAGGCTACAAGAAAAATTCCTAGAATAGTGCCATAGAATAAGGAGCCTAAGATATTTACGGCTTCTAATAGATTGCCTAATTTACTAGCAAATAGCGCTATAATGATCGTGAATATTCCCCATCCGAAGGTGAGGATACGTGACATCTTGAGGTAAGTTTGCTCGGTAGCATTTTTGTTCAGTAGTCGTTTGTATATATCTATGACTGAAGTTGAGGCCAGTGAATTGATTGCGCTAGATGTAGCTCCCATGGAGGCAAGCATAATGATCGCAATGAGCAAGCCGATCAGTCCCTTTGGAAATACCGATGTCACAAAAGAAAGAAAGATATAGTTATTGTCGTTGGTTTCGGCCTTGCTGTCGTTAGTTTTGATCAGGTGGATGGCGGATTCGCGTAGTGTAGCAGATTCGTTATTAATCTGCTTTAGCTGAGCTCTAAACGCTTCCAATTCTTGTTCATTCTGTTGGGTGCGTGCTTCATGCAGTCGATTGAGGGTGCTCACCCTTTGGTTTGTCAACTCTTGTTGCTTGAGTTCAAGTTGTTTGTATTGTTCGCCTACAGCCGAATTCTCTATTTTTGCGACAGCGGTCGGATTAAAAAACAAAGGTGCATTATTGTATTGATAATACACAAATACCAGTACGCCGATTAGCAGAATACAAAATTGCATAGGAATCTTGAGGAGTCCATTCATTAATAGGCCCATGCGGCTTTCCCGAACGGAAGAACCCGTCAAATAGCGCCCCACTTGACTTTGGTCTGTACCGAAGTAGGATAGCTGCAAGAAAAAACCTCCAATCAGTCCCGTCCATACCGTGTATTGGTTATTCCAATCCAAGGTAAAGTCAATGGCATTGGTTTTATTCGATTCGCCGGCAATATGTAAAGCTTCCACAAAACCAATCTCTTGGGGTAGAAAGTGGATGACCATCATTCCGGCAGCCAGCAAGCCACCGAATATTATGCCCATCTGCAGCAATTGGGTATAGGATACGGCTTTAGTTCCGCCGTAGGTGGTGTATAGGACTACGATCCCACCAATAAGCAGCGTCGTGTAGAACACATCAATATGCAGTACCGCTGAAAGAATAATCGAGGGCGCAAAAATGGTAATACCTGTAGATACACCCCGTTGAATAAGAAATAGTAAGGCTGTGAGCGACCGGGTCTTGATGTCAAATCGCTTTTCTAGAAACTCGTAGGCTGTGAAAACCTGAAGCTTATGAAAGATTGGAACAAAGGTGATACACAGAACAATCATGGCCAGAGGCAGGCCGAAATAAAATTGGACAAAGCTCATTCCTGAGGTATACGCTAAGCCGGGAGCAGAAAGAAAGGTGATCGCGCTGGCCTGCGTAGCCATTACCGAAAGTCCTACGTTGTACCAAGGCAACTCGCGGTTACTGAGGAGAAAACCCTCTATATTGTTGATATGCCTGCTTTTGTAGATCCCATACAGAACTATCAAAAGCAGGGTTGTAAATAGTACTATCCAATCGATAATACTCATGAGAAATGCAGGGTAAATAAATACATACCTAATATGCACAGCACAAGCCAAACAACTACAATAATGTAAAATTGTTTCCAGCTACGTGCAAATAGGGGCATATTATTATCTGTCACTTTCTTTATAAGGTAAAATAATGGTGTTGAAAATGGATGCAACGATCAGGCCACCTATCAAACCACCAATAAGGCTCAAGAACGTACCACAGCTGGCAAATGCAGTCAATGCTCCAAAGATAGTTCCGATTAATAAAATTAAACCTTTTACATTCAAAGGTTGGTCATTCAATTGATTTTCCATAGTATTATTTAATGTTACTTTTCGTTCGTTAACAAATTTACAAATAATCTGTAAGCTCCGGGCACACCTGCGGGCAATTGTCTGAAAAAGGCCAAAGAAGTGTACACAAACTTACCTTTTCCATAATTGGCTATAAGTAAGGAACCAGCGTGGGGCTGCTCTCCTTTGTCATTCATGCGCAGCGGCGTACGGTAATTTTTATCTATCTGCTCTGCAAAATAAAGGCCACGCTCTTGCACCCAACCTTCAAAATCTTCTGCCCCAATTTTGTTTGGGAATATAAGTGTTGGATCATTTGTATCCAAGGATACCGGCGCGTCTTCTTCGGTCACGCGAGCTCGTCCCAAGCTGAAAGTATAAGGGCCAAGCTTATCTGCTGTCAAACGGCTATTAACTGTATATTGTGTAACCACCACTCCGCCTTGCTGTACATATTCCATCAATTTACTGACTGTGCTACCCGCGTCCTTAGCTATATTATAATAGCGTACCCCTAAGACAACTGCATCAAATTTCTGAAGGTTGGAAAGGGAGAGGTCCTTATCGGTAAGTGGCGTGACATGTATGCCAATCTGTTGAAGAGATTCAGGAACCAAGTCGCCGGCTCCGGCTAGATAACCAACATGCCGAATGTTGTGCTCTAGCGCAATAGGCTGACATGCAACTTCCGTAATAGGGAACCACGTAAGACTTGGGATATGATTATAAGTCAGTGTTTTGATATAGCGCAAAGGTTCGCCTTTATACTTTAAGCGCAGTAGTGCTTTTGTAGCGCGAGCTGCTGTAGCTTTAACTTTTATCGTTCTGCTGAGCACAGACTCGTTATCAAAGTTCAATTGGATGCTTTGCTGCGATAATTGCCATCCCGGGATGGGCTCAATCTGTACTTCGAACTGTTTAATAGCCTCATCGTGTCTGCTGAAGGTCAGCTGAATGGACTGCTCTTCTCCCTCTTTCACTAATGCAAAATCTGAAGACGACTTTACCGTAAGCGCAGGAAGCACCACCAATGGTGCATATAACTCTCCGTGCACAGGATCAACGAATCGCTGTCTCACCTGTTGGTCTACTGTAATGGTTTGGTTGTTGATTTTGAAGGTGAACGTCGCTTTGGGATAGTCGGGATTTGTCGGATAGCCGACAGACTCTATAGGGAAATTAAATTTTCCTAAGGTATGTGGCTCCACAAGCCAATAAGGTTGAGAAATTTTGTTTGACTGAGTCTGGGTGTTGCCTCTCCACATGCTGTTCGTTTGTAGTACCGCGTTAATAGGATTTCCATTGACCGCGACTAATTCCACTTGTACTCCTGGATTTCGGACTATAGCTTCTAGCTGAACAGCAAACGGTCGGTTTGCGACTTGATGGCCTTGAGGTGTTACTGCATCGGCCCATATGCCCGCACAAGCTATAATTAAATCGTCTACCTCTTTTTTCTTTTGTTCGAGCCAATATTTTTGATTGCTGGCAGAGGAACTCTTAGTATCTACGCTGCGGGAAACAAGCGCTTTGCGAAGTGCAATTAAGTCATCAATAGATTGCTGTGGATTGCTTGGCTGAAAATCACGGTTGAGCTCGCTAATTAATTGTTGGATGTTCGCTGTGTTTGGAATTCTCTTCCAAGAGGTTTCGACCTCGTCCATCAATGTTTCACGTGCCGGCGAGCCTGCTACATGTTCAAAATATTCGATAGCCGTACCTCGTGAAGATGCTGCGCCAAAGCCTTGCGTTTTGTGCTGAGAGCGGCTTTTGGATGCAATTTCGCCATAAGACTCACCAAGTAACGGGCTATAATGCCCAATATCGACTTTCAGTTGATCATCGGAAGTGTTATTTTGTCCGCCAAAGTTGGCTGTATTCCAGATCAAGCGTTTTGCTTGCCAGACATTAAGGGATTTCAGTTGCTCGGGGAATTTATTTTTGTCTGCCGCGGCTAGGAAAGCTTCGTGCGCTAGGATCGCGGATGCCTGATGGTGCCCATGTCCTCCACGTCGATCTGGCGGAAAGCGGGTAATAATTACATCGGGTTGGAATTTGCGGATTATCCATACGGCCTCACGTAGTGCTGCTTCATGATCCCAAAACTGGAAGGTTTCTTCGTGCGTCTTAGAAAACCCGAAGTCGTAAGCCGAAGAGAAAAACTGCTCGCCTTTGTCGATGGCGCGCGCCGCCAACAGCTCCTGCGTACGAATCAATCCCAAATCAATGCCTAAATCTGTGCCCAGAAGGTTCTGGCCGCCGTCACCTCTTGTCAGGGATAAGTAGCCGGTACGGTATTTCTTTTCTTGCGCAAGCCAGGCAATAAGACGGGTGTTCTCATCGTCTGGATGTGCCGCAAAGTAGAGGACGGACCCTAATTTGTCCAGCTTCTGCAGGTCTTGTTGGATTTCACTGGCGGATTTGTTTCTACTTTGACTGACGGCATCTTGCTGCTGTACGATGAATAAACACAGAAGTAAAATATAATGGGTTAATATTCGCATAGTTAAATATAATGGCTTTATGTGAAAAAATGCGAATTGAAACAGAAATGTTAAAATGAAAAAAGAGCTGAATATAAAATTCAGCTCTTTTTCCAACAACAATTAAAAATCTTTTAGTCTTAAATAGTTTGCTATAATAATTCTGAAATAAAGTTGGCTATACCAAGGTAAGGCGTTCCTAAGTGATTTATTTTAGCTCTAGTATAAAAGTAGTATAAAAAGATTTAATATTAACAAAAGCGGATAAAAAAAATTTCCACATTGTACGAGTTATGCACATATACGATGTGGAAGTTTTGTCCTATGCTCAGAAATACGTATCCGCCCTATGCTTATTTGTCAATAGAACCTAAAACGCGTTTCATAAAAACGTTAAGTGCCTCTTTTTTAGGAGTTCCTTCTTTGATCAACTTGTCCACCTCGATGGCGCCATACATATTTGAAATCAATTCGCCGATTACATCCAGCTCCTCGTCTTTGAGCGAAGGCACTTCTGTAAGGGCTTCTAATGTTTCGATAGCCTCTAAGACATAGTCTGCATCGTTCTGCTCGATGAAATCTGTCAGGTGCTTAATTACTGGTAACTTCATTTAATAAGTCTATTAATCCGTCGATTTTGTTTGTTTGTACTTGATTCACCAATTGTCCGCCTTTGAATGCTGCGAAAGTAGGTAAATTGTTTACGTTAGCTAATTTCCTAGACTCAGGAAATTTTTCCGCATCTACGATTACAAAATTGATGTTCTCGTTTTCACCAGCTAATTTTTTGAATTTTGGTTTCATAATACGGCAATTTCCGCACCATGAAGCGGAATATTGTACAATTACATTATCGTTGTTGGCAACAACCTCTTGTAGGATGTCGTTTTCTAATTCTTGTAACATAGTAAGTTTTTTTTGATAAAGAAGAGGTGGAAGAAATTCCACCTCTTGCTAAGATGTACTAATAATTTCTTCTTAGTTCATAGATAAGTATGAAGCAACTCCGTCACGCGTAGCGTTCATTGCTTCTTTACCTTCTTCCCAGTTTGCAGGACATACCTCGCCATGCTTTTGTACGTGTGTGTATGCGTCTACCAAACGGATATATTCTTTCACGTTACGACCTAAAGGCATATCGTTTACGGATTCGTGAAACACTTTACCTGTCTCGTCGATTAAGTAAGTCGCACGGAAGGTAACTGCTGATCCTTCAGCAATTAAGCCGAATTCTGGGTGCTCTACTTCTTTCACGTCCAAAATACCTAAGATGCTGGACAAGTTGCGGTTTGTGTCAGCGATAATTGGGTATTCTACACCTTCGATACCACCGTTGTCTTTTGGTGTATTTAGCCATGCAAAGTGTACTTCGTTTGAATCACAAGAAGCACCGATTACAATAGTGTTGCGTTTTTCAAATTCTGCTACCGCCTCTTGGAATGCGTGTAATTCAGTAGGACATACAAATGTAAAATCCTTTGGATACCAGAATAATAAGATTTTTTTGTTTTCTTTTTGTGCTTTTTCAAAAAGATTAAGTGAAATGTAATCACCTAAATAATCAATAGCATCAACTGTAATGTTTGGGAAATTTTTACCTGTAAAACTCATAATAGTATCTATCTTTAAATGTGCTACAAAGGTACGGATTTATTGAATAGAAAGATATAGGATTTTACTATTGGGTATTGGTTGAATCTATAATGAGAGCGGTAAATTATAGTTATATTTAATGTTTCTAGTTTCCATTGGATTTGCAGGATTGGTTTTATATTTTTGAATATTGGCTCCGTAGTTCAACGGATAGAATAGATGTTTCCTAAACATTTGATAGCAGTTCGATTCTGCTCGGGGCTACTTAAGGAGACACCATATACGGGTTGTCTCCTTTTTTTTTATGCCAATAAAAATCTGTGACCCAATCTGTTAGTGTAAGGTCATTTATAGTTCGATATATGTGGCCACGATTTTTAGCCTGTTATTTCGTGTTGTCTGAAAAACCTTCTCCTTGATGTTGTTATGGCCTTTTTTCCATAGTTCGATTTCTCCTTAAGGATTCGGCTATTTGATCCTTTTCCGGTTTGTTGTAGTTCTTTGCAAAAATGTCTTCACAATAGATACCTTTTACTTCTATATTATTATCGGCTCATTATTTCTTCTTATCGGCTCATATTGGTTCATTTTTTGAATGTTAAAAATTGGATTTTACTACTGCCTCGGCCTTGAGTAATTGACCCATTTCAACGGGTGTCATAGTAAGCAGTTTATCAACATCAATTTTTCTGAGCATTGCATTAGTAACTTCCACATCTTGAATTTCTACCTTTAGTTTGCCCTGAGATTTCCTTCAATAACCCGCTATACATTTCTTTTTGAAAATTAATTGCCTCGGTGCGTTGCTGTTCTTTCAAGGATTCCGCATCCACATTTTTTTGCACTTATTGCTACTAGAGGAGGTAGTATTGCAATTGTTTTGTGAGTATTGCGTAATACTTACTGCATTTACATCTTGATAAATTTTGGGTGCGCAAGAAGTAATCCATAGCGACGCACAGATGATAATGAATAAAATTCTTTTTATATTGGGGTTAATAAATCTGAACAAAAATATACATTTAAAGAATAAATTCTGTTATTCAAATTCCTATCCCAAAATATTGTTATTTTATCTCTTTGAATAAACTTAATCGGCTGCTCATAATAAGCATAAAAAGACCAAAGAAAGCGATTAGCCCAAAAGAATACTGTAGGTTAAAAATCTCGGCTATATAACCTATCATTGGAGGTCCCATCAAAAAACCTAAATAGCTGATGCTAGAAACCATTGCGAGTGCCACGCCAGAGGGAATCTTTTTATTTTGTCCTGCTAAGCTGTATACAGTTGGAACATTACATGCTACGCCAATACCAACCAGCATAAATGCGGCTGTACATACCCAAAAATCAGGAAACACCACAGAAAGAATCATACCGGTAAACATGAGTATGCCACTAATCTGTAAAGTGTTTTTGCGGCCAATGCGGCTTATGACCCAGTCTCCTATAAATCGACCGATAGCCATTGTTACCATAAATGATGCGTATCCTACGATAATAAGGTTTTCCGGAGCCCTCACAATGTCTTTAAAATATACCCCACTCCAATCAAACATAGCACCTTCGGTAGCCATGCTGAAGAATCCGATGATTCCGAGTTGTATCATAGAACTTTCTGGCTTGGTGAAAAATGAACTGCGATGTTGAGGGTCGCCCTTTCCGGGAATTAAATGGGGATAATTTATCCAGGTATTTATGACAATCAGACAAAAGATAATAAGAAAATGTATGTGGGTATCTATACCTAGATTCATTGTAAGCAAGCCTATTAGCGCGCCTGTGAATCCTGCAATACTCCACGCCCCGTGGAAAGATGACATGATGGATCTTTTATACATCTTTTCGGCGGCTACCCCTTGCGTATTGACGGCTATATTACACATATTACCAACTATTCCAAAACTTAGGAGTATTGCTCCCAGTTGATATATATTATTGGCAAATCCTATGCTGCATAATATCAGCGCATATATTATAGCCACAATACGCATGACCTTGGCGCTCCCATACGTTGTAACTAGCTTGCCTGAGATCGGCATGGTTATTAATTGCCCAATAGGCAACATGAGAAGTATAGTTCCTAATTGTGCCTCACTCAGGTGAAGTTTATCCATAATCATAGGAATTCGACTTGCCCAAGAAGAAAAAGCGAGGCCTTGACAGAAAAAGAATAAGGACACAGCAATTCGGATACGTTGAGGATTGGAAAAAATGGCTTCTTCCGTAGAGTGGGCTATGTCTTTCATAATTAAACAAATTCTATTACAAAGGTATGGATTTATCTTCCATCAGGAAGAACTATATTCCGCTATAAAAGGTTGATTGTTTCCAGCATTTTTTCGATACAAAATAAAATACAGATAAGGAGAGTAGCAGTTTTTCTTTACCTTCTATTGAGAAAAGAAACTAAATTTTATTCACTCAATACTGTTTTTGGCACTAAAATTGTTTATTTGTGTCTGTCTAAGCAAACTTAAATAATGAGAAATTAGCACACCTTTGCGTGTGCTTTTTTCGTATTTTTAAATATAAACTTATTATGAGAGTAACTATATTTTTAATGTTTATGATGTCATTGACATTGCTTCATGGACAGGAGGTCGCAAAATCCAACTGGATAATTGGGCCTTCGATCGGGTATCAACATCAGGAAAAGAGTTTTCTCAAAGCGTCCTTGTGGGCATTAAAAGATATTGGCTATGCAAATTATTTACGTTTTGATGCGGGAGTAAACATGACTTTTCAAGATAAAAAAGCATATTTTATTCCTGAATTAGGGGCCACCTATTACTTGAGTGCCAAAGGTGTTTGGCCTTTTATCAAAGCCGAGCTAACGCCTTATACTGTGACACCTAAAGTTGGATTGGGTGTTTTCAATATTCTTGAGGCTGCTATAGGTTATGGGTTTGATATAAAGCAGAAGGATCCATTACCTCCAATTAAGGGATTCAATTTTAGTATGGGCTTAAGTATTCCGCTGAATTATCATTTGAGATAGGCTTTTTTCGGTGATTATTTTACATTTGTGTATTAATCGTATACATAAATGAACGCCTTTAGACAACTCCATCAACCTACATCTCGCACTATTGAGGTCGATCAAAAACAATATCTTTTTTTTGGGGGGACAGCTTATTTAGGCTTATTGGTGAATCGAGATTATCAGGATTTGGTGATTGAAGGCATTGATAAGTATGGGCTTAATAACGGCACATCGCGTTCCAACAATGTGCAGCTTGGTATATACGATGATGCAGAGGCGCTAATGGCGCAGCGTTTTGGCTATGCGGATGCGGCTTTGTTTTCGAGTGGATATTTGGCGGCCCAAGCTACAGTAAGATCTTTAGTTGCTGATAAAGTGTATTACGCACCCCATTCGCATCCGGCATTGTGGCTTGGGGATCGAGCGCCAGAGGTGCTGGATCATGATTTTGCTTTGTGGGGAGCTAAATTGGTAGAGGAAATAAATGCCTCGCCGTATGAGACCTCACTGATTATCAGCAATGCCATTGATAATCTAAAGCCGGAGCGGTATGATTTTTCGTTTCTGGCAGGGATAAATCCCTCCAAAAGGGTTTGCCTGATTTTGGATGATTCACACGGCTTGGGTATTGTAAAGCGATATGATACATCCGCGCTGATGCCTGACATGTCAGAGCGCGCCCATATAGAGGTTATTCTGCTAGCTTCACTGGCCAAAGGCTTGGGGACAGACGCTGGCCTTGTATTGGGGTCGAACGCATTAATCGAGAGAATAAAAAAATCCCCCATATTTATGGGCGGCTCGCCGAGCAGCCCAGGTGCCATATACGCCCTGACGAAAGGGGAAAAAATATACGAGCAAGCTTTTACGGCCTTGCATAAAAATATAGATTTCTTCACTAGACATTTACCTAGCGAATCGGGATTAAATTGTGCGGAAGGTTTCCCCGTTTTTACCTCTACGAGTCCACATCTATATAGGTATCTTTATAAAAATGAGGTCATAATTTCTAGTTTTCCTTATCCTTTACCCCATAGCCCACTTCTTAATAGGGTTGTTATATCAGCATTACACAGCCAAGAAGATTTGATTCGGCTCACGCAAGTGTTACACGACTTTGGGTAATAAAAGTTTGAAAATCAGTTAAATAATCGTAAGTTTGCAGACTCTTTTGCTTCTGGTAGAGAGGTCTAAGTAGCTTAATCGTTTGATTATGAAAAAAATATGTTTGATAAATACTTGAAAATATTTTTAAACATCATGAAAAAACGATAATTTTGCAACCCCAAATGTGGGTAGTGGAGAAATAAATTATTACAGAATATTAGATATGACTAAAGCAGAAATTATTGCAGAAATCTCTACCAAGACTGGTTTAGAGAAGGTTGATGTACAAGAAACAGTTGAAGCGTTCTTCAAGGTTGTGAAAAATGCGATGATTGAAGGTGAGAATGTGTATGTTAGAGGTTTTGGAAGTTTCGTAGTGAAAAAAAGAGCTGAAAAAACTGCACGTAATATATCAAAAAATACCGCTATTATTATTCCTGAGCACTTCGTGCCTAGCTTTAAACCTGCAAAAGTTTTTGTAGAAAAAGTAAAAAATGGTAATAAAGTAAAAAAATAATTTAAATTCGCTTATGCTTAATACCAAACAAATCGTTGTTGTCGTTATCGTTGTTGTGATGATAGGTGCCCTTTTGGTTCAGCCTATCAAGGGTTTGGTAGATAAGCAAGAAGAGAACACTACTGCCGCTGCGGACGACGCTTCTTCAATGTATACATTGAAAAGTGTTTCCGAATTAGCAAAACAAGGAATCAATGCAACCCTTGCGCAAGATATTTCTGCTATCGAACAACAAGCAGAAGCTGCCCAAGGAGAACAGAAGGTTACATTGTTGCAGTCGTTGGCAAATAAATGGGAAGATCTGGCAAAGCCTATTCCACAGGGTTTTATCTACAAGGAGATGGCGGAGACTACACCGACATTGGATTATTGGGTGAAATCGGGCGATGCTTTTCGTAAAGGATATACCAACCAACAAGATACTGCATTGGCATCTGCGTTGAATCAGTTGGCTATTGAGTCTTATGAGAAAGCCATTGAACTGGATGCAAATAGCTTGGCTGCTAAAACAGGTTTGGGAGCTTCATTAGTAACGGGTTCGTCAAATCCTATGGCAGGTATTGCGCTTTTGCGTGAAGTGGTACAGGCTGATCCTAAAAATTTGGATGCCAACAGAACCTTAGGTTTGTTTTCCATGCAGTCGGGACAATTTGATCGTGCAATCGAGCGCTTTCAGACTGTCATAGAAATACAGGCTGATGCTGAATCATATTTTTATTTAGCAACAGCTTATGAAAAAATTGGTCAGAAGTCTCAAGCTATCGCTGCTTACCAAAAAAGTAAAGAGCTGGCTGCAGATCCGACCTTATCTCAATACATTGATCGTCAGATAGAAGCATTGAGTAAATAACAATTAACAGAATTTTTTAACATTATTTAAAAACATTAAAGCTATGCCAAGCGGAAAAAAAAGAAAAAGACACAAAATGGCTACTCACAAACGTAAAAAGCGTTTAAGAAAAAATAGACACAAGAAAAAATAGTTCTTGTAGGTAGTCTTAAAAGGTTTATTCAATCTTAAAAGACATTATACAATCTATGGAAAAACCACGGTTATATTCATAGATTGTATTTTTTCATTAAACGAGTTTTATGTTTCATAGGGGCTAAATACTGGTGCGCGAGGCGTCAGTATCCCAAAATTTGAGTAGCTGTTGGTAAAGGAATTAATTATCGATTCGACTCCTGAAAATGGAGTGACTATTGCTTTACTACAGGACAAGCAGCTTGTCGAACTGAATAAGGAACAGGCTGGCAGTCATTTTTCGGTAGGGGATATCTATCTCGGCCGTATCAAGAAGATTATGCCAGGTCTGAATGCAGCATTTGTAGATGTAGGCTACGATAAAGATGCTTTTTTGCATTACCTTGATTTGGGACCGCAAGTACAATCCTTACTTAAGCTTACCCGTGTAGTAAAGAATGGCAGTTATCAAGAGAATCTGCTAAATAGTCTGAAACTTGAAAAAGATATCGATAAAGCTGGTAAAATATCGGATGTACTTAGTCGTAACATACTGATTCCGGTACAGATAGCTAAAGAGCCAATATCAACAAAGGGACCTCGATTGAGCTCCGACCTGTCTATTG
Source organism: Sphingobacterium alimentarium (assembly GCF_004342685.1). Classification (GTDB taxonomy): domain Bacteria; phylum Bacteroidota; class Bacteroidia; order Sphingobacteriales; family Sphingobacteriaceae; genus Sphingobacterium; species Sphingobacterium alimentarium. The sequence continues at coordinate 49,137 of NZ_SMBZ01000021.1, forward strand.
CAGGTCGATTTGTTGTATTAGTACCTTTTTCAAGTTCGGTTTCCATTTCCAAGAAAATCAAAGCTAGTGCCGAGCGTACGCGTCTGAAAAAGATTGTAGAGAGTATTAAGCCAGCAAATTTTGGCGTTATTATTCGTACCGTCTCGGAAGGTAAAGGAGTTGAAGAGCTCCAAAAAGACCTGTTAGACTTGATCTCGAAGTGGGAATTATTTACCAAACGCCTTAAGAATGTAGAACCACCACAAAAAATATTAGGCGAGATGGATAGAGCTTCTACCATCTTACGTGATATTTTGACCGATGAGTTTACACATATACATGTCAATGACTCTTCCATATATGAAGAAGTTAAATCATATGTGCAGGAGATCTCTCCCGAGCTAGAGAAAATAGTCAAATTGTATAAACACAAAGAGCCTATTTTTGATCATTTCGGTGTAGAGAAACAGATTAAGGCGTCTTTTGGCAGAACGGTCAATTTGCAGGGGGGTGCATACCTTGTTATCGAGCATACAGAGGCTTTGCACGTCATAGACGTAAATAGTGGTAACCGAATTGCCAGTAAGGAAAACCAGGAGGATAATGCACTCTTAGTAAACAAAGAAGCCGCCCGAGAAATCGCTCGTCAGCTGCGTTTGCGCGATATGGGTGGTATAGTGGTTATCGATTTTATCGATATGCACAAGCCGCAGAATCGTAAAGAGCTGTATACTTACCTGAAAGAATGTATGGCTGAGGACAGAGCTCGTCATACCATATTACCACCAAGTAAATTTGGTTTGGTGCAAATCACACGTCAGCGTGTGCGTCCAGAAATGAGCGTAGTGACAAATGAAAAATGTCCTGCTTGTGATGGTACGGGAGAAATAAGATCGAGTATAGTTTTACTTGACGATATAGAAAACAACTTGAGTTTTATTCTGGAAGAACAAAACGAAAAAGGAATAACATTATTTGTACATCCTTATATAGGCGCCTACATTACGTCTGGTTTGATTTCTCTTCGAATGAAATGGTTTTTTAAGTATGGTAAATGGATTAAAGTTAAATCTATACAATCTTACCACTTGACAGAATTCCATTTCTTCAATCTAAAAAACGAAGAAATCAAGTTGTAAAAGAAGACATTACAAAAATACCCTCAACTTTGAGGGTATTTTTTTGAGTTAAATTATCACTTGGCTAAAATGTCTTTTCACGCAATTCTTTGCTAATAGAAATAGCCTACATTATTCTTGTCAATTTAATCTATCACCATCTAAATATGGATAGCTCGCCAAGCAGTATTAATTACCTCTGTAGGTAGAATAGCCGAAAGGAGTAACTGTAATTGGAATATGGTAGTGATTTTTACCCTTAATAGTAAAAACTACTTCAATATAAGGATAGATACTCTCAATATTTTTATTTTTAAAATAGGGATACGTTTCAAAAACTAATTTATACTCACCGTCATTATTTGTCGTGGAGTATGCTAGTAATTCTTTAATTCTACCATTTCATCCGTTTTAGAATCTTGAACATTTGTCCATTTATCGTTGCTCCATTTTTTTAAAGACACTTTAACATCGGGAGCTCCCTGCCCAGTAGATATATCCAATATATGACTAGACAATTGGAATTTATTAGTCTGCGCGTTTGCTGTAAAAACGCTTATAATAAATGAAAGTAAAACTATTATCTGTTTCATAGTAATTAATTTAGTTATTGCTTTCATAGATATAAAACGATACATAAATAAAGTACATTTGGTAAAAAACATACTTTATTCAGTTGTTTTATTCCAACAAATCTTCATTTAAATACCCCAATTTAGAAGATTAAATCGGTCAGAAATTAAATAGTTTCTATTCAATAAACTTGAGCTCTATTTAGTATGGGCCACATTGTCTTTAATTTTAACTTCTTTAGTCTTGTTGCGGAATTTAATAGACTCAATCCTTATTTTAAAAATAATTCGATAATCTATTAACAAATAGATATATTACTTTGTATTTTGCTATATGAGGTATTAGATAGGTTTTATCGCTTAGTACGTAAACATACATCTACCTGAGATGCAGCATATGATTTTCCAGCATCAGCGCCGCAGGTCTTGCGGTTGGCGGAAAATGCAAGCTACTTTGTTTAAAGGCAAGGGCTTCCAATTACAACAATGTTTTTTCTGGATTGGCAAATGTATTCCAGTGCTATTAGTATTTATGTTGCTGCAGCTCAGAAAGCATAGAAATAAAGGCAACCATAAAGAATCAAAAATTATAAAAATAAATCAACAAGAATAGAGATGATAAAAAGGCTTATATTGATGGCTGTTGTAATGGGAAATGTAATTGTTTCCCAAGCACAACTGAGTAAACCGAATGTTGTTATTATTATTTCGGATGACCACTCTTACCAAACAATTGGTGCCTATGGGTCCAAAATAGCTCGCACACCCAACATTGATCGTATTGCTGCTGAAGGTACTGTTTTTCATAACGCATATGTAAACAATTCCATTTGCGGGCCTAGTAGGGCCACTTTACTCAGTGGGAAATACAGTCATAAGAATGGATTTAAGGATAATGAAACCTCGTCCTTTGATTTTTCACAAAATCTATTTGTAAAGGATTTGCAAAATGTTGGCTATAAGACGGCGTGGATTGGCAAAATACATTTAGGTCATGAATTGCAAGGATTTAATTACTATGATATTTTACCAGGGCAAGGGCATTATTTCAACCCCGATTTTATTTCAAAAGAAGGAAGGAAAAGAGTAGAGGGCTATGTGTCGGATATCGTAACGGACAAAGCCCTGAGCTGGCTGGATTCGATAGACACAAACAACCCATTTTGCTTAGTTGTGGGCCACAAGGCTACACATCGTACCTGGATGCCTGATCCAAAGGACTTCGGAGCATACGATAGAGAACATTTTCCTTTGCCTGAAACATTTTATGATGATTACACGAGCAGAAAGGCTGCCGCCGCACAGCAGATGTCTATAGATAAAGATATGCGAATGGGTTACGACTTAAAGATGTTTGAATCCTGGGAAGAAATGATGAATGATGGGAACTTCAAGCGTATGAATCAAGAGCAGAAAAAGCAGTATTCGGCTTATTACAAACCGATTTATGAGAAAATGCATGCAGAGAAATTGTCGGGGAAAGCTTTGGCGGAATGGAAATTTAGAAGATACATGATTGATTATTTAAATACTGCGCAGTCTATGGATCGCAATATTGGGCGGGTACTTGACTATCTGAAAGAAAAAAATCTAGACCAGAATACCATTGTGATCTACCTTTCCGATCAAGGATTTTATATGGGTGAGCACGGGTGGTTTGACAAAAGATTTATGTATCAAGAGTCTTTCAGAACTCCATTGGTGATGAAATATCCTTCACTGATTAAAGCGGGCAGCCATACCCAAGCAAGTATCGTTAATGCCGATATCGCCCCAACGCTATTGGAATTGGCTGGTGTTAAGACTCCTAGCGATATGCAGGGTAAGTCCTTTGTTCCGGTATTAAAATCTTCTAAGAAAGAACACAGAAAGCAAATATTCTATCATTATTTTGAAAATGGTGAGCACGCGGTTTCTCCGCATTTTGGCGTGAAGGAAGGACGCTATAAGCTGATTCGTTTTTACAAGCGCGTAGAGTCTTGGGAGTTATTTGATTTGAAGGCGGATCCCCAAGAGTTGACAAATGTATATGATGATCCAAAATACCAAAGAATCGTCAAAAAGATGAAAAAGACGCTAGCCAAGCAAATTAAAAAATTTGATGATAAGGAAGCTGAAGAAATCTTCAATAGACAGATTTAGATTATAAATGTGTAGAAATAAAAAGTCCTGAATTGCATAACTCAGGACCTTTTGTTTGAAATGCTAACCGCCAAATTCCATCAGGTAAGATTTTAGGAACTCATCCAGATCGCCGTCTAATACAGCTTGTGTGTTGGAGGTCTCTGTGCCTGTTCTTAAATCCTTGATTAGTTTATAAGGATGCAACACATAATTGCGAATTTGCGATCCCCATTCGATTTTTTTCTTTGATCCTTCAATGGCTGCAGAAGCCTCTTCGCGCTTGCGCATTTCAATTTCGTACAATTGCGATTTTAATAAGCGTAAAGCATTTTCTTTATTTTGCAGCTGCGAGCGTGACTCTTGGTTTTTGATGATAATGCCCGTAGGTTTATGGTGCAAACGTACGGCTGTTTCCACTTTATTCACATTCTGTCCTCCGGCACCGCCCGCACGAAATGTATCCCATTCGATTTCCGAATCTTTTACGTCGATTTCGATATTGTCATCCACTAGTGGGTATACGTATACTGATGCAAAAGAAGTATGGCGTTTGCCATTGGAATCAAATGGTGAGATACGTACTAAACGGTGTACCCCATTCTCGCCTTTGAGATAGCCGTAGGCGAAGTTTCCTGAAAACTGCAAGGTCACAGTCTTAATGCCTGCTACATCCCCCTCTTGGTAGTCTTGCTCGGTGACTTTGCAGCCGTGTTTTTCGCCCCACATGATATACATACGCATGAGCATAGATGCCCAGTCACAGGACTCTGTGCCCCCAGCTCCCGCTGTAATCTGCAGAATGGCATCCAGCTGATCTTCTTCCGCACTGAGCATGTTTTTGAACTCCAGTTCTTCGACTTGTTCCAGTGCCAATTGATACTGTTCATGTGCATCTGTCTCAGTGGCATCGCCACTCTGGAAAAATTCATACATAATGGCTACATCGTCCACAGCAGAAGACACTTTATCGAAGTGTTCCGTCCATATTTTTAGATTCTTAATGCCATGTAATACTTTTTCGGCCTCCTTTGGGGCGTCCCAGAAGTCTGGTTGTAGGGTAATTTGAGTATCTTTCTCTACCTCTGCTTTTTTCGCATCGATGTCAAAGATGCCTCCTCAGGGAAGCTACTCTATCCCTCAAGTCTTGAATTTGTTCTTTGGTCATAATGTAAAAGTAGTAAGAATATGCTAGATTAGAAATATAACCTTTTTGCGTTATATTTGTTTTTATCAAATAACTTATAAAGATAATTTACATGTTCCCAAAAATAGACTTTACAACAACCCGCGCATATAAATATTTAGTAGATCATTTTCTTACACTCAACGAAAAAAGCCTAAAAGATCTTTTTGCTGAAGATCCTACCCGGTTTGATAAATTTTCCATTACGTTCAACGATATATTGCTGGATTATTCCAAAAACAGAATAAATGACCAGACTTTCGCTCTTCTGATCCAGCTGGCTAAAGAATGCAAACTGGATGAGGCTATAGAAGCCATGTTTAGCGGCGAAAAAATAAACGTTACGGAAGGCAGGCAAGTGTTGCATACTGCTTTGCGCAATCAATCGAATGAGCCCGTTATCGTCGATGGCGAAGATATCATGCCTAAAGTGCGTGCAGTATTAGCGCACATGAAGGAGTTTGTGCAGGAAGTCATTTCTGGGCAGTGGAAAGGTTTCACGGGAAAAGCGATTACCGACGTTGTAAATATTGGCATTGGTGGATCTGACCTGGGGCCGGTAATGGTTACCGAATCCTTGAAGCCGTATAAAAGCCATCTGAATCTCCATTTCGTGTCTAATGTAGACGGTACACATATTGCCGAAACACTCAAAAAGGTGAATCCTGAAACTACTCTATTTCTTATAGCGTCCAAAACATTTACCACTCAAGAAACGATGGCCAATGCAGAGTCTGCAAAGCGATGGTTTTTGGAATCTGGAGCTAATGAAAGTGATGTGGCAAAACATTTTGTGGCCTTGAGCACCAATAGCAAAGGGGTGTCCGCGTTTGGTATAGATACCAAGAATATGTTTGAGTTTTGGGATTGGGTAGGTGGAAGGTATTCATTATGGTCCGCTATTGGACTATCTATCGCCTTGGGTATTGGATATGACAATTTCGAAGAATTATTAGCAGGGGCCTATGATGCTGATACGCATTTCCGTACAGCGGAGTTTGAAGAAAATATTCCGGTTATTCTTGCGCTTTTAGGCATTTGGTACAACAATTTCTTTGATGCTGAAAGTCACGCCATCTTGCCATATGATCAGTATATGCATCGTTTTGCAGCCTATTTTCAACAGGGCGACATGGAAAGTAACGGTAAATATATTGACCGAAATGGAAATAGAGTTGAATACCAAACTGGGCCTATTATCTGGGGCGAGCCGGGCACTAATGGTCAGCATGCCTTCTATCAGTTAATACATCAGGGCACAAAGTTAATACCGTGTGACTTTATTGCTCCAGCGAATTCGCATAACAAAATTGGAAATCACCATCAACTATTGCTATCCAACTTCTTCGCGCAAACGGAAGCTTTGATGAACGGTAAGACAGAAGAAGAAGTGGTCGCGGAATTCCAAAAGGCTGGTAAAAGTCAGCAAGAAATTGAGAAACTCAAAAACTACAAAATCTTTGAAGGCAACAGGCCAACCAATTCAATACTATTAAAACAGATTACTCCGCGGACATTAGGCACGCTGATAGCGCTGTATGAGCATAAAATTTTTGTGCAGGGGGTGATCTGGAATATCTATAGTTTTGACCAGTGGGGAGTAGAGCTGGGCAAACAATTAGCCTCAAAAATATTACCGGAATTGGACGGTAATCAAGATGTCAAATCTCACGACAGTTCTACAAATGGTCTGATCAATCAATATAAAGCTTGGCGATAAATGGCTTATCGAGCTAATAAATAAAGGTGAACAGTAACAAAAATGTTCACCTTTATTTGTTTTTAGTAAGATGTTACTTTGAATTTTAATGCATATTTTTAGCCTTATGAATTCAATACTAAACTAACTAACTAATTGAAATCTTACTTTACACTATGAAAAAAGCGTTTTTACACAAGAGAAGTTTTAGAAACTTAATGTGGTCCAGCACATTATTACTAGGTATAATGAGCTATGAGGCGACGGCTCAAAATCGCATGGGAAGGCCGGCTCAAACACTGGAGCCCATTGTAGAGAAAATCATAGCCGAGGTCAACAACAATTCACAAATAGAGCAGCTTGCATTTGAATTATTGGATGTCGTTGGTCCGCGTCTTGTGGGTACATCGGGCATGAGCAATGCCAACCAGTGGGCGTTAAAGAAATTCGAGAGCTGGGGCATACCAGGTCGCAACCAACAATTCGGGGAGTGGGAAGGCTGGGAGAGAGGTGTATCACATATTGACATGGTATATCCACGTATTAAGACCTTAGCCGGAACCCAATTGGCATGGAGTCCAAGTACTAAAGGAAAAACTATTGAAGGGGAAGTGATTGCTTTACCTGAAATCAAAGATTCTTTAGAGTTTCAACGTTGGTTACCGAGCGTCAAAGGAAAGTATGTAATGATCTCTATGCCTCAGCCTACCGGTAGACCAGACCACGACTGGGAGAAGTATGGCACGAAAGAATCGATCGAAAAGATGAATAAAAACCGGGATTCTTTGGCTATGGCCTGGGCGAATAAACTTAGAGCCACAGGATATAATGTAAACTCAATTCCGGGAATTTTGGAAGAAGCGGGTGCGGTAGGTATATTAACCAGCAATTGGTCACGTGAATTTGGTGCTAATAAAATCTTTGGTGCACGTTCTAAGAAAGTGCCTACTTTGGATATTTCCTTAGAGGACTATGGTATACTATACAGATTGTCCCAAAATGGAATAAAACCAAGAATAGCGGTTAATACATCTTCAAAACAATTAGGTCCTGTTCCATCTTTTAATACTATTGCGGAAATCAAAGGTACAGAGAAGCCCAACGAGTATGTTATATTATCTGCTCACTTGGATTCCTGGGAAGGTGGTTCTGGGGCTACAGACAACGGAACAGGTACTATTGCGATGATGGAAGTCGCGCGCGTACTTAAGAAGTTGTTGCCTAATCCAAAACGTACAATTTTGATCGGTTTGTGGGGTAGTGAGGAGCAAGGCTTGAACGGCTCGCGTTCTTTTGTACTGGATAATCCAGAAATCGTAGAAAAGACACAAGCTGTATTCAATCTGGACAACGGTACTGGTCGGGTAGAGAATATCAATGGCTCTGGTTTTGTGCATGCCTATGATTACGTAGGTAGATGGTTATCGGCAGTGCCTTTCCAAATTACACGTGAGATCAAAACTGATTTTCCAGGTTCACCAGGTGGTGGCGGTTCAGACCATGCTTCTTTTGTGGCGGCGGGCGTACCGGCATTTATGCTAAGCTCTTTGTCCTGGGGATATTACAATAGCACATGGCACACAAATTTAGATACATACGATAAATTAGTATTTGATGATTTGAAAAGTAATGTCATACTTACAGCCATCATGACGTACAAAGCTTCCGAGGAGCCTGAGTTAGTCAATAGAGAAAAACGTGTACTGCCATTAGGTAGAGACGGAAAGCCTCAGCCGTGGCCTGCAATAAGACAGCCACGTCGTACAGGAGTTGGATATTAATTCTTCCTATCGAAAAACAACGTATGGAGTACTATGCTAGTAGTGCTCCATTTTTTGTGTGCCCAGCATGTGCAATAACTCTAGGGTGTAAGTCCCGAACACGCCTTTACAGTGGGAAGTGTTAGCTTAGGACAAGGGTGTCCACCG
>NZ_SMBZ01000022.1 GCF_004342685.1 Sphingobacterium alimentarium
CAAAGTTTACCCACCCTGTACAGCATTTAATCGACAAGCAAGACACCTGGTTGATGGTGGATGAGGGAATTGAAATCTGCGACAAGCACTATCAGAGGAAAACCTGGGACAAGCAACGCAGACTAGTAATCGTCCGACAGAAGATAGCCAATAGACCCAATGCAACTGGAAGGACATTAAGTTTATTCCCGGAAGATGAAATCCATAGAAACTATCGCTATTCTGCATACTTTACCAATAATGAATTTGCTGCAACTGATGTATGGCGGATGTATCGCCAACGTGGGGATGCGGAGAACAGAATCAAAGAATTAAAGGCCGATTTTGGGGCAGAGAGCTTTAACCTGAAAGGATTTTATCCAACAGAAGCCGCATTAATATTCTCCATGATAGCTTATAATCTAATGTCGATATTCAGGATATTCGTCTTACAGAAAAAAACGCAAAAAACATTATCAACACTACGTTACAGAACTTTTGCGATTGGTGCTTACTTTGAAAGGGTAGGTCATACGCTCAAGCTCAAAATTGCACTAACCAAAAAACGTAGAAAATGGTTCCGTGGACTTTGGGATTACCCTATAGATCTTCAAATGAAAATATCTACTGCGTAATCTGGGTTACAGTGAAGATGGCCATTGCACCTGCATTTCCATATTTTCAATGCCATACGAATCTGCTCTTCCATAACCATGAACATTCTTGAGCTCACTGTTCTTTGCCTCTATTTTATATCTTTCCTTAGACTTTCTTCGATAATAATCTGATTCTTGAAAAGCCATCTGATCTTTGTGAAGATCAGATTTTATGGAGATTGAATAGGACTTAGTTCTAGCCCCTTACTTGTAACATCCTTCGCTGAGAGGGCAAACCTTACATTTCTCTACATCAAAGAAATAGCTGTCAACTTGATTAGTCACTCCGTTCTTTTTTCCTCCCCGAGCTTTTTTGATTGCTAGATGGCCTGCCGGACAGACAAACATCCCTGCGTCCTTATTGTAGTGGAAGTGTTCCATAGCTTCAATATGCTGATCCAGTTGGTGTTTCAACTCTTTGGCTGAGAAAATCTCCGTAGGCGATGGGTAGCTGTCTGTAATACTGTATTCTTGCAGATTGTGTCTGCGTCTATTTTCCTGTTTGATAATATCTAATAATACAGTGCGGGTGATACAGAATACTTGCGCATTTATGTCCACGAGCACTTCTTTATGTTCTAGGTTGTCCCACAACTTGATAAATACACGTTGTACAGTTTCTTCTGCTATGTAGGTGGAATTAGTTTTTTTATACGCATAAGCGTACACCTTCTTGTGGTACGAAAAGAAGAGTTCTTCGAATTGCACTTTATTTTTAGAAGTACGCGGGTACATAATTTATGTCTATAAAAATGGCAATATAGACAAAAGAATTTTTATTAGCTAATAGTTTGATTATAGCTTAATAAAAGAAATTTCTTGATAACTGTCGGATATAGCAAAAAGTTTATATCCTTTGTTACGTAATTTTTGAAGTAATTTTTCTGTTTTAGACTTTCCATCTTCAAAAAACCGCTCATGTATTTCCAATAATATTTGCCGAATTTGCACTTCAGCGGCGAGGATATTATCGATGACATCATATTCTGCTCCTTCAATATCCATTTTCAAAACATCAATAACTGGATGCTGCAACTTCTCTACGATATCCTCAAAAGAGCGAAGTTGTACCTCCACGGCTTTGTGGGTATCGACAAAAGCATGTTCATATAGGCTACCGGACACATAAGCTTCATTTTTCGGTAGATTGAATATAGCAGTTTCTGTCTTTTGGCCAATCCCAATGCCATCAAAATGAAAGTTGGTCGGGAAATTTTGTGCTTGCACCCAAGCAATAGATTTAGGTGTTGGATCAAATCCGTACACCTGGCAATTGTGATTTTTAATCACCGTTAAATCAAAGGAAATGTCTTGTCCTATTCCAAAGGAGTAAACAACGGAGTTTTCATTGAGCATACTTGGGTTAATATAAAAACCGCCATAATCATTTCCGTACCAGCTTTTAGGGCACGTAAGTTCGGTTTTTAAATGTGCAATTCGTCCCAATTTTGATTTAACCCGATTTTCTATTCGTTTGACTATTCGAAAATTCTTGAATTTGTTGAATATCATGCAATAAGGTCTAAGTTAATAGGATAACGACCACACGCTGAAAATGTTTCCTTTGTCAGAAAATATTTTTATAAGCGTATTATAATTATTTATTAATCCAATTACATTAATATGCTCTTAGCTAAGGTCATGCTATTGAATGTAGATAGGAGCAAGTGGATAATATGGATTTAAGGGATAGAACAGTCGAGGGCAATACATTAAAAAAGGGAGTTGATTTTATCAATTCCCTTTTTAGTACCCAGCGCCGGAGTCGAACCGGCACATCCGAAGATATTGGTGTTTGAGACCAACGCGTCTACCAATTCCGCCAGCTGGGCAAGCTGTTTCGTTTTCGACGATGCAAATATATAATATTTGTCGTAGATAGTGCAATGTTTTTTCAATTTAATTAGAAATAATGTTCGTCCTGAATGCTAATAATCGGTGTATCATTTATATATATAGAAGATTAGGAATAAGAAGAGAATGTTATTGGTGTTAATGTATGGATCAACCTATAGATCGCAAATCTTATTTACAATATTAACTTCGGAATTACAGCAATATATACAATATCCGAATTTTTGAAGCATCCCATTTTGATCAAATTTTTCCGCTCGAATTAGCTCAAAAAAACCATTAAAAAAAGCAAAATCAAAAAATCTGACGTTTTACAACTTTTATACTACTCTATTTACAATAAATAATTGAATTTTCTTTCTTTATTACGCATTTGTATACTATACAAATATTCAACTTTTTTTATACAAATGTTGTTAAATCTGAAGAAAAATTTCCAATATATTACGATTCCGATCACCTTACGGCACATGGAGCAGAGTGGATCTATGAAAAAATCAAAAACGATAAAAAATATGATTGGGTGATAAATATGATTAGCCCTTCGTAAGTATTCTACATAAACAAGAAATGCGAATCCAAAAGATTAGCATTTCTTGTTTTGTGCTGAAAGATGAGCTAATATCGGATCATTTAATCAATATTAACCAATATTTTAAAGAAGGTAAGATTAAACTGTGATTGACCAAATGATGAATTAATTACATCAATTGGTCGCCTAAGAAGATATATGAAAAACTATTAGGCATGCTTATACCGTTTTGGAGAATGAAGGAGCACCTCACTAATCGTCGTTTATTATTTATGCGGTTGAGGTAGTAGGATTTCTTGTCGTGCGCCTGTTTTACAAGCGTTATAGATCGCTTCCAGAATGTACAAATCTTTTAATCCCTCTTCTCCATCCACAGCGATAGTGGGCTTGTGATCTTTCAGTATAATTTGTGCCATTGCGTCCATTTGCAGGGTTTGATGTTCGGTGTGGGCCTGTGTTAGGGGTCCTTTACTAGTTCGGCCTTGTATTGGGCCATAACCCGTTGCGGGCTGAAGCTCAGCAAATCCTCGGTCGCCAGAGAGAAAAAAGCGGTCTAAGAAATTCATATTGTAAGTCGATAAGCAAGACGCAACAGCACCGCTGGGAAAGCCTAGTTGAAAGAGTATCGTTTCATCCACACCTTCTTTAAATTTTTCACGACTTGTTTTTATTTCTTGTGCGGTGACCCAGATTGGTTCTTCTCCAACCATATACCGAGCCCCGTTGACAGCGTATATTCCGATATCCATTAAGGATCCACCTCCAGCTAGATCCTTGTTGAGCCGCCATTGATTCGGATTACCTATTTTAAAGCCACATTGACCTTGAAAAAAATTGATAGCTCCAAGTTCATCATTTGCACGCATGCGGTGTATTTCTAATGTTTTCGGTTCGAAATGCATACGATAGCCAATCAAGAGGTGTACATTAGCCTTTTTGCAGGCATCAACCATTTCTTTACCCTCTTCAACACTGACTGCCATCGGCTTTTCGCAAATTACGTGTTTTCCAGCTTTCGCTACTCTGATGGTCTGACTATGATGTAGTGCATTTGGCGTGATGATATAAACCGCATCGATATCAGGATTGTTTTTGATTTGGTCAAAATTACTGTAGTTGTATCGGTTTTTCTCGGGTACATCGTATGTTGATCCCCAATCGCGTAGTTTTTCGGGTGTGCCACTGATCAATCCTGTTATTTTAGCAAATTTGCAGTCTTGCATAGCTTTAGCTACACGGGACGCATAGTTTCCGAGCCCCATTAGCGCTACGCGTAGCATGGGTTGGTTTTGGTGGCCAGCAGAGTCGGCAAATAAATCTAGAGGGGCAAGAAGAGGCAACATAGTAGCTGTAGCTCCTATTTTTTGTATAAAATAACGGCGAGATTGTTTGTTCATGATCCTTGATTTATATTAGTCTTATGCCGTAAAGCTATAGTAAATAAGTTCTTTACAAGGAATTAATATGTATAAATATATGAAAATAATGTTTATAGGTGATATTCCTTGGTATCTGCAATTGCTTGGTGCTTTTGCTAATCCAATCTTCTAAATTTTATTTGATCTAACTAGAGACCAATTCTGGATCAAGCAGAATTCTTGGGGGGGAATTAAAAAAATAATTACTTTAGTAGTTTTTAAAATAGTACACACTTGCAAACGGCCGAACGTAAATTATTATCCTTGTTAATGCCCGAAGGGCTATTAGAATATTTTCAAATCCAAGAAGTAGATCAAGTAGAAAATCAACTTCATATTTATTTAGATGAGCTTAATATCTCTCCTGCAGGTTATGATAATAGTAAGCTAGAATCAAAAGGTTTTATGCCTTCTACGGAGATTTCCGATTTTCCCATTCGAGGTCAAAAAGTTATCCTACATATCCGTCGTCGTCGTTGGACCGTTTTGGACACTGGAGAGATTATCACAAGAGATTGGAATCTAGTACGTGAGGGTACCGGAATGACGACAGAATTCGGGCTTTTTTTAAAGAAGATATTTGGATAACCATCCTGTAAGCGCTCAGCTAGTAGGTCTGTTCTTTCAGATGGATGGCAAGCAGTTGCAAGATCAATATAAGAATCATCTGAGCGACTACCATGTTTGGGATCAAAAATCGCATGCAGAGAATTGGACACTATTTCAAGATAATATAGGTGAGCACTTAAGTATTGATGAGACTAGTTTTAGTAATGGTGAACTTTATACTATTGTAAGTAGTAAATCTGCAAAAGGTAAGAAAGGAACTCTTGTAGCTACGATTAAGGGGACAAAAGCAGAAGATATTATTGCTGTATTAGAGCGAATTCCTCTTCGTACAAGAAACAAGGTTAAAGAGGTGACCATGGATATGGCTCCTAATATGGCTAAAGCTATTCGACGATGTTTCAGGAATGCTAGGCGAGTAATAGATCGTTTTCATGTTAAAAAGCTAGCATACGATGCTGTTCAGGAACTTCGTATTCAGTACCGCTGGGAAGTATTGGATATAGAAAGTCAGAAAATAAAGGATGCTAGAAAGCAAAGTATTCCTTATGAGCCAGAGTTATTATCCAATGGGGATACCATCAAGCAGCTATTGGCTAGATCTAGACATCTGTTATTCAAGCACCCTAGCCGGTGGACAGAAAGTCAAAAACATCGTGCAGAGTTATTGTTTATTCGCTTTCCAAAGCTAAGACAAGCATATGATTTAGGGATTGCTCTAGGAGATATTTTTACCAAATGCAAAGACAAAAAACTCGCCTTTACCAAATTGGGTCTATGGCATAATAAAGTAGAGAATGCAGGCATCCTCTCTTTTGAAAGTGTAGCAAAGTCTATTGCAGCACACCACCCTGAAATCCTACATTACTTCGACAACAGAAGTACAAATGCATCAGCGGAGTCTTTCAATGCTAAATTAAAAGCGTTTCGTAGTGTATTCCGTGGGGTAAGAGATACTTCTTTTTTCTTGTATATAGTCATGAAGTTGTATGCTTAATGATATTCACCCCCCAAACTTTCAGTATGATCCCCAATTCTGCTTGCTCCTTTTATATCCAATTATAACTAGTATAAAAAAAGCCTCGAGAATTTCTCGAGGCTTGGTACCCAGCGCCGGAGTCGAACCGGCACATCCGAAGATATTGGTGTTTGAGACCAACGCGTCTACCAATTCCGCCAGCTGGGCAAGCTGTTTCTTTGTTTGACCCTGCAAATATACTTTTATTCATTACATTGACAAAGGAAAATTTGTGTGCTTTTTTAAACTGCTTGATTATGAGTTTGAAAAAATATCATCAATTTATTAATAACAGAAAAGCCCGCTTTCAAAGCGGGCTTTTCTGTTATATGTGCATGATAAATTAATGTGCACTCAATTGATTTTTCTTTTCTTCATCAAAAGAAGCCTCCAATTCCGCTAATTTCTTTTTGCCATACGCCAGACGCGTGATAACCACAAAAAGAACAGGAACTATAAAAATAGCTAAGAAAGTTGCTGCGGTCATACCACCAAAAACTGTCCAGCCTATAGTTTGTCGTGAGGCTGCTCCAGCTCCGGTGGATAACATCAATGGAATGATACCTAAAATAAAGGCCAAGGATGTCATGATAATTGGACGTAAACGTAATTTTACAGCATCCAATGTGGCATCAATTAGGTTCATGCCGATGTCCACACGTTCTTTCGCGAATTCGACAATAAGGATCGCATTCTTAGCAGCAAGACCGATTATCGTTACTAAACCGATTTGGGCAAATATGTTATTATCCAAAGATGGAATAAACATCAGCGTCAATATTGCCCCGAAAATTCCCAAAGGAACAGAGAGTAGGATCGAAAATGGTACGGACCAACTTTCGTATAATGCCGCTAAGAGCAAGAATACAAATAGAATACATAGTGCGAAAATTTGTAATGTCTTCGATCCCGATTGTTTCTCTTGTAATGATAATCCTGAGAATTGATAATCAAAACCTGCAGACAATGTTTCAGCAGCCACCTCTTCTAATGCTTTGATTACATCCCCTGAACTGTATCCTGGAGCTGCACTGCCGGATAGATCGATACTACGGAAGATATTGTAGTGGTTGATGATGGATGGCATCGTCGTCAATTCATAGCTTACCAAAGCGCCAAGAGGCACCGAGTTTCCTTGAATATTCTTCACGTACAATTTGTTTATATCTTCGATATTCATGCGGTATTCCGTATCAGCCTGTGTTACTACACGGAAGTTACGGCCGTATTTGGTAAAATCATTGACATAACTACTTCCTAAATATGCAGAGATAGTAGAATAGATGTTTGATATCGGCACGCCCATTCTTTTGGCTTGTTCACGATTCACATCCAATCTATAATTGGGTGAGTTGGAGCTAAATAAGGTATAAGCCATGCCAATTTCAGGACGCTGATTTGCTGCTGCAAGAAATTTGCCTACTTGCGTTTCGAAATCTTTGATATCAACGGTTTGCAAATCCTGAATCTGCATCGAGAAACCTCCCGTCGATCCTAATCCAGGAATAGCAGGTGGGGTTACCGCTAAGATACGTGCTTTAGAATAAGATGCGTATTTGCCCATGATGGCACCTGTTATTTCACTTGCGGTACGTGTTCTTTCTTTCCAAGGTTTTAATGATACGAATAGTGATCCACCATTAGATCGGAAGGAGCGGTTAAGAATATTGATACCCGAGATTGAAGTTACGTATTTGATTTCTGGGAAATCTTTACGCAATTCTTGTTGTAATTCTTCTAATAATGCTTCTGTACGCGCAGCAGATGAACCTTCTGGCAATGTTACACCCGCAAAGAACATTCCTCCATCCTCAGTAGGAATAAAACCAGTAGGTTTGGTTTGGAACATCCAACCCGTACCAATAAATATACATAAGAGAATAACCAACACAAGCGGTGCAGCCTTAATCGATCTCTGTACTCCTTTCGAATAGCGATAAGTAACTTTTTCAAACCACTGATTGAATTTGTAGAAGAATTTGTTTAAACCGCGTGAATCTTTATTGACAGCTGTTGGTTTGAGCATAATCGAACATAATGCAGGCGTCAATGTCAACGCGATAAAAGCGGATAACATCACCGATACGGCAATCGTAATAGCAAACTGCTGATACAATTGACCCACCATACCTGGAATAAAACCTACCGGTACGAATACAGCTGCTAATATCAATGCAATAGCAATTACCGGTGCTGTAATATCTTTCATTGCACGCATTGTCGCTTCTTTTGCTGACATTTTATAATGGTCAATATAATGCTGTACAGCTTCCACCACCACAATAGCATCATCCACGACAATACCAATAGCCAATACAAAGGCAAGCATGGTCAAATTGTTGATGGAAAATCCGAAAATCGTGAACAATATAAACGTACCTACAATTGATACGGGAATCGCTAATACAGGGATCAATGTGGCTCTCCAGCTTTGAAGAAAGAAGAATACCACGATAGTAACCAAGATTAATGCCTCAAACAAGGTCATGATTACGGAATTGATTGACGCTTTCACCACTGAAACAGTTTCGTAACCAATCACATAGTCTACGTCTTCGGGAAATGATTCCTTTAGCTTATCCAATGTTTGGTAAATACCTTCTGCAGTTTCTACTGCATTACCACCAGGCGTTTGATTGATCATCATACCTGTGGAGCGAAGGCCATTTACTTTTGTCGTGGTGCCATAGTTAAATTGCCCTAATTCTACTCGTGCCACATCTTTCAATAGCACTAAAGAACCATCCATATTGGATTTCACAACGATATTTTCAAAATCTTCTACTTCTGAAAGATCAGAATCTGTAATCACTGGGTATTCAAACACCGTAGATGATTCTTGCGGACGACCACCAACTGATCCTCCAGGAATACGAATATTTTGTTCTGCGATAGCTGCTGATACGTCTGCTGGTGTCATATCGAGATTAGCGAGCTTATTGGCATCGAGCCATACGCGCATAGAGAAGGGCTGTCCAAATGCGGTTACATCACCGACACCTTTGACACGCATTAACGCATCCTTCAAGTATAAACTTGCATAGTTGGCCAAAAATTTATCATCACGTGTCCCATTGGGCGATACGAGCGATACCAACATTAGGATATCTGAATTAGCCTTACGGGTTGTCACCCCGAGTCTTCGCACCGCTTCGGGAAGAGAAGGCTCCGCAATACCAACACGGTTTTGTACATCGAGAGTGGCGATATCAATATCCGTACCTACCTCAAATGTTACCGTAATTTGGGATTGTCCGTTGGACATACTATTTGAAGACATGTAAATCATGCCAGGTGTACCATTGATTTGACTTTCAATAGGTGTGGTTACCGTTTGTTCTACGGTTTGTGCATCTGCACCTGTGTAATTGGCTGTTACCGTTACAGTTGGCGGTGCTATAGATGGGTATTGGCTGATAGGTAAGGTCATGTAACTAATGGCTCCAATGATCGTAATCAATATGGAGATAACCATTGCCGTTACGGGCCTTTTTATAAATACTTCTGAAATCATCCTTTACTTTATTATAGTTATGGGCAAATATTATTGATTGTTTGTAACCGTATTTTCGACTACTTTGGTGCCTGGACGTAATGAGGCAGCACCATCTAGGACAATTTTTTGTCCTGCTTCTAAGCCTGAAGTAATTACGACCTTGTCATCTAATTTATGTCCCAAGGTCACTTGCTTCAATTCTACTTTACTGCTATCGTTTACGGTATACACATTAAATACACCTAATTGCTCAAATACAGCTTTATATGGAATCACAATTTGTTCTTGTGCCGATGTGCTTGCTACATTCAAAGTTGTATTCATTCCGGTACGTAAAGTATTGCTGTTATTAGCGAATGAGGCTCTAATTTTTAAAGTCCCGGTCTGACTATCGACTGCACGGTCTATCGTTACGATTCTCCCTGCTTGGGGGTAGCGTGTTCCGTCGGGCAGAGTGATATAAATATCTGAAGAAGAAGAGCCTGCTTTCAATTTCGTGAAATCAGCAATATCTCTTTCGTTTATCTGAAATTCAACACCTATTGGATTTGTAGTGGATATCGTATTCAAGAGCGTACTTCCTGCACTTACTAAGGCACCATTACGCACCTGAGATATACCAACAGTACCCGAGAATGGTGCAAAGATTACAGAACGTTGTAAGTTGGTTTGTGCTGTAGTCAAAGCAGCTTGAGCGGCTTGTACCTGTGCTTTTTGATTATTCACATCTGTTGTTGCATAATCTAAAGTCTGCTTGGCGATAGCATCTTTCTCTGCCAACGTCTGGTAGCGTTGCAAATCTTTTTCTACGCGATCGAGATTTGCTTTAGCAATCGCTAGATTGGCTCTCGCCTGGTCTACGGCTGCTTGGTAGCGCGTGCGATCTATTTCGTAAAGCTTTTGTCCTTTACTTACAGCTGCTCCATCAGCAACAAATATATTCGTAATATATCCAGTTACTTCAGCACGTATCTCTGTCTCTTGCAAAGCGATGACAAAGGCTGGATAATTTTTCACTCCAGTCACAATTTCTTTATTTACTAAAGCAGTACTCACTGGTGTAGCAATTTCCGCTTGCTGTGCTGGTGCTCCTTTTTTATTATCATTAGAGTTACAGGACTGGATGATTAATCCTGAGCTTATTAATAGCGCCGAAAATAATTGCGTTTTATTCATATTGATATATCTAAGTAGGTTGTTTTAGTTGTTTGAAGTTACAGTGCCTAATGCTTTTTGGATATCAAGTTTACTTGATAATACCGCATATAATGCGTTTAAGTAGTTGAGTTGGGATGTTTTCAGATCCGTTTCGGCGGTCATCAATTCCAAATAGGTTTTGACGCCAGCGTCATATTGCAATTTGATGGTGTTGTATACTTCTTCCGAAAGTTCCATATTACCTCTGGCATTGCGCCATTCGTTCATATTAGCACGATAAGAAGACATTGCCGCAGAATACTGTGCACTTATTTGGCTCTCTAGATTTTGCAAATCCATTTCCAAACGTTGTTCCTGTAATTCGGATCTGCGAATCTCGTGTATTCTTTTTCCACCTTGAAAGATAGGTACGCTGAGACTTAATCCCACATTGGATGACGGAATATTGTTTGTATATAAATTAGAAAATTCATTATCTCGGTAGTTCAGCCCATAATTAGCGTATGCATTTAATCGAGGTAAAAAATTCCACTTTTGATATTGTGTATTCAGCTTTTGAATTTCACGCAGGTTTTGAATTTGTTGGTATTCCACTCTATTAGCTACGTGAAGCAATTCTGCGGTATCCAATAGGATATTGCTCTCCATGCTTTGGTTGGCAAATGAAAGGGAAATATTAGCTTCCGTCGGGATATTTAAGATCGACTTCAGGTAGTCATACTTATACTTGCGGTTCTCGATAGCGGATTTTAAACTCGCTTTCGCATTATTCAGGGATATTTGTGCTCTTTTGAAATCTGTTTTGTCCACTAAGCCCACTTCGTAGCGCGCGTTTGCTTCTGCATATTGACGCTCCAGACGAGTGATATTTTCGTTGACGATTTTGATTTGCTCTTCACTAGTCAATATATCATAATAAGCTTTGCTTACATCCACAATCGTATTGATCTTGGTGTTTTCTAAATTCAGATCATTGCTTTGACGAATGAATTTAGAAGCTCTGGAAGCTTGTAGCAATTGCGGGTTTAGGATAGATTGTTCTGCCTGGAATGTAAGTGCACTGTTGTTTTTTTGACTCATCTTTACATCATTCCCGCCAATATTCACGGTAGGAATCTGAATAGCGTGAGCAAAGCTACCCGTGGCTTGAATCTGAGGTAACCAGCCGGAGAGAGCAGAAGCGATTTCTTTTTCGCCAATTTCTTTGTCCAGTTGGGCTTGTTTTAAGTCAATTTTATGACTCAACGCGTAATTGATCAAATCATCCAATGTTGCATTATTGTTCAGTTCGGATGACGTCGTTTGAGCAAACGACATCTGTGTAATAGCGCAAAATAAAATGGAGAGTAAGCACTTAAAATTATATTTCATAGTTAATCATTATATTTTATTCCATCCCAAATTATAGTAATGAGGTCAGTAAGTTCTTGTTCGTTATGTTCGTTTCTACCGTATACTATATTCTTGGCGTAGGTGATAGCCGCACCAATGTATGCTGCACAGATGATCTGTTCATTCAATGGTTTGATAGCTTTGTCGGCTATGCCTGCTTGAATAAATTTGATAAAGGCATTTTGGGCGTAAGGTCCTTCTTCATGTTCTTTTGTTCGAATCATTTCATGATAAGGCGAATTATAAAATTGCTCGAAGAAGCATGAATACTCGCGTTGTTCGATGTGAAATTTGCTGAAACTACGGAATACGGTGAAAAACTGTTCCTTATAGGGCATTGTAGGATGTACGTTTTGGAATATATAAGCGTACAGCTCCTTTCTACAATACTCAAAAAGGTGCAGAATTAAATTTTCCTTGGAAGGAAAATAATGATAGATGGTGCCAATGGCAACCTCCGCATGTTTGGCTATCTGGCTCATTGGTGTGCCGTGAAAACCATTATCCTTAATAAGCAATAACGTGCTTTTGAAGATACTTTCTGTTTTGTCTGTAAATTGAACGTTCATTCGGTATGCAAATGTAGTAATTGTTTTTTGCTCCTAATGTCAATTTATTGTTATAAAGAAAGTGTATAAAGGGGGTAATGTTAAATAATTGTTAAGACAACAAATAAATTTGGATAGTGTAAGGATTACACTTATCTTTGTGGTATCATAATTTAGGTTTATAATTGGTTAGTAAAGGTTTTCATTCTCCCCGTTTGAAAACCTTTCTTTATTTTATACCGAAACTATATTACCCTTTTCTACAGTATTCTTATTATGCATATTTATAAATTCTTCGAATGAATCTAACTGATTCGTGGGAATAGATGATTTTGGAATTCGGTAGTTTTTTTCTTTGGAAGTCTCGAAGATATAATCTCCAGCACTGTATTGTATGCGGACAAGGTCGATTGGATAGCTGGATTTTTTCTTCGGAAAAGTATAAAAAACTATTTCATCAGCTCCTAACGCTATCAATGGAGTATTCCAATTATATAAGGCCAAAGCCAAGTAATATAATGAGAGAAACCATAAGGTTAGGTGATACAGGCGAAATCCTTCACTTGGTGAAAAAATAAGATAGAATATTAAGGGAATTAAAGCAAGTCCAACACAAAGGTTAGCATAAATAGCGTTCTTTTTTCTTCGAATTATCATAAATAGGATTTTGGGGTAACCTAATATAATAATAATTCGCCAAAAGTCTATTTATTACAGTCTGCTAAGTTTTTTATTACTTCTTCTTGTGTAAATGTAGAATCGGCGTCACCAAACGTGGTGGTAATGTAGGTCAATATATAGGCGACATCTACATTATTCAGCGTGGGATTCGCAGGCATGATTTGATTGTATTTCTCTCCGTGAATTTCGATTTCACCAGACATACCATTTTTGATAATGCATGCTAATTTCTCACGGTTCTTGCTGAGATAGTTGTGGTCTGTCAAAGGAGGGTAGAGCTTGCCCAAGCCTTCTCCTTTAGCTCCATGACAATTTTGGCAATGTGTTTTGTAGAGTTTCTGGCCGTTCACCACATATTGCGCGGTTTTAATATCCATATTACCTTGACAGGAAGCTAATTGGGAGAGCCCCAAAAGCGTCATGCCGAAAATCACAAGGGTAAAAATAAATTTCATACTACAGAATAAGGCTGCAAAACACCAGATATGCACCTGGTCGTGTGGCCTATGCGCGTACGCTTAGCCATCAATTTTATTATTGAAGATTGATTTTGCTCGTGCTGTTGCAGAAGCAAAATCAATCTATCGCACTGGCAATTACTTGTATTCTGCCAATAGAATGTCCATGTCTTTCATCAGCTTTTCTGTTTCTTCTTCGCTGGTGCCATCATAGACTCCTCTAATATATTTGTTGTGATCTATCAATACTAAATATCCCGAATGATCGTATCCTCCTGGAACATTTTCATCTTCCTTAGTGAAAACAAGATATTTATCTGATATCCCGTAAATAGCTGATTTTGATCCCGTAACAAATTGCCATTGATCATTGTCAACACCTAACTTCGTAGCATATGATTTCAGGATATGTGGCTGGTCATATTTAAAATCAATACTATGGGATAGGAAAGCTACACCTGCATTTCCCTTGTACTTTTGATAGGCCTTTAACACATTACGTTGCATTGTAGGGCAGATACTTGGACAATGGGTAAAGAAAAAGTTAGCCACATAGATTTTGTTGTCAAAATCCTTATCGCTGATCAACGTACTATCTTGGTTCAAAAATTCAAATTCAGGAATAGCAGCGTATACAGTGTCCACTACCGTCTTACCATCCACGACTTTTTCGACCACATCTCTTTCACCTATTATTGGTAATTTTTGTGTTTTCGATTCGCAGGCTATAAAAGTAATTGTTACTGCAGCTAAAGCTAAAATATTCTTTATCATATGCATTAAAATTTGCCCAATTTGGTATTACTTTCTAAAGAAACATCTTCGAATTGTTTTTTCATGGCTTTGACTTTTTCGATTTCAGCCTTTTGGTAAGCTACATCGGTACTATCCGGTGCATAATCTCTCATCCATGTCATCATATTATCGGTAGCAGATTCCAAATTTTGCTTAAGGGTTTCTAATTCCGATTTTACAATAGCTGTATCGAGGGTATTGTCTTTTTTTGCAATGCTGCCTAAGTTCTCCAATATAGAGTCGATTTTTAACGTAGCACGGTCAAAATGTGCTATCTGCGGCATGATTTCATCATGTACCTGAATTGCTTCTTCGGACAGATTTTTCAATTGTGAAGCATCATTGTTGGACTGCTGTTGACAGCTGTTTAATGTCGCCAAGGCGATAATAGCTGCAAGAATAGTTTTTTTCATGTGATTACAGTTTAAGCTGTTTTTACCTTTTCTTTTTCAATACGTTTAAGTAGACTAAAGTCGAAAGTCAAATCTCGGATATATATTTCATTTTGACAAACTGCACACTTTACGCCATTTTTGTCAATCACCTCCGTGGTGAAGGTTTTGATGACTTTTCCTTTTGCTTTAATTGTTTTGTACGCCTCTTCGATCTCAGTAATATCCAAAGTAATACGATACGTTAGATCAGTACTTCCAGGTTTCAGATAATCAATTTTAGCGGATTTTAGCCATGCTACCGTCTTTTTTAAACCTCTTTTTTTGAAAACTTGGTCTAATAAAATAGGATGCATAGGATCCAATGCGGAGAAAATAGTACCTCCAAATACGGTTTTGTTGGAATTAATATTTAAGAAACTCTTATAAATCTTAACCTCTGCACCTTTGAAATCGTCATATATTTTCTTCACCCATATACGTTGAAATAAAAAGGGTGGATATGTACGTAAAACCCATTTAAGACTTGTCGGTGATAATTTCATTCTGCAAAAGTACAATTTCTTGCCTTTTGTATGGTCAAATGTGCGCAATATGTTGTTTTAAAAAAATTTGTGCACTATCTTTCTACTCTAATCATCTGAAAAAATGAAACCTAAAAAGAATGTCGTTCTGCTTGTTGTCGTGGCAGCTTTGGGCTATTTCGTTTATATATACGATTTAATAATTTTTTCTATCGTCCGCATCTAATCGTTCCAAGATATCGGTGTGCCTCAGGAGCTTATGCGGAGCAAAGGTGAGTTCGTCCTGAATATGCAAATGGGTGGATTGCTGTTGGGCGGATTGATCTGGGGGATTATAGCAGACAAATATGGAAGAATAAAGGTTTTGTTTGGGTCCATCCTTTTATATTCTTTAGCCAATATTTACAATGGTTTTGTACAAGATGTCAATACCTATGCTATTATACGTTTTATCTCTGGTATCGGCCTCGCTGGCGAATTGGGCGCAGGTATTACTCTGGTCAGTGAAAGCATGCCTAAAGGGAAGCGTGGCTATGGTACCATGATCGTGGCGGGTATAGGGGTTTTGGGTGCAATTCTCGCATATTACGTGTCCGAATGGTTTGATTGGCGTACAGCTTATTTTGTAGGCGGCGGTATGGGACTTCTGCTGCTATTGATGCGGGTGGGCGCCTTTGAATCTGGACTTTTTGCGCATACTGCTTCTCAGCAGCATGTCGAGAAAGGGAGTTTGAAACTACTATTCCGAAGCAAAGAGCGTATTGTCCGATATATTTATTGCCTATGTATCGGTTTGCCTATTTGGTTTGTCGTAGGTGTATTGGTTACACAATCTCCTGAAATTGGCAAAGCATTGGGAGCTCCTGTCATATTGAGTGCAGGAAAAGGGGTGATGTTTACTTACCTGGGAATCTCGATAGGAGACTTCTTAGCAGGTTTATTGGCACAATGGCTGAAGTCAAGGCGTAAAGTGGTACTTATTTGCCAGATATTGATTGTGCTGACGTCGATAGCGTATTTGACTAGTCAGGGAATTAGCGAAGAGCGTTTTATGTGGCTAGCTTTTCTGATGGGGCTAGGAGTGGGGTATTGGGCGACATTTGTCACCATTGCAGCAGAACAGTTTGGCACGAATCTGCGCGCCACTGTAGCGACTACTGCACCTAATTTTGTACGAGGCGCCTTGATTCCATCGACGATCTTATATGGATTTTTGGTAAATCAATTTGGAATTATTACGGCAGCTATCCTGACTTTGTTACTGTTGACAGGGATAGCCGTATTTGCGCTGTCACAATTGAAAGAAAGCTTTGATAAGGATTTGAATTATAATGAAGAGTAGTAGATAATAGTTATTTATCTATCCGGACACTTTTTACAGCGCTTGCCCTTTTTATATTTTTTACAACATTTCTTCAGGGCGCAACATGAAAAATCAGCGAAAGGATTAAAGCCTTTTGCTGATTCTTTTATATCGATAAGAATATCCTGTTGATTCAACTCACTTTGCAAACTCATGCTGCAAAGATAGTTATTTAGAATCATTTTAAATTAAACAAAGTTTAATTTTTGTCTTAAATCTTGTGAAATTAAATCTGTGGCTGAGTTAATTACTTCAGGATCGTCGGTATTATTGATAATTACTTTGTCCGTGATTTGTTTATAAGGCAATAAATAAGTGTTGTACGATGGGACAACATGATTTATCCATTTATACATAACATCGTCATGGTCATAGCCACGCTCCAATAAGTCTCTTTTAAGCCTTCTCTCTAGTGCAACATCTTCATTGGCATCCAAAAAGATCCGGTAATCTAACAGATTATTCACTTCTTCGTAATGAAAAATAAATAAACCTTCTACGATTAAAATAGGAGCCGGTATAATTTCAAGCATTTTAGGCTTGATGTTGGGATTGTTGAAAGTGTACTCTTCCTTATAAATTGTTTTGCCGTCGAATAAGTCTTTGATGTCCTTGTAGAATGCATCGCGATCTATCGATGTCGGCAAGTCAAAATTATACAACCTATTTTCTTCCTGCGTTTTTGTATTAGCGGGGATATAATAATCGTCTTGTGAGATTAACGTTATATCCGAGTCCTTAAAATGATTTAAGAAACTTTTCAAAAAAAATGTCTTACCTGACCCGCTACTTCCTGCGATACCAATTACGTATGGTTTGTCCATTTAAAGTGTTACTGAATAATTATTAATTCAAGGGCATACCATAAGTGA
Source organism: Sphingobacterium alimentarium (assembly GCF_004342685.1). Classification (GTDB taxonomy): domain Bacteria; phylum Bacteroidota; class Bacteroidia; order Sphingobacteriales; family Sphingobacteriaceae; genus Sphingobacterium; species Sphingobacterium alimentarium. The sequence goes on from NZ_SMBZ01000022.1 coordinate 17,704, forward strand.
TTTCTACTTGAAATCTTTTGTCCAAAATACCAATAGATGAGGCTACTGATTTTGATAGTATCACTATTGCTCCTTGTGTTTCGTGATTATCAGAGAATTTTCCGACAACTTTTGCAAAGGTAACACTTCTATTCATAGGATTTGTAATTTTTAATATAGTTCCTATAGGAGCAGTCTTGTGTAGTGCCAAACTTATTTGGTCATTATTTTCTAAATCGTTCATCCATACACCTACACCTTTTTCTTTGGTCTCACGGATCCCGTATTTGTTAGGCTTGAAGCTCGAATCATCGATAGGATTATTATTCTCTAATACTTCTTCGATCGGAATTTGTACGATTTCAGGTTCTACCGGAGGTAGCGCACGATTAGGGATTTTTAGAATTTGTCCTTCTCTCACCGAGTCAGAAGTAAGGTCATTCATGCGTTTGATGTCATCGACAGATATACCAAAGCGTCGAGAGATGGCATAGAGGGTTTCACTCTTGCCTACTTTATATTCGGTAATATCATTTGGATTGACTAGGACAGGCTTATTGCTAGTGTTGCTTGAGCTTGTCGTGGGTTGCGGAGTAGGTAGTTTAGGACGGTTGTCAATTGCAGCTCCACGCGGAATACGAACGGTATCACCTACGCGCAAATTCTTTTTATTATTGGCTGCCATGATTTCATTGACAGGCGTATTGTAGATACGGCTTAGTTGATAGTAAGTTTCTTTCGTTTTCAAACGGTGAATCACATACCGCTTACCATTTATATTCTCTGTTCCAATGGAATCAAGAGTGATTGTCAATCTGTTTTCAATATTCAATTCTTTGGCTTGCAGGCTCTCTACAGCGGGAAAAGCTAAACCAAGTGCAAATAAAAAAGATAATTTATGATACGTTTTAAAGTTTTTTTTCTGCTTCATATCTTACAATTATACTAAATACGAGGAAATTTTCATTTTATTACTTGATAAAAAGAAAATATGGTCTTTGACAGTAAAATAAGGTTGAGGGATTAATTTGTCCATGTCATCAATTATAACTTTAGTGTCATATAACTCATTTCTAGAAGATAACGATAGGCTAAGATGGTAGTGATTGGCGGTCTGGGTATGGTAAGACCAAAGAAATAAATCTTTATACGGTTGTAACCAGATTTGGTCGATAAAAGAAATCTGATTCAAAAACGAAGGTACTGTTCCTTGAAAAGGAATAGGATATCGGATATCTCGTACAGGAAAAGATGTATCAAAAGAGGGCGTATTGGAAACTTCTCCCGTCACGATATCTATATAAAAAAATAGTCCGGACGGAATGGAGCGATGATACGCTTGAATAACCTTGTTGAAAACTTCTTTAATGATATATTCCATGTAGGTGAATACCGTGCTTTTGGTAGGAATATGAATGACTTGAATACCCGCCTGAATGGGGGAATATTCGCCAAATCGTTTGAGAATAAGATAGTCACCTTGAATGTCTTCTAGCGTCCATTCGCGCGATTCACTATGAAATTGTTCTAAAAGTAGGTTTCCTTTAAAATTCAACACATAGAATATGGGGAGCGTAGAATCGGGATCGCGGCATTCCACAGCTAATTGGTTATGCAAACAGTCCACTTCGATTTTCCAGATCGGAAAGGGAAAATTTCGCTCGAATACGTTATTTATTGTATATTTATTCATACCAATGCTCACAGCTATGCTACACAAATTTACTAAATCTATTCTTTTATTTGGGTTTTTAATAATGGCAATTATGTCACATGCCCAATCTATATTTAAGACGGATCTCAAAGAAGATGTCGGTCCGAATTCTTGGCGCATTATTAAAAAATCTTATGATCAAGCACTTGTAGAGAAGTCCGATTACTTTCTTATCGAAATGAATACCTTTGGGGGAGCCGTCAATTTTGCCGATTCTATACGCACCTTGCTGCTCAATTCACCCATCAAGACTGTCGTCTATATCAATAACAATGCAGCATCTGCAGGTACATTGATTTCTTTGGCGTCGGATCATATTTTTATGCAAAGTGGTTCTTCATTGGGAGCGGCAAGTGTAGTGAACCCACAGGGGGAGATCATGCCCGAAAAATATCAGTCTTATATGCGTGGCTTGATGCGCGCTACGGCAGAAGCCAAAAGGCGAGATCCCAAAATCGCGGAAGCTTTTGTAGACCCTTCTATTTCTATCCCAGAAATCAAACAAGATGGCAAAATATTGACCTTTACAGCATCAGAGGCCGCTAAGGCGAATATTATCAATGCTGAAGTAAAAAGTTTGAATGAGGTATACCAACAGCTAAATGTACAACCCTCTAATGTGAAGTCTTATAAAAAGACCTGGGTAGATCAAGTTATTGGATTCTTAGTTAACCCAATAGTTCATGGATTGCTCATTATGGGTATTATCGGCGGCATATATTTTGAGTTGCAGACACCTGGTATTGGATTCGCCATAGTATTGGCTACGGTATGTGCGGTGTTATTTTTTGCACCATTATATTTACAGGGATTAGCGGATAATTGGGAAATTGCTATTTTCGTGATAGGTGTTGTACTCTTAGCCTTAGAGGTATTTGTCATACCTGGATTTGGAGTAGCGGGAATATTGGGTATAATTTTCGTTTTGTGTGGACTTTCATTCTCCATGTTAGCGAATGACTTTTTTGATTTTAAAATTTCTAAACCAGGCGTATTAATGAATTCGTTTTTAATTGTGATAGGATCAATGGTACTATCTGTCGTACTGTTAGTCTTATTTGGCAGAAATATTCTGCATTCACCCGCTTTCAAAAGGTTGGTTCTTGCTGATGAGCAGCGTGCGGATAGTGGTTATACTTCCTCGGTGCCAAAAGTAAATATGATCAATAAAACAGGTGTTGCGCGCACCGTTCTTCGTCCTTCAGGGAAGATTGAGGTGGATGGCGTATGGTATGATGCGGTTGCTTTAGATAGCTACATCGATTTGGGCGAACAGATTATCGTCGAGAAGCACGAGAATTATAATTTATTTGTGCGTAGAGTGGCTGACAAAACCGTGCAATCTTAACAAAAAAGAAGGGCTTGAAAATTTTTCAAGCCCTTTATTCATTTTATGATTCGTTATATGCTATTAACGATCGCAATTCGCAAACCAAGTTTTACCATCTTTGGTATAATTAATACTTAATTCAGAAGCTGAAATCGATATCGATCCAAAAGCTCCATCTTCTAAGATAATTACATTGCCTTCACCTTTTTTCATTTTAATTCCATTTAAGGAAGGAATAGCATCCGAAAAGTTGAAATTATATGTATCTCCAACTTTAGCTACGGTTACCGAACCATTCGTGTTGCTTTTTATTTCAGAAAGGCCTTCCGAATAGCGGACAGTTCCTTCGTATTTACCTACAAATAAAGAATTGTCTGTTGGGTCATCATCTTTGCTACAAGCTGTAAAGGCAAAAACTGTAATTAATAATAAACTCAGGATTTTAATAGTTTTTTTCATAAATGTTTAATTTGTGTGTAACAAATATTTTATAATCAACATGAAAAATGCAACCACTATGCCATCCTATGTTTTTCAAACTTTTTTAACGTATGTTTAACAATTTTATTGAGACTTAATATTAAAATAAACTAAGCTGAGAGGATTCACCTGTGCGTCTATCAATGGACGCATATTCAAACGGTTTTTGATTTAATTTGTTCTTGACACAATGCAATTTGAAAACACTTCGTATGATTTCGGCGATATTTCCTGCGCCTTTCATTCGTTCCCCAAAATTTGAATTATTGACTTGTCCATGGTGACAACTACTGATAGCATTCCAAATCTTGGCACTTCTATCTGGATAAGCAACATCTAACCAATCCTTGAATATTTCTCCAATCTGCCCATTCAGGCGCACGATAATATAATTAGCCCATTGGGCGCCAGCTTCTGCGGCAGCTTTGAGAATCTGTGGTATCTCGCTATCAGTGAGTCCTGGGATAACAGGTGCTACATTCACACCCATAGGTACATTACAGTTAGCGAGTTCTTCGATCACTCGTAGTCTTTGCTTGGCCGTCACGGTACGAGGTTCTATTTTTTGTCGGGTTTCTTCGGTAAGTGAGTTTATCGACAAAAAAACTTTGATGAGCCCTAATTTAGCAAGTTCGCTAAGGATATCTTGGTCACGTAGTATCAATGCGTTTTTGGTAATAATGCTTATAGGCTGCCGATAGTGTAATGCCGCTTGAAGGATATTTCGGGTAAGTTCCTTGTCTCGCTCAATGGGTTGATAACAATCGGTATTGCCCGAAAGATGGATGGGGGTGAAATTCCAATTTTTCCGTGTAATAAACTGTTCGAAAAGAGCGACCGCATTGGTTTTAACTATGATTTTTCGTTCGAAATCCAGTCCTGAGCCCATATCCCAATATTGGTGCGAATTGCGAGCATAGCAGTAGATGCATCCGTGTTCGCAGCCTTGATAGGGATTCGCAGAATAGGCCATACCCACATCGGGACTCTCTACTTTGTGTACTAAACTTTTAGCTTCTGAAGGAATAAAAAGTGTTTTATTGGATGTTTCTTCAAAGGAATCAATGGCCTCAATATGAAATTGTCCATATGCATCATTGACATATTTATTCTGTGGATTATATTGCGCACCTCTACCTTTTATGTAATTTCTTCCATCCATAGAAGTAAAATTACTAAAAATATTAGCAAAACAAAATTACCGTTGCTGATTTTTTAAATAATGGTAGGTCTCTATTTGGGATTGGCAAGCTGCATCCTCGCTACGGACATATTTATTACTTAATAGATTGTTTAATCTACGGGCTTTTATATTGTCACGCAGTTGAATATGAAGCATATCGAGCAACTGCTTTTTAATGTTTTTATTTATTACTCTGACAGCAGCTTCGATACGATAATCCAAGTTTCGGGTCATCCAATCGGCAGAAGATAGATACATCATTTCTTTGCCTCCCTGATAGAAGTAAAGCACGCGCGCATGTTCTAAGTATTCATCCACAATACTGATTGCTTCTAGCTGTTTAGCAAAAGTTTTTTGGTTTTTAGCACAATAAATGCCGCGTACAATCATTTGTATGGTGACACCTGCTTCGGCTGCTTCATACAATTTTTTGATCAACTGCTTATCGCTGAGAGCATTGATTTTAATGATAATATGCGCTTTTCGGTTCGCTTTGGCCTCGCTAATTTCTTTGTCTATATGCGCAATAATTTGGCTACGCATATGTGTGGGAGCGAACAAAATTCCTTTTCCTAAAGCTAGATTCTCATTGAGGTTAGCTTGGGGATTTCGAAGTGTATCAAATACTTGTTCCATGTCTGCCATAATATCTTCGTGGCTGGTCATCAAACAAAAATCGGTATAGAGCTTAGCGGTTTTCTCATTCATATTGCCGGTGCTGACAAAACCATATTTGAAGCTACTTTCTTTGGTCCGCTTTTCAATCACACAGAGCTTCGCATGTACCTTGCGATTGGGAATTCCGACCAATACCTCAATGCCATCGTTCTCAAACCGTTCTTTCCACAAAAGATTATGCTGTTCGTCAAATCGTGCACGCAGCTCCAGCATGACTGTGACATGTTTGCCATTACGCTGGGCGTTCACTAGAGCATTGCCTATTTTAGAATTGGGTGCCAAACGATAGGCAGTAATCTTAATGGAAGTCACATCCGGGTCAATAGCTGCTTCGCGAAGCATATCAATGACATGATCAAAATCATGATAAGGAAAAGCCAACAGCACGTCTTTTTTGGCTATGGTATTTGCTATCGGCAATTTATTATTGAGATCGGGATGATGGAAAGAGGTTCGTTCAATCGGTAGCTTTTGCCTTTTAAAGACATTCGGAAAATCCATAAAGTCTTTGAAATTGTGTATTTTACGTCCCGGAATAATGCTGTCTTTCTTTGTAATATCTAGTTTTTTGAAAAGAAACTCCACCAGTTGCGGGTGCATATTTTCGTCAAATACAAAACGTGTTGGTTTTCCCTTACTTCTGGTTTTTATTGCTTTCGCAATCTTCTCGGCCAGATTGGTGTTGATGTCATTATCCAAATCAAATTCCGCATCGCGTGTAATTTTGAAGGCGTGGGCATGAAACTCATAAAAGCCAAAAAAGGAGAATATATAAGGAAGATTATATTTGATGATGTCTTCCAATAGGATGACATGAATTTCTTTTTTTGGAGAAGGTAAAATCGCAAAGCGTCCCAATAATGGAGCGGGGATTTCGATAATGGCGTATTTCAAATCCTCGGATTGATTCTTTTTACCCATTACAATTCCCAAATACAGGGATTTGTCGCGCACATAATTCATCGGTCGGTTTGCATCCAATAGGAGGGGAATAACGCTAGATTCTACCTGCTTCAGGTAGTAATCTTTGACAAAATTCTGCTGATCCTCGTTTAGATCCTCACTAGACTTGATAAATACGCCTTGTTTGGCCATTTCTATTTGAACATCATCCCATACTTTGTCGAACTTTTTTTGTTGTTTGATCAGCCGATGGTTTAGTTCTTCGAGAATGAGTTGGGGTTTTTCAAAAAAGATCTGTTTGGCCGACTTTTCATCTACCAATAGCGCTCTTTTTAATCCTGCCACACGCACCCGAAAAAATTCATCTAAATTATTAGAAAATATACCTAGAAATTTAATGCGCGAAATCAGGGGTACGGTAGAATCTGCCGCCTCTTGCAAAACTCGCCCGTTGAAACTCAACCAACTGATATCTCTAGGTATATATTTTCTTGCCATTCTTTTATGTTTTTGGTAGCGTTATCAGCTTATATTTAATAGCCCAACCTTATTTTGTGCCTCTTCTTTTGATGATATTTATCGCTTCATATTTCGATGTATCATAATGCGGAGGTTCTATTTTTAGCGTAGTAGGATAGGGTTTATTCTTATCGAAAAAAAACACACGTGTCACACTATTGAAGTCATTTGTAGGGAAAAGTTCGGCACAATCTTCATATTTGGCATTGTGCAGATCACCAACAGTCACCGCATAAATGCGCTCTATACCTCCTTTATTCTGTTCATTACGGACAAATGCTACTTCTTCAAAATCACCGGGAATATCTTTAATACCGAGCTGGCTATAGGAATCCCATATCATATAGCCTAATATCAAGATGATAGGAACAGCTAGGAGCCATACCTTTTTGTTTTTTTTCATGTATTATAAATTGATTTGGATATTTAAAAGTTTGTAAAACTCTTTCAGTATTTGTTGATGACCAGGCCATGCAGGTGAGGTTACTAGCTTGCCATCTACTACAGCTTGATCGGCAGGAATATTTTTCCATGTACCACCAGCCAATTCGATGTCTGGACCTACCGCCACATATGCGGTTAAGGTGCGTCCTTCTAATACTTTTGCTGTTGTCAATACTTGGATGCCATGACAGATGGCTGCAACAGGTTTGTTAGCTTCGAAGAAGTGCTGCACAATCTCAATGACGCGCTTGTTGAGCCTTATGTATTCTGCGGACCGACCGCCAGCAATGTATAATCCGTCATATTCTTCGGGATTGACAGCATCGAAATCTTTGTTAATTGCAAAATTGTGTCCACGTAGCTCTTTATAGGTTTGGTCGCCTGTAAAGTCGTGAACCGCTGTCGGTACGACATCACCTTTCTTACGGTCAGGTGCAATTGCATCCACGTCGATTCCTACGGAACCCATAGCTTGAAAGGGAACCATTGCTTCATAATCTTCTACATAATCACCTACGAGTAGTAATACTTTCTTTGCCATGTTGTTATGTTTTTAGGGTAATTTATAGATAAACACTTTAATTTTCTGTATTGTTTTCAAACTTCTCTTTGAGTGTGCGCTTTGTTTTACGCACTTTAGCCTCCAATTGACTGCGCAATAGCATATTGGTTACTCCTTTGCCTTCTTCAAAGTTCTTGTTGAATTCCGGTAGCGAGAAAGTGTCCAGTACATCTGCACCATCATAGGGTAGTCGTTGCTCAGCAATACCTAATACAGATTGACTACCTCTTGCACCGGGGCTTGTAGCCAATAAAAATACAGGCGTACCATTGAATATTTTACGCCCTTTAATGCGTGAAACCCAATCAATGATATTTTTGTAGCATGCATTATAATTTCCATTGTTCTCTGCAAAGGAGATTAATATAAAATCCGCCCAATCAATCTTAGCCGCGAAATCATAGGCTTGCTGAGGGATGCCATGTTCGGCTTCATAATCTACCGAAAATATAGGCATACTGTAGTCATTGAGGTCAATAACTTCTTTGATGTCGTCGAGTTCTTTATAGTATTTTGCGACACTTGTCACCAATTTTTTATTAATGGATTTGGAGCTATTACTGGCTCCGAATGCTAAAATTTTCATGTTTCTAATATACTTATTGCGATTTGTGGATGTGTAATATTGACGTCAGAATCTTACTATGAAGTTATGAAAAAAGGGTCGATATTCATCAACCCTTCCTACTTGAATTTAATTTAAATGAAGTTTATTCTTTTTTCATGTCTTTGATAAGAGAGGCTCCGAAGAAAAATAAGACAGCTACTCCTGCAATACAACCGATTATCAATATGATTTTTCCGGTTTTATTGCCTGAAGCAGATTCTGGCGAAGCAGTCTGCATACTTATTTCCGTGACTTTGGCTTCTTTTGTGATCTTAGAAAAATCCATATTAAGTTTTGCCAAATCATAGGTGGGTGACGTCCAGCTACTGTCAGCCTCTAAGGTGTATTGCTCTCCATTCTGCAATAGTGCAACGATCGATAAGGGTGTTTGAAATAGTGAAATACTATCTATTTGCAAAGGCGGGTTGTCATCATTCTGTATGTCGATATATAGAGTTTGTGGATATTCACTTGCAGGTATTTCTATTTGTCTAGCGTTTGTATTCGCTAAGTTAAAATCATACTCACCAATGTGCATAGTCTGCTCTTTCTTTTTATAAGCAACGCGTTCTTTGCTATACAAACGAGCCGGACGTGTAAAGTGAGCGGGATTGGATACATGAAATTGAATGATGTCGACAGAGGATCGACCAGCCTTCGTAATTTGCAATCGTGTTATCTTTTCTTTTTGGATCTCTTGAGTTGCTACACGAATGTCTCTTAATTTCACATAATCTTGTTCTAGATTACTTATTTCTATGTAACCGATCTTCAATACATTAATAGGAGCCGAGCGTTTGTCATCCATGCGAATACGGATATAAGTATAATCATTCAACGGAAAATGTACAGGTGCCAGTACGGATGTTTCGGACGGGCTTTGGAGGTTGCCCAATACCCCATGATTTTCTAGTGCAAACCATTCTTCCTTATTGTGGCTTCCTTCTATGCTGTAATTTTTACTGACATTGGTGTTAGCAATTTCCAGTACGTAACTACTTATTTTCTTTTTTGCAGTATTTGGGATAATAAATGTCTGCGTACTATCCGTTGAAATTTTATCACAAGCTACGGTTACAAAATTTGTATAGTCTAGCACTTGTTGTACATAAATATACGGCACCTCATGACCATTTTTATCTTTAATCCTTATTTTGCTTAGAGCATTGCCGATCAAAGATCTAAACTCTTGTGGTATAGTTATGCGATGATATTCAGAACCTGTGGGGATTATCTTCGCTTTGCCTTGCTGTCCCCATAATGACGAAGGAAAGCAGAACATAGCGAAAAGAATAGCATTAAAAATGAAGTGCTTATAGTGGTTTTTTGTCATTTTCTACAACGAGTTTTTTTATTTTTTGATAAACAAAAGATATAATTAATATCAATACCCCTAATAAAATAAATGCAATGATTTTGCCTGTTTCGGATACATCTCTAATATCGTAAGTAAAGAGTTTCAATATGGTTATACTTAATAGCGCCAAGGCAATAATACGAATCGCCTTGATTTGTTTTTTTATTCCAAATATGAGCAAAGCGAACGATATTACCCCCCACAATACCGGAAATATAACTTTGATGACAAACTTCTTCTGCATATAAAATTCTGGCCAATTCGCCGTCTGAAATAAAAATAGCGTAGTTGTTTCTACACTCAACATATAGGTAATGAAAAAGGCAACAAACCAAGGCGCAAAGGATTTAATTGTCAGGCTTGGTACAGCTTCGAATATATGTTGTCTCACATATAGCCATACTTGGTACAGTAATAAGGTTAAAGACAGGTAATGGAAATTGAAAGCATAAGGGAAATTCATTAGGCCATAGAAAGTTTCTTCTTTTTCATAAATAGGCAATCTATAGCCTAATAAAATATATACTAGCATATTAAAAGCAATAAGGATATTGCCCCATCGCTGTATGTTGTTCTTCTTGTGAAGGATATACAATAATGCCGAAGTATAAAGCATATGGTACAGGTATTTGAAAAACATATTCGTCCCCGCATTCGTAAAGTAGGCATTCGACTTATAATGTACTTCCAAAAGGGGTAGTGCGTAACCTAAAATCAAAGCCAGATTAAAGACCAGAATCCTATAAGACTTCTTTTTGAAGTCTAATTCAAAATAGCGGAAGGAAAAATCATGGCGTGAAAACAGCCAATGTGTGCTGAGTAATGAGCCTATGAAAATAAGACCAGTAATAAAATTTAAGTTGAACATAAAAACATAGGGCACTTGATCTGCCGCATAATATTGAATGTCCATGATAAGGCTGATGAAAGCAAGAATCTGTACAATTATTCCGGCCAATGTAAAACCTTTCATATTTGATTTTTGACTTAACCAGAATAATAAGACAGCTTCACAAGCCCAGAAAATCGTAATATAGTTTCCTTCAAATTGAATAGGTAAGGTGACAGTCGCCAGCGTAAGCGCTAGTCCGATTAAGGCATATATAATGTTCTTGTCGAATCTATACTTTTTATAAATTGTGTAAGCAAATAAGATGTTAATGAAACCTAACGTGATGCTAAATAGTCCCATGTAATCGGGGTTAATGCGATGAATGATATGGCATCCTATGGCAAAGTATAATGCCGTGGAACTGAGTAGGGCTCCGATTTCGTAGTTCGAGAACTTATTTTTATGTACTACATTGTTGATAATGAAAGCGATGCTGAAGATAAAATAAGAAAAACCGCAATATATCAGTGCATTATTTAATATGTTTGTATTCGGATTTTCTAAAGTACTGTACCAACCAAAAACCACAATAATAGTAGCAATCAATGCGGTGAAATTGACAATAAACCATCTCTTATAGTACGAAATAATGAGCATTCCACTGTTCAAAATCAACAAATACGTCAACAGTACATGATAATTTCCGTCGCCTGTACTTACCATAAAGGGCACAGCAAATCCCGCAATAGTCGCCAACACCCCTAATTCCTGACGATCATATGCAATAGAAACAAAAACACTAAATAGGGTAATGACCGTCATAATTGCAAATGCAGTAGTCTGCGAAAACAACTGATAGTCCTGGAATGCAATGGCGATAGTAAAATAAAATACGGCAATTGCGCCTGCTACCAATACAGAGCTGAAAGCCTTGAATTTCAGTCTTAGCCGGTGGGCAATTATCAATATCAATCCGCCAGTTAGAATCCCAATGCCTACGCGTGCAGGCTCATTAATCCATTCTTTGGCGATGGCATAGCGCAAAAAGAAGCTAATCCCCAGTACAAGAATGATGATACCGATTTTGTTTATCAGATTCTCCCCAATAAATTTTTCCGAATCGGGGTTGTTTTCCTTAAACTTTTCATACCAAGACATACGTGGTTCGGCAATTACCTTTTTACGACTTATTGCTGGTTGATACTCGGGAATAGGAGGTGGGATAGGTGTATTCCACACAACCTCCTCTACAAGCTCTTCCCGTACTTCCGTCACCGGTGCAAGTATTTCTTCTTCTTTCACATACGGAGAGGCTTCAATTTCCTCTTCCTTTATTATTACTTGGGGACTAGGTGCCGGCTCGTTAATTATATTTTCAGGAGCCTTGGGGGATACATTTGAATTGAGTGACTCAATTAATTTTTTAATAGAGATTAATTCATCAAATGTATGCTTTAAGCCATCCCGAAGCTGGCCGATTTCTTTTTTCTGATTCGAAATGATGTACAATAGCAAACATATTATGAGCAAGAACAGGATGGCTTCCATTAGTTTTATATGTATTGGTTAATTTTTGATGTAATATTAAAACAGCACAAAATAGGATATTTTGTGTAATATTTAATTCAAAATTAAATATAGGTATAAATAAAAATAGGCTAAAGATATTCTTTAGCCTATTCCATTTTATTTTAATTAATACTGTTTACACGTTGAAGCGGAAGTGCATGATATCACCATCTTCTACGATATAAGTTTTTCCTTCTACACTAAGTTTACCAGCTTCTTTTACCGCATTTTCAGAACCATATTGAACGAAATCAGCATATTTGATAACTTCAGCACGGATAAATCCTTTTTCGAAGTCTGTATGAATTACACCAGCTGCTTGTGGAGCTGTAAATCCTCTTTCTATCGTCCACGCACGTACTTCCTGCACACCCGCAGTAAAATAAGTAGCAAGATTTAATAACGAATATGCCGCACGAATCAATTTGTGCACACCAGATTCTTCTAAACCTAAATCTTCCAAAAACATTTTGCGCTCATCATAGCTTTCCAATTGCGCAATTTCGGATTCGATCTGAGCGGAGATAATCAATACTTGTGCATTTTCATCCTTCACTGCTTCTTTCACACGCTCTACGTAAGCATTTCCTGTATTTACAGAAGCTTCGTCTACATTACATACATAAAGTACTGGTTTTACAGTCAAAAGCGTCAAATCAGCAATGTACTCAAAATCTTCTTCAGATATAGGCGCTGTACGTGCCGATTTACCAGATTCTAAGTGTTCTTTGACCACTGAAAGGATTTCAAACGTTTTTTTAGCGTCTTTATCACCTCCAGTTTTAGCCATTTTCTCCACTTTTTGAATACGTTTTACCACGGTATCTAAATCTTTCAGCTGAAGCTCTGTATCTATAATTTCTTTGTCACGGATAGGGTCTACTGAACCATCCACATGGATTACATTACCATCGTCAAAACAACGCAATACGTGAATAATTGCATTTGTCGTACGGATATTTCCCAAAAATTGATTGCCAAGACCTTCACCCTTGGATGCTCCCTTTACTAAGCCCGCGATATCCACGATCTCGATAGTATTCGGAACGATGCGCTGAGGATTTACTAATTCAGCTAATTTATTCAAACGCTCATCAGGTACAGTGATGACACCTACATTTGGTTCTATTGTACAGAATGGAAAATTCGCTGCTTGTGCTTTTGCATTGGACAGACAGTTGAATAATGTTGATTTACCTACGTTTGGTAGGCCTACGATACCACATTGTAAAGCCATAAATTCTTTATGCTGTAAGATTTTAAAATTTGTGCAAAGATAACAAAATACTGCAATACTGAATCAGATACTTTTTAAATCATTGGAATTAAAAGTCTTATCCTTCTTTTACAAAATTTAACATTAACGCCATTAATCTTTACAGCGCTAGGTGAAGTCATACCGATAACAGAAACATTAATAATAGGAGGGAACCATGAAAAAACTGCTTTACTTTACATTACTGATAGGAGGATTATTCGTCTTCAATCAATCCGCTAAGGCGCAAGTGAATGTCAATATAAATCTAGGCTCTCAACCCATGTGGGGACCAGTAGGCTATGAATATGTGCGCTATTATTATATACCCGAGATCGATGTATACTATGATGTAGCGAGTCGCCGATATACTTACCTGCAAGGGAATCGTTGGGTGACCAAATCCAAATTACCGGGACGCTACAAAAAATTCGATATCTATCGTTCTTACAAAGTCGTGATTAATGATCGCAATCCGTGGCATTATCATTCCAAAAATAGATCTAGATATGGACATTATGCATCGCACAGACATCAACCAATCTTAAGAGATGCTCCGCGTCATCATCATGGTAGAGGTAGTCATGTCGTAGAACGTAAAGCACCTTCAAAACACGTTAAACATTACAAAAAAGATAAGAATCATAAGAAAAATAACAACCACAAGCATAGTCATAAGAGATCTTAACTTGTAATAATATTTAATTGAAATACGTTTGTTTACATTTAATTGAACAAGTCGATTCCCATCCAGAATCGGCTTTTTATTTTGTAGTATTTATATGACTATTTCTAAGAGAAAATAGTTTTCCAATCCATCAATAAACGTATTTTTTGACTATTTTTGTGCATATTAAAATACATTTAAAATGTTTAAAGTTTCGAGGGAACTTTTTGGATATTGCATACTAGTTCTCGCATCAGTTGGATTAGCATCTTGCAATAATTTATCTTCCCCTGTTTTTGGATCACAGACTCATGACTCACTTGGTAATAAAGTGGACGAAAGTGTTTTGCTGCGTCCTAGATTACATGATAAGTGGGATTCATTGCGACGGAATCTAATCGTTTTTACCGTAGACAGCCTAAATCCTGTCAGCATAAAAGTGCAAAAGCAGAAACTCAAAGATTCTTTGCGTAGGGAATACGATAAAATGCCCAAGCATATCTATTTAACATTTGACGATGGGCCTTTGGTCGGTAGTAAGGCTATCGATTCGTTGGCGAAATCCAAAAATATTAAGGTCAATGCTTTTGTGGTAGGACGTCATGCCACTTTTGGTAAATATCGTCAACGAGATTTAGCCCAATTTTTAGAGAATCCTCTAGTGGCGGTATACAACCACAGCTACACACACGGCTTCAACAGACTGACTACTTTTTACCGCGACAGTCAAGTGGCGTTTGATGATTTTAAAAAGAATGAGTCTACCATTACGATGAGTAGCAAAGTCGCGCGCTTACCCGGTAGAAATATCTGGATGTATGATGACGAACGTAAAATTGATGTAGCCAATGCTACCCCTACGGCAGATCTATTGTACAAGGATGGCTATAAAATATTCGGGTGGGACGTAGAGTGGCGAATAGTAAGTCAGACCGGTGTGCCGACTTTGCCGTTGGAAACAGTGTACAATAGGCTTGTTAACTTTATGAACAACAAATCATCCAAAGAGCCCAACAATGTAGTTTTTCTGATGCATGATGATATGTTTCAGACCAAAGCAGGAGCAAAACTGCTCAATGATTTGGTAGATAAATTGATTGCTCAGGGATATAGATTTGAATTTATGGAGGATTATCCGATACGATATTGATAAAAAGGGCTTTTCAGTCCTTTTTTTATTTCAGGAACTGAGCGAAGCTCAAAATAGTGATGGCTTATTCTATAAAATCCTTACCTTTGTATTATGGCAAAGATGTTTAACAATATAGAGGATTTGATTAATGATATGGTTCAGTGTTTCCAAGAGCACGCTATGTTCGATATCTTGGAGGAACGGGATGTTATTTCTATTTTGCCCATCGAGGATAAAGCAGTAGCGCAGGACTTCTTAGCGAAAACCAATCAAATATTAGCCGATCATTTTGAGATTTATGATGAAGATTGCTACGGTCCGGATAGCATGAATGACAAGGAGGAAAACCCTATTCTCTTTTGGAAAGACTATTTGAATTGCTTTTTTGACCTCCAACTGGTGGATGATGAAAGTGTCAATTCTAAATATTTAGGAACAGCTTTTGGAATTTATCAGATCACCGGAATTACCTTCCGTGATGAAGCTAACAAACGTCTAAAACGTCGTCGACTCAATGGTATTCGCTTAGAATACAAAGTCAAAGAGACGCCAATGGATAGAAATAATCATTGGAATAGAACGTACGATAAGCTGTTTTAATATTCTTTACTTTATTCACAACTTTTTCTTTTTTAATACGTTATAGTTATATAACCAATATAGAAAGGAGATTTGTTATGAATCTTGCAGAAAAAAGAATCCCTATACCTACCCAAACAGCAAGTACTAAGGCCCATTGGATAGATTATCTTCGTATTATGCTTGGTGTGATTATTCTCGCCAAGGGTATAAGTTTTATTAATGATCGAAATGCGGTACAGCAGCTTACAGAGCAAACCAATTTTCAATTATCTATCTGGGGTGCGGTGCATTATGTAGTTTTTACACATTTGGTCGGCGGATTGTTTATCATCTTAGGCTTTCAGACCCGATTAGCTTGTATACTTTTATTTCCTGTATTATTTTGCGCTGTGTTTTTTGTAAACATTACCAATGGTTTTAGTGCTTTGAATTCCGAATTGTGGTTGTCCATTTTAGTGATGACCTTGCTCATTGTCTTTATTTTGCTCGGTTCCGGCAATTTTTCATTAGACAAAATGATGAACAAACCCGGATATCAGCGAGATATTTAACTAAGAAATTCTATTAGGAGCGGGACGAAAGTTTCGCTTTTTTTGTGTACTCTTGAAAAATAATCCTCGGACAAAGGTGGATGCATTATAGAGATATCTAGTAATATTACCTACTAAATTATTTACTTGCAATATTTAAAATAACGGTATAAGAATTGATTAATAATAAAGTTTAAATGTCGAACTTCGCATTTTTATTTTTTAGGAATTCATATGCTATGAAAAGGTTTATTTCTCGCTTTATATTCTTATTTCTACTTATAAGCTTACACTATGACGGATTGGCGCAAGATAGTGTGAGTCAGCCTGCGTCTAGGTTGAGCTCGGATACTTCCAGGCATATACTTTCTGATTCCTTACGGAAAGAATTGCAAGGATTGGATGTGGGATATTTAGCAAATATTCATATCCGCGATATCCAAAACATATTGACGGAATTATCGGCAAAGAGTGAGTCGCACATCCTCAAGAAGAAAAGCGCTACGCCGGATTCAATCGCCGTAATTGATCGATTGATACGCGATGATATTACGCAGTTGCGTTCCATGCATAATTCACTGAATAACTACCAGTCGAGTGTCACAACGACCAAAAATGCCATTCAGCACATCATCAATAAGTACCAAGTCAGCGAAGAAAAATACCCGCGCTTAGCGCTACGCCTTAATTCTTCTTTAGCACAAGTAAATAGCAAATTGGATTCAATACATGCTGCATCGGCCTCATTAAGTACGTTGATTACTGCGAATGAACTTTATTTGGGCGAAAAAGTTATAGCTGGGAATCCAGCTGTAACCGCACCTGCAGAAAAAAAATCTACCTCTATTTGGAACTCTTCTTCGCAAAATATATCGCGCGAAACCATAATTAATAATATTAAAGAAAACTACCAGCGGAATAATTCGTTTAGCCGGTATTTTAATGATATTCCCTGGAATTCACGCATTCTATTGTTGCTAATATGTATTGCATATGCTTTTTGGTGTTTCAAAACGAAACTTGATATTGACAAAAAGAATGGGATTGATCTTTCTAAAACTTGGATACTCAAAGTCATTGGTAAATCAACTATTGTATATTTTACCTTACTACCATTGGTGAGTCTTTTCACACCGACTTTTATCATCCAAGCCTCACAGATTATCATTATAGCTCTGTATTTGGGATTGGCCTTTGGTACCCTGACAGCACAGCAACGCAAAATCATGTCGGGCATTGTCCTCTTTTATATTTTGATTGTTTTTGCAAATATGATGGTGAGTGATGATATGTTTTTGAGAGTGATATGTATGCTCTTTAATATCATTGCGATAGCCTTGGTGAGTTACAGTAAAAAGCGTATTAAAAATAAAGAATCTGCAGGATATATTAATAATGCTATTTACATCATTTTTGTGCTGTTGAATGTCACGGCTATTGTGATGAATATTATAGGTAAAGTAAATATATCACGCAGTTTTAGTATCGCCAGCGCAGTAGGACTGATGCAATCCTTTACTCTTCGGTTTTTTATTGAGATGATTAGAGATGATTTGCACCGCCAATTCGAAAAAGACAATCTCTACAACGGCTTTTGGTTGAGATTCAACCGAGAACGGATGACAAAATTGGGGTTAGATTTGTTAAAATTAATCTGTGTTCTTCTAGCTATTGTGGTCTTGGCAAACAATCTAAATTTCATAGATACGCTGGTAAATTTTAGTGAGAATGTCCTCGAGAGAAAGCGTAAAATTGGAGATATTACGTTCAGTTTCGCTAATTTGATAATCGCTATTTTGCTTTTGTTAATTACCAATTGGCTACAGAAAAATATAAGTTTAATATTGTTGGGGGGAGAGAACGGACAATTGCGACAGGGCTACAATCAGAAAGTCACGCTATTCCCACTATTTCGATTAGCCATTATCTTGGTCGGATTTTTCTTTGCCATATCAGCATTGGGGATGAGTCTGGATAAATTGACTGTAATAATTGGAGCACTCAGTGTGGGTATTGGTCTGGGGATGCAAAATATTATCAACAATTTCGTGTCAGGTATTATTTTAGTTTTTGATAAACCTTTTCGGGTAGGCGATCAGATTGAACTGGCGGATAAGAAAGGCCGAGTGAAGGAAATCGGTATTCGAGCGAGTATATTGCAGACAGGCGATGGGGCCAATGTAATTATACCGAATGGAGATTTGCTTTCGGGCCGCGTAGTAAATTGGACATTATCCCATGAGTACAGCAAAGTTAGTTTTACAATCTTGGTGGATCGTAATGCGAATTTGCAACAAGTACATGCCTGGGTAGAAGAAGCTGCCGCTGCAAGTAAATATTATTTGAAAAATATGGGACTAAAAACAAGCGTAAAAGATATAAGTGCGGATACCATACACTTGAATGTGTTAGCTTGGGTCAATTATGCTTCCAATGCTGATGCTTTCAAAAGTGATGTTCTCCTGCAGCTTTACAAAAAATTTGATGCAGATGGATTAAAATTTCAGAGTGTTTAAGTCTTAGTGTACAGTCCAAAAATAAAAGCAAAGCCTCGAAGCTTTGCTTTTATTTTAATCCTATTTCTTTAAAAAGTTTTTCATATTCTTCAAATCGATGTTCGCGAATCGGACGAACATAGGGTTCGGTCTTGAAATACAACAGCAATGCAGGTTGAATCTGTTTGTATTTTTCGACATATTCGAATTTGATCATTTCACCATTACTGATGCGTTGTTTTATTTTATTATGATAAGGGTACATAGGCTGGGTTATGATTCTAAATTAATAATTTGCTGGGCGCAGAAATGGCCCATGCTAAAGCATGCCTGTAGGAGATAGCCCCCCGTTGGCGCCTCCCAATCTACCATTTCACCCACACAATATACCCTAGGGTATTTTTTTAAAGCCAATTGTTCCGTCAACTCACTGAAACATATACCACCTGCAGTAGATATCACCTCATCGATGGGCCTAAAGCCAGTTACTTTTATCGGATAGGATTTTATGGCAGCCGCTAGTCGGGTAGGGGTAGTATAGGTTTCTTTGTCTAATTTTTTCAATAGATATAAAGCGGGCTTGGAGAGATTGAGCTTACTCTTGAGTACCTCGGAGGTCTTAGAAGAAGACTGAAGTGCTTGTATCACAGCCGACTCAGCTAGCTTAGGTTTCAAGTCGATAAAAAGATCTAAAGGAAAAGAATGTGATCGGGTAAATCGGTTTAAGTAGTAAACAGGGCTTCCTTCAATACCATAATTTGTAAATACCATTTCCCCTTTTTTACTGACATTTCCAAACCGGACTTCGATGTTTTTTAATACTTGTCCTTCCAGGGAAGAGAAATCCTCCTGTGTATTATAGCCTGAGTTAGCGGGAGCTAAGGGTGAAATAGCAATATCTTTTTCGCTCAAAAGTTTTATCCATTTGGCATCAGAACCTGTTTTTTGCCAGGAACCACCGCCTAGAGCTAGTATTAATTGTGAAAACTCCAGTTGAATTTCTTGCCTAAGATGACGAAGCGTAACCAAATGTTCATTAAATCCGACGAACTGATGTTCATAATGGATTTGTACCCCAAGACGTTGCAATTTGTCCAGCCAAGCTTGTAGAACCTGAATGGGTTTAATATTTTTAATAGGAAAAATTTTACCAGAGCTTCCCACATAGGTTTCTATCCCAATACTGGCGAGCCATTGTATCGTGTCTTCATTATCGAAGGCTTTTACAATGTCATGAATTGCCGGCTGATTATATTTTAATACAAAATCCGCTATTGCCTCTTGGTGAGTAAGGTTAAAACCGCCATGACCTGCCACTAAAAATTTGCGTGCAGCGGCTTTATTCTGCTCATAGATGTGGACTTCCTTGCCCGCTTCAGCCAGACGCTGGGCGGCCATCAATCCGGCAGGACCGGCGCCAATAATGATAATAGGAGGCTTTTGCATGTAGATGCAAAGATAATTAAATATGTGTTTCTGCACTAGAAAACAAAAGAGACCGTCCTAGGTAAACGAATTTAATCCATATTCTTGCTATAAAGACGGGTATGGAATTCAGAATCGAGGACGATCTCTATCTAATTGTGAGAATTTAAAATTAGCTTCCTGCGAACGGGGAACCAAATAATCCTACAGCCAATTCGGCCCAAATTAAAAATCCTACAAGGAGAATTAAGCCTATTAGAATTATTCGGCTGGTTTTATTCTTTGCGATCTGAAAAACCAGTTCTATTCCTAGACCCAGTGTTGCTAGGAGAATACCCGCGATTAAAAAGTCAGATCCAGTCCAATTGACCTCATTGGAAAACTGCATGCCGATTAAAGGCAATAATAAGATAGTAACGATACTTGCAAGAATAATTGTTCTGTGGTTGTTTATTAGGCTGCTCATAATTTTATAATTTATATTTTAAATAAAAGTACTTTGAATTACAAAGTAAAATATAATATTTGATATCCTAAAATTTTTTGAAAAAAATTAAAATTTAATTTTTAGGCCTGGATTTGCTGGTTTACAATTTTTTATGAAGGGGAGCTAAGATTGATCGGGAAAAAATGCTCTTATTCTTTAGAGGAGGAGGATTCTGAAATTATTATCAAATTATTTAACATTAAAAGTATAGGAAGAAATGAGTAATTCATCTCCATCGAAGCTTTTTATATAAACTTTATCAGCCAATTTACGCCATAACCAATTTTTCCATATTTATTATCAAATGTAGAGTGTAAACTTTCATACTCTACGAATTCTTCAAAAGTTAAATCATTAATGGTTCAAAGAATGCCATTGAAAAAAAGTATTTCCAAAAATCTACGATTAGATTTGCAGTATGTAAGGTTACTTCTATTTTAAATTTACTAACAAATACATCCTTTCTGATTTCTAATATTGTCTTATAATTTGAGTTATTAAAAACTCTTTTAAATTTTTCTTCTAATTCTAGTATAATCTGATTATCTGTAAAATGTTCTATTCTAGAAGGACTAAAATATAGCATCGTTCCTAATGGAAAAGTATTTTTGAACCATACAAGTAAATTTAAATAATCCCTTCGGAAGTATCTAAATTTACTTGTATGGTTCTAATTGGTGGCATTAAACAAATATAACAAAAAATCCTCCTACACTGTAAGCGCAGGAGGATTCCAAATATTACAATTTGTCCAACTTATTTCTTATGTTCCACACACCACTTTTTAGCGTTAACGAAAGCTTCTAACCAAGGAGAAACTTCGTCTTGGCGACCAGCAGGGTAGTTAGCCCAGTTCCATTGGAAGATCGAACGCTCAATGTGTGGCATCGTTACTAAGTGACGACCTGTTGCGTCACACATCATAGCTGTGTTGAAATCCGAACCGTTAGGGTTGTGTGGATATTGTTCGTAAGCGTATTTCGCTACAATGTTATAACGATCTTCTGTGTATGGTAGTTTGAATTTGCCTTCACCGTGTGAAATCCAAACACCTAAAGTTGATCCTGCTAAGGTATTCAACATGATTGAGTTGTTTTCTTGAACTTTCACCGATACGAAGTTCGATTCGTGTTTGCCTGAAGTATTGTGGTGCATTTTACCATGAACTTCGTGATCTGGATTGATTAAATCCAATTCCATCCACAATTGACAACCGTTACAGATACCTACAGACATGGTATCAGGACGAGCAAAGAAGTTCTCTAAAGCCGTTTTTGCTTTCTCATTGTACTTAAATGCACCAGCCCAACCTTTAGCCGAACCTAACACATCCGAGTTAGAGAAACCACCCACTGCACCTACGAATTGAATATCTTCTAATGTCTCCCGACCAGAAATTAAATCCGTCATGTGTACATCTTTCACATCAAAACCAGCTAAGAACATCGCATTCGCCATTTCACGCTCCGAATTAGAACCCTTCTCACGGATGATAGCGGCTTTCGGACGAGAAGATTTCTCACCTTCGTTCGAAATGACAGGCTTCTTGCCGTCAAAATGAGCTGGGAAATTATATGTTAAGGGTTGGTTTTTGTAGTTGTTGTAACGTTCTTGCGCCATACCGTTTTTAGATTGTTTCTGATCTAAAAGGAAGGATGTTTTGTACCAAGTGTCACGTGTTTCAACCACATTGAATGTGAATGTATCCGCATTGTTTTTGAATGATACTTCAGTACCTTCGATAGCCGAACCGATTTTCACGGATTCGATACCAGCAGCAGCTAATGTAGCTTCGAAAGCCGCATCGTCTTTTGATTGTAATACAACCGCGATATTTTCGTTGAATAAAGCTTTCACCGTATCAGCCTCGCCTATACCCGATAAATCGTAGTTAGCTGCTAAGTTGACATCTGCAAAAGTTAATTCTAATAAACTCGTGATTAAACCACCAGAACCTACATCGTGACCAGCAGCGATTTGATCGTTATTGATTAAATCTTGGATCGTATTGAACGCAGTCTTGAAGTAAGCAGCATCTGTAATGGTTGGAACTTCTTTACCAACTTTGTTCAAGATTTGAGCAAAGGAAGAACCACCTAATTTGAAGCTGTCTTTTGATAAATTGATATAGTAAATAGAACCTGCATTTTTTGCTAAAACTGGTTCTACCACTTTCGTAATGTTCGTACAATTACCTGCAGCAGAGATAATCAAAGTACCTGGAGCGATAACATTTTCGCCGTTAGGATACTTTTGTTTCATTGATAAAGAGTCTTTACCCGTTGGGATGTTAATACCTAATTCAATCGCAAAATCCGAACAAGCTTTCACCGCTTGGTACAAGCGTGCATCTTCACCTTCGTTATTACAAGCCCACATCCAGTTCGCCGATAAAGAAACACCAGCTAAACCATTTTTGATAGGTGCGAACACTAAGTTGGATAAAGATTCTGCAATCGCAGTTCTTGAAGCAGCAGCAGGATCTACGATAGCTGCTACTGGAGAGTGACCAACCGTTGTCGCAATACCTTCTTTACCTTTGTAGTCTAATGCCATTACACCCACATTATTCAATGGTAATTGTAATGGACCAGCACATTGTTGTTTTGCTACACGACCACCTACACAACGGTCAACCTTGTTTGTCAACCAATCTTTAGACGCAACTGCCTCTAATTGCAATACACTGTTTAAGTAAGTAGGAACGTCAGCTACATTATATTCTACATCTGCGTAATTGCGTACGACAGTGTTATCTTTCATATATGTTTTTGGAGAAGAACCAAAGAAATCTTCTAAGGCATAATCCATTGGTTTTTCACCCGTTGTTTTCGATTCGAATGTAAAACGGTGATCACCTGTTACGTCACCCACGGTGTACATAGGCGAACGCTCACGATCCGCAACACGTTTCAATGTTTCAATATCTTTTTCCGCAATCACTAAGCCCATACGCTCTTGTGATTCGTTACCGATGATTTCTTTTGCAGAAAGGGTAGGGTCACCTACTGGTAATTTGTCTAAATCGATCAAACCACCTGTTTCTTCTACTAATTCTGATAAACAGTTTAAGTGACCACCAGCACCGTGATCGTGGATAGAAACGATAGGGTTATTATCAGATTCCACCATGCCACGAACTGCGTTGGCAGCACGTTTTTGCATTTCTGGGTTAGAACGTTGGATCGCATTCAATTCGATACCCGTACCGAAAGCACCTGTATCAGCAGATGATACAGCTGCACCACCCATACCGATACGGTAGTTTTCACCACCTAAGATCACGATTTTATCACCAGTTTGTGGCGTATGTTTTTTAGCTTGGTCTAATTTGCCGTAGCCAACACCACCAGCCTGCATGATTACCTTATCGTAACCTAATTTGCGGCCTTCTTCTTCGTGTTCGAAAGTCAATACCGAACCAGTGATTAAAGGTTGACCGAATTTGTTACCAAAATCAGAAGCACCGTTAGACGCTTTGATTAAGATATCCATCGGCGTTTGGTATAACCATTCACGCTCTTGCACCGCTTTTTCCCAAGGACGTTCTTCGTTCAAGCGTGAGTAAGCTGTCATGTAGATAGCCGTACCTGCTAAAGGAATAGCGCCTTGACCACCAGCCAAACGGTCACGGATTTCACCTCCTGAACCTGTAGCTGCACCAGAGAATGGTTCAACAGTAGTCGGGAAGTTGTGTGTTTCTGCTTTTACAGACAATACCGATTCAAATTCCTTTTCAGCATAGAAATCAGGTTTGTCAGCCGATAAAGGCGCAAATTGCGTTACTTTAGGACCTTTAATAAAAGCTACGTTATCTTTATAAGCAGAGATAATATCGTTTGGATTTTCTGCCGATGTTTTCTTGATTAATTTGAACAAAGACGTCTCTTGCTCGACCCCATCAATGATGAAAGTACCGTTGAAGATTTTGTGACGACAGTGTTCAGAGTTCGCTTGTGAGAAAGCAAATACTTCAGAATCTGTTAATTTACGACCTAATTTAGCCGCTAAATTATTCAAGTATTCAACTTCTTCTGGGTTTAAAGCTAAACCTTCTTGTTTATTGTAAGCATCAATATCATCGATCTCCAAAATAGGTTCTGGTTGGATATTGATGGTGTACATATCTTGTGTCAATGCCTCATATTTCTGCGAGATCATCGGATCAAAATCAGAATAGTCAGCTTCTACAGGTTGGAATTCTTCAATACGAATCAAACCTGTGATGCCCATGTTTTGTGTGATTTCCACAGCATTGGTACTCCATGGAGTGATCATGGCTGCACGTGGTCCTACATAAAAATGGTTGAGGGTTTGTTCTTCTAGTTTTTTAGCGTTGCCGAAAAGCCAGTTGAGTTTAGTAATGTCTTCTTGTGATAAAGAGTTAACACTTTGAACAGCATAAACGATGTTCGATGGGTTCTCAAAGAAATGGATCATTATTGTATGTTAGTTTTGAACGTTCTTCAAATTAAAATACAAAAATACGGAATATTTTACTAATTGTAATGTAAAAAGCGTGCTGTGCATAAATTGATAGTTTTCAACAATTTTAACCGACTGCAATCACCCGAAAGTCGAAGATCTTAAAATGGGTGTTTTTATAAATATCCAATACCAGATTCTTGGAGAGCTAAAAGTTTTGCGGTTGCAGAAGGCTGTGTAGCTTCTTGCTGTTAAAGCAATAAAGGTCAGTTGATATCAACTGACCTTTATTTATTGTAGTATTTTTTTCGCAAAATCTCTGCATATTTTTACTTCTTTTGCTGCATTTGATCCTTCTGGAATTTTGTATTCCAGTTCTATGGTGACAGGGATGTTGTATTTTTTGTTTTTTAACAGCAGTAAAATTTCTTTTATCGGTGTATCTCCTTCTCCCCATTTCAGATTGTCTGCCCCGTTTGCCTTGATCTTGCGATCCTTCATGTGTATAGAAGAAATTCTTTTGTGATTGTTTTCTATATAAGCCAATAGGGATTGTACGGTGTTGTTACCTCCTGCGGCAATGTAGTGTCCGCAGTCCAAATTAACGGAATTGTAGTTACTTTGATCTAAAACGGTGTTCCATGCAAGGTCGTTGCCTTGTAAATGATTGTGATAGCCAACATACATTTTATATTTGGCAGCAATTCGACCAAGTCTCTCTGAATGTTGCGGATCATTAACCATCAGCTCGGTGGTAACAGAGGTTGCTCCTAGGGCTTTAGCACTACGCATAGCGAATTCGACTTCTTCATCGGTGCTATTTTTATGGAGAAGGTTTGGTTTATAGGCATAAATGTGAATTCCTTCCTTCTCTAGTTTATTTTTAACTTTTTTAAATTCGTCCATTGAAATGGATGATCTCCATTTTTTTATTTCCTCTGCACCCTTGGGTCTTCCTAAATAATGTTCGACAGGATCGCCCATCAATTCCACCGCGTTAATCCCACTTTCTTTTATTTGCTGGATTAAACTTTCCAAATCTTGGGGCATGGATCTATAGGAGTAGGTGATAATACCAATTTGAACGCCTCCAAATTTAGAATTGAGCTTTTCTTTGGATTGACTAAATGAAAAAGAACTGTGCATTAAAAATAGGACAGTGATAAATAGTAATCTTATCATGAATTATAGGTTTATGTGTTTAGGTAAATTTAATATAAAAACTTGAGTATAGGGATCAGTGGTTGCTAATTTGTTGATTTTTAATCTAGTACACTATATAAATAGGGCTGAAAAGACATTTTATAATGCGCTAAACCTTATTTCAAGAATGAAAGAAGTGAGGGTTTGTGTATGTAAATTCTTGCGGTCTTCCTTATCTTTTTTATTGTATTCTGCTATTCAAAAACCTATCTTTGTATCTTAAAAAAAATTAAAATGAATATTTCTTACAATTGGCTTAAGAATTACTTAAATATAGATAAAACACCAGCGGAGCTCTCATTAATACTCACGGATATAGGATTAGAAGTTGAAGCTGTAGAGAAGGTGGAGTCCATTCCGGGCGGTCTGGAAGGTCTTGTGGTAGGTGAGGTGCTTAGTGCCGAGCAGCATCCCAATGCTGATAAGTTGCGCGTTACCAAGGTAAATGTTGGAACTGAAACGCCATTGGATATCGTCTGTGGCGCACCCAACTGCCGCGCTGGGTTGAAAGTAATTGTTGCCACTGTAGGAACTTTTTGTCACCCTACTTCGGGGGAGCCATTCAAAATCACGAAATCAAAAATCCGTGGTGAGGTCTCTGAAGGTATGCTATGCGGCGAAGACGAAATTGGCCTAGGAACTTCTCATGCTGGAATCGTGGAATTGCCTGCTGATGCACAAGTGGGTACTTTAGTGAAAGATTTCTATGAAATCAAAGACGACTTTCGCTTCGAAATAGGTTTGACACCAAATCGTGCCGATGCGGCATCTCATCTGGGTGTAGCGCGTGATTTAGCGGCTTATTTCAGATCGACATATACATTACCTTCTGTTGAAGCATTTTTAGAAGATTCAGCAGCTGATACCACTGTAGTTGTCGAAAGTGAAGATGCACCGCGTTACTCAGGGATTAATATTTCAGGAGTTACCGTGGAGGAATCCCCAGAATGGTTAAAAGAAAAAATGAATACGATTGGTATTCGCTCTATCAATAATATCGTAGATATTACGAATTTTATACTACATGATTTAGGTCAACCTTTACATGCATTTGATGCAGCTAAGATCGCTGGAAATAAAGTAGTTGTGCGTAAGGCTAATGAAGGGGAATTATTTAAGACCTTGGATGGTGTCGAACGTAAACTATCTGCAGAGGATTTGGTCATCGCTGATGCCGAAAAACCGATGTGCATAGCGGGCGTGTTCGGTGGCGAGCACTCGGGTGTTACGGAATCCACTACGGATGTTTTCCTAGAGTCAGCTTACTTTAATCCCGTTTCAGTGCGTAAGACGTCCAAACGTCATGCTTTGAAAACAGACTCATCATTCCGTTTTGAAAGAGGTACTGATCCAAATATTACAGTATTCGCGTTAAAACGTGCCGCTCTATTAATTCAAGAATTGGCAGGTGGTAAAATATCTTCCACTATTACGGATATTTATCCAAATCCAGTTGCGCCGTTCCAATTCGAAGTGAACTACCGTAATGTACAAAGATTGATCGGTAAGGATATTCCCGCAGAAGAGATCAAAGCTATTATTTTGGCATTAGGAATAAGTATTACTGCCGAAAATGATGATGTCATTCAAGTGGAAGTGCCGGCATACAAAGTAGACGTAACACGTGAGGTGGATGTAATCGAGGAGGTGTTGCGTATTTATGGTTATAATAATATTGAGCTGAAATCACAAATTTTAGCTTCGCTCAATACGCAGGATAAGCCGGATAAAGAAACGGTGCTGAATCAAGTAGCTGATTTGTTGATTGGGAATGGATATAGAGAAATTTTGTCTAACTCGTTGACAAAATCTGCATATGCTGACGACGAGGCAACTGCTGTAAAGCTGTTTAATCCGTTGAGTTCGGATTTGGACACAATGCGTCAGAATATGTTGTACTCAGCATTAGTTGCTATCGAGTATAATCAGAAACGCAAACAATCGGATCTTAAAATCTTTGAATATGGTAAAACTTACCATTTGAAAGAGGAAGGCTATGATGAGAAACAACGTTTGGCACTGGCAATTGCTGGTAAAAAAGAAGCCGAACAATGGAACACTTCATCGAAAAATGTCAATTTCTACAATTTAAAATCTGCTGTTGACACGATCGTAAGACGTCTTAAAATAGAAGGCTTGCAAGTGTTAGAGACTACTAATACAAATTTGGCCTATGGTCTGGATTATATGAAGGGTCAAAAAGTATTGGTTTCTTTGGGAGCGGTACATGCGGATGCTTTGAAAAAAGCAGATGTGGATGGACAGGTTTACTTTGCAGATTTCGACTGGGATTTAGTGATGAAGGCGATTCGCAAAAATGTCATTAAATACAAAGAAGTTTCTAAGTTCCCTGCTGTGCGCAGAGATTTAGCCTTGTTGGTAGATGAAGCTATCACCTTCGACAAGCTGAAGACTGTAG
This sequence comes from Sphingobacterium alimentarium, assembly GCF_004342685.1. Classification (GTDB taxonomy): domain Bacteria; phylum Bacteroidota; class Bacteroidia; order Sphingobacteriales; family Sphingobacteriaceae; genus Sphingobacterium; species Sphingobacterium alimentarium. The sequence continues at coordinate 46,481 of NZ_SMBZ01000022.1, forward strand.
CCTTGAAAACGGATCGTAAGTTGCTTAAGGAAGTGAACATTTTTGATGTTTATAAAGGCGATAAATTGCCTGAAGGCAAAAAGTCTTATGCTCTGAGTTTTACGATTCAGGACGAAGAAAAAACGCTAAATGATAAACAAATTGATAGCATTATTCAAAAATTAATTATTAACTTTGAGAAAGAGACTAATGCAGTAGTGCGTTAGTGGAACTATAATTTTAATTGCGAAATAAGTATGGCATCATTATCGTCACAAATGAATATTATCGTTGAGAAAACGAAGAATTTAATTCAATTGTGTGAAGCTTTGCAAGAAGAAAATGATTTGCTAAAATTGGAGTTGCAATCGGTACAAGTAGCCTTTGAGACCAGTACCGAAAAGATCAAGCAACTCGAAGAGCAAACCAAGGCTATGGCGGTAGCCCGATCACTTGATGAGGCGGATATCGATAAAGGGGCAATAAATGAAAAAATACTTGACACAAAACAAAAAATTAACGATTTTGTGCGAGAAATAGATAGATGTATAAACTTATTGAAATAGATAAGTATGAGAAGGAACATAAGTTTATTACGTTATTAAGCTCGATAATCATGGGAGAGATTTCCATAAAAATAAATATCGCAGATCGTGTGTATCCATTAAGGGTTACAGCGGAAGAGGAAGAGGTGATCAGGCATGCTGCGAAATTGATAAATGAAAAAATTAAGGAACTGCAAGAGAATTATTCAGTTCGTGATAAACAAGATTTATTATCTATGTGTGTGTTGCAATACGCTACAGGGATGATAAAGGCTGAAAAGCAAGTACAACAGCAAGATGTTGGCTTAGAGCAGTCCATTCACGAGCTAGACAATATTTTGACAGATTTCTTTAAAAAATAAATCGTTCTTTTTAGAGCTATATAACGACGAATTTGCCGCAATTAAATTCGGGTTGTCACTATTTTAAACTTAACGCTTCAATATCACGAGCAATAAACAAGATATAGGCCATTTTGCTTTTTAGCCATCTGGGTCACAATCAAACGCTCAATCATGTGTAATGGAAGTTTAATAATACTTGGGACCTGTTAATTTAATTGCGGTTTTTTTTTGTTCTGAAAACAATAAAAACTAATATATATAAATTAATAATATGGAGTTATCAACCACAATTTCAATTATAATATCACTTTTAATTGGTATTGTTATTGGACGATATTTGCTGCAAATGTTGTTCAAGAAGCAAGAACAAGAAGCCAAAGAAAAGGCAGCGAATATCATAAAAGAGGCTGAGAAACAAGCCGAACACACAAAAAAGCAACGTCAATTAGAAGCGAAGGAGAAATTTCTTCAATTGAAATCGGAGCATGAGAAAGAGGTTAATCAACGTAACAACGTGATCAGCCAAAAAGAAAACTCAATCAAACAGAAAGAGCAATCTTTAAATCAAAAATTAGAGAACCTAAACCGCGAAAAGCAGGATCTAGACAAGAAAAATGCGAAGTTGGAGCAATTGATCGAACTGAACGAAAAGAAAAGTGAAGAGGTCGAACAGCTTAAAAATCAACATATTAGTCAATTAGAAACTATTGCTGGATTGACGGCTGATGAAGCCAAGGAGCAATTAGTTACATCACTACGTGAAGAAGCTCGTTCGCAAGCGATGATACAGATCAAGGATATTGTAGATGAGGCTAAGTTGACAGCATCCAAAGAAGCTAAAAAAGTAGTTATACAGACGATTCAACGTACTGCTACAGAATCTGCGATTGAAAATACGGTATCCATCTTTAATATTGAAAACGACGAAATCAAAGGTCGTATTATCGGACGTGAAGGACGTAATATCCGTGCTTTGGAAGCCGCTACAGGAATTGAGATTATCGTAGATGATACGCCAGAAGCGATTATTTTATCGGGTTTTGATCCAGTTCGTCGTGAGATTGCGCGTTTGTCATTGCACAGATTGGTGACAGATGGTCGTATTCACCCTGCGCGTATCGAAGAAGTTGTTGCTAAAACACGTACACAAATAGAAGACGAGATCGTAGAAATTGGTGAGCGTACAGCTATTGATTTAGGTATTCACGGTTTACACCCTGAGTTGATCCGTATGGTAGGCCGTATGCGTTACCGTTCGTCATATGGTCAAAACTTATTGCAGCATTCGCGCGAGGTAGCCAATTTTGCGGCAACAATGGCTGCTGAATTAGGCTTAAATGTAAAACATGCGAAGCGTGCTGGTCTATTACACGATATCGGTAAAGTCCCTGATGACAACCCTGAATTGCCACATGCAATCTTGGGTATGCAACTTGCTGAGAAATATAAAGAACACCCAGATGTATGTAATGCCATTGGTGCTCACCACGATGAAATCGAGATGACATCCATGATTTCTCCAGTAGTACAAGCTTGTGATGCAATCTCTGGTGCTCGCCCTGGTGCGCGTCGTGAGGTGGTAGAGAGTTACATCAAGCGTTTGAAAGAATTGGAAGAATTAGCTCTTTCTTACCCTGGCGTAGAGAAAACTTTCGCAATCCAAGCAGGACGTGAATTACGTGTGGTAGTAGAAAGTGAAAAGGTAACAGATGCGCAAGCGGAGATTTTGGCTGCTGATATTTCTAATCGTATCCAAACAGAGATGACATATCCAGGTCAGATTAAAGTTACAGTAATACGTGAGACGCGTTCGGTGTCTTACGCGAAGTAGATTTTTATTAAAATAATATAATTGCAAAGCCCTAACTTTATAGTTGGGGCTTTTACTTTATTAAGATTTTTAAATCAATGCACATAACCAAACGTTTTGATCGTCTTCTGGGGATATATTTTTATTTGCAATCCAAACCTTTGGTCAAAGCGCAAGAATTGGCCGACAAATATGAAGTGAGTCTGCGTACAATTTATCGCGACATCAAATCCTTAGAACATGCCGGTATTCCGATTATGGGCGAAGCGGGATATGGTTATTCATTGTTAAATAGTTATAAAATACAACCTATTCGATTTAATGAGCAAGAAGCCCTTAGCTTTGGCGTAGCCGAAAAGTTGATGAATCATTACCTCGACAAAGAAATGGCTATGCACTTTGGGAATGCCTTGCTAAAAATGAAAGGCGTACTACGCTATAGTGACAAGGAAAATGTCGCAGATTTGGAATCAAAAGTGCTTATCAATAAAAAGAAAAACTTCCTGAATGAGAATGTTCCTGCGGCCTTAGCGACGTTATTCGAGAGCATGGTCAAAAAAAGACAGATCCATCTCAAATACAAATCGGTTGAAAACAATTTGCAAGAACGCGCCATAGAGGTGGTAGGAGTTTTTCAAGAAGGACCATTTTGGTATTTCATGGCATATTGTCATTTGCGTGAGGCTATTCGCCAATTTCGATTGGATCGAATCGAGCACATACGCCTCTTAGATAGCAAATACACACAAGAACTTCTGCCTCTTAATACCTATTTGGAGCAAAATAAAAAAGTTGAAACTTTACAGACAATACGTATTTGGGTTAGTAAAGATTTCGCCCGTTTTCTGCAATGGGAGAGACTGCATTACGGTTTTCAACACGAAGAAGAAATAAATAATGGTGTGGAGATGACCTTCCACACCACCCATATTGAATATTTTGCACGCTGGTATATGATGTTTGCTGATGAAGCTCAAATTCTTGAACCTGAAACTTTAAAGCAATCGGTCGTTAACTTGATACAAGCGGCATTAAAGAAATTAGATTAGTTCCTTTCCCAAAAAAACGGAGGCTCGATGCCTAAGGCTCTCAGGTACACAAAACCTTGTGCACGGTGATGGACTTCATTGTCTATGAAATAAATGATATTGTGCACGATTGGAAAATTATATTGGCCAAATAAATTAAAATTGTCATTGAATCGCTCTTCGGGAATCTGATTATATAAATCAATCAAAATAGGCGTGTCTTTATCCCATTGTTCAAGTAATTCTGCTTTTGTGCTTATAGGCAGATCATGGCTATAGGTTTCGATTTTATCATGTACGATTCCGTCCAACCCGGGTACTGCCAGGGATAATAATTCTTTCGCTAGATCCGCAAACGTGCGCATGCCTCCGATAGAATAGTTGAAAAGTTCCTCTTCAGGAAATTTTTCAATCGTTTTTCTCGTTAAATTTCTATGTCCTAACCAATGTTCCAATAAATCCGCTTTTGAAATAATTTCTGTCTTGTTCATATCTTTTAGTTTTAATGTATGTCCAAAAGTATAGCCCGATTATGACAACAGTATGTCAGTAGATATTTAATAAATCTGAAGTTCTGATTTTGATTCAATGCTGATATTGATAAGGATTTGTTTTCAAAGAATCCTATCTTTGCAGTTGGAAATACGTACAGCATGATTAGTAAAGAAGAAAAAATAAAAAACTTTGATCCCTCTCAGCCCGGTCTAGCAGATGCAAGCATCTACGGCCTGCCATTTACGGCTGAGGAATCCGAAATAATTATTATTCCCGTGCCATGGGAAGTAACAGTAAGTTATGGTGCAGGTGCGTCAGAAGGTCCTGCGGCGATTCTAGATGCCTCATTTCAAGTGGACTTGTTGCATCAGGAATTTCCGGAATTATGGAAATTGGGAATTTATATGGATGAAGCTCCAGCACAGTGGGCACAAAGTTCAGCAACTCATAAAGCGCTTGCCCTACCGATTATCGAGGCTTTAGAGTCCGGTGAGGATATCAGTACAAACCAGGCATTGAAAGTGGATCTGGACACGATTAATGCGGCATCTGCAAAGTTGAATGCTGAATTGAAATCACGCGTAGAAGAGTGGACTGCTAAAGGCAAAAAGGTAATTTTATTAGGGGGAGATCATTCCACACCACTAGGATATTATCAGGCTTTAGCATCACAGTATAGCGATTTTGGTATTTTGCATTTCGATGCACATATGGATTTACGTAAAGCGTATGAAGGATTTAAGTATTCGCATGCGTCGATTATGTACAATGCAATTCAAATCCCACAGATCAGCAAGCTGGTACAAGTGGGAATCCGTGATTTCTGTGAACAAGAAGTTGATGTGGTGAAATCTTCATCAAAAGTTAAGGTTTTCACAGATGCGGATTTGAAAAAAGCACAATTTGAAGGCAAAACATGGCAACAACAAGTCGATGAAATCATTTCATTGTTGCCTGAGCACGTAGCGGTAAGTTTTGATATTGATGCTTTGTATCAATGGTATTGTCCGAATACGGGTACACCGGTGCCGGGTGGATTGTCTTATGAGCAAGCGGTGTACGCCTTATCCAGTTTGGCAGAATCGGGACACAAGATAATTGGTATGGATTTGGTAGAAGTTGCCCCGGGTGAGCAAGATGAGTGGGATGGCAATGTCGGTGCTCGATTATTGTTCCATATGTGTGGCGCTTTAGCGAAAAACAATGGATTATTTGTAGGTAATAAAATAGAATTTTAACATTACTTGTTATTGTAACTAAAAAAGCAGATTTTGAAAAAAGTCTGCTTTTTTTTATTATTGTAGCATAGGACGGTATTTTTTCGTTATATTTTACATATGTATTACGTCCTAAGAATAGTAATTATTTATTCATTCTACTAAACAATTTTTATTCAATCAAATTATGATAAACTTCAGATTCCATCTTATCGCATTCCTTTTTGTTATATGCTCATCGGTAAGTATTCAAGCACAATCATTAAAAAATATAGGTAAAAAACTTGGACAAAAGGCTGAAGCATATGTGGAGAAAAAAGCAGAAGAAAGCTTGAAATCGACTACAACAACACAAACCACTGCGGCACAAAAGAGCCAAACAGGCGGACCTTTTGAGGATTTGCAAGGGATGAAGTACGATTATAATCGAGGAACAACGCTGATATTCGAAGATGATTTTAGCGGCGAAGTGATAGGGGAGATGGCTCTAAAATGGACGAGCAATGGTAGAGGTGAGGTCGCTGATGTGTCTATTGCGGAAGGCAAATGGCTTCGTTTGTTTGATGGCAATACCTACAAAATAAAAGACCTAATCCGCATTCCTGTGGATTTCACTGTGGAGTTTGATGTGTTGACACTATCTGAAAATGATAATAAGTTTGCCTTGGATTTTGGGTTTGATTATCAAAAGGCTGTTGGTAAGCATTACTATTTAGCTTATCAGAATCCTTTGAATGTGCAAGCTTCTTATTGGTTCAATAAATTTGATTTTGCGAGTAAGGAAGTTCAACCAAATAAAAGGAGTGAAGTGAAAGCTAATATGTCCTATTTTGCGAATGATATCATGAAAGTGAAAATTCGTGTAGATGGAGAGCGTATGCGTACTTATATCAATGATTACAAAGTATTAGACACAGAAATGGCTGATCCGATGACCAAAAAATACTTTTATCTCGCGTTGAATAGTGATGACAAGACAGCTGAAGTTTATATATCTAATTTTAGAATAGATAAAATTTAATTGTTTCTCTTTTTTGCTTTTTCTTATTTACTGTCGCGAAATAAAATACACTTTCGTTCTTGTAAAGAAACTTAATTTACTATGTAACTACTCAGGTTCTTTTTTCTTTTTTGACTTGATCTCAAGGCGTATTTTTTTCAATTTTCATTTTCAGGAATTTAGGTCATTTTATCCACATTTCACTGTATAACTTTTACTCTTATTTTTAGGCTTTAAATGCGGTTTTTTGTAATTATCAGAACGGCCATAATGGATAACAAGAACTTTACGAAATTAGTTGAATTGCTCGAACATGAATCAGCGGCCCGTATCGCATCTGAAACATCCAGATTAGCCGAAAATGCAGTTTCTCAGCAAATCATTTCAGATCTGAATGCTACTATTAAACAACTTAATGAAACCATAGGTGGGCTTCTGGAAGAAATACGTTTGCTAAAGGGGCCTAAAAAAATAGTAGAAACAGCTCTCTTCCTCCTTCAAAAGATGAAAACAGCCCTCCTCGAACCACTAGTTTACGAATATCCAGCGGGAAGTCTTCCGGAGGTCAAAAGGGGCATGAAGGCAGTACTTTAAAGATGAGCGCTTGCCCTGAGGACATTGTAGAACACAGTCCGG
>NZ_SMBZ01000023.1 GCF_004342685.1 Sphingobacterium alimentarium
ATCTATAGTTTTCGTCATCAAAACATACGAGCCATACCTTTTCTAACGTCTTATTATTCGCTAAAAATTCGGATATTGCTTTGATAGCTATTTTTGCAGCTCTATCTTTTGGAAATCCATATACGCCCGTACTTATGGAAGGAAATGCTACAGTCTTGCAATCCATTTTTACGGCCAACTGCAGAGAATTAATATAACAGTTTTTCAAATTTTCATCTTCATGCTGCGTGGCATTTTTCCATATTGGACCCACGGTGTGAATGACATATTTGGCTGATAATCTACCTGCTGTTGTTAATACAGCTTGGCCAGTCGGACAAGTTCCTTGCTCGGTTATAATCTTTTTGCATTCTTCTAAAATTTCTTCCCCGCCGGCTCGATGTATGGCGCCATCAACACCTCCACCGCCCATAAGTGAGGAATTTGCCGCATTGACAATGGCATCTACTTGTATCTGTGTGATGTCGCCTTTTATTACTTCTATTCTATTCATTTCTTGTTTTGTTTGGTCGATGAACAACAATCCGTTATAAATAGTAAAAGGATAAATTCCAATAAATTTTTATTTCATTCGAATTTATCCTTTTTATACAACCTTTACGAAGAGTTTATAGATTGAAATACTTGTCTAACACATACTGTAGATCTTCGGGAGTGTCTATAGCGTCGTTGGAATGTGTAGACACTGCTGTTTGTATCTTATAGCCATTGTCTATCCATCTCAACTGCTCTAAAGATTCCATCGTTTCTAAATCGGATAGGGGTAAGGCAGTCAGTTGTTTTAAAATATCTAGGCGGTACCCGTAGATGCCTATGTGATTGTAATAGGGTCTGTGGTTTAACCACTGATTTGACTTTTGCCCACGTAAAAAAGGAACTGCCTGTCTCGAGAAGTAAATTGCTTCACCCTTACGGTTGAGCACTACCTTGGGTTTGTTTTCGTTGAATAGTTCGTCTTCGGATTCTACACGACGAATCAAAGTAGCAATTTCAGTATCCGCCTGTTGGAAGCAGGATGCCAACAAATCAATTTGTTGCGGATCGATAAAAGGTTCATCGCCCTGTATATTAATCGCAACATCGAAACCAACCAGAGTCGCAGCTACCTCAGCACAGCGGTCTGTGCCCGATTGATGCTCTTTGTTGGTCATCATGACATTGCCAGCAAAACTTTTGACATGGTCATAGATGCGTTGATCATCTGTAGCGACAATCACTTCGGATAGTGAAGTAGCGTGCTTCGCTTGATGATACACCCGTTGAATCATACTTTGACCGGCTATATCCGCTAAGGGCTTGCCAGGGAAACGACTCGAATCGTATCGAGCAGGAATGATACCGATTATTTTCATAGTGTAAAACTAATTAATAATTAAAATAAATCCTTACAAATGCTAACGCAATATGGCCAAATTCTCTAGAGTAATAGGTATAAAACTTGCTTTTTTCGCATACCTACCTCCATTAGCATTATTCCAGGAATTTATTTTAATTTTTTCTCAAAACATCTACTCTCTATAACATCCTTATAAGGTTCATAGTTTTCAATTCGGATATAATTACATTTTTTATACAGGGCAATTGCTTCTTTCATCTTTTCTCCAGTTTCTAGAATACATCGCTTGTAGCCCAATTCCTTTGCCCACTTTTCCAAATTGTTCAGTACCAATGCTGCAATCCCTTTGCTCCGCATGTGAGGCAACACAAACATACGTTTCACTTCCATAGTCTCTTTGTCGTATTCTTTTATAGCTCCGCAAGCGATGGCTTGCTCGCTGTCATACGCTACGACTACATGTTGAATCAAGTCTATCTTATTGAACTGTACAAAAAAATCATTTTTGTCACCATTTTTTATCGCTAAATCCTGATCGAGACTTTTTACAAGATTCGTGAAATCTATATTTTCAGAAGTGGTACGTATGAGGTTCATGTTTTATGCCGTTATCTATTTAAATTTGATTATAGTCTCCAAATAAAAAATAGCCAACATATTGCTGGCTATTTCGATTGATATATTAAGGTTGATTAGTTGCTAGTGAATAAATAGAAGCTCACGCAATTTTGGTAATGGCCATTTCGCATCATCAACGATTTTTTCCAATTTGTTGACGTGGTAACGGATTTCATCAAAATATGGTTTCACCACTTCGTCATAAGCGATAGCTTTCTCTCTTAGAACTTCGTTTACGTTTGCTTTTTTACGTGCTTGACGCATTTCTTCCGCTTTTTCTAAGATTGTATTTGTGTGTTTGGAGATACGCTCAACTAAGTTCAATTGAGAAGAATAAGCTTCTTTGCTCAAACCTAAGTCTTGTAGACCTTTTACATTTTTAATTAACTCATTTTGGTAAGTAAATGCAGCAGGAGCGATTTGACTATTCACTACATCGCCGATTACGCGCGCTTCGATTTGTAATTTTTTATAGAAGTTTTCTAACAAAATTTCATGACGTGCTTCAGATTCGCGTTTCGAATAGATGCCTAATCTTTCGAATAATTCTAATGATTCTTCTTTTACGTATACATCTAATGCTTTTGGCGTAGACTTGATGTTTGACAAACCTCTAGCTTCAGCTTCAGTAGCCCACTCCTCGCTATAACCATTTCCTTCGAAACGAATAGCTTTAGAATCTTTGATGTATTTACGAATAACGTTTAAGATAGCAAGATCTTTCTTCGTTCCTTTTTTGATTTGTTTATCTACTTCAGCTTTGAATTCGATCAATTGTGCAGCTACGATAGCATTCAAAACTGTCATTGGCAATGCAGAGTTCGCAGAAGAACCTACTGCGCGGAATTCAAATTTATTACCTGTGAAAGCAAAAGGTGATGTACGGTTACGGTCAGTAGTATCCAATCTCAATTCAGGGATTTTAGGGATGCCATGCCATAAGTTTGTTTCTGCTTTTACTTTTTTGGCTACGCGCGCTGATTCTACTTCTTCTAAAATTTCATCCAACTGCGAACCCAAGAAGATAGAGATAATTGCAGGAGGAGCCTCGTTAGCACCTAGACGGTGGTCATTCGAGTGACTTGCGATAGAAGCACGTAATAAATCTGCATATTCATAAACAGCCTTGATTGTGTTTACAAAGAATGTCAAGAACATCAGGTTGTTTTTAGGAGTTTTTCCTGGAGACAACAAGTTTACGCCTGTATTCGTGATTAATGACCAGTTGTTGTGTTTGCCTGATCCATTTACACCTGAATATGGTTTTTCGTGTAATAATACTTTGAAGTTGTGGCGAATAGCTACTTGCTCCATTACATTCATCAACAATTGGTTGTGGTCAATAGCCAAGTTGATTTCTTCGTACATTGGCGCACATTCGAATTGAGAAGGAGCGACCTCGTTGTGACGAGTTTTTAATGGAATACCTAATTTCAAAGCTTCATTTTCAAGGTCTACCATGAATGCTAATACGCGTTCAGGAATAGCACCAAAGTAATGATCTTCTAATTGCTGTCCTTTAGCAGACATATGTCCAAATAATGTACGACCAGTTAATTGTAAATCAGGGCGTGCATTGTACAATGCTAAGTCTACTAAGAAATATTCTTGTTCGATACCTAAAGAGGCATTTACTTTAGTTACTTGTTTGTCAAAATATTGTGCTACATCAGTTGCCGCTTTGTCTACTGCCGCTACAGCTTTCAACAATGGCGCTTTGTAGTCCAATGATTCCCCTGTGTAAGACACAAAAACCGTAGGTATACATAGCGTCTTACCCGCTGGCGTCTCATATACAAATGCAGGTGATGTTGGATCCCAAGCTGTATATCCACGTGCTTCGAACGTGTTACGGATACCACCATTCGGGAATGAAGAGGCATCTGGCTCTTGTTGTACTAACGCATCACCAGTGAATTTTTCAATCGCATTGCCATTCTCATCAGGCTCGAAAAAAGCATCATGTTTTTCGGCTGTCGTACCTGTCAAAGGTTGGAACCAGTGTGTATAATGTGAAGCACCATTCTCAATTGCCCATGTTTTCATCGCTTGAGAAATAGCATCCGCTATCTCACGGGAGATAACAGCTCCTTCTTCGATTGATTTACTAAGTTCTTTGAAAGTAGATTTAGGTAAGTAAGACTGCATCTTAGCCATTGTAAACACATTTTTGCCAAAAATGTTAATAGCTCTTTTCGTATTTACCTTTTCTTCTGGAATTCCAGGTCTTGTTGTTACTGCGTTTAATGATTCAAATCTGAAGTTTGACATTTTATCTGAGTTTGGTTGTGTCTTTGTGTTGTTTTTATCTTTACGATGTTCAAAAATACGTTATGAAGTTAAATTTTTATAATTTTTTTCAAAAAATATATAAAATGCATGATGTTTTCATTTTTTTTGGGTTGAATTTCGTGTTTGAATGCATTTTTTTAATGCTGTTTTCAGAAAAATAAAGTGAAAAACATTAATATTTCATTTTTTTCATGTTTCGATAGTGTTGTGGTTGATTATTTTTGAGAATAAAAAGACGAGGGGTCAAGCAATAATGCTGACCCCTCGCCTCTGTAAGATTAAAATGTTTATTAATCTGTAATCTCTAATCCCCACTCAATACCTTTATCCACTGCTTTGATACCTTTTTTGATCCAGTCCGCTGCAGGTTTTCCTTTGAGGAAGTGATCAAAAAATTGAGCTTGGCGCTTTTGTATATCTTTACGGTTTTGACGTTGTATCAAGTTGTGATCATCACCATTGTAATTTAACAACCACACAGGTTTTTGTAGACGACGTAGTGCAGTAAACATTTCAATACCTTGATACCATGGCACAGCACCATCATTGTCATTGTGCATGATAGCTACCGGAGTCGTTACTTTGTCCATAAAGAATAGAGGAGAATTCTCAATGTACAAATCACGATTTTCCCAAAGTGTCGCTCCTAATCGGCTTTGTGATTTTTCGTATTGGAATTGTCTTGACATACCGGATTGCCAACGGATACCACCATAGGCTGAAGTCATATTTACTACCGGAGCACCTGTCCACGCAGCAGCATACATATTTGTACGTGTGATAAGATGTGCGACTTGGTATCCTCCCCAGCTTTGTCCTTGAATAGCCATTTTTGTTTCATCTACCCATGCATTTTGTGCTAGGTACTTCATTCCCGAATTGATATATTCTTCTGCAGCCTGACCAGGATAGCCTGTCTGATAACGTATGTCCGGTGAGAATACCAAATATCCATTACTCACGAAATATGAAATCATTAATCGCGATGGCGTAGGAGCAGGCTCGTGGTAATTATATAATCCTTCTGTGTGTGTTTCGTAGAAATAGGCGATAATAGGATATTTCTTATTTGGCTCAAAATCCTCCGGTTTGTAAAGAATACCTTCGGCAGCATAACCTTTTGGTGTAGTCCATTTCACCAATTCGGCCGTGCCCCAATTGTAATTCTTTTGTTGAGGATTGATGTCTGTTAATTTGTTGAATGTGCTGAAATCTTTAGTAAGATATAAATCTGGATATTCAACGTAATTTTCTCTTGTTAATGCAAAAATGCTGTTTTTTTCGTTAGAAATTAATCGTTTGTAGCTGTTTTTAGATTGAATAATTTCTTTTAGGCTATTTTTCTTTGATAAATTAATGTTGAAAAATCCATTTTCTTTCGTCAACTCGTTAAAAGAGGTAAGTAATAATGGTTTTTTGGTGTTTAGTACATTAAAAGGTACGCGCGGATCAGTATTGCGGAACAATTGTGTACGCAAAACGATCTTATTCTCTCTACCAAAGCCATTCGTTACATTGTTTTTAGTTTTTCCATCAAAGCTAAAATACCAGATGTCGTAGCGATCATGCACATAAACACCCTTTCCATCTTCTGCCCATCCAGCGATACCATAAGAATTGGCAAGTGTTGGCATATCATTCTCCTCATTTGCGAATGAAACATTGATGCCTTGGCTCAAAGGTATTTCCTGTTGGCTGTTAATGTTGTAAACAGACCAAGTACCTTTCTCCATGTCAAAGAACATGACTTGCTCGCTTTTCGGAGACAAGATTGCTTGACCCAATAGATTTTCTTTTATTAATTTTTTGCTTCCGTTGATAGTTGATACCAAAAATATATCTTGAGGAGCACCATAAGACCATTGGGTAGCAATTCTGTTTTCTTTAGAAATACGTGATGTAATAGCCCATTCTTCATTGGAAGTAGTCGTGGTCGATAGTCTTCCGTAATCTTCGTCTACAAGAGGTATAAGTTTTTGAGATTGGAAATTGTACACCGCATCAAAACTTCTTGCGCGTTCACGGCCTACATTCACCAATTGCTGCGTCATTAGATAATCATCCTGCCAATGCCAGATATCAACTTTAGCATGCTCGAATTCCACCAACGTGGTGTCTTTGACTTTAGGGATAGGAGCAAGACCCAAAAATAATTTTTTGCCGTCCGCACTGAATGATAGATTAGCATCACCCGATACATACCAATTGGATGGAATGCCATTACTATTTTTGTCAATAAGGATGTGCGCTGTATCTGTCTGCCAGTTGAAATTGTAAATTTTGAAATCTTTTGTTAAGGCTTTCTCAGGAGATTTATCTGCCGCAAATACCAAGCGCTGTGATAAGTCGTCAAAGTTGATGTTTTTGTAGGTTCCTTTGCCGTTACTGATTTTTTTCTGTGTCTTGTTGTTCAGATCGTACACATACAATCCTGCAATATTGGTCGTATCCTTGTCAGCTCCTTTTTTGGAGAATACCAAGTATTTTTCATTGTCATCGAAGTAATACGTATCAGCCTTCCATAGTTGCACAGTATCTTTTGTGGCAAGATTGTAGAGTATGAGTACGCTTTCTTTCTTTGCCGGTGCTTTGCGGGCTGCTGTTTTGGTAGAATCGGCAGGCTTATCTGCTGTTTTTGTTGTTGTATCTTGTTTGGAAGGGAGATCTAATTCCTGTTGATACGCGACAAATGATTTACTAAGACGCGCAGTTTTCCATCCTTTAATCGGACCGAGGTTGATTGTTTCTTTGGTTACAATATTAAACACTGCCAAAGAGTCTTTCGGCATTTCATCAGGTTTTTTCTTTTTGATTTTTGCCTCACGGGTTTCTTTAAAATAAGGTTTGACACTGCTGAGGAAAAACTTTTCGTCTTGTGTTAAGCGCGGCATAGCACCTCTTTCTCTGCGGTATAATAGATTGTTTTGCTGATCTTTTAATTCGGTTACCGCATCTCCTTCTTGGGGTGATATGCTGTAATAAATATATTTCCCGGAGGGAGACAAAGTTTGTGTTGAGATGCTTTTCCAACTATCGAAAGCATCGTGGCCAATAGGTGGTTTTTGTTGTGCTTGTGAAGCCGCTGCGATTAATAATAATAACGCAGCACTGGTAAATTTTTCTTTCATTGGGTGTTGATTATTTGGTAGCGCTAAATTTATGCAATAAAAATATATGTTTTTGCAACATTTTTGGCACGTTTTTTTACAATGAACGTTATATATCATATTACAATTATATAAAACATGAAATCTACAACCGTAATCGTCAGTATTATTGCCGCCATGGCAATCATTGTCGCAGCCTTAGTATTGGGTAATGCTTTTAAATACAAATACAATGTGAGCAATACCATTAATGTGACAGGTAATGCCAAAAAGGATTTTGATTCGGACATTGTAAAATGGTCGGCATCCTATAGTCGCAAATCGACAAACTTGAGTGAAGCTTCCGAACAATTGAAGCAAGACCGTGAAATGGTGAAGAATTTTTTAATACAAAAAGGCATTAAAGAGAATGAAATTGTATTCGACGCTGTAAGTATAATCCGTGATTTCAGTTATCATACAGATGAACGCGGAAATAGCTATAATACATTCACAGGATACAGCTTGAATCAGACGGTGAGTGTGGAGTCCAAGGATCTGGATAAGGTGGATAATGCGTCCCGTGAAATATCGGCGTTGATTTCACAAGGCGTGGAATTAGCTTCGAATGCACCGAATTATTATTATTCCAAATTGGAAGATTTGAAGTTGTCGTTGATTGCAGAGGCTTCGCAGAATGCTAAGGCTCGCGCAGAGAATATAGCGAAAGAATCGGGAAGTAGTCTTGGCGCTTTGCGCAAGGCAGACTTGGGTGTTTTCCAAATCACAGGGCAAAATAACAATGAAGACTTTTCGTACGGTGGCGTCTTTAATACTACTTCACGCGCAAAAACGGCCAATATTACTGTCAAAGTGAGTTATGGTCAATAATTTTTAAGTTTTTTATAAAAAAATCAATTTGATATTCAGTTTATTAGTGCTGAGGAGCTTTTTTCGTGATGCAAATATTTGGAATATTGGTTTCAACTTTAGATATTTGCATCGCGTTCTTAAATAATACGCCTCCTTAGCTCAGCTGGTAGAGCAACTGACTTGTAATCAGTAGGTCATTGGTTCGATTCCGATAGGAGGCTCAAATGTGAGAAATCACAGGTCTGGAGGGGTTCCAGAGCGGTCAAATGGGACGGACTGTAAATCCGTTGCTTCGGCTTCGAAGGTTCGAATCCTTCTCCCTCCACTCCAAAAAGCCTCTTTAGCTCAGCTGGTAGAGCAACTGACTTGTAATCAGTAGGTCATTGGTTCGATTCCGATAAGAGGCTCCAAAATAAAAAGCTCGACTTTCTTATGAAGGTCGAGCTTTTTTGTTTTATCACTTGCAGTTACGCTTCTTGCAACTTGTGGTTGTATTCTGTCTGTACCGCATCTTTTCTTTCTACTTTTACCAAGAAAATATAAGTTAATAACGCTCCGAAACTCGCCATCACGACTCCTACTAGCGAGGGATAATTGTATGTAAGACCGTACATAATAGGTATAGCACCAAGATATGCGCCGATGGAATTACCTATATTAAATGCCGCTTGTCCGGCAGATGCAGCAAAAGTTTCTGCGCCTTTGGCGTTATTTATTAGCATCATCTGTAAAGATGGCGCTATACTAAATGCTATCATACCCGTAATGAATGCCATGGGGTAAGCCAAAACAGTAATGTGTGCTATGAAAAATAGCACCAAAAGGCATGTCGCCATAGCCAAGAAACATGTAATGGCAGCCTTGGTTGGAGAAAGTGTGTCCGCGACTTTTCCACCTAATATATTACCTACACACATACCTGCGCCAATCAGAATCATGATGATGGACACATTTCCTTCAGGGAGTCCCGATACGGTTGTTACTAATTTGGAAATATAGCTCATCCATGCAAACAGCCCACCTGTCCCAATGGATATAATTCCAATCATAAGCCAAGCTTCCCAACGTTTGAAATAGCCAATCTGCTGTTTGATATTGTTATTTTTATTGGCCGGAAAATGAGGCATCCACAAATAAATCGTAAGGAAAGTGACAAGACCTAAAAAACTAATCACCGCATAGGTGATGCGCCAATCGTAATGATGACCAATGTATGTACCTAATGGGACACCGGCTAAGTTGGCAATAGTCATCCCGGTAAACATCAAGGAAATAGCTTGGGCTTCTTTACCCGGCTTAGCAAGTTTGGCAGCGACAACAGAGCCAATACCAAAAAAGGCACCATGCGGTAGTCCCGAAATAAAACGAGAGATAAATAAGGTCCATTGGTTGGGCGCGAAAGTAAATGCTGCATTGAAAATAAAGAAAAGAAGCATTAAAAATAATAAAACATTTTTGGCTGGATATCTTGATGTAGCTGCAACAAGTGTGGGAGCACCCACAACAACACCTAAAGCATACAGTCCAATAAGGTTGCTGGCAGTAGGTATATCTATATTTACATCCTTAGCGATATCTGGCAAGATTCCCATCATCGTAAATTCGGTCATCCCAATGGCTAACCCTCCAAATGCTAATGAAATAAGTCCTTTGTTGATCGGCATATATATAATAATAATTTATACAAAGGTAGGTAAATAAGCTGATGTACTGATAAATAATCACCATCTTATTGTAAAAAGTACACTTTGTGTTTTTGAACATTTATAAACATAAAATAGTTGTTTGTGAACCAATACTTTTTCTATTAATTACCTTGTATGCTAATAATGAAGTGTGAAATTATATTTACAATATTTATATTGTATGTATATTTAGAGGAATGATCGGGCTACGAAAGTAAAAATTAGCAATGTGGGGATGTCCATAAACGAAATAGCAAAACACCTAAAGGTTTCTAAATCTACTGTGTCCTTGGTCATCAACGGCAAGGCAGAGCAAGGGCGTATTAGTAAAGCACTTGCCAAGCGTATCATGGATTACGTAGAAGAAATAGGCTACAAACCAAACGCTTTGGCCAAAAGTCTCGCTACCGGTAAATCCAGAACGATTGGATTAATTGTAGAAAATATTGGGGACTCCTTCTTCGGACCTATAGCGTTGTATATAGAAGAAAACCTTCGTCCCTATGGTTATCAAGTATTTTACAGCAGTACTTTTGGTGAGCCGGAAATTGCCAATGAGATATTGAATACCATGCTCGAGAAGAAGGTCGAAGGCATAATTCTTTCGCCAACGCTTGGGCAGGAAGAACAGATTCATTATATCATTAAAAAGAAAACTCCTTTAGTAATTTTTGATAGAAGGGTAGTAGGCTTGAAAACCAATTACGTGGGTACCGATAATTATACAGCAAGTAAGAAAGCCGTTCAGCATTTGTTGGATAAAGGTTATTCCTCTATAGCCATGGTTACAATTGATTCTCCACAGCCCCAAATGCAGGATCGTCTCCGTGGGTATCTTGAAGTCGTAGAGCAGCATGGCTCAAGTCCTCGTGTTCTTAAATTGCCTTTTAGAACGGAAAAGATAAAGGATAGCTCCACTGTGCAAGAATTTTTTCAGCAGCATCCCGATATTGATGCTCTTTATTTTAGCACAAATTACCTTTGTGTGAAGACTTTGAAAATTTTAAATACGCAATTCCCAACTTCTACATTTGGCATTGTAGCTTTTGATGATCACGAGCTCTTCGAATTAATTAATCCTACTATTACCTGTATCCGTCAGCCCTTGGAAGCAATAGCGAAAGAAATCGTCCAAACGATTATTCGCCAGTTGAAGCATGCTGAAGCGGATTTTGTTGAAACAATTATTCCTTCCGAATTGATAATCCGCAGAAGTTCAGAAAAATAAATTTGGATATATAAATTTTATGATATAAATTTACTTAAGTTGCAAAACCGGTTTTGCAACAATTATGATAACCAATATAAATCATTATGTATAAATCAAAGTCATTCGTTAAGCGGGTTGCATTCTTTAGTTGCTTTGCATCCGTCGCACTTTGTATACCATTTCAGCAAGTTTTTTCCGAGCCCATGAATAGCTCATCCCATGCAACATCCCTGCTTCAAAAATTGTATTCAGGTAAAGTCTTGGATACGGAAGGCCAGCCGCTAGCAGGAGCTTCCGTAAAAAATCTTGTTACTAACACAACTGTTTCTACAGATGTGAATGGGATCTTCTCCATGCCCGCCACTGCCGGGGATGAGTTGTCCGTAACTTATACGGGGTATACAACCTTCAAATACATTATCACAGCCAATGATAATGTACTCAGTATTGTCCTTAGTAGTGATATGCAAGACGTGGAGGAAGTAGTGGTCGTGGGATATAATAGTCTGAAGGAATCCAATATCTCCGGTGCGGTAGGCCGAGTGGATATGAAGGTAGCGGAGAAAAGGCGTGTACAGGATATTGCGCAAATGCTACAAGGTCAGACTAGTGGCGTGAATATTACGCAGTCGACAGGGCAGCCTGGAGATGCGATTGATATTCGTGTCCGTGGAGTAGGGACGATAGGCAATAACTCACCTTTATTTATTGTTGATGGAATCCCAACGACTAATTTTAGCTTCATAAATCCCGCAGATATAGAGTCTATTTCTGTGCTTAAAGATGCGTCATCAGCTTCCATTTATGGTTCACGTGCTGCCGCAGGTGTGATTTTGGTTACTACAAAATCGGGTAAAGCCGGAGTGACGAAATTTGACGTTAATGCTTTTACGGGATTCAATAATGCGGTGAATCTACCCACGATGATGAATACGGAGCAGTATCTCAATACATTAGAGAAAGCTTGGGGCAATTCGAATAGTACAGGAACGAATCCATACACCCTTCAAAAATCACGCACCGATATAGCCAATACAGATTGGTTGGGGGAATTATTTGAGCAAGGCAAGACAAATAGCTTTCAATTATCTGCCTCAGGAGGTACAGACCGTGTATCTTATATGTTCTCCAGTGGATACTATGATCAAGATGGTATAGTAGTGTATAACAATGATAAATACAGAAGACTGGAAATGCGTTCCAATGTACAAGCTAAACTTTCGGATTGGCTTGAGCTGAAAAGTAATATTTTAGTAAATCATCAAGATAAAATGGTGGTCTCGTCACGCGGCGATGTACCAGGGATAATCCGTCATGCATTGCTTCGTCCACCGGTATTGGGTGTTTATAAAGACCCAAGTGATCCGACTTATACGACAGAGAATCCATTCACAGATTTGCCATTTTATGTCAGTCCATCTAATTTTCAGTCCAATCTCTATGAATGGTCTCAAAACCCTATAGCGTTAGCGTATTTCTCGAATAATAATGTGCGTCAATTTAAGCTGTTTGGTAATGTAGAAGCTGCTGCAAATATATTGAAAGATAAGTCATTACGCTTTAGATCCAATATAGGTGTTGAGCTTAATTTCAATCACACTAAAGTATTTATGCAGAATTTCGGAGACGACGAGCGTGGAGAACCTACGGTAGATCTGGGCCTGGGTCGCCACAATAGGCCTAACGGATTGAATGAGGATCGAGGTGAGGATTATACCATTACATGGAATAATATCTTAAGCTATGATAAGACGCTGGGCGAGGATCATCTGGTTAATGCGCTGATAGGTACGGAATTTATCAATAATCAAAGTAGTTCTATCAACGCCTCTAGAAGAAGATTTGAATATACTTTGGATCGTTTCCAATACATGGATTTAGGTGGAACATCGCAAGATCTATGGAATGGAGGTTTTGCGAATGAATGGGCATTATTCTCCATATTCAGCTCCGCGACCTATTCCTACAAAAACAGATACAGTATAACAGGTAACCTTCGTGCTGATGCTTCTTCACGATTCGGTTCGGACAATAAATGGGGATATTTTCCATCGGTGGCTGTAGGTTGGACAGTAAGCAATGAAGATTTCTTTCCTTCAAGCTCTGCCATGAACTACCTCAAAATAAGAGCGAGTACAGGTCGTTTGGGTAATCAAAATATTCCGAATTATGCGTACTTGTCCCTATTCAGTAGGGAAGGAAATATCACGAGATATGGCAATCCGCAGTTGCGCTGGGAAAGCACCCTACAGAATAACCTGGGTGTTGATATGCGCTTCTTAAACAATAAATTGGAAGTTATAGCCGATATTTTTCACAAAAAAACTAAAGATATCTTGTTGACTGTTAGCCTTCCAACTTTTATAGGAAATGTGGGTGCAACCTACGTGAATGCTGGACAGGTAGATAATAAGGGTTTTGAGTTAAGTGCGAAGTACCGCGATAGGATAGGCGATAATGGAAACTTCAGTTTTGGTGGTAATGTAACCAGCGTATCGAACAAAGTGGTGGCACTGCATGAGAATGTGCCGCGTATTATTGGTACATACTCACGTGCAGAAATAGGTCAACCAGTAGATGTTTATTATGGCTATCAAATGGAGGGTATCTATCAAAACACTGCTGAAATAAGTAATCACCTACATGGTGTGAGTAGTCCGAGTACGAAGCCTGGTGATGTTCGATTTAAAGATTTGAATGGTGATGGTATCATTAATGATGAGGATCGTACGTTCATTGGTAATGCTATCCCAAGATGGGGTTATGGTTTCTTTGCAGGATTTGATTATAAAGGCATAGACTTAAATATATTTTTTCAAGGGGTAGCTAAAGTTAATCGCTACAATGACGGTATGCGTATTATCGATTTCGATACTCGTCCGTTCAATTATACAACCAGAATGCTTGGTGCATGGGATGGCGAAGGCAGCAGCAATAGTTTGCCTCGAGTAGCTTTTGAAGATACAGGCATCAGTAAATTCTCTACACTCTATATCGAAGACGCTTCGTATTTACGTCTTAAGAATGTGGAAATCGGTTACTCATTTGGTAAATATGTGAATCGCTTTGGTATTAATAATGCACGTCTATATGTGTCCGCGCAAAATCTTTTTACATGGACTAATTATAAGGGCTTAGATCCTGAGACTACCGATTTGATCGACAGAGGTACGTATCCACAATCTAAATCTATTTTGTTAGGCCTCAATTTTAATTTTTAAGTCATGAAGAAGTTTAATTATTATATATTAGGAATAGCTCTTGTATCCTCCAGTTGTTCTAAATATTTGGATAAAGATCCTATTGGAATACTGACACAAGAGCAGGTACAAGTAGATCCTACCGAAGGAACTGTACGTACAGGTATTGAAAACGCCTACAGACCATTGTCATATACTTTGAATATCTATGGCGATTGGGATTGGGCTGGTGGTCTAGTGATTCGTCCAGATTTTTTGCTGGAGGATATTGCATCTGGTGATGCGATGAAAAAATGGAGCCCAGATGGAGATCAAGCCTGGATGGATGATGTCGCCAATTATAATTTTACGCCCGAAAATGGCGCATTTGCAGGTATTTGGAAGTATAATTATGAAGGCATCTCTCGCAGCAATACTGCGATATTTCAGTTGACAGATCTGACAACATTAGCTGCGCTTAAACTTCCTGAAGCCCAACGTACACGCTTATTGGCAGAAGCTTCATTTTTACGCGCTTTCTTTTACTGTGATTTGGTGAAATTATTTGGAGATGTGCCGCTATTGTTGAAGCCCTTATCCAATTTTAATGAAGCATATGAAGTGGCGGTAAGGGCCAATAAAACCGATGTGTATGCGCAGATAAAAGAAGATTTAAAGGCAGCAATTGCAGGGTTACCAAATTCTAGATTTGCCAGTGAATCTGAAAAATGGAGAGTGTCAAAAGGGGCTGCCATGGCCTTAGCGGCTAAAGTCGCCTTATTTGAAGAAAATTGGAAAGAAGTAATTGCGCAGGTTGCCGCTATTGAGCAGCTGGGATTCTATGATTTGAATACTAATTATTTCGATGCTTTTGATGAAAGCAAAGCATATACAGAGAAAGAAAATATTTTCATTTATGATCATCAATCTGGAATGCAACCAAGTAGAGGCAATGGATTTACGGCACTCATGGGCTGGGGTTTTATGGCTCCTACAACGAATTTTTTAAATGCTTTTGAAGCAGGCGACCCTCGTAAAGAAAGTACAGTAAACGTAGCTGATCAGATTATTTATAAGTTATTGGGCGCAAAAAATGGCAACTTCAAAGGAAATGACAATTCGCCTGTCAATCGGATATTTATTCGCTATGCGGATGTATTATTGTGGAAAGCGGAAGCATACATCAAAGATGGTCAAATTGCAGCAGGGATTGCTATAATAAACAAGATACGACAACGCGCACGCGCGGGCAACAATAGTATTCTGGCTGATAGGCCAGCTACTACGGATGCGAACCAAGCTATGCAATGGCTTCAGCATGAACGTCGCGTGGAATTGGGTTTTGAAAGTCATAGACTTTCCGACCTAAAACGTTGGAACATCGCTAAGCAAACTTTGGTGTCATTCGGTAAGCCCTTTGCTGATAAGCATATGTTGTATCCAATCCCACAAGCAGAAGTAGATAAAACTGTAGGTAAAATAAGTCAAAATGAAGGTTATTAATTATGATGTCATATAGAAAATTATTTTTTGCAGCTTCGTTACTGATAGTCTCATGTAGAGGAGCAAACGAACAGAAGGAAGATAAACTGGTGCAGATTGTGCCGGACTGGACGTTAGGAGGATTCGAAAGGCCTGCTGCGGTTAATCCCATCATCGTGCCGGATACGACAACCCTCTTTAAAGATCCCATGTCAGGCAATATGCTGAAATGGGAGGAGAGTGATACGTTCAATCCTGGATCGGTTGTGAAAGGTGATACGTTGTTTGTATTATATCGTGCCGAAGATAATACCGCAACCGGCATTGGTCTGCGTACTTCCCGATTAGGCCTAGCCAGTAGTGTGGATGGCATTAACTTTACGCGCAGCCCAGAGCCTGTGCTCTTTCCGGGGGATGATAGCCAAAAGGAATTTGAATGGCCGGGAGGGGTGGAAGATCCACGCGTCGCTGTGACCGAAGACGGTACGTTTGTGGTATTCTATACCCAATGGAATAGAAAGGTGCCTAGACTTGGCGTCGCTACATCCAAGGATTTGCGTAAATGGACGAAGCACGGTCCCATCTTTGCCAAATCAAATTACCCCGCATTGATGGAAACATCGCATAAATCAGCATCCATTGTGACTACTGTTAAGGATGATAAATTAGTCATTGCCAAAATAAACGGCAAGTATTGGATGTATTGGGGTGAGCATGGCGTGAAAGGCGCTACCTCAGATAATTTAGTGGATTGGGAACCTGTATTGGACCAAAATGGTGAATTGCAAAAATTTATTGATGTAAGGCCTGGTTATTTTGATAGTGCATTGACGGAATGTGGGCCTCCTGCTGTTCTTACGGACAAAGGTATCTTATTACTCTACAATGGTAAAAACGAAAACAAACAAGAATTGGCTGATACTCGGTTCAATCTAGGAACATACAGTGCAGGTCAGGTCTTATTTGATAAAAATGATCCGACCAAAGTATTGCAACGATTGGACACACCATTTATGAGACCAATGGAAGATTTTGAGAAAAGTGGACAATACGTCGATGGAACAGTTTTTATTCAAGGTTTATCTTATTATAAATCCAAATGGTTTCTATACTACGGTTGTGCGGATTCTAAAGTAGCTGTAGCTGTTTACGACCCGAATAGCCCAACTGATTTTGATCCACTTCCTTCTTCTAAGTAATACGATATGAATAGTTTAGCACTTTGCTTGGATATCGGGGGGACGCATATTACAGCTGCGGTGGTGAAGGCAAAAGATGGTACCTTTTCAATGTTTTCTCATGTGCGAGAGGGAGTGGATAGTATGGCTGACAAAGATGTAATTCTTAGACATTGGGAAAAAGGTATAGATAAGGTTTTATCTGAATTGGTTGACCCTATTACAGAAATTTATGTGTCCATTCCGGGACCTTTTGATTATGAGAATGGTATATCATTGATGGATGGAATGCATAAATATCAATCGATTTTGTATATGGATGTAAAATCTTATCTGTCCGAAAAATATGCTGTTCCCACGGATTGTATTTACTTTTTTAATGATGCTCAAGCATTTCTTTTAGGAGAGGTATATCACTATGGCATGTACGAACAAAAAGTTGTAGGGTTGACACTTGGCACTGGGTTAGGGTCCGCTATTTTTGAAAACGGAAAAGTCAAGGATTTAAATTACGGTTCTGCTAAATTCAGGCAAGGGATCGCAGAAGATTATATTTCTACACGAGGTATTATTAAATATATAAAGACCCATAACCATCATACTTTTCAAAACGTCAAAGAATTGGTGTTGTCCGATCAGTGGAAAGAAGAAAAGGATAAAGCATTTGATTTTTTAGCTGACGCCCTGGTTGAATTTATCCAAACCTATATAATCCCACTTAATCCAAGCTGTATTATCTTGGGTGGCAGTATTGCCAATGCACACGATTTATTTCTTCAACAGGTCCAATCGGCTGTGATTATACCACTCAAAATTGCTTCTATGGATGAGATGAATATTTGTTATGGAATGATTGCTAACGTAAAATTTAATTCGATAAATAATTAAAAACTTAATATGAAAAATGTCTGGAAATATGCTTTAATCGCTTCGCTGGGAGGTTTCCTTTTTGGATTTGAAACAGCAGTCATCTCAGGAGCCGAACAAATCATTCAAAAGCTGTGGAATCTTGATTCTTTTTGGCATGGACTGACCGTTTCCATTTCTTTGATTGGAACCATTATGGGTGCCATCAGCGCGGGCAAGTTTATGAACAAATACGGACGTAAAAGGGTGCTGATTGCGGTATCCATATTCTATTTATTATCGGCAGTGGGCTGTGCTTTGGCGGGATTTTGGTCTATGTTCTTGTTTTTCCGCTTTTTGGGCGGGGTATCCGTAGGGATTAGCTCGGTAGTCGGTCCCGTATATATATCCGAAATATCACCTTCCAAAGATCGAGGTAAGCTCACAGGCTTATTTCAGATAATGATCGTAAGCGGAATTTTTATCGCCTACCTCACCAATTTTCTCTTTGTGGATATAGGTGAAAATGCATGGCGTTATATGTTGGGTATAATGGCGGTTCCTTCAATTTTATTTTATGTATTGTTGCGCAATATTCCTGAAAGTCCACGCTGGCTGTTATTGCAAAGACGTAATGAAGAAGCCAATGTTGTTTTTCAAAATTTGGACTTGCCAGAAACGCTTAGTATCGAACCTCAAAAATCCACTACAGCCTTATTCCAAAATAAATATTATAAACCCATAGTATGGGCGGTGCTGTTGGCATTTTTTAATCAGATGACTGGTATCAATGCTATATTATATTATGCACCACGGATATTTGATATGGCAGGTTTTGCCTCCGAATTAAGTTATTTACAGCCCATTTTTATTGGAGGTACCAATGTCGTCTTTACTTTGATAGGTATGAGTATTATTGATAAAGTCGGTAGAAAGAAACTTTTGCTCTCTGGGGCTATAGGAATGTTTATCTTTTTAGTTTTGACAGCTTATGGACTGAAAGGGGAGACTTCTAGTTTCTTATTGTATTATATCATTGGCTTTATTGCTTCTTTTGCATTATCACAAGGAGCCGTAATATGGGTGTTTTTAGCAGAAATTTTTCCCAATGAAGTGCGTGCGCAAGGTTCATCCTTAGGAAGTACCATACACTGGGTTTTTGCAGCCTTGATATCTTGGATATTTCCGGTCATAGTGGAAGGTAATGTGCAAGGAGGATTCTATATTTTTATGCTGTATGCCATCATGGTGATATGTAGTTTTATCTTCATTCTATTTCTACCGGAGACGAAAGGCAAATCGTTGGAAGAAATATAACAAAATCTATAAAAACAAAAGAGCGATGATAACATCGCTCTTTACAATTAAAAAAATATATACTTATTATTTTGCAAACATACCTGCTAGTGAATCCAAGATAGATCCTTTTTTGCCACTGTCATTATTCTGATTAAAGAATTCTCCTGCCAAATCTGCAAGTCCTCCCATATTACCACCTTGCGTAGCATTTTGATTTCCGCCACCAAGTACACTGCTTAAAATTGAACCTAAGATTCCACCTCCTTCTGATGAATTGGAGGCTGCGCCACCACCAAGTACGCTGCCGAGCAAATCTCCAATACCACCACTCGATGATGTTTGTTGTTTTTGCTTACCTAAGTATCCCATCACGATCGGTGCAAGAATAGCCAGAACACCACCAATTTTATCGGAAGAAAGTCCTGTCTTTGCAGCCAAGCTCTCTTTAACTACATCTGTGTTTCGGCCAAACATGTGATTGACAATCTTGTTGTCATCATCCGATGGGCCTTGACCAAAAAAGTCACCTATTTGATCAAGAATACCGCCATTGTGTTTTTCTAAGGCATTATTAATGCTTGCTTCTTTTTCAGCACTTTTTTTAGAATTATAATTTAATGCAGCAATCATTAATGGTACTGCTGCTGCAACTACCCATTTTGCTTTACTTTCGTCAATATTAAGTACTTTCGCTACACCAGCGATAGCTTTGGAGCCAATACCTCCACTTATGAGATCAGTTATATTCATTCCTTTTTAGTTTATTGAATTGTTTTTACTTTTAATGTTATTATTTAACAACATAAATCTAACAAATGAATTTTAAACTTGTTTCTTCAACTATACTCATCTTTGCGATTTCTTTTTCTGCTTGTAGTGATAAAGTGGCAAATGATAAATCAAAGGAGGAAAGTACTACTTCGGTAGCACATCTCACACTTTCTGAAGCTCAAGCTGCGCAAATTTTTAGTCTACCCATACATTGTCTCGAAGTGGAATATCCGAATAAATTGGGGCAGGTGCTGGGTTCGGACCAAGATTTGAAATCGCCCAAATTCCTTCGTCCCATATTTTATGGTTGCTTTGATTGGCATTCTTCCGTGCACGGCTATTTGTCGATTGTCGAATTGATGCAAAAATATCCAAAATTGGATGCGGATAATAAAGTGCGGGAAATTTTGAGCAAGCATATATCCCCTGAAAATGTTGCCATTGAAATGGCTTTTTTTCAAGATGAAAATAATAAAAGTTTTGAACGGACCTATGGCTGGGCTTGGTTGTTTAAATTGCAGGAAAGCTTGGCAAAATGGAATGACGATAACGCAAAACGCTGGAAATCCAATTTACAACCATTAGCAGATCTACTCGTGCAGCGATATAAAGAGTATTTGCCAAAGCTGGTGTATCCAATTCGTACAGGACAACATGATAATTCCGCCTTCGGTCTTTCACTCTCCTTAGACTATGCGCGCGCAGTAGGGGATGTCGACTTTGAACAGGCCATCATCGAACATGGCAAGCGTCTATTCCAAAATGATGTGAATTGTGATTTAGCCTACGAACCGAGCGGATATGATTTTCTATCTCCCTGTCTCGAAGAAGCTTACTTGATGTCCAAAATTCTGGATGAAAATGCTTATTCTGCATGGCTTAAGAAGTTTATGCCTGGATTATTTCAAAAAGATTTTGAGCTCACCCCAGCGATTGTTAAAGATCGTTCTGATGGTAAGTTGGTTCACTTGGACGGCCTGAATTATAGCCGTGCCGCTTGTCTGTATGGGATCAGTGCAAAGATTTCAACGTTATCGCATTTGAAAAAAGTAGCGAACGAGCACATAGCATTTTCATTGCCAAATCTCTCCGCGCAGGATGATTATATGGGTTCACATTGGTTGGGCACTTTTGCCTTGTATGCTTTGGCGCATGCACATTAGTCTTCATTCGACATAGTAATTATTAAGGGAAACACTGCTGTTTCCCTTTTTTTATCATCTTCTGGCAAAAGATTTAAAATTATTGTAGTAAAATTTAATAAGCTAATGGGATAAGTGCATTGTCCTCCAATCGAACGGGCACTGCTTGTACAGTTGTAAAACCATCTTCTTTCGTGATTATACGGGATAAGTCAATGCCTTTGCGCGAGAAGGCGGTTATTATAGCTGTGCGAAACATTGCTTTGGTAGAACCCCAGCCTTGACCTTTTACAGTTTCGTTGTTGAGCTGTATGAGTTCTTCAATGGAATAATTACTGAATTTTTCCAGTAAATGTGGATACAGATGGATTGTGTTTGACATACAATTTAAAAATTTAAAGGGTTAAACCATAAATTGTATCCAGAAATTTTTGGGAAATAAGCGTTGATTAAGACGTTTATTTTGGTGTTGACCCCGTATTATTTTACCACCGCGGTGACTCCACTCGGTTGGTATTGCTTAAGCAATTCTGAATACCCTACAAATGTAGTAGACTTTATTTGTTTTGCAAAATATTTTTTTAAAATTATAATTTAACAGAAAATTATGTAATACATGGTTAAATATGTAATTGGTTATTTACTGTTAGTTTTATCATTAAACAGTTTAGCTCAAGAGGTAAAAGAAATTAAATATGATAAAGAATACGAAATCAATCCTGAACCAAATAAAGGGATTGATCATTTTAAGAAATATCTAGAGAAAGAAGTCGATATTCCATTGAGTTTAATTGCTCGTCTAAAAGAAGGAAGTGTTTTATTTTCTATTAACTTATCTCAATTAGGACAACTAAATGCCGTTCATTTTGAAAATTTTCTTAGTGACGAAATACTAAAAGAAAATATCAATAAAGTTATACATAAGTATTTTGAAAGTGATGTCTGGAAATCAGCTGTTTTAAACGGTGATTCGCAATCTAGTTTAATTCATATTGTATTAGCTATTAGACCAAAGCCCAAAACAGGCTATTATAGAACTAGTGTAATGGTTCAGGTTGTAGATAAACCGTCTGATATTTGGTTTGTAGAAGGAAAGCCTCCTGTAATGTTAAAATCATTGATTAAGAAACTTACGAGAAGTATTCCTGAATTTGAAACACAAACTACATTAATTTATGAAATAGATGAGTCAGGCAATCTTTTGAGATTCGATGCTGAAACGGATAGTCGATATGCTGTTTTATTATCCGAAAAAATCAATGATAAATTAAAAGGAAAGAAATGGTGAGCTGCCAAAATAAAAAAGAAAAAACTAAAAACCACCAATATTGTAACGATTACTAATTATCCAATTGTAAAACCTTTTCATCCATTAGTGAAATAAAGTATTTTTCAAAAATGAATTTTGACACCTTTTCTGTCAAAATGTCCTAATCTAACCTTTTGGAACGTGCCTTGATAATTCTTTCTTGTAAAATTTAAACTTGAAAAAAATAAATATATGAGCACAGAAAAAGGTACTATTTCGATTCATACCGAGAATATCTTTCCGGTTATCAAAAAATTCCTTTACTCAGATAATGAGATTTTCTTACGTGAGTTAGTTTCCAATGCAGTCGATGCATCGCAAAAAATCAAACGCTTATCGTCGTTAGGTCAATTTAACGGTGAGGTAGGCGAGTTGATCGTTGATGTGAGATTTGACGAAGAAGCAAAGACCATCACCATTTCGGATAATGGTATTGGTATGACTGCGGATGAAATCAAAAAATATATCAACCAGATTGCCTTCTCCGGTGCAACCGAATTTATGGAGAAATTCAAGGAGGCTAACGATGCGAATGAAATCATCGGTCGCTTTGGATTAGGTTTCTACTCGGCATTCATGGTAGCAGACAAGGTAGAAATAGACTCTTTGTCGTATCAAGATGGTGCAGAGGCGGCACATTGGGTGTGTGATGGAAGTACATCTTACGAAATTTCGACAGGAACGCGTACGACTCGTGGTACAGATGTCATCTTGCACATCAATGAAGATTCTAAAGAGTTTTTAAGCCAATTCAGATTACAAGAAATATTAGATAAATATGCTAAATTCTTACCAGTAAAAGTTCGTTTCGGTACAAAGTCTTCTTCTGAGCCAGATGGTGAAGATGAAGAAGGTAAACCAAAATACAAATCTGTAGAAGTTGATAACATTATCAACAACACCAATCCAGCATGGACAAAAGCGCCTTCGGAATTGACGGATGAAGATTACTTGGCTTTCTACCGTGAATTGTACCCAAATACTTTTGATGAACCTTTATTCTGGATTCACCTGAATGTAGACTACCCATTCAATTTGACAGGTATTCTATATTTCCCAAAAATCAAAAATGAATTAGAAATCCAGCGTAATAAGATCAAATTGTACTCCCGTCAAGTATTTATCACGGACGAGGTGAAAGATATTGTACCTGAATATTTGATGTTATTGCATGGTGTGATCGATTCTCCAGACATTCCATTGAATGTTTCGCGTTCATTCTTGCAAGCCGACGGCAACGTGAAGAAAATCAGTAACTACATTACGAAGAAAGTTGCTGACAAGTTGCAAGAGATATTTAAAACTGATCGCAAGGGTTTTGAAGAGAAATGGAACGATATCGGTTTGTTCATCAAATATGGTATGCTGAGCGAAGAAAAATTTGCCGAGAAAGCAAATGAATTCTGCTTGTTAAAGAATACTGAAGGAGAAAACTATACCATCAAAGAATATTACGAGAAGGTAAAAGATATCCAAGCAGACAAATATGGTAATATTGTCTATCTATACACTTCGGATGCAGCGCAGCAAGACGGATTTATCTCGAATGCAAAGGCAAAAGGTTATGAAGTATTAGTGTTGGATGGTCCGTTGGATACGCATTTCACTTCTTACCTAGAGCAAAAAGGAGGAGAGAAGGTACAATTGAAGCGTGTGGATTCGGATGTGGTGGATAAGTTGATTCAAAAAGATGAGAAAATAGAATTGACGCTCTCCGAAGAGGAAAGCAAAAAGGCTACTGACTTGTTTACTAAGGCAATCAGCCGTACAGATATGAACGTGAATGTAGAAGCATTGGCTGCAGATGAATTGCCTGTATCGGTGACTCTGGATGAATTTATGCGTCGTATGAAGGATATGGCTAAGACTGGTGGGGGTATGGGTTTTTACGGCAACTTACCTGACAATTACAAAGTAACCGTGAATGGTAATCATCCGCTGGTAAAACGCATCATCGAAAGTTCTGAAGAAGAAGGTGAAAAACTAGCAAAACAAGCTTTTGATTTGGCTTTATTATCGCGTGGATTGTTGACAGGAGCGGATTTGACCTCTTTTGTGAAGCGTAGCGTGGAGATGATTTAATAATATTATAAAAATAATTACCTAATCCTCATTGTGTTATTTCACAATGAGGATTTTTTGTTTCGAAATATTTGCATGGAATAGGGTTTTATGCTACTTTTGTATCACAATCACGGTAGGTATAGCTCAGTTGGTTAGAGCATCGGTTTGTGGTACCGAGGGTCGTCGGTTCGAGCCCGATTACTTACCCGCTTCTAAAGGCTTCACAGTAATGTGAGGCTTTTTTATTTTGTGATATCCCCTCATATCATATTTTAATTTTAACAACTGTAATTATACAATCCTTCGCGTTATTCAAATTAGCTTATGTGTCATCTTCTAAGTCACCCCATATATATAGAGGACATGAAATTTGGTAGGTCAAATTATGAATAAGCGTACCACAGTTAATAATATTGATTTTTTTTTCGATTTGATAATAAGTTTCTTGTGTGAAAATGCATGATTTTATTTTTGAAGTTTTCACACATTTATTATCTTTGCAACACAAACACGGTAGGTATAGCTCAGTTGGTTAGAGCACTAGATTGTGGTTCTAGGGGTCGTGGGTTCGAGTCCCATTACTTACCCAGAGGGTAAAAAAACTTCAAGAATTCTTGAAGTTTTTTTACTTTATACACATTTTTTTTCTTAATTTAATATATATCGAATTTCATCCAAAGGAATTTGAGTTCACATCTATTTTTGGAAAATATTATTAATCTAATTATTATATGCCAGTAAATACTTCTTCTAAAAGAAAGGCTTATTGCTCACCTATTATTGAATTATAGACTTGTGGGGTAAAGAGTCAATTAGTAATTCTTCAGCGACATTAACTTTCGGCCCACTTATTGAATCTTACAGTCTCGAGATTGAGAATTGGATTAAAGGATCTACCAGCAATGATGATTACGAATTTTAACTAGCCTACAAATCTAAATTAACAGAGCAAGATGAGAGTATAAATGTTTTATTTCCCTCGCTTGCGATTGAAGTAACCAATAGTTTATCCGGAGATTTGAATACCAGCACTACAGATCTTACTTCCGCTGGCGCGATTTCTTTTTCCTTTCTAATGTCTCCATTCCAATTGGAGCTTCAGGAGTATTCAAAGCTAATCTCTTGACAAAGGGTATAGCCTATGGCGGAGCCACGTGGGCTCCTGCAAATTAGTATTTGCATGATTATTCTGCAACGCATAGGTACAGATTCTATCCGCATAATAAGCAAACTACTGATTACAGAACCTTCTTTTCTTTTGGTGGAATTGAGCCATTGAAATATTCGGGTGTTGGGGGTGTGAAAAGTAAGGTGGTCGATGCCTGTTCATTTGTTTATCCAAGGATAGATGGAAAACTCCGAATCGCGCGGACTTCAGCAATATGGCCGGTTCGGATGGTGTAATTACAAATGTGCTACAATTTGTTGCTTGATATATTGACTATAGGGTATGACAATCAGCCTAATACCGAAGCTGTGCACAAACCTTATCCTGAAGCACACTTGTCGTATAAAACTTCGAGTGGCAGCTCGTGGAGCAACCTGGCTCTACCTATGAACAAGTATTTACCAGCAGTGAGTTTGGTGGGCATAACTAAGACACCTATTGACCCTTTATTATCCATTGATTTATTTAAGTTGACTCCGGGAGATCTTTCTTCAGTGACTGGTCTTAATCTCTTTAATTCCGTGCATCTATGGACGGGCGACGAATTAATCAACTTAGATTTATTAGGATCAAACATTGTTAGTGTAGGATCCCAAAGTTATTTAGGGCTAATCAAAGAGGCAGCCATAATTGGGGAGCGAAGAAAAGCCGTAGTAACCTCCGATATTACTAATATTAGTGCATTAGGTGCTATCAAAGTGCTAAAAAGTAACTTTAAGAATATACGTTGTGTCCGTAATACGAATTGGAATCCCAATGCCGAAGGTATGACCCAAATCCCGTGTATAGTGAAGGGGATAAATATTTGCTTCAGCAATTAATCAATCTGGGGATAGAGCTATAAAAAAAGGGGAAGCTTAATGTGAGGGCACTGAAAAAGTCCTTTTCAAAAATTTGAGTATCAAAAAAAGGGAAAAAGCACATATTTAACCCATTGAGAATCTCTTATTTGAAGAGTTGTTGCTAAATGCATTCAAATAAACAAAGGATAAGGGCTTATGAGTATAAAAATTCATAAGCCCTTTTTTATTGGATAGTTTTTCAGTGCCCTCCTTAATGTTTCCCCTTTTATATTTAGTTCAAATTAGGACTTCTCGGGAAGTTGGCGACGTGGGCATATTTGGGCCCCAGACTGATCAAAGCTTGCTTCCACAAATCTTCGCCATCCACAATAAAAGTCAATTCTGAATTATAGGTATTGTGTACTGCCCATGAATTTTGATTGATCTCATCGACCAATTGTCCATCTGCCCAGCCTGAATAGCCTAAAAAGAATTTGATTTCATCAGTGGATAAGATGCCTTCATTGATCAGCATAATTGCCTTTTCAAAATCACCACCCCAATAAATATCTTTAGTGATAGGAGATCCTTCTCCCAGTTTGTCAATAGCGCGATGCAAAAAGAAAATAGCATTATTCTGAACGGGGCCACCTATGTACAATGGAAAATCAACCATTTCGATGTCGATGATATCAGTGATGAGTAATTGCGAACGTTGATTAAGAATCATTCCTACCGTTCCTTCCGAATTGTGTTCACATAATAAAACCACCGATCGCTCAAAGTTGGGATCTAACATAAAAGGTTCTGATAATAGTAGACTGCCTTGCTGCGGATTCTCTGCGTTAAACATACGTGTAAATGTAAGATTATATTAAATCTACTAAAAAATGATAGAAAAAGGAAAAAACCTGCTCTAAAAACGACCATTTAAGTCGATTTTTCATAGGGCTTTTAGTAAGTTTGTGTGGAGTTAACATCGAATAAATGGCAATAGAGCATAAAGATATAGCGGCAATACGAGAGGATTATTCCAAAGGTTCATTGTCAGAAAATGACACCTTGGCCAATCCTTTCGAACAGTTCGAATTATGGTTTAAGCAGGCGATTACTTCGCAGGTTTTAGAACCTAATGCGATGGTACTTTCCACGATTAATAAAGAGGGTTATCCTTCTTCACGAGTGGTATTACTGAAGGATTTGAAAGCTGACGGTTTGAGTTTCTTTACCAACTATACCAGCCAGAAGGGAAAAGATATCGCAGAATATGACAAAGTAAGTTTGTTGTTTTTTTGGGGCGAATTGCAAAGACAAGTGCGTATTGAAGGTCGAGTGACTTATTTGTCCCCCGAGGATTCGGATGAATATTTTGCTTCACGGCCGCGCGGAAGTCAAATCGGAGCCTGGTCTTCTCCGCAGAGTGAAATTATCGCGGATAGATCGTTTTTAGAAAAACTTGTAGCAGAGCATGAGCGGGAATTCACCGACTTGGATGCGATTCCACGTCCCTCTTTTTGGGGAGGATATATGGTGCAGCCGGTTCGTTTTGAATTCTGGCAAGGTCGTAGTTCGCGCTTGCATGACCGAATTATATATACATTATCAAACAGTGAATGGATTAAAAATAGATTGGCACCATGATCGATAAAATACTAAAGCATCTACAAGCTGAATTCGGGGTTCAAAGTGTGGCCTTACTTGAAGGAACAAAGCAGGATACTGTTGTCGTTCCTAAAGAACATTTGGTGGATGTCTGTAAGCTATTACGCGACCATAAGGAATTCTATTTTGATTTTCTAGCGAATATTACGGCGGTAGATTACCATCCCGAAAACCGATTTGCGCTGGTGTATAATTTGGCATCATTGCCCTATCAAACGCAGCTGACTATTCGCGTAGAATTGCCCATGGAAAATAGAGATGAGAACAACCTTCCCGAGGTGCCATCCGTAAGCAGCATATGGCGTACAGCAGATTGGCATGAGCGCGAGGCATTCGACTTAATGGGGATTTATTTTACGGATCATCCGGATTTGCGAAGAATCTTATTACCCGACGATTGGGCGGGGTTTCCGCTGAGAAAAGATTATAAAGATGCAGAATCCTATCACGGTATTAAGATAAAAGGAGAGTAATATGCTGGAAAAATATAACACCGCATACCAGCGGTATTTGGATAAAATAGCCAGTGTGGGATCCACCGAAATGGTGATTAATATGGGCCCACAGCACCCTTCGACACATGGTGTGCTCCGATTGGAGCTGATTACAGATGGCGAAATTGTCAAGGATGTCATTCCTCATCTTGGCTATTTGCATCGCTGTTTTGATAAGCACGCGGAGTCCATGAATTACGGCAAGACCATTCCATTTACTGATCGTTTGGATTATTTGGCGTCTATGAATAATAGCCACAGTTTTGTGATGGGTGTGGAGCGCATGTTGGGCATGGAAGACAAAATACCCAAGAGAATAGAATATATTCGTGTATTGGTGTGCGAATTGAACCGTATTGCGTCGCACTTGATTGCTATTGGTACCTATGGAATAGATATTGGAGCATTCACACCTTTCCTTTGGTGTTTTAGAGATAGAGAGCATATCATGAATATGCTGGAGTGGGCATCAGGATCTCGTATGCTATACAACTATATTTGGGTGGGTGGATTGTTCTACGATCTTCCTGTTGGATTTGAAGAACGATGCAAGGATTTTGTTAAATATTTCAAACCAAAATTGGATGAGTTGGATGGGCTATTAACCAACAATCAAATATTTATTGAGCGTACGGCTAATATCGGCGTTCTGCCGGCGGATGTAGCCATTAATTACGGCTGTTCAGGACCTATGCTGCGTGCAAGTGGAATAAAATGGGATCTGAGAAGGATCGATGGGTATTCCGTATATCCGGAGTTGGAGTTTGATATTCCTGTAGGCCAAGGATTGATGGGTAGTGTAGGAGACTGTTGGGACCGCTACAAAGTACGCGTTGATGAAGTGCGTGAATCCTTAAAAATAATAGAACAATGTGTAAATCGGTTAATGTCGGATTATGCACGTTTGCCGGATTTCGATCCGAGGGCTTTAGTACCCAAGAAGATTAATACTGGCAATCAATCCTATTATGTACGAGCAGAAAATCCAAAGGGTGAACTAGGTTTTTATTTTGAAACAAAAGAAAAAACCGATATACCTAGACGTTTAAAAGCGCGTGGTCCTAGTTTTAATAATTTATCGGTTTTACCCGAATTAGGGAAAGGCGTATTAATCGCAGATCTAATTGCTATACTAGGTTCCATAGATATCGTATTGGGAGAAGTAGATAGATAAAAACAAAAACGCAAGAAAACGCAAAAATAATTTGCATAGTAAACTAGATTTTGTATTTTTGTGTTCTCATAATTTAAGTTTATAATTGGTTAATAGATGAGTCTACAACAGCCCTGTTGTAGGCTCATTCTTTTTATAGATAATTCGTTTCAAGTTTCTCATAAATTTAATTGCTTACCTCAACCATATTATTCTATTCGTTGTTATTTTCAAAACACAATGGCTTTATGACACGAGAAGAAATACAAGAATTGATAGACAGTGATTTTCATGTCTTAAAAGAAGGAATAGCCATCAAAGTGGATGGCGAAATAGTGGATTATATAGAAAAACTCGACGAAAAGGGTAGCCCTATATATGTTTTGAAAGATTTACTTAAATGGTCTGACGATGAGTTACAACGATTGCAAACACCCTCAATTTAATCTGTTGCCTGACTGGCTATATAACTTGTTGATGTGGCTGTTGGGAATAGGGATATTCACTACATTTGTGGATATGTTTATGGGCTAATGTTTTTGTGAATGCTGATTTAGGCAGCTGTCGGGGGCTGTGTAGGAGCGGCTAAATTATAGAATATAAATGATTGAATAATATGTCTTATCCGAGAGATATTATTAAACTATTCTAATTTAATTGTTTATATTAAAAGTATATTTTAGTAATTCGCTATGTATGAAATGGCTACTCACCATACTCATCTCTTTGATGTCCCTGCTGCCTGTTAAAGGTCAGAATTGGCAACTACCTCCAGATAAAGATCACGTCATTATACCTTTTGATTTCGTTAATAACCTTATTATTGTACCAGTATTGCTTAATGATGAGCCACTATCCTTTATAATTGATAATGGTGTTAAGGAAACTTTATTGTTTGGTGAGGTCTTAGATTCTGTCAAATTAAAAAATACATCTTCTTTTTCGTTTCAAGGTTTTGGGATAGGTGAGCCTATAAAAGGACTTATGTCTTTGTACAATAAGTTGCAGGTCGGTGGATTAGTGGACACGAGCCACCATTTATACGTCATCACCGATTCCGCATTCAATATTTCTAAAAATATCGGTATTCATATTCACGGTATTCTGGGAAGTACATTCTTCCGGAATAATGTAGTGTCAATTGACTACGTCAAAAAGAAAATTACATTCGCCAAGCGTACGGAAGACTTGAATGTTAAATTATCAAAGTACCAAAAATTGCCCATAAGCATTGAAAATGAGCGCGCGTATGCAAGGGTGAACATAAACGCCATGAAACAACGTTATGCGGATTGCAAAATGCTATTGGATTTGGGCAATTCAGATCCAATGATGATATTTCATCGCGAATTTCCTGAATATAAAATAAGCCCTCCTTCAATAAGAGAATACCTCGGCTTTGGGTTCAATGGTGCAGTGCATGGATATAAAAATAGAATTAAGAACCTTCAGATTGCAGATTTTGATATTAAATTACCAATAGTTTCCTATCCAGATAGCAATAGCTACGATCCGAAGAAGTTGGTTGCCAATCGCATGGGGTCTATTGGTAATCAGATACTAAGCCGGTTTTATCTGGTGTTTGACTATGTCGACAATGTGGTCTATATGAGACCAAACAAATATTTCGATAAACCCTATACTTTAGATATGAGTGGAATCGAAGTGGTACACGAAGGATTTGAATTTGTGAAACATCGTTTGACGAACTTTTCAGATAATAAGGATGGTCGTACCACAATCAATTTTAGCACGGAGGTGAACTATCAAATCGAACTGCATGCAACCTATATTATAGACCAGGTAAGACCAAATTCTCCGGCAGAAAGAGCGGGTGTGATGATAGGAGACAGGCTTCTGCGCATAAATGGGCGGGGCGTAGGAAAAATGAAATTGCAGGATATTAAAAATAAACTACAAGCTGGGCAGGATAAGTTGGTAAAAATCAAATTAGCACGCAATGATGAAGAAATGTCGGTTGAATTTCGCTTAGTAGATCCTTTGGCGCTTCCTATTATCTAACAGATGCGTGTTTTATGTCAATCCAGCATTAGAGCCTGACAAGGTTATGATGTAATAATTAACCGCATATATCCCTAAAAGAAATAATAGTTTTTTTTCGGCATTGTCAAATCCCTCCATATTGAATTCGATATCCTAATGATAATGGAATTTTTCCCAATTGAATTTGGATTTTATCAGTATTAATTTATCTCCCTGCGGGTTTTCCAAAAAAAACTGATTGGAGAAGAAATTGTTTAACTTAATGACATACTCCTTCTGATTCTTAAATGAAATGTGGATTTCACCACTCCAAGTCATCGCTAAAAGTGCGACTTCATTTTTGTTTGCCATGTCAATGACAGAAAGACTTGTACCAAATGCTCCCTTTGGTTTTATTTCGTATTTGTTGGATTCGCTTATAATTATTTCTGCCCGGACATAAAAATAATTTTTATAGCAGATTTGTCCAATACTATTATCCTGATGGGTTATTGTAAATACCTTTCTATCTGTTGAGCGAGCTTCCATACAAGTAATCTGTTTTATTTTTGTTAACCAAAAAGAGAATTAATATTTAAACTTTGGTTAAATTAAACAAATTATTTAATAGTTTATTTGTTTTCTGAATAAACCGAAAAAATGTACATTTACTACTACATTCTGTATAATAATTGCCTGGAATCGTTGCGTAAGACATG
The DNA here is from genome assembly GCF_004342685.1 of Sphingobacterium alimentarium. Taxonomy (GTDB): domain Bacteria; phylum Bacteroidota; class Bacteroidia; order Sphingobacteriales; family Sphingobacteriaceae; genus Sphingobacterium; species Sphingobacterium alimentarium. The sequence goes on from NZ_SMBZ01000023.1 coordinate 32,332, forward strand.
TATAAAGTGATTTATATCACTTTATAATGCTTCAGTGCGTTCCAGATTCCATCATAATCTACATCATCGGTGATGTAGTCCGCTATCTCTTTTACTTCAGGATTGGCATTACCCATTGCTACGCCAATACCCACGTGCTTGAGCATAGTAATATCATTTCCTCCGTCCCCAAAAGCCATCGTGTTGGCAACATCAATCCCAAAATATTGACAAAAAATATCGATTCCAATCTGCTTACTTTGTCCTTTAGGATTCACATCTGCAAATAATGGAGACCATCTCGATGCTAAAGAATTGGGCATTACCTGTGCCATAAATTCTTTTTCCTCTTCCGGTCCGAGGAAAATATTTGTTTGCAGGATAGACTCTACATCGACATTTTCTATATCCACCGTAGGAGGAACAGGCAAATTGAGATGTGCGTACATACCTGCAATTTCGGGTGTCACATCATGGATGCTGACCTCTTTTTCGGACATGAACGAAAAACTCAATGGATGCTCTTTGGCATATTGCAATACTGATTTTATGTCATTGGGATCTATATTTTGCTTGAACAGAATTTCACCTTCTTTGGTCACACAATAACCGCCATTGAATGTAATGAATCCATCAAAATTGAGATAACGTACATGATCAATGCTATTGATGGATCGTCCCGTAGATAGAATGGTTTTAATTCCTTTGGCTTGTAATTGCTCAATTGCTTCTTCGGTAGAAGCCGCCACTTCATGTGTTTTGAAACTCAGTAATGTACCATCGATATCAAAAAAAACGGCTTGAATAGTTGGGTTTTGCATATGTATGTAATGTGGCTCAAAAGTAAAAACATATTCGTCAAAATTCAACTTCGCTAGCACTTTTCGTATCTTTGTTGCAATTATCAAATAATAATATGAGCGTATTAGCCGCATTCTTCAATCAAATGTCCGAAAGTATACAAAAGGATCGTTTTATCAAGTTGTCTCTTGGAAACTATAAAGGTGAGATTGACCAGCTTAAGAATATTTATGTGAAAACTGTGCTCATCAAGCGCGCGATTAAGCTTTCATTTACCTACCGATACAAGACACGTGATATCACCAAAAATTTTGATGTGGAAGTGGGAATTCGTGAGATTGAAAGTCTATTGGATCCCAATGGTTTTCGGATTTGTACCTTGTTTACCCCTGAGGAGAATCTGATTTGTGAATGGAATGCCAAGCAGCAATGGCGTGTGAAATCTGAAAAACCTTTGGTCGTAAAGTCTGTGAACCTATCGCATGATAAACAAAAAACACGTAAAGTAGGGCAATCGAATAAAACTTATTTAAAAGAATTGCGACTGACAGATGATTCGGGCAATGTGTATAAAAATGCACAGGACAAATGGAAGCAGATCAATCATTATATCGAATTACTGAGTACAGAATTGGATGCACTGCCTCCAAAAGATTTGCTCCAAGTAGTGGATATGGGAGCAGGAAAAGGGTATCTGACATTTGCTTTATTTGATTACCTGAATAATGTGTTGCAACGCAAGACTCGGGTGGAAGGGGTAGAGTATCGCCAAGATTTGGTGGAATTATGTAATGGTATAGCGGAGAGAAGCCAGTTTGAAAAGTTGCATTTTTCGCAAGGAACTATTGAAGATTACAAACCGGATGCTGATTTGGATATTCTTATCGCGCTACATGCCTGTGACACTGCTACCGATGATGCAATATATAAGGGAATTCAGCATAATGCCAACCTAATAGTTGTGGCGCCTTGCTGTCATAAGCAAGTCCGCCGGGAGTTGGAAAAGGTAAAAGCCAAAAACGATTTGTCTTTCATGACGAAGCACGGCATCTTTTTGGAGCGTCATGCCGAAATGTTGACCGATGGGCTGCGTACATTGATTTTGGAGTATTTTGGTTACCAAACAAAAGTAATGCAATTTATATCGGATGCACATACCCCAAAAAATGTGATGATCGTCGCGGTGAAGAAAGGAATTGACAAGGAGAAACAACTTCAAATCCTGGAAAATATCAAGTCTACCAAAGATTATTTTGGTATTGGTTACCATTATTTGGAAAAACTCTGTGGATTATAATAGAAAAGCTATTGTACAGACTACAATGGCTTTTTTACTATATCAGATTATCTATTACTATTTAGCTTAATTAGGCTATTATGTAGTCAAGCTTGAGCCTTTAGCTTCAAAGATCTCAAACTATTACTTCAAAAAATTTTGTATTCTTTGAAGTCCCTCCAATAGATGTTCTGGTGGGATACCATGACCTCCTGAATAATAAAATTTTTGCACATCTACGTTTTTGCTTTTTAGCGCCGTTTCGAATTTTTCAGCCTGTGAAATGGGGGTCAACCTATCATCTCGACCATGGAGCAGCAAATATTTTATAGTCGTGGCTTGGATGAAATTAACGGGTGAAGCATCATAATATTTTTGTTCTTGGTTTTGTGGTGTTCCGCCCAAGAATGTTTGCAATACTTCCTTAGCTTCGTTATTTCCATCCGCATATAAGGAATTTAGCGCATACGCTCCAGAAATACCAATTGTTCCTTTCAATCGGGGTGAGGGATTTTTGGTCGTGTATAAAGCTGCAAGATGTGCGCCCGCACTTTCCGCCAAGTAAATAGCATTAGCATTTACTTGATACGAATCTGCATTACCGAAAATAAATTCCATAGCTTTTTTTATGTCTTGTTCGGCCGCAGGATATTGGTTTGCATTAGTAGTCGCCAGTCTATAATTTAATGTGAAGACGGCTATATCGGGAAATTCTTTTTTGAGATTTTCCAGATTCGCTGTGTTGAGCAACACATCAAAATCGGACTTATCTCCACCTATCCATCCACCGCCATGTATCAATACCAATATCTTTGTTTTGGAGGAATTTCTTCCTGATGGCAATTGAATATCCATTTTATTTCGCTCATGCGTACCATAACTTACATTTTCTAAGATGACATCTTGGTCGGTGGGATGTACTATTGGATTATCCTCTTTGCAATTTATCATAAAAAGCAATATTAACGGATAAAGCAGTGAAAATTTGATCTTTCTCATAACTTTGAAATTTCAAGGTCCATCATATAGCTTTCAATTATGATACCGATATTAATTTAAGGTTAATTTTCTGTATCGTGTGGAATACTTTATGAAAAGTTAATCGCGAATAATAGTATTTTTGCCGCATGATTTCACGCTCATTTTTAGTGCTTACTTCATTTTTATTCAGCTACTGCCAAAGTCAGCATACGGACCAGAATAATATACGTTTCGAAGGAAACTTTGAAAGTGAAATGTATAGCAATCCTCGTATTTTTAAGGTCGACGCCTATGTGGATGGAGACACATTCTGGATGCTAAATCATAAGGATCAAAGGGTAAAAGTAAGGTTAATTGGTATTGATGCACCTGAAACAAAAAATGTTTTCAGAAAGAAAAAGCATCCCTATGGTGCAGAATCAAAACGATATGTAGATAGTATTCTGACGGAAAACCCTTATGTGAAATTGGATTTCGATGTCGATTCGCTGGATCAATACGGCAGAACTCTGGCCTATGTATACCTGAATAATGGGATTTTTCTCAATGAGCACCTGGTTCGTACAGGAAACGCCAGCATAATGACCGTCTCTCCGAATATAAAGTATGAAGATTTGTTTTACAAGGCCCAAATCTATGCTCGGCAAAAAAGCTTAGGTATTTGGAAGGATGAACAATAAATTTTGATCTATAGTAGACTAACACTATTTTATTTATTCGATAGGATTTGATTTTTACCTATCTTTTTTATTTGCTATAATTGTTAACCAAATAATTAACGCATTTAACCTTGAGATTACTTGTATTCTTGCTTTCTGCCTATTTATTAATCTTTTATTCCTGCCAACCCAAATCGGGTATTAAGGAGGTCGAAGGAGAAGTCGAAGCGAAAAATTTGTATTACGAAAAAGCCAGTAAGCTGCTCGCTGAAAATAAATTGGATAGTTCTTTCATTTATTTTGATTTGGCTCATGATAGGTTTTTGCAACAAGGTGATAGTTTGAATGCTGCCACTTGCTTAATTCAAATGGCAATAACCTTATACTTGGAGGGTGATTATTACGGTTCGCAGGAAACTTCGATTGAAGCGGATAAACTAATTGATAAGTCTGAGAAAGCCAATTTTCCTTTGTTGTCATTTAATTACAATATCCTCGGAAATGTTATTTCCGCCTATGGCGATCATAAAGCTGCTATTACATATTTATGATTTGGCACTTCAGTACGCCGCGAATCCGACAGATTATAACATCTATTTGAATAATAAGGCTATTACGCTTACCTATATGCAGGAGTATAAGGAGGCGAATGCGATCTATTCTTCTATTTTGGAGACTAAATTTTCTTCCGATACAGAGTACGCTCGTACGCTGTCGAATTATGCCCATACGAGGTCCAAAATTTTTCCTCACTATAATGCTTTGCCGGATCTGCACAAAGCTTTGAAATATAGAATCAATGGAAATGACCATTATGGTATAAATGCATCATATGCTCACTTGAGAGATTATCACAAGAGGAAAAATCGTGATTCAGCGCTCGTATATGCCCAAAAAGCCTATGCTATAGCTTCCCAACTGAAAAGTGCAAAAGACAAAATAAACGCGGCTGAAAGTTTGATTAAGCTTAGTAAGGCGGATTCTTCCAGACATTACTTTAGTATATACAAACATCTGAGTGATAGTGTCCTTATGGCGCGCCAGAGAGCGAGTAACCAATATGCTATGATACGGTATGAGGTAGAAAAAAGCAAGAAGGAGAATCTGCAATTGCAGAAAGAGGTATTGAACAAGGACTTATTCATTACCCGTCAACGGATTCTTGGTGGAAGCCTCCTCATTTTTGTATTGGGGATTACGGGATTTTTGATCTATCGTAATAATAGACGAAAAGCACAGATAAAACTAGCTGCTGAAAAAAGAATTAGGGATCACCAATTGAAAACCTCGCGAAAAGTCCATGATGTAGTGGCGAATGGCATATATCGTGTCATGTCAGAGATTGAGTATAGTGAGCATTTGGATAAAGATAATATACTGGATAGCCTCGAATTGATGTACGAAAAATCGCGCGACATCTCTTATGAATCTGAAGGGGAATTAAATACGGAAGATTTTAAGGCTACACTCGGAGATATGTTAAAATCATTTTCCACGCTTACTACCCGAATAGTAATTGTGGGAAATTCCACGGCATTGTGGGAAAAAGTAAAAGAGAATATCCAAAAGGAGGTCTTATTAATCTGTCAGGAAATGATGGTTAATATGAGCAAGCACAGCAAGGCTACAGAAGTATCGATTCAGTTTGATATATCTGATTCAGCATTAAATCTGAAGTATTCCGATAATGGGATTGGATTTAATAATCAAAGTATTTATGGAAATGGTCTTAAAAATACGCAAACCCGTATTGAAAAACTAAATGGAGCCATTATTTTTGATTCCGAAGAAGGGAATGGGTTACGTGTTTTTGTAATTATTCCTCTGAAGTAAGACCTGTTTAATATGTTTAAGAAAGTTTTGATTGCTTAGGATCATGAAATTGCAAATATTTCTGTCCATCGAACAATTTCTGAATTAGGAGTGCCTAATGCTAAATATGTCTACTATTGCGATGATGCTTTAGCTTGGATTAGTCGTGCATTGCAAGACGGGGAACCCTATGATTTACTCATTACGGATCTTTCATTTGAAGATGATCATAATCCGCAGCGCATAGCAGGTGGTATTGAACTTATTCAAGCCGTTAAAGTTATACAGCCCGCTATAAAAATTATTGTCTTTTCTAGCGAAAGTAGACCTGCTATTATTGATAGCTTATTTCACCAATATGGTATCGATGGATATGTCAGAAAGGCAAGGCGGGACGCACAGCATCTGAAGGAAGCTTTTACTACGATATACAACGGAAACATTTATACACCGACCGACATCAAACAAGCAATTAAAGAAAAGAATACGTATGAGTTTACTCATCTAGATATTCATATCGTACAACTACTTGCGGAAGGTGTCTTGCAAAAGGAAATTCCTTTATACTTAAATAAAAGAAATATTAAACCCAATGGCCTAAGTACAATTGAAAAGCGCCTAAGTAATATGCGTGAAGGCTTAAGCTTCACAAAAAATGAACAGCTCGTGGCATATTGTAAAGACAAAGGGTTTATTTAATACAAGATACTCAGCCATTATTAACTTAAGTGTGGAGCAGGTAAATGTCCTATTTACCTGCTTTTTTCATATAATTCCAATGGTAATCCGTCTGGATCCGAGAAAAAGAAGAATTTTCTACCTGTTATTTCGTCTATGCGGATGGGTTCTGTAGGTATATTTTTGGCTTGTAGTTCCGCTGATGCTTGTTCGATGTCGTCGACTTCGAATGCTAGATGTCGTAAGCCTAGCGCTTCCGGATAGGATGGGCGTTGTGCGTAATCAGGGAAAGAAAAAAGCTCAATAATATAAACACCATCCAATGCGAGATCTAACTTATAAGAATTTCTTTCCGCGCGAAATGTCTCATTTAGAATTTGTAAACCCAATATTTCCGTGTAGAAGTGTTTAGATTTTTCATAATCACTTACTATTAAGGCAATATGGTGGATTTTATTCAGCTTCATGCATCGGTATTAAAATAATGTGTTGTTATTTTTTTCTTTTTTAGGATCTTCTGGTTTTTGTGGGATAGGTAGATCTGTTCCTATCGCTTTATTCAGTTTACTAATAAATTGTGCGGCTAAGAGGGGAGATTCTACTTCCACATTTTGATGTATAAAGAAATACAACTGCTGTAAACCCGCCTCTTTCCATTGTACGATGGTTTCTATCCATTCATCCAATCGCGTATAATCGCTTGGATGATTAGCTCCCACATATCGTATAAATGCTGTCGGCGTGGTGAGACGCATGTGCATCATATCTCGTCGACCAGCGGTATCCACCAATACATTGGTTTTGTTTGTTTCTTCTAATACCTTATAGAATTTTTCAGCTACCTCTGGCTTAAACCATTCTTCATTGCGCACTTCCACAGCCAAGGGATATCCTTTAGGGAAATCACGTAAAAATTTCTCCAATCTATCGAAATCTTTGGGCTTGAAATTATCAATCAATTGCAGAAACGCCATACCAAATTTGTCTTCAAACAAGACGGTTGCATCCACAAACTCTTTCACCTTTTCATCCGTATTGAGCAAGCGAGAATAGTGGCTTATAGATTGCGGAATTTTCGGAAAGAATTTGAAATCTTTCGGGGTTTTCTCTCGCCATGTTTCAACTTGTTGCTTGCTTGGCGAATTATAAAACGTAGCATTCAGTTCAATGGAATTGAATTGCGTCGCATAGTACGCCAATTCGTCCTTGGTTCCGCGTGGGTAAAAACCTTTTAAGTCCGTTTTGTTCCATTTCGCACAGCCTACATAAACCTCAAGAGGCCTATCGGATTTATTTTTCTTTAATAAATCTAATGTTTCCGTAGGTGTTGGCGGAATGGTAAAATCTATTTTCGATGGGTCTGCTACTTGTCCGAATTTCATGCTCAAAAATTATTTAGCTAAATATAAGCTAAAGCTTTTTTATATTCAAACGCAAAGAATTGGCAATCACAGATACCGAACTCAAGCTCATCGCTGCTGCCGCTATCATGGGGGACATTAGAAGACCAAAAGAAGGATATAGGATGCCTGCTGCCAGAGGAATTCCAATTACATTGTACAAAAACGCAAAAGTTAGATTCTGCTTAATATTTTGCATCATCAGATGACTTAAGCGAAGCGCTTTGGATACGCCTTTCAAATCACCTTTCAGAAGTGTAATATCGGCACTTTCTATCGCCACATCTGTTCCATTCCCCATGGCAATTCCAATATTTGCTTGCGCTAATGCAGGCGCATCATTAATCCCATCTCCGGCCATAGCCACAATCTTCCCCTCATCCTGCAAAGTCTTAACGATCTGGAGTTTGTTTTCGGGTAGTAATTTGGCCTTATAGTTGTCTATATGGATTTCTTCCGCCACAGCTTTCGCGGTTAGTGCGTTGTCGCCCGTTAGCATCCATACTTTAATATTTTCTTGTTGCAGTTGCTGGATGATATCTTTGGCATTGGACTTAATTTTATCCTTGATGGCAATATAACCAGCATATTGCTTATCAATACTTAAAAATGAAACGCTGGAGCCTGTGCTTTGTAATAATTCGATCTCCTCCGCAATAGTCGGCTCGATGTAAACATTCAAGTCATCCATCAATTGCTGATTGCCCAAGGCTGCTTTGAGATGAAATATCTGTGCCGCTACGCCTTTTCCCGCCAGATTTTCAAATTTTGTCACATCAATCGCTGTAAGATTTTCTTCATTAGCTTTGTTGACAATGGCTTGGGCCAAAGGATGGGAGCTATGGCGGTTGATGGACGCAGCAAACTGCAATACATCCTTATCGGAAAATTTTTCTGAACCTTTGAAGGCTGTTACGGCAGGTTTACCTTCTGTCACCGTACCCGTTTTGTCGACAACAAGTATTGCTGCTTTGTGTAATTGTTCCAAAGCTTCCGCCTTTTTGATTAGAATACCATTTTTCGCGCCTTTGCCAATGCTCACCATGACGGACATCGGTGTAGCAAGACCTAAAGCACATGGACAAGCTATAATCAATACCGAAAGCGCATTGGTGATGGCATAAGAAAGATTATTGTCATGTGCTAACCACCACCATAGTACAAATGTGAGAATAGCAATGGCAATAACTGCGGGAACGAAAATTCGAGATACCTTATCTGTCAATTTTTGTATGGGAGCCTGACTTCGGCTAGCTTCGTTGACCAAGTGGATGATTTGCGCAAGCACAGTTTCATTACCTACTTTCTCAGCTTTCATCTCGAAGCTTTGGTTGCCATTGATAGTACCGCCGATGACAGAATCACCAATGGTTTTGGCTATAGGCAAGGATTCACCCGTTATCATCGATTCATCAATGGAAGTGTCTCCCTGGGTTACAATGCCGTCAATAGGCACTTTATCTCCTGGACGAACACGAAGCATATATCCTTTTTGTATATCCGAAACTGCGACACGTTCTTCCTTACCCTCGTGAATCCAAATGGCTTCAGCAGGTGCTAGTTTGATAAGTTCTTTAATGGCTGAATTGGTCTTCGAATGTGCTTTGGCTTCCATCAGCTGTCCTAATATAACCAATGTAAGGATGACCACCACCGATTCGAAATACAAATGAATCTGGCCATGATGACCACGCATTTCGGCAGGAAGTATTTCCGGGTATAGCAATGCTACAAGACTAAATAGAAAAGCGGCAGCAGTACCCAAGGCGATTAAGCTAAACATGTTGAGGTTCCATGTCTTGAACGAGTTCCAACCTCGTACAAAGAATGTCCAGCCCGTATAAAAAACAACAGGTAAGGTCATCAATAATTGTAGCCAGCCATTGATGTGAGCTGGCACGAACTTGCTAATCGGTTGGCCTGGGAGCATATCGCCCATGGAAAGAATAAAGACAGGCAACGCAAATAACGCACTAAAAATAAATTTCTTCTTCCAGTCTAAGTAAACGGTGTCTTTTTCGTCGATGGGTTGATTGGCGACCAAATCCATTCCACAGATGGTACATACTCCGGGTTTGTCCGATGTAATTTCCGGATGCATGGGGCAGGAGAAAGTTACTTTAAAAGTAGTTTCTGGAATTTTTTCCAGATTCATCCCACACACCGGGCAGCTCCCAAAGTCATCATATACTTTATCGCCTTCACACATCATGGGACAGTAATATTTGCCAGCTTTTGACGCGTCTGGTGCAAGATGATAGGTTTTCGCTGTAAAATCTACCGTTTCTATCGGCATCAAGAACATATTGCAGACTGGACATCTTCCTTTATCGCCATAGATCTTCTCATGTCCTTCACAAAACATAGGGCATATATATTGAGAAGATGGGGACACTGGAATGTCTTCAATAGTTTTTTGAGGTGCATATTGTCCTTTGCCATGTGTATGAATTCCATACTGACCGCCCAGCTCATCCAATTTGGACTGTAAATCTTCCAAGGCAATATGCTGAGCACTGCTTATTTCTGCTGTAGCATGGGCTAGATCGACTTGCACGGTGGCATCTGGTATTTCATTCAGTTTTCTTTCGACCATCGATCTACAGCCATTGCAAGTCATTCCTGTAATATCGTATATATGTTTCTGCATGTCTATATCAATTTTATAAAGCAAATTTCGTCAATATATACTAATATCACTTACAAAGTTTTTCATCCTTTTGTTATAATTATTGGATTTTTAAAAAATTCGATCTGTTGGCTAGTTAATGTAGTAGATAATATTTATATTGATTGAAAGTTCGGATATAATCGATGTACAAAGGCAGTTTTATAAATTACATAAAATACGAAAAACGTTATTCGCCGCATACCATTACGGCCTACGATACGGAAGTGCAAAGTTATTTGGACTTTTTGGAGGCGGAGGGGATGCCTTTCGAAGAAGTGGACTACAAATTCTGTAGATACTACTTCGCGACGATGAAGGAGAATGGCAAATCAGCAACCTCAGTCAATCGGGCTATATCTGTTTTGAAATCCTACTATAAATATTTGCTACGTGAAGGATTCGCTTCATCCAACCCCGCGCATCTCGTCAAAGCGATGAAAGTAGGGAAGAAGCTACCAGTAGTAGTGGGCAAAGAAAAGATGACTTCGCTGCTCCAACATATGGAATCTCTGGAGGATTCTTTTGAGCATAACAGGGATTTTTTGATAGTAGAATTGCTATTCGGTACGGGTATCCGTCTAGCGGAATTATTGGAAATAAAAGAGCAGGATATTGACTTTTATAATAAAAAAATTCTTATATTAGGTAAACGGAACAAGCTCAGATTCGTACCTATGTATTCAACATTAATAAATGAACTAAAGTTATATTTAGAAAAGAAAAAAGAAGACAAACTAGGAAATAATTCAGCATATCTAATCGTTACTAAAGAAGGGAAGAAGGCATATCCCAAACTGGTATATCGTGTAGTGAATAAATATTTAAGTATGATTACTTCTCAACAGAAAAAAAGTCCTCATATACTAAGACATAGTTTTGCTACCACATTATTGGACAACGGAGCCGATCTCAATGCGATTAAAGAGTTGTTAGGACACGCAGGATTGTCAGCGACACAAATATATACGCACAATTCTGTCGAGCGATTAAAATTCATTTATAAACAAGCACATCCAAAAGCTTAAAAAAGGAGGAAAACATGAATGTAACTGTGCAATCAATTAAATTCGATGCAGATCAAAAATTGATCGATTTTATCAAAAGAAAAACAGGTAAACTAGAACAGTTTTTAGACAATATCATCGAAGGTGTATGTTACTTACGATTAGAAAACGTGGAAGACGAAGCTAATAAAGTAGTAGAATTGAAATTCAATATTCCAGGCTCGCAGCTATTCGCTAAGGCGCAAGCGAAGAGTTTTGAAGAAGCGACTGATGTTGCGGTGGAGTCATTACGAAGACAGATTAGCAAGCATAAAACTAAAACTAGAACTGCCGTTAGCAATCACAAAGAATTGCTGACAAAAGAGGAAGAATTTTAGAATTTTTACTATATATAGATCTGAAAAAGGGATGTTGATGAAACATCCCTTTTTTAGTTGTGTGCCCAGCATGTTCAATAACTCTAGGGTGTAAGTCCCGAACACGCCTTTACAGTGGGAAGTGTTAGCTTATGACAAGGGTGTCCACCGCGAGGTGGAATCCGAAGGAAGTCTGAGGCAAAACCTCGGTCCGAGGAACAGAAACTATATACAAGGCCGCAAGTGTTGGGTGAGGCTGCAACACAAGCCAAAGCCCTAAACTGTACGGAAACACTATGGTAAATGTAGCGGATATATGAGGTGAAAGTTATTGTTCTTACCTGGGGAGATCTGACTAAACTCTGTCAAAGGTATAGGCGAATGCCCGCGAAGAAACATCTAGCAGAATAATAATGCTATTATGCTTTAGTCAGAAGTCAGCAGAGGACATAGTACCCTGTTTCTCTACTTTATACAGGGGAAGGTCTGAATGTTAGAATGGCAAAGGAACCAATAAGTTTATGACGAAGCGTTAAAAGCCGAACCACTTAAGAGAACTGCTTGCATGAGGGTCGGTCGGAAACTGATAGTAAAATGCAAGAGGAGCTTAGCTGAGTCGTGCAACGAAGTGGACACAATGCCTGAGGTTTTTTTTTAGTAATACTATGTTGGAAGAGATATTACACATCCGAAATGTCAAACACGCAGTTGAGTTGATCGTGTCATCTCTAATGGAGGTGCTAGCGGAGTTGATGGTATGCAGATCGATAATCTTCGTGACTACCTTAACACGCACTGGCAATCCCTGCGATCGGATATTCTCTCTGGCACTTACCGCCCACAAGCTGTTCGGAAAGTAGAGATTCCCAAAGCAAGTGGCGGCAAGCGTATGCTGGGTATCCCCACGGTCATCGACCGTGTTATTCAGCAAAGCATTTCCTAATGGCTTGGGTTAAAGTATGAGGGTGATTTTCACGATAACAGCTACGGCTTCTGTCCGAATCGTAATGCCCATCAGGCCGTCATTAAAGCGCAAGAGTATCTGAACTTGGGCTACACGTGGGGCGTTGAACTTGATTTGGAGCAATTCTTCGATCAAGTGAACCACGATAAAGTGATGCATCTTTTGAGCAAGAAGATTACGGATCATCGGGTCCTAGCCCTGATGGGGAAATACCTTCGTTGTGGGATTATGGATCATGGTCTTGAACAAAAGCGAACCAAGGGCACCCCCCAGGGCAGTCCTTTAAGTCCACTTTTGTCAAACATCATCCTGGATGAACTGGACAGGGAACTCAGCTTCCGTGGACATCGATTTGTACGCTATGCAGATGACGCTAGTATCTACACGAAGAGTAATAAATCCGCGACTCGTATTATGCGCAACATCACCAGCTACATCGAATCTACACTAAAGCTGAAGGTGAACCGTGAAAAGAGTAAGGTAAGCAGACCTTCCCAAAGTAGTTTACTGGGCTTTAGTTTCTTCAAAACTCAAGGATACTAGCAGATTCGTATCTCTGCAAAGAGTATCGAACGAATCCGAGAGAAGTTACGTCAAAATACTCGACGTAATACAGTTACTCCTATGCATGAGCGACTGACTAAACTACGGCAAATTACTCACGGCTGGGTGGATTACTTTCGTATAGCAAGGAATAAGAAGGTGATGGTAGCACTAGATAAACTAGTGCGAAGACGCTTGCGTGTTCTGCTTTGGAAACAATGGAAGACCACAGGTAATCGAATTCGTAACTTAATGAAACTGGGAGCCAAACGCTGGCTTGCCTATCAACATGCGAACACCCGTAAATCCTATACGCGAACAGGGACAAGTCCTATCCTTCAAACAACGTTAACAAACTCATACTTTACTAAATTAGGTCACGAAGGATTTGCAGACTACTATTACTGGAGAACAACACATCAAACGACGTTATTCTAATAAACCGCCTTGGGACGGATCCGTATGCCAGGTGTGAGAGGACAGATAGGAAATAATCCCTATCTTCCTACTCGATTTAGCCCAAAGCTACATCGAGCGTCATCATGAGAATAAACCCAACGATAAATCCTAAAGTTGCCAAATCAGAACTTTTGTTTTGCTGGGATTCAGGAATTACCTCTTCGATCACGACGAATATCATCGCACCTGCTGCAAAAGAAAGCGCATAAGGTAGGATAGGCGCGAAAAATGTAACTGCCAATGCGCCCAATACACCTGCTATTGGTTCTACAATAGCCGATGCTTGCCCATAAAAGAAACTCTTACGACGGGACAATCCCATTCTTCGCAAAGGCATCGACACGGCAATACCTTCAGGGAAATTTTGTAATCCAATACCAATGGCCAGGGCAACGGCTCCCGCAATACTAGCTTCGGGTATACCGGCTGCAACACCTCCAAATAAAACGCCTACTGCCAATCCTTCAGGGATATTGTGCAATGTAATGGCTAAAATCATTAAGGTTGTTTTTTGCCAAGGCGTCTTTACCCCCTCTACTTTCTGAAAATTAACATGTAAGTGGGGAAGGATTTTGTCTATGCTGTACAAGAAGGCTGCACCGAGCAAAAATCCAATAACTGGTGGATATACTTGCGTAAAGCCCGACCCTTCACTCATATTAATGGCAGGGATGAGCAGACTCCATACACTGGCTGCAACCATGACACCGCCCGTAAACCCAAGCATGGTGTCCATAATATTCTTGTTGTAACTCTTGAAAAAGAAGACAAAAGAAGCACCCAAGGCCGTGACGAACCATGTGAAAATCGTAGCATAAAGTGCTGCGGTTATAGGATTGATACTTTCAAAATATGATATGATTGAATCTAACATCTATCTGCTTGGATTATGATTTACTGCGCATAAAGATACAATTCATACTAAATAAAATACAATCAACAGAGGATTTTAGTTGTCTTCCCTGATTTGATCTATCTTAAAAAGAACGATATAAAAGTCTAATGGTGTATAAAATATTGTTTATTTAAAATAATTAGTACAAAAATAAACTATTTTTTATTTCTGTTGGTTAGAATTATACAATTCATTTAATATTCGAAAAACTATGAAAACCAAATTTTATTCAATGAAAGGATTACTGGCTGCGGCCGTAGTAGGGCTCTCATCGATGATGCTAGCATGCTCAGATGATGATGATAATAACATGATTCCAAATAAAACTATAGTCGATGTGGTGGTGGAATCCTCAGATTTTTCAACCTTAGAATCGGCAGTTCAAAAAGCAAATCTGGCTAGTACATTAAGTGGCAATGGTCCTTTTACAGTATTTGCTCCGGACAATGAGTCTTTTACAGCATCGGGAGTAACATCAAGCGTCATCGAGAGCCTATCGGCAGCCTGTGAGTTCTTATCTATCTCTAATTTCTCTAATGCTAATTTTTTGGTATTCAACCCCAGAATGAGGGAATCCACACGTCTGCATGTCTCCAAGCTCCCTATATTGTAATCTAACCTCTTTTTTGTCTACTTGGTACTTTTCTTCGAGGTTAACGGGAAAGTAGATCTTTCCCTCAATCTCAAGTACAAAACCGCAACCGTCAACGGATGGGCTTCCAAAGTCTAATACAATAGCATCTACCCACTGTTCTTCTTTTTCACATCCGCTATTAAGGCTTAGGTTTATTAAAGCCATCAACAGTAAGTATGCCGGTCTGAAGGTAGTTTGATTTTTCATGATGTATCTTTTTTAGTAAAGTTCAGCGTGATTTTCGATAGCTGAACGTGGCTTATAAACATGGTTAGCATTGAAATTATCTAACTACAACACTAAATTTAATGATTTTTTTTTAATTTCCAAGCCTTTGCAGGCTCTCTGCTCTCTAAAACGAGCTTTTGTAATATAACGCTACAATGGTGGTTTTTTCTTGTTTTTTTGAGGGAGATTAGGGACTTGTGGAACGGTGTAAAAAAAAACAGGGACTTTCAAAACGAAAGCCCCTGTTTCTTCTACGTATGAAACATTTAAAATCTATTTCAATTTTTCTATTTCCTTTATTGTAAGTTTCGTGAATTTTGCAATCTGCTCTACAGGCAATCCGTCCCTTTTCATTTCACGAGCGATGGAAAGAGCTTGTTCCTTTCTGCCCTCTTCCTTAGCATAATCAAGGACTGCTTTATTATCCCATTTGCGTTTTAAACTAACATCGTACATTTCACGTTCCTCCTTACTTAATTTGCTGTATTCAGCTACTTGAAACAGTTTCTCAAATATCGGCTTCCTTAGATATACTGGCAACTTGTCCATTGTTGACATATTTTTCAATACATATAGCCATCTGTCCAAGTCACTCTCCAAGTCTGCCTCGACTTTAACAAAGTTAATCAATTCTAAGTAGATAAACCCTAAATCTTCATAGAAAATTTTCCCTGTGTCCCTGTTACACAAGCAAATATCGTGCAGAAAATCCGTGCCATCCTCCTCGTCGGGCATGGGGAAGCCATCCATCAATACAATGACATATACCTCACTGATACGGTAGTTCCATTCCTTGCGCTTGCCCTTTGGTGCTTGTTCGGCTATTAGCTTGCTTCCGTAGTACAGCATCCGTCGTTTGAGGTTCACTTGTGTGCTGCGCTGTACCTCGATAATAAACTGCTCGCCATTGTCTGCCGTACAGGTGAGGTCGAAGATGACATTGCCTGTTTCCTCAGCATCGCCCACATGCTCATTTTTATTGTACACCAAATCCTGTATAACCTTTCTTCCCCGAAACAGATCATTCAGAAATGCAATCAATAAATCTTTATTGACTTCTGATCCAAAAATCCGCTTAAAGCCGTAATCGGTCGTCGGGTCTATGTATCTCGGTGTTTCTGTTTTATCGGCCATAGGACAAATATAGTGATTTTGGGCTTGACTATACAGTTCGGTGGGGGTAAAATGCCCCTAAAATCTGATCCCAGAAACGAGTGAAACATAATGAAAGTCTAAGGTAGTTATTAGGATAAGTTTGTGCGTTCCCGACACACAAAACTTTGTGAAAACTGATATTTTCGTATTTAACTATTTATATTAATTCATCTAATTTTTACGATTATGTTTCAAAACTATGCAACCGAAGTGCTGAAATTTTATGAAAAGAAAAAGGCTTCACAGGAGCTTTCCGTGAACCTGCAACACCCAACAGCCGGCAATCTAAAATCAGATTGTATGGCACTCTATAAAAAACCGTGTAACCGTGTGGATTTGTTTATGCTCAAATCGTTCTTTGGTCGTTCACATGAGGAACAATTCCATATGTCTGCCCTGCGCATATTTGACCGTGACAAATTCAAACCCTTGAGCAACTTTATCCTAAAAGGGACGAAAACAAATGAAAAAAATGTGGAACTTTTGGCTTGGTTGATAGATTTTAAACCTCGTCCCTATGCCATATACGAAAAATCTATCGAGAATGATAAGGAGCTAAACATGAGCGGAGAGGCTAAAAGTACCGTTAGTGAACAATGTATAGACATGCCTACTGCTCCTGTATCTGAGGGCATTGCCGATACCGATACGGTTGTCTCGAAAATCTTTAGTTGGAACCCTTTTAAGAACCCAAACATAAAAAGTCAAGAAATATGCCGAGAACCAAAGAAAGCGAACGTGTATGATGAGCTAATGTCACAGTACGGATGTATCAACAATGAGGACAAAACAATCGTGGTCGAATACCCATCTGGGGCAAAAGTACATATAGATGCTAAAGAGATCGAGTTGATAGCACAATTGGTGAAAATGTAAATTTTTATCGGTTTTACGGTTTTCCGTAATTTCCATATTTTTTTACATTGTATCTTTAAAGACAAATATTATTATGATATGATAGAAGAAAGAAAATTGACGCTGACATGGACTAATCGTGTAGAAATCTGGCGTGAAAATGGACAGATAACGGATCGTCCGTCTGTTTGGGAAGGTACCCGAATTGTTTAAACTTGCCACACTCAACCAACAGCATGCTTTTTTAAACAGGGTGTTCAAAGGGGGATTGACGTTTGACAAAGGTACGTTTAGAACACCCGACCTCAACCCTGTGTTTCATCATAACTACCTAATAATGAAACAAAAAGGGTTGCTCGAAGTAGAACAACCCATCGGGAATTTAACCCAAATCCCTAACTGCGGAGAGCGAGGGATTCGAACCCCCGAACCTGTGACAGTTAACGGTTTTCAAGACCGCCGCATTCGACCACTCTGCCAGCTCTCCGCCACAAAAGTAGAAATTCTCAGCAAATCCACAAAAATTATTTTGCAGGGATCGTCTTATGCCTTGAGAATGAGGTTGATTATTTTAATTAACTACAATAAATACGGGATTTTAAAACTAGGAAGAAAGAATTTCGCGGCAATGCTTACGAATATTCGCTGCGATTTTATCTATCGGAAGGTCGTCCGAATCCTGTCCAAAAGGCTCTTCAATGGATTCCCCAATTATTTCTATGGAGATCAAAACATAGAAAATAAAAGGTACAGCCAATATGACAAAATAGCCCATGGAGAATACATATCCCACCGGAAGTGTAATGGAGTAGATGATAATGAAAACCTTAATGAAGGAGCTGTAGGATATCGGGATTGGGGTGTTTTTGATACGTTCGCAAGCGCCACATACATTGGTCATTTCTGTGACTTCTTGTTCTACCGTTCGTAATTGGTCTCCCGAAATAATTCCTTTTGTATACAATGCATTCACTTTTTTGAAAATGAGTGATGCTACTTGGTTGGGTCCATGTTTTTTGTCATCAAGACCGGCCAATTCTGGATGTTCTTTTTCATCAAGCATAAATTTGGTATAGTCCGAGCGCAAGAAATCAAATAATGTCTCTGCAAAAAGCGGTATGGCTTTACGAAAGAAACTTCGGTTTACCTTATCATCAGCGGGTAACATTGCGTTCAATTTTATCGAAAGCGTTCGACTTATATTGGTCAGTGCTCCCCATTGTTTGCGCGCTTCCCACCAGCGATCATATGCAGTATTAGTCCGAAATACGAGGATCAGGGATAATACAAAACCTAATAGATTATGTACGGTAGTGATGTTTTTAATCCAGCTTTTGTCCGACAACTTCAGGTATTCTAATTCTAAATAAGCTACTCCCCACGAAAACAGCGCCACCACTACTAGGATAGGATAGACCTTTTTGGAATGTTCGGATTTCGTTAAATATTTGAGTGTATTGAACCAATCTTTCGGGTTATAGACTTTCATTTAATATTAGTTGATAGATATTTCGAAATAGCTTATTTTAGTTGCAATATGGCGAAATATCAGAAAAGCAGCAAAAAAAATGTAACCGTTACAACACAAGAACGGAGACGTTATTTGATATGGAGTATCGCTATCCCCTTCATTCTTATTTTGTTAATTGCTGTTTGGAAATACCATTCCAGTATCAAGTATTATTTTCATGTAATATTTGATAAGGAAATCAAAACATCGAATTCGGAGAAAAGTAAACATGATGCTCGGAATATACTTTTGATGCAGGCTCATGATGATAAATCTTTTGGTATTGATGTGAGCCAATATCAGGGCAAGATCGAATGGGATTCTGTAAGCCTCATCAATACTGAATTTCCTATAGATTTTATTTTCGTGCGCGCGACAATGGGCGAGAAGGGAAAGGACAGTAAATTTCAGAAAAACTGGGAAGGCGTAAAGTCTATTAATAAATTGCGAGGTGCATACCACTATTTCAGACCCAATGAAAACTCTGTCAAGCAAGCAAAAAACTTTATTAAAACAGTCAAATTGAGCCCAGGTGATCTACCACCGGTATTGGATATCGAAGAGCGTCCACGAACGCAATCTATGGATAGCCTTCGTGTAGGGTTAAAACGCTGGCTGGATTTGGTGGAAGCCCATTATAAAGTTAGGCCTATTGTTTATTCCGGTGATAGCTACTTTACGGATTTTTTGGAGACTGAATTTAAAGACTATAAGTTGTGGATTGCCAATTATAACTTTTGGATCGAGTCTCCGAAGGAGCATTGGGATATTTGGCAATTTTCGGAAAAAGGTAGCGTCAAAGGCATTAAAGGTTTTGTCGATTTGAATATGTACCGTGCTGATATAGAGAAATTGGAGAATTTAACCTTACCCTATTAATC
>NZ_SMBZ01000024.1 GCF_004342685.1 Sphingobacterium alimentarium
AACTAAATTTCAAAATGACAAAGAACGAGCTAGCCTTAATGGGCCAAATTTGTTTAATTTTTAAAACGTCCCGATTTTAATGGGACACTAGTGAATCACTAACTAAACTGATTTAATATAAATTCTGATGATTCGCTATCTCCTATTATTTTTTCTGATGTATACTTGTCTAGTTACCTTGGGGCAAGATGAAGCACAATTAAAAAATGTAGAAAGAGAATTTGAAGCTGTATTGAAAAAAGAAGATTTTTTTCACCAGAAAAGAATCAAAGAAATTAACAATCTCAAAGCTCAAATGGCGAAAAAAAAAGGCTCGAAAGAAACTTTCGATTTGTCCTATCAACTTTTTCAGGCCTATAAAAAATTCCAAACAGATTCAGCCTTAATTTATCTCAACATCAGCAAAAGTTTGGTGCCCGCGCAGGACATTTTCACCCTTTACCAAGTAGATCTCGATCTCGCTGCGCTGTATTCTTCTTCGGGCAAGTATATTGCGGCATTGGATTTATTGGAAACCTTAGATCGAAATAATATCCCGAACGAATTACTGGCGAAATATTATGCTACACATGTATCTTTTTATAGTCAATATGGGCAGAGCAATGATGGAACGGAATTTTACCAGAAAAGTGAACGCTATCGTGATTCATTGTTGCACATATTAGACAAAAATTCCCTGGACTATAAATTAGAATTAGGGATAAAAAAACTATATGCTGGAGATAGAGAGGAAGCACAAAAGTCCTTTTTGACATTAATCAATGACACCAAGCGCTCCTTAGAAAACACTGCACTAATAAATTATCTTCTGGGATTGGTGTACAAATACAATGGCGAAACCGATCTGCAGCAATATTATTTCACCAAATCAGCCATCGCAGATATACAATTAGCCAACAAGGACAATGCATCTTTACAGGACTTGGCATTAACCTATTACGAAACCGGAAATATCGATCATGCATTCAAGACCATTGATAAATCAATCAAAGATGCCACTTTTTGCAATATGCGCTACCGCATTATCGAAGGAACGCTCTTCTATCCGATAATAAATGCAGCCTACCAGAAAGAAATTGATGACCAACGCAAAAAATTAATCGTCAACTTGGTGCTCATAAGTATACTTTCACTCATTCTGATTGGCGGATTTGTATTTATCATCAACCAAAATAAAACACTTAAAAACATTAAAACGCAGCTTTCGGCGACCAATGCTAAGCTGCGCGAGTTGAATACACATATTCACAATCAAAATTTGGCCCTTTCGGAATCCAACCATATTAAAGAAGAGTATATAGCGCAGTTTTTTGACATGTGCTCATCGTACATCGAAAAAATCGACACACTTCGCAAAACCGTGCTAAAGAAAGCGACCAGCAATCAAACGCAAGAGCTTATCAACAGTCTGAAGTCTACATCGCTTATCGAAAAAGAAACCGCGGAACTGTACCAAAATTTTGACTCTATTTTCCTAAACCTCTATCCTACTTTTGTCGACGATTTCAACAGCCTGCTGCGGGAAGATGAACGCATCCTACTTAAGGATAAGGAACTCCTCAACACTGAACTGCGTTTATTTGCTTTGATACGATTAGGTATTGATGATAGTGTGAAAATTGCCAGTTTCTTGCGCTATTCATTACGCACGGTGTATAATTACCGAACCAAAGTGCGAAATAAGGCCGCAGTTGACCGCACACAGTTTGAAGATTTGGTCAAAAATATAGGAAAAATCGACAGATAAACCATCAAATCAAGTACTTTTTTGGCGCTTAATAAACTCCTAAAATCCTGAATAACTGATAGTTAAATTTAAAAACAAGTACTTTTCAAACTTCCCGTATTTATAGTTTTAAATACTATGTATAGCTTTATATAACGATGGAACAGGAAACTCTATCGCAAGGATAATTGCCTATTTTAAGATAACCAATTCTATTTTCTTATGTTATTTTTTATTAAAAGAAAAATACCATTGTTCTATCTATTCATTGCTCTGCTGTGTGTATTTTCTAATGCGCAGGCACAAGACACAAGAGTGGTGCGCGGAAGAATAATGGATGCGACAAACTCCCTCGCTTTGCAGGGTGTAAGTGTTTTACAAAAAGGCTCCACATCAGGTACTACTTCTGATAACAATGGCCATTTTCAAATTTCCGTATCCCCAAATTCCATTTTGGTCTTTTCCTACGTAGGCTACGAAACAAAAGAGCTACCAAGCAGCAGTGCTGAGATGGTCGTTTCGCTAGATCCCATTGACAATGTGCTAGAGGATGTAGTAGTAATTGGCTATGGAAGTGTAAAAAGAAAGGATGTAACTACAGCTATCTCATCGGTATCAACTAAGGACCTGGACAGAAGACCTATCGTAAATGTAGGACAAGCCATACAAGGCAGAGCCGCAGGTGTATCGGTGATTCAGCCCAATGGGGCGCCAGGTGCTGAGATGTCTATTCGCGTACGGGGTACAACATCTTTCAATGCGAGCAACGATCCATTGTATGTCGTAGATGGTGTTCCCGTAGAAAATATTAAATTTCTATCACCGAATGATATCACGGATATCCAAATCCTGAAAGATGCTTCTTCTGCTGCCATTTATGGCTCCAGAGCAGCTAACGGAGTTGTCCTGATTACGACGAAATCCGGTACTGTTGGTGAAGCAAAAATATCACTGAATGCGCAGTACACAGCCAACGTGGTAAACAATTCATTCGAAGTATTAAATACCCAACAGTATAGAGAATTGCAGGAAGAAATCGGATTGGTGAATCTCCCGTTAGGATTGACCGACCAGACCGACTGGTTCAAAGAGGCATACAAGGTGGGTTCATTACAAAATTATCAACTTTCTATTTCCGACGGTACGGAGAAACTTAAGTACTATCTTTCAGGAGGCTATGTGTCGGACAAAGGGATTTTAGAAAGTTCTTTTTTCAAACGTTATAACTTCAGAGCCAACATCGACAATAATGTGCGCGATTGGCTTAAAGTAATTGCCAATATTAACTACTCCGACTATAATGACAATGGAATCATATCGGGCACAGGCTCTAACCGGGGCGGTGTGGTGCTTTCGGTAATTAATACGCCGGTATACGCTCCTATTTGGGATCCAATCTATCCCGAGCGCTATTATAACAATTTTTATGGTATCGGTAACATCACTAGCCCGTTGGAGAATTTGGCTCGCGGCAAGTATAATAAAAATAGGGAAAATAGACTGTTAGCGTCGGGCAGCGCGACGGTGACTTTCCTCCCGGAATTAAAATTCAAATCGACATTAACCCTAGACCGGAGACACGGCTTAAATACTACGTTTCTAGATCCAATCTCGTCTGTATGGGGAAGAAGTCAATTTGGTACAGCTTCCGATTTTCGAAATACGAACAGCCTTATTGTATGGGATAACGTCCTCACCTATAGCAAATCCTTTGACAAGCACAGTATCGAGGCTATGGCTGGATCATCATGGACAGATTCAAAATATTCGAATAGCTATATCAATGGATCACACTTCAGAAATGAGATCATCCAGACTTTGAATGCTGCCAATAAAATAGCATGGAACGGCACAGGTAGTGGAGGATCCAATTGGGCTTTATTCTCCCATTTTGCGCGTGCCATGTACAATTATGATGGAAAGTATTTATTTACAGCCAATATGCGTGCTGACGGGTCTTCCAAACTCAATCCAAATGACAGATGGGGTTATTTCCCGTCATTTTCTGCGGCATGGAGATTGTCATCCGAAGCATTTCTACAAGACGTGAACTGGATCAATGACCTGAAAATCCGTGGTGGATGGGGACAAACAGGTAACCAATCCGGCTTAGGTGATTATTCGTACCTACAACTTTACAATATCGAACGTTTTCAATGGTTTCAAGTAGGATTTGAAAATGCGGTGCCTAATATTAGCCCTGCCAACCTTCGTACCCGGGATTTGAGTTGGGAGACAACAACCCAATCTAATATTGGTTTAGACTTTGCAGGTCTTGGTAATCGTCTTTCCGTGACGTTGGATTATTACCATAAGAAGACGACCGACATGCTGATGTATGTATCTCTACCTGAAGGACAGATCGCGCAGACTATCCGTAGGAATGAAGGCGAAATGACAAATAGAGGTTTCGAGGTCGCGGTAAATACCAAAAACATTCAGAATGCATTGACTTGGGATACAGATTTCAATATTTCATTCAATCGCAATAGATTAGACAAACTGGAACTGCAAAAAATCTATTATAACGCTAAAACCGTTGATGTAGTAAATGATTTTGTCGTAAGAAATGAACCTGGTAGGCCATTAAGTGGATTTTTTGGATACATCTCGGATGGTGTGAATCCAGAAACAGGCGAATTGATGTATAGAGATCTGAATGGTGACAGCAAAATTTCTTCGTCAGACAGAACTTACATTGGTGACCCAAATCCTAAGTTTACCTACGGTATGACCAATAATTTTTCATGGAATAATATTGACCTCAGTATTTTCATACAAGGCACGTATGGCAACGATATTTTCAATGCCAGCCGTATGGAAATGGAAGGCATGTATGATGGCAAAAATCAAATCACCAAAGTACTGGATCGCTGGAAAATACCTGGACAGATTACGGATGTGCCTAAGGCCGGTTATGACATGAAAAATTCAAGTTATTTTATCGAAGATGGAAGTTATTTAAGATTGAAAAACATATCCCTGGGTTATAACTTCCACTCCGATAGATTAAAAAGACTAGGTATTAACAAACTACAACCTTATTTTTCTGCGAGCAATTTACTAACCCTGACCCGATTCACAGGTATGGATCCAGAGGTTAATCAGTGGGGAGGCAACGGAGCCGTACAAGGTATCGATTGGGGCACATATCCGCACAGTAGATCATTTGTATTCGGATTAAATCTTGTATTTTAAAATTGAAGGATCATGAAAAGATTTATAATATACCCTTTATTATTAGCGCTTTGCGTAAGTATTTTTAATTCTTGCTCACTCGTCAGAGATCCTTTGGAGAGTTATTCGGATGTGAGTGAAGGTGAAAGTCAATCGGGGCAGCCAATTGTATTTAAAGACAGGGCATCGGTTGATAATTATTTAAATTCCTTGTATCAGCAATTGCGCGACCGCCAAGAGCATTGGTATCTTGACCTCTTACTGATCGCCGAATCACATGCTGACAATGCTTATGCGGGTACGACAGGAGCAGAAGTCGTTCCTTTTGAAAACAACTCTATCGAAGGCTCTAATTCTGTCGTAGACCGAGACTGGTCGCGCTATTTGGAAGATATTGCGCGCGCAAATCGATTGGTCATCTTTGTCGATAGTGTCGCGGACAATAGCCTCTCTCCTGCTCTTATTAAATCGTACAAGGCTCAAGCCAAAGTATTTCGTGCTTTGGTCCTATTTGATATGGTACGCATCTTCGGATCCATACCAGTTGTGACGACAGTAGCTCCGGATATTACGGGCGAAAACGTATCGGAGGTTTATCCACAGTATTTCCCTAAGCAAAGCACCGAAGAAGAGGCTTATCGACAAATCGAGAAAGACTTGCTAGAGGCTTTGGTGGATGCGCCAGACAACAACAATGTCGATAAAACAAAGTTCTCAAAGTCCGTAGCTAAAGCCTTGCTGGCAAAAGTATATGCAGAGAAGCCTATTCGCGATTATGCCAAAGTAATTCAATATGCGGATGCATTAGCAGCTGATGGATTTGATCTGAATCCCAACTATGCCGATTTATACGCGCTTACTGCCGATAATAAAGATTTGGCGCAGCGCAATACCCGGGAGTCTATTTTAGAAGCACACTTTATGCCCGGATCGGGCAACTGGGTATCATGGATGTTTGGTAGAGATTTGTCCAATTACGAAGTCAACTTTACTTGGGCAAAATGGGTAACTCCATCTCGTGATCTCATTCAAACGTACCAAAACGAAGGCGACGTGATTCGTATGAATCAGTCGATCGTATACTACACTACGACTTGGAGCAATTATTACCCTTCGTCGCATTACCCATTTATGTTTAAACTGCGCTCGGGAATGAGCAGTATCATCAAACTTAGGTATGCCGATATTTTATTACTGAAGGCAGAAGCACTCATCCAACAAAACGCACCCAATCTTACTGCTGCAGCGGAAATCATTGACAAAGTACGCACACGCGTTAGTCTTCCGAAATTGTCATCAGCTGACAAATCAAGTAAGGAAAATTTGTTAAATACCTTACTAAAAGAACGCCGATTAGAACTCGCCTTCGAAGGACAGCGCTGGTTTGATTTGGTCCGTTTGGACAAAGTAGAAACGGTTATGAATGAAGTTTTCAAAAAAGATAGTGGCAGAAGGCCGTTAGTATATCCGTTCAATGAGAATTCGTACAGATTACCTATTCCTCAGAGCAAAATAGATCAAAATCCTAATCTAGTACAGAATCCAGGTTATTAATAATTGATGTTATGAAATTTTTAAATAATAAAAATATGCTACAAGCACTCTTATTGTCTTGCTTACTCACGGCTTCGGCTTCATGTCAAAGAGATAGTTTTACTCCTTCGGAAAAAGAAAAAACAACAACTTCCGGTGATATATCAGTTCTTATGACCACCAATAATCGGGCATACGATCTGACCAAATTATATGTGGACTTCAGTGATAAATTCAATATGTCACCCAATACCATCAAACTTTTGCCAGCGACACAATACCAGACTATGGATGGATTTGGAGCTGCAATCACGGGTTCGACATGCTATAACCTAATGAAAATGAACAAAGAAGATCGCACCCAGTTTCTTACCCAAACTTTCTCCGAAAGCCAGGGGCTGGGCATGAGTTATATTCGTATTTCCATTGGCTGTTCGGATTTTTCGTTAAGTGAATACACATTATGGGATACACCGGGTAAAGAGAATTTCGCCCTTCAGGAGGAAGAGAAAAATTATGTAATTCCTATTTTGAAAGAGATATTGGCAATAAACCCCAATCTCAAAATCATGGGCTCACCTTGGACTGCGCCGCGATGGATGAAAGTAAACAACCTGACGGATCTGCAACCTTTCAGCTCATGGACAAGCGGACAACTAAATCCGCAATATTATCAAGATTATGGATGGTACTTTGTACGCTGGATTGAGGAAATGAAAAAAGAAGGTATCAATATTCATTCTATCACGATACAAAATGAGCCTTTAAACCGCGGTAATTCTGCTTCTATGTATATGACATGGCAAGAGCAGCAAAAATTCATTAAAGTGGCATTAGGTCCACAATTGAAAGCTGCTAATCTACAGACAAAGATTTATGCTTTTGACCATAATTATAATTACGACAACATTGAGGATCAGAAAAATTACCCCATCAACATCTATAACGATCCGGCAGCTGCAGCCTATATCAGTGGTGCTGCATACCACAATTATGGAGGCGACAAAGCTGAATTGTTGAATATTCACAACCAACGCCCTGACAAAGAGCTTGTTTTCACAGAAACATCTATTGGTGAATGGAATGAAGGTCATAATTTAGAAAAACGCCTGACGGATGACATGCGTGAGGTAGGTCTTGGCACGGTCAACAATTGGAGTAAAGCTGTCATTGTATGGAATCTGATGCTGGACACTGAAAAAGGTCCGAACCGCGATGGAGGCTGTCAGACCTGCTACGGCGCGGTGGATATCAATAGCAAAAATTATAAATCAATATCTCGCAATTCGCATTATTATGTTACTAGTCACCTTTCGTCCGTGGTAAAACCTGGCGCAGTACGCATCGGTACTGAAGGTTATACAGCTACCGGATTAGAATATGCTGCATTCAAAAATCCAGATAACTCCTACGCTATGGTGCTCATGAATGATGCGAATGAAAACCGTAAAATAACATTAAGTGATGGTACAAAACACTTTAGCTACGATGTGCCCTCCAAGTCTGTTGTTTCTTTCAAGTGGAGTAATTAATTTATTGTGTTATGAAAAGATTTAATTATTACATTTTCACATCGCTGCTGTACATGGCTACACTGCTCTCTTGTCAAAAAGAGAAATCGTACGAGTACCAAGTCGGCGATCCTACTTTAGCGATCAAATCCGATGTAAGCAAAGCTTTATTTGGCGATAGCCTGTCTTTTGAAGTCGAGGTGAATGATTCACAGATTGACCTGTCCACGCTAAAAGCACAGCTGTACTTTACGGATGACTTAGTCAGCGAAATGGTGATACGGACCAAGCAACCTGGCACATACCGTGGCAAGATCTATGTTCCTTATTACAAGAATATTCCGAACGGAACAGCCACATTGAAATTCATTGTGGAAAATATTTCACAAAAAAAGGCAGAAAAAATAGTGGATCTGCCGATCACTCGTCCAGATTTCCCGTATATCGAGCTTATTACCGCGAGCAAAACGTACAAATTGCTTAAACAAGCAGACAACACATACGCTTTGACAGAAAATTTACCGTTCTCGGTAAAGGGCTATCTGCAAACACCAAAAGTGGGAAGCCATGGAAATGTGATGCAGTTTGGTTGGCTTAATAATGAAATAGCTTTGGGAAATACTAATGAAATTCCTTTTTCCAACTCCACTTCCGGGACTTACACGATTCAGTTCAATACGCTGACTTACGAAGCATCGCCATTTATCATAGCCTATGCACTGAATGGACAGGTATTCACTCGTATTGATGATAATCGATATAAAGTCGAATTGATGATCAATAAAGGGGAGCCAATTACTATCGATGGTATTGAGGATTTAAGCGAGTGGTGGATAGATACTGATTATTTCAGTCAAGATACCGACGGCAACCTCACTTCTAATGTAATTAATGGCAAATACCGTATTACAGCCGATTTCGCCAAGAAATACTTTATCATCGAAGCGATGTCTGGTAATGACCTTGCATCATTACAAGCTGATGGAACGGGGGCCATATGGATTATTGGTGAAGGTATAGGAAAACCGGCAGTAGCGACCAATCAAGTAGGTTGGAATCCAGACAATGCACTGTGTCTCGCCCCTATCGGAAATAAAAAATATCAAATTACCGTCACTGGTGATCAGACGGTCTGGATGGACTTCATCAACTTCAAGTTTTTCCATCAAAAAAACTGGGGCGGTGAATTTGGAGGATCCAGCATCAGCACCACTAGTGACCTGATTTTCATCGGAAATGGAAGCAACGGTAGAGACTCGGGTAACTTAGGATTACTAACTGGCAAAACTATCGCAAAAGATAAATCATATATCCTAACGGTAGATGTCAGCGCTGGAAATAATAATGCCACGCTCGAAGTAAAAGAAAAATAAAAAAACATCAAATATGAATAGTCGCATTTCGCTCCGAATGCGACTATTTTTATTTAACTTTAGGTGGTTTAGAACAATTCTAAATTACATCTTTTTTATGCGTTTAAAGTCATTTTTAATAATGATTAGGTACTTTTGCAAGAAAAATTTAAACATTTAAGGATAATGAGTAGTAAATCAAAGCCGCTATTTAGTTCTTCTATAGGCAAGAAATTAATCATGAGCTTAACAGGACTATTTTTATGTACATTCCTGGTAATTCACTTGATTGGTAACTTACAGTTATTTAAGAATGACGAAGGCTATGCATTCAACAATTACGCGCACTTCATGTCGCAATTCGCTCCTATTAAAGTAGTTTCATACTTACTTTATGCTTCTATTGTCATCCACGCTGTCTACTCCTTGGTCTTAACGATTAAGAATAAAGCTGCTAGACCAGTTGGGTACAACCAAAAAGCAGGAAATGAAAACAGCAAATGGAATTCACGCAACATGGGTATCTTAGGTACTATCATCTTAGTATTCTTAGCTACACACATGCAGCACTTCTGGTTTCAGTACAAATTCGGTACAACACCTTATATCGAATACAACACTGAGATTGTAACCGGAAATCGTCAAACGATTTCGTCTGACGTATTACCGTCAAACTACGATGGTTATAAAATCTTCGTAAACGATGGTGTTGAAACTATCCAAACGAAAGACTTGTACAAGCAAGTAGCTTATACTTTTCAAAACCCATTAATCGTATTATTATACTTGGTTGCAATGGCAGCATTAGCATTCCACTTAATTCACGGTTTCCAATCAGCATTCCAAACAATAGGTTTCAACCACAAAAGATATATTGGATTCATTAGATCAGTTGGTATTTGGGTATTTGGTGTGATTATCCCTATTGCATTCGCAGCGATGCCATTGTATTTCTTTTTCAAAGGTTAGTAATCTCTATTTAAAAATAAAGATATGTTAGATTCTAAAGTACCAGCAGGCCCATTAGCCGAGAAATGGTCAAAACATAAATTCAACATGAAGTTGGTGAATCCTGCCAACAAACGTAAATTTACAATTATCGTAGTAGGTACAGGATTAGCAGGTGCTTCTGCAGCTGCTTCTTTAGCAGAGCTTGGTTACAATGTTAAAACTTTCTGTTACCAAGATTCACCTCGTCGTGCGCACTCGATCGCTGCCCAAGGTGGTATCAATGCTGCTAAAAATTATCAAAATGACGGTGACTCTGTTTTCCGTTTATTCTACGATACAATTAAAGGTGGTGACTACCGTGCGCGTGAAGCAAACGTACACCGTCTAGCAGAAAACTCAGTAAACATCATCGATCAATGTGTGGCTCAAGGTGTTCCTTTTGCACGTGAATACGGTGGTTTATTAGATAACCGTTCATTCGGTGGTTCACAAGTATCCCGTACGTTCTACGCACGTGGTCAGACTGGACAACAATTATTATTAGGTGCTTACTCAGCATTAAACCGTCAGATCCACAAAGGAAAAGTTCAATCTTACACTCGTCACGAGATGTTGGACTTAGTGAAAATTGATGGTCATGCAAGAGGTATCGTAACCCGCGACTTAGTAACTGGTAAAATCGAAACGCATGAAGGACACGCTGTATTATTATGTACAGGTGGTTACGGAAACGTATTCTTCTTATCGACTAATGCAATGGGTTGTAACGTAACGGCCTCTTGGAGAGCACACAAACGTGGTGCATTCTTCGCGAACCCTTGTTATACACAAATCCACCCTACATGTATCCCTGTAACAGGTGATCACCAATCCAAATTAACGTTAATGTCTGAATCATTACGTAATGACGGTCGTGTATGGGTACCAAAAACAAAAGAATTAGCAGCAAAATTGCGTAAAGGTGAATTGAAACCTGCTGACATCAAAGAAGACGACAGAGATTACTTCTTGGAGCGTAAATACCCTTCATTCGGCAACTTGGTACCACGTGACGTGGCATCTCGTAACGCGAAAGAAATGGTAGATGATGGTCGTGGTGTTGGTAAAACTGGTTTCGCTGTATTCTTGGATTTCGCTGATGCGATCAACCGTATGGGTGAAGATACTGTACGTGCTAAATATGGTAACTTATTTGACATGTACCACAAAATCACAGACGAAAATCCATACAAACAACCAATGCGTATCTACCCTGCTGTTCACTACACAATGGGTGGTGTATGGGTTGATTACAACTTGATGACTACTGTACCAGGATTATACTGTTTAGGTGAAGCTAACTTCTCCGATCACGGTGCTAACCGTTTAGGTGCTTCGGCATTAATGCAAGGTTTATCAGATGGTTACTTCGTAATTCCTTACACTGTAGGTGACTACTTAGCAAACTTAGGATCATTTGCTCCTGTTGATAAAAATCACCCTGCTTTCGAGCAAACACGCAAAGAAGTTGAAGATCACGTGAACAAATTATTATCACTTCGTGGTACTAAAACAGTTGATGATATTCACAAAGAGTTAGGTCACATCATGTGGGAATACTGCGGTATGGCACGTACAGCTGAAGGATTGACTAAAGCTAAAGGATTGATCCAAGACTTGAAAAAAGAATTCTGGTCTAATGCAAACGTATTAGGTGAGAACGAAGAAATGAACATGTCGTTGGAGAAAGCTGGCCGTGTTGCTGACTTCTTAGAATTAGGTGAATTAATGGTTGATGATGCCTTGAATCGTTCAGAATCATGTGGTGGTCACTTCCGTTTAGAATCTCAAACTGAAGAAGGCGAAGCAAAACGTAATGACGAAGAATTCGCATATGTAGCTGCTTGGGAATACAAAGGTGAAGGTCAACCAGAAGTTCTTCACAAAGAAGAGTTAGTATTCGAGAATGTTAAGTTAACACAAAGAAGTTATAAATAGTTTGATTACTGTGTAGTTAGGATTTCTTAACTACACAGTATATCGACTGTAATCATATATAGATATGAGTAATCACATGAATTTAACGCTTAAAGTTTGGCGTCAAAAAAATGATAAATCAACTGGTCAATTCGTAACGATTCAGGCTAACAATATCGCTGATGATATGTCTTTCTTAGAGATGCTTGATATTATAAACGACGATTTGACTCGTAAGGGTGAAGACCCTATATATTTCGATCACGATTGTCGTGAAGGTATCTGTGGTATGTGTTCGTTGGTAATCAACGGTCGTCCTCACGGTCCTAACCAAGGTACGACGACTTGTCAATTACACATGCGTTCATTTCACGATGGGCAGACTATCGTTATCGAGCCTTGGAGAGCAGCAGCTTTCCCTGTGTTGAAGGATTTGGCTGTAGATCGTACTTCATTCGAACGTATTCAGCAAGCGGGCGGGTATGTAAATGTAAATACAGGTGGTGTTCCTGACGCAAATGCTATTCCTATTCCTAAAGTGATTGCGGACGAAGCATTCGAGTCAGCTACTTGTATCGGTTGTGGTGCATGTGTTGCAGCTTGTAAAAATGCTTCCGCGATGTTATTCGTATCTGCTAAAGTATCTCAATTTGCTTTATTGCCACAAGGTCAGACAGAGCGTTATGAGCGTGCTCAAGCTATGGTAGACCAAATGGATGCTGAAGGTTTTGGTAACTGTACGAATACTGGAGCTTGTGAGGCAGAATGTCCAGTAGGCATTAAAATGACAAATATCGCAAGATTAAATAGAGAATATTTAAGTGCTAAAATCTTTTCAGAAAGAGATATACACGCTTAAGATATATCACTCCATCCTTAATAAGAAGACCGTGTAAAAGTGTTTTACACGGTCTTTTTCTTTTTCCATATCTCAATAAATTCAGCAATTTGCTTCCAAAATATGGGTATAATCCTTCATTCATTAAAATAATTTAAATATTAATTTTTATATTTGAGTCTACATCTATCTAACCACATGCGATCAAACCAGCTATTAAAACTAATCATAGTTTTTATAACTTTTTTTGTATACATGAATCCCCTACTTGGACAAAATAGCCAAGCGGATAGTCTATTGCGGTTAGTCAATCCCAACAAACCCGACACAGCAAACGCCAAAATATACTACGAATTAGCACGCACACATTACTCCAGTGACACCAGAAATGCACTCAACTGGGCTCGCGAAGCAGCAAAATATTATAAGAAAGCCGACAATCTAGAACGAATGACACGCTGCATGAATATAGAAGCAGTGTGCTTATTGATACTGGACAAACCCGACGAAAGCATAAAACTCCATTACCAGATTCTTAAAATAAGAGAAGAGCTGAAAGATACCTTGGCAATCTCTGAGACATTGCTAAATATTGGTAATGTTTACTACAGAGGTCAAGACAAAGAACAGGCTGTCAAATTTTATAAGCGTAGCAAAAAATTTGCTGCTTTGAAAAATAACACCAAAATGTTGGGTAGCCTCAGCAATAATATTGGTAATTATTATATGGATATCTATCTACAAACTAATAAGGTTTAATATAAAAATCAAGCTATTCAATACCTCAAAGAATCCATCGTATATAAGAAAAAGTTAAAGACTGACCCTACGCTCGACCGAAGTTATAATGCACTTGCAAGAGTTTATTTCCATGCCGATGAAATAGACCAAGCTTATAACTACGCCTCTGTTGCGCAGCGAATAGCCAAACAAGACAAAGATCATGAAAGTGTGGGGAGTAGCCACCTCCTACTCGCGTCCATCGCCTTGAAACGTAAAAATCCGGATTTAGCGCAATCCTTACTGGATGACTTACACATCTACATCACCGAAAATAAAGCGTTTCATATTCTCAATCTATTCGATGAAGAAATCCTTCAGCTTCGGAGCCAAGTGCGTAATGTGCGATCCAATAATTTCATTGAGCTGGATTCACTCCGTGGTGATAGTTACGAAAATTTGCTTCTCGCTCGACAAAAAGTACGCGAAGAATTGAATATCAAATACGAAACAGAGAAAAAAGAGCTCGAAAATGCTAACTTGGCTTTAAAAAATAAAATCCAAGAGAGCAAGGCTCAGCTAGGCAAGGCCATTACGTTAATTCTTATCGTCTTTGCTCTGGCACTCGTGATCTTTATATTTTCGTTGAAAAAGAAAAACAAAGCTATTATTAAGTCCCAAAAGTCTATTGAAAAGCAAGCCTCGCAACTCGCACATCAAAACACACTACTCAAACAATCGGAAGCTTTCAAGGCTAAATTGTTTTCTATTGTATCACATGATCTAAAATCACCTATTAATTCTTTAAAAATATTTGTCGATCTCTCTTCTCAAAAAAATCTTTCATCCGAAGACTTTGATTACTTGATGGAAAATCTGAAGCAAGAACTGGATATTACATCCAGTTTATTGGATGATCTATTGTATTGGTCCAAAGCACAGATGCAGACCAATTCCATCGCATGGTCCAACTTTGACCTGAGCGCCGTCGTCAATAAATGCATCTACACGCTAAGTCCCAATATCAAATTAAAGCAATTGAAGATAAAAAACCTTTTGAACCAGAACTTGATTATTTGGGGGGATGAGAAAAGGTGCGAATTCATCGTTAGAAATATACTGCACAATGCGATTAAGTACAGTGAATTCTACAAAGAAATCGAGATCGGTGTATTTGAAAATACATCAAGTTGGGATTTTTATATCAAAGATAATGGTATTGGTATTTCGGAAGACCGATTAGAAAAACTATTCGAAAGCAATTTCTCAAAAGGAGGCACAAAAGGTACATTGGATGAGCAAGGAGCGGGTATTGGATTGCTACTTTGTAATGATTTCGTAGAAAGTTTATATTGGAAGCTTCATGTCGAATCCAAATTAGCCGCAGGTACTATTTTCCATATTTCCATTCCCAAAAACCCAGCTTCTGCTAGCTCTTCAGCAGGTACACAACCTCAGGTACAAGCATCCAAACCCATTAAAAATCCTATACATTCAAAAATTTAACTGCTATATCGTATCTTTGGTATATAATGATAGGATATGGATATAGATAAAAGCCTTCTCGTAAATATCGTCTTACTAATTCATATGGCCTTAACAGGCATTATGTTAATTCGTCTTTTCAAGTTGAAAAATGCGACGGTAGGACAACTCATCATGACTTTTATTGGCTTAATGATACCTGTATTAGGACCATCTGCATTAATTCTATACTTTACTCATCAAGTTAAAAAGAAAGATCAGGAGCAGAATAGGCCTTCACCCAAAAAGTCGTTTTAAGGGCTAATAAGGATCACATGCATTTTGAAAAAGCTAAAAAGTGGGGTTCCATTGCGCTACTAGTCACACTTATAAATGGTATTCTGATAGGAATACTATTTATTGACACACTATTTCAAGTCTGGTTTACAAGTTCTATCTATTATTTGGTAATATTTAGCTGCGCAAGCATACCTATCGGGTTGATTGCTTAAATTATTAGCATAAGACTTTACAAGACAACATTAGCGACTATACTTATCTTTATCAATGCATTTTTACTAATAGTACCAATAATATTTTTGTATATCGTTACAAAAGGATTTTGCGTAATCTGCTAACCTTTTGCCAAATCAATATTATCTCTAAAATTGCCATTTTCATCTTCGATGAAAGACATAGGTTTTTCAGGATTTTGGATTATTTCAAATAGTAGAAAACCCCAAGGCTTCCAAAAGCTTTCTAAAACCTGACCATATGTTTTCACCGCCCAATTATCAAATATCGGTTTGAGTGTCCAATCATTCAACGGCATAGGCTCTACGTACACCCTTTCAGGCGTTTCCATATAAGTATATTCTGGCAAGCGATTGAATAGATAGGCGGAATAGAAATAACGCGCACAGATCTCTTCGAATTGGATAGGATGCAGCTTCTTACCTCCTACTTTGGCCAATATTTCGTCGTGATAGATAGCATGAGTGCCATTATCCTGTAGTGTCGCGATTATGGCAAAATCTTTCATCCGCAAAGAGAATATCAAGGTATTGATTTCATCTCGGTACATGAAGGTATCTTCTGCATTGTCTACCTCAAATACTTGAATGCTAAAAGGATTCTTGTGCTCAAACTCCATCGGTACCACGATGGATTGCAACATGGCATGTAGATTACGGAATTTGTGTACCAACGCTTGAGAGAAATTCATGTCCTCTCCAGTAAGTACGGCCTGACGCATACCCACTTGAATCTCATTGAAGACTACGCCGTACAAAATCTTACTCACCCATTGAAAAAGCATTTCTTGCGGTAATTCGCGCACCGCAGCGTACCCTTCACCCATCGCGCGTTCGACCTTCTCTTCCACTTGTTCAAAGGCAAGTGCTGCCGCTGCCGAACATGGTAATTGCAATTGCTTGTACGTGACAAAACTTTCATCCAACATTTTGAAAGGCTTTTCTTCCAAATCAAAGGCACGCATCATCCAAACCGGGAATACCTGAAGCTTCTCATCTGCTGAAGCTAACTTATCCCCTGTCAAAAAACATGTATTGTTATCGAATTTGAAATCTAAGAATGGATTGTAAAGTTTTGTCGTCATATTGACTGCAAAGGTAATACAATTCAATTGTTAATAAATTTTTAGTTTTCCTTATTACGATGCGTTGACGAATTTTTAATTTATTTTATTTTCAATAATTTTTGAAAGTTCAATAATTACATTTATATTTGAATATTAATCAATGTTATTATGAGAAAAGAAAAAACAGGATTAATCTTTCATATTATATCAATTATTTGTGGAGTATGGTTTTTATTGACAGGTTGGATCTGGTCATTCCTCCTCGCTGCATTTATCTCATACCCCATCGCCATTATTGGTATGCTGTTTTGGGGATTCGGTAGTAAATACAGTGATAAACTCACCACGCCAATTCTAACACTTTATTTCACCGCATTAACAATTTCTATTATTAGTATTTTTCTATACAGATAATCATGAAAACTGCAATAAAAATAATTGGGCATTTATTCGTGATACTAGTTTCATCTCTGTATCCAGCTCTATTTGAACTACCAAGAATCATAAAAGCTTTTAGAACGGGGTTTTACAGGAATGGAGATGAATATTACTATCCAGAATATCCAGTAGATAATCTTAAGGAAATTTTAGAATTAGCATATCCAAGATTTACATATATGGCAATTATATCTATATGTATATCGGCATTAGTATTATTTTCTTTTGCTATATACAAAGAGAACAAATATGAGAAAGGTATAATACTAACATTTTTCCAAAAAGTAGTTTATCTAGCTTTACCACTTTATATTCCATTTTCATTCTTATTGTTATACTTTTTTGCAGCACCTCGAATAATCTTAGCATATTTTATTCTAACACCAATTACATATAGCCTATTCTTAAATATTCTACTATTTCTATTCGTAGATTTTTGGATTGAAAAAAAACTTAAATAAAAACACGATGAAACTCGAAGAAGCAAAACAACAATTTATAGACACTTGGGGCGCATTAGGTTCGGAATGGGGGATTAATAAATCCGTGGCACAAGTGCATGCCTTACTCCTATCTAGTAGTAATCCTATATCAACCGATGAAATAATGGAATCGTTAGTCATTTCGCGAGGAAATGCCAATATGAGCATTCGTCAATTGATTGATTATGGAATTGTATACAAGAAACATATCGCAGGAGATCGCAAAGAATATTTTGTCGCAGAAAAAGATGTCCTGAAATGGGCAATGAAAATAGCCATTATGCGCAAAAAGAAAGAATTAGATCCCGTGATGGATATACTTAAAGAGCTTTCGGTTGCGACAGCAAATGAGAAATCAGATGACGGGAAAGAATTTCACAATACGGTTAAAGAAATTCAAGAATTGACTGACCAATTGGAGAAAATTGCGAATAAAGTCTTTGCGTCGAACAGAGCAGATTTGCTGATCAAATTATTCAAATTTATTATTTAGGCTATGAATTACAATATCCTTTCGTACACAATTTTCTCGCTCATTACCATTTACATTATTATTTGGGTGGGAAGACTTTTTCATCGTAACGGAAGAATATTTATCCTTTCATTTTTCCAAAATAAAGAAGAGTTAACAGATACGACCAACAATCTATTGTTGACTGGCTATTATTTATTCAATATCGGTTATGCCATCATCCAATTTAGCTATTGGAAAAAAATTGAAACGATAGCCGATATGTTGTCCAGTACATTAGAAAAGACCGGGATTCTAATTCTCATACTTGCATTTCTTCATTATAATAATATGTTGATTATCTACGTAATATCGAATTATAAAAAAAATAAACACACAACTAAAAACTAAATATCATGGAAAATTTAACCGTAATCGCGTATAGCATTTATTTACCAATAGCCATTGGTCTGACTTACTATGTAGCCTATGTTTTATTCAAAAATAGTCTAGTTTATATGAACGATATTTTTCAGGGACGACCTGATGTGGCTTTGGCTACCAACAATTTATTTAGAATAGGATTTTATTTAATGAATATTGGATTTGCACTATACATTTTGGAGATGTATCTCGACCAAGCAAAAGTTCAAACCTTAATAGAACAATTGAGTTACAAAATCGGAGGATTTAGCATATACCTCGGCATCATGCTATTCTTAAATATGTTTTTGTTTTTCAGAGGTAAAAGGATTGCAAAGCAACGTAGAAATAATCCTTTAGCTGACTAATTAAATACAAAGTCATGAAAAAAATCATATTAGCAGGCGGAACAGGTTTTGTAGGCAAGTATTTAAAGAAAGAATATCTAAAGCTTGGTTATAAAGTAATAGTCATTGCTCGGAATAATGGTGATTTGAATTGGCTTGATAGTGCAAAAATAGCAGCGGCTTTAGAAAATTCAACATTATTAGTTAATCTGGCAGGTAAATCCGTCAATTGTCGTTATAATGAGAAGAATAAAGCGGAAATCTTTTCTTCTCGTACTGAAACAACAAATATTCTGGGTGAAGCCATTAAGAATTGTAAAAATCCTCCAGAACTTTGGATTAATGCTAGCACAGCTACCATTTATAGAGATGCGCGCGATAGACCGATGACAGAGAAGGATGGTGAAATTGGAACGGGATTTTCGGTAGAAGTAGCCAAAAAATGGGAACACGCCTTTTTTAATTTCGAAATGTTTAAAACGCGTCAAGTTGCACTGCGCATGGCGATAGTATTAGGCAAAGATGGTGGTGTTATCGAACCCTTTGACAATTTAGTCAGATTCGGATTAGGAGGTCAGCAAGGTGATGGAAAGCAGATGTTTAGTTGGATTCATATTGAAGATTTATATCGAATAATTCGATTTATTGAATTGAATAAAAACAGGAATGGTGTATACAATTGTTCCGCACCGCATCCAATTACTAATAACACTTTTATGAGGACGTTTAGACAAGTAAAGAAAATATCTTTTGGATTACCTGCCCTAGCCCTTCTGTTAAGAATCGGAGCAGCAATTATTGGAACCGAAACAGAACTCTTGTTAAAGAGCAGATGGGTATTACCAGAAAGACTTATCCAACATGGTTTTGAATTCAGATATCCTACTATTACAGAAGCATTGACAGATATATTGAAAAAATAAGGCTTGCTTTAAACACATCTAATTAATAGCGTAAACATAATTGTCTACGCTATTTTTATTAGGAATAATATTTTTATACCCTTGCAATTTTAAAATTTACCTTATTTTAGGCTAAAATTTATGACTACATAAACCTGTAAACCTTACTAAATTAGATGAAGAAGCTTTTTAAGACCTTATATTTCCAAGTAATCATTGCCATATTAATCGGTATCGCCTTAGGTCATTTTTATCCAGAGATAGGTGTCGCGCTGAAACCCTTTGGTGACGGTTTTATCAAGCTTATTAAGATGATTATTGCACCATTGATTTTCTGCAGTATCGTACTGGGGATATCGGGTATGCAAGATGTGAAGAAAGTGGGTAAAATCGGGGTACGCTCGATGGTATATTTTCAAATCACGACCTTCACGGCCATGTTCATTGCGTTGGCCGTAATCAATCTCGCTAAACCTGGCGATGGTATGAATATCAATGTCGAACATTTGGATACCAGTCAAGTAGGTACATTTATCGAAGGTGAAAAAGAGCAACGAGGCATCGTACAATTCTTATTGGATATTATCCCCCACAATATTATCGGATCCTTGGCAGAAGGTAATATTCTCCAAGTTTTATTTTTCGCCATCCTCTTGGGTTTTGCTTTTGCTAAAATGGGCGAAAAAGCTGAGCCCGTGAAAACCGTATTACAGTCCTTCCTAGACGGTATTTTTATAGTTATCAAAATGATTATGAAAGTAGCCCCATTGGGTGCTATGGGCGCTATTGGATTTACGGTAGGCCGATATGGTCTAGACATTTTAAAATCCTTAGGCATGATGATGATTTGGTTTTATGTAGCCTGTCTTATCTATATTTTCGTATTTATTGGTTTAATACTCTACCGCAATAAGATTAGTCTTTGGAAATTTTTAAAGTACATCAAAGAAGAACTATTGATTGTATTGGGCACCTCTTCTTCTGAGTCTGTACTTCCTGCTATCATGGAAAAACTGGAGAAAGCAGGCTGTAATAAGTCTGTTGTACGCTTAGTCATTCCCACAGGCTATTCTTTTAATTTGGATGGAACCGCAATTTATCTCACGATGGCATCGGTATTTTTGGCGCAAGCCATCAATCAACCAATGAGCTTGAGTGAGCAATTGTTTCTATTATTCGTATTGACATTCACTTCCAATGGTGCTGCAGGAGTGACAGGATCAGGATTTATCATATTAGCCGCTACCCTACCTGTTGTAGGGCATATTCCTGTCGAATCTATCGCTATCGTATTTGGTATAGACCGTTTTATGAGTGAAGCACGTGCCTTGACTAATATTATAGGGAATGCTACAGCTGGTCTAGTAATCGCAAAATGGGAAAAAGAATTGGATATGGAGCAATTAAATCGGGTATTGGAAAAGAATGAAGTCGTAACGGAATAAACAAACTAATCCTACGCTATGCAGCTTAAAATGAAACAAATTCCGCTGATACTATTGGCTATAGTTTTTATTTTAGACTTATGTATTATCGGTTTTTCGCTGGATAGCGGTTGGCGATTCTATACCAAACTATTCTTAATTCCTATTTTGATAGTTTATTACCGATGGAATGCCGACAAATCTAACTACTTATTCATAGTGGGCTTAATACTAAGTTTTTTGGTGATCTGTTTTTAATGTTTAAAGGTGGATTTATATCAGGATTATCCAGTTTTTTGCTTGCACATATTTTATACATTCTTTCGTTCAGAGCTTATTTCCAAAAGAAGAACTTCTATATACTACCATTGATAGGAATTTTTGTAATGGGTCTATTCGGTTTCTTGTTTCCTCACCTAGGCCCGATGAAAATCCCAGTATTAGCCTACGCCATTACCATCGGAACGATGTTGTATATTGCACTCGGAACAACTAATAAGCTACTGATATTGGGAGCTACGCTATGTGTCCTTTCGGATTCTATTCTAGCGATAAATCTATTTTATAAACACTCAATAATTGGATCGTTGGGTGTGATGTTCACCTATGTAATGGCTCAGTATATGCTGGTACGAGGCATGATAAATATCAAGTGAAGAATATTTAATTTAAAAAGTCAAATCCCCGGTTTTATCGAGGATAATCAACGATGATATTTTATTTTCTCTCATTAAAATAAGTTGATGAAACCCCTTTTTGCCCATCACTTTACATATACCTTTTCGAGGTATCCCATCCCAATTCTTAAATTTTGATTTATCCCTTTCATTAAACTCATCAAAAACGATTATTTCGATATTATCTGATAATACATCTTCTTTGAACCGCTTGAAATTCACAACCTCATTTTCTTTAGAATCGACTCTATAACCAGCAATAAAGGAAGACCAAAAATTCTTACTTGAATCCGAGCTATCATAGAAAAATCTTTCAACTAACTCAGTTTCCTCAATATCTGAAGTATATATTAACTTAAAAAACTCTTTAATATTTTCTTTTACTAGGGAAGCTTGCGCATTCACAACCGTAAACGAAAATACAAAACAAACTATAGTAAACATTCTTTTCATACAACTAAATATATGAAAATAATGTTAAAAAATTTAACCTACATTCACTTTAAAATTCTCAAAAACTAAAGGTGCGTTCACGGTTTGTCATTTAGGATTCTATTCTTGCAATAAATCTATTTTATAAACACTCAATGATTGGATTGTTTAGTGTTATGATTACTTATGTTTTTGAAGCTATTCATGTTTGCAAATGGGATTATAGAGTAAAAAGAAGCAAGTGCTAGCATCTCCGAATAGAAAATGAATAATTTTTATGGAAATCAAGCCACTAGTTCATCATCATTAAAACTTGACGACCATGAATTATAAACCAACTGCTCCAACGAAAGAATTATTTATACTTGGATTGCGAATTTTATTATTTATAATTTTCATGAATTATGGAATCGGAAAACTTAGTGGTGGGCAGTTTGGAAATCTAACAACACAAGAATTAAATACACCAATAAAAGACTTGAGTCTTTTTAAAATTGGATGGCACCTATTTGATCACCAACCTTTTAAAGCATTTATAGGAATTAGTCAAATTATAGCCGCGTGCCTTTTACTTTTTAATAGAACCTATTTAATTGGATTATTGATTTTGACACCTATTATCATCAATATTTTAATTATTGATTTAACTATTATGCCTTACGGATTTAAGGTCACTTTTTTCTTTAGGCTTACTTTCTACCTCCTTTATATATCATTAATCTTTTATCATTTCAGAAAATCACTCTTTCCAGCTTGGAAAATATTGACTGAAGAGAGAGATTTTCGTCCAAAAATATCTAATAAATGGCATTACCTATATCTACTCTTAATTATTCCTTTTTTAGAAATATTTAGCGGACTTTTTAAAAATCTTTATATGATAATTCGACATTTCGATTTCTATTGGGATAAGTTCAAAGATTATTTCTAATTACCCCACATTCACTTTAAAATTCTCAAAAACTAAAGGTGCATTTACTATTTGTCCTTCTTTGGTTTTTACACCTTTGAGCTCGG
The DNA here is from genome assembly GCF_004342685.1 of Sphingobacterium alimentarium. Classification (GTDB taxonomy): domain Bacteria; phylum Bacteroidota; class Bacteroidia; order Sphingobacteriales; family Sphingobacteriaceae; genus Sphingobacterium; species Sphingobacterium alimentarium. The sequence goes on from NZ_SMBZ01000024.1 coordinate 23,422, forward strand.
AAGTTTTGCCTTTTTCTAAGAGATTTTTCATTTCTTTCTCTTCGAGGAAAACACCATTCAGCGTACGCCATATTTTGAAATCACATCCTCGTGCATAGTGATCACATTGCGCGACTTTATCGTACAGATGAATATTGCCTGGTTTACATTTCGGACATTTAATCTTTCCTTTTTGTTGAGGTTTTATCTCCTCTTGCGGAATAGACATCCGAAGTTGCAGAAGCTCCTTGGTAATTTTGACCGTGTAATCTTTTATATGCTTCATAAAGACATCGTAGGACACCTTATTTGCACGCATTTCTTCCAATTTCTGTTCCCACTTACCTGTCAAAGTCACTTTAGCAATCGATCGGTCTTTGACCAGATTATATAGCGCTAAACCTTTTTCGGTAGGAATTAGCTTCTTTTTATCGCGTTTGATATAATCACGTGAGAATAAAGTCTCAATCGTAGCCGCACGTGTAGCAGGAGTTCCTAAACCACAGTCCTTCATTGCCTGGCGCATCTCCTCATCTTCGATTTCCTTACCGGAAGTTTCCATAGCCTTCAACAAGGATGCCTCTGTATGAATAGGTCTTGCTTTAGTAAAGCGCTCGGACAATTCTAAAGTCAGAATTTCAAGCAATTCCTCAGCCGTCAATTTTGGTAATTGTGCGTTTTCGTTGTCTTGATCGTCCGTATTTTTATCATCATCGGGTGCTTCTACCTGATCTGCTGACAATCGCCAACCGTATTGTCTGATTACCGTTCCTTTGGCAATCAACTCTACTCCTGCTGCATCAATGGTCACGGTTGTGATATCTTTCAGACAGACTTCCGAAAAACTTTCCACCATACGCTTAGCAATCATATTGTATATATTCTGCTGCTCTTTGAGCATGGGGCCCGGTTTTTCATCCGTTACCAATAGAGCGTGGTGATCCGTCACCTTCTTATCATCTACAGAACGTTTATTGAGCTTGGCACCAATCAAATTGCGCGAAATCGCTGCTATGCTTTCATCCGCAGTATTGGACAAATGTTGAAATAGCGAGTCAATTTGCTCAAAAACGTCTTCGCCAATATAGCGCGAGCCCGTACGTGGATAGGTAATAACCTTTTTCTCATATAATGTCTGCGCAATACTCAATGTCTGATCGGCAGAATAACCATATTTCTTGTTGGCATCTTGCTGCAATGATGTCAAATCAAACAGCAATGGCGGTTGTTCTTTAGTTTCCTTTGCTTCGACTTTAACAACTTTGGCTTCAGAGCCAATGGTAATCTTGGCTATGGTTTCTTCAGCGACGTCTTTCTTATCAATTTTATCGGATGTCGCTTTGAAAGAAATATTATCTTTTTCAAAACCTGCTTGAATTTTATAAAAAGCCTGTGGTTTGAAATCTTTATTCTCTAAATAACGGGAGCAAATCATCGCCAAGGTCGGCGTTTGCACACGACCCAAGGAAAGCAAGCCCTTATTGCCCGCCGCTAGGGTAATAGCCTGTGTCGCATTGATTCCTATCAACCAATCCGATTCCGAACGCGAACGAGCTGATTGGTACAAACTATCGTACTCCGTACCCTCTTTTAAGTTGGCAAAACCTTCTTTTATAGCTTTATCCGTCTGCGAGGATATCCACAAACGCTTGAACGGAACTTTTAATCCTAAATAGTAATAAATATTACGGAAAATCAGTTCACCCTCACGTCCAGCATCCGTTGCCACAATGATTTCTTCAGCCTTTTCCAAAAGACCTTTAATGATATTTACTTGCTTCAGAGCACCGTAATCGTCGATTTGCTTGCCGTCTTTGCGCACTTTCTTGACTTCCAAATTGAATTGATTTGGAATGATTGGCAAGTTGGCGACAGACCAAGTCGCATAGCCGTAGGCTTGCGGCGTACACAGTTGCACCAAATGTCCAAAAGCATAAGTAAAGGCATACCCATTGCCTTCAATATATCCATCTTTCACGTCCTTCGCTCCCATTACACGCGCCAAATCCCGAGCTACCGAAGGTTTTTCTGCTATTACTACTTTCATATTCTTGGAGACAGTCCTTTCATTAACGCTATAGCGTAGCTATTTCAATTCCTTTTATCTTACGGTACAATTGTAATGCATACAAATCCGTCATGCTGGACACAAAATCCAATACATCACGTATTCTCTCATACACATCATCACTTCCACTATGAAACTGTATCGGCATTAGAGCTTTTAATTTCTTATGTAGGTTGTTAGGCTTTTCGGCAAGATAAGCGGGCACAAATTCTTCCAGAATCCCTTCCATCACCTTATAACCCGCAACTTCAATTTCCACTACTGCGGATGCATTATATATCTTTTTGTATGAGATTTCCTGAATTTTCAGCATTGCCTCATGTAAATCAGCATCCAAAGCGTCAATAAGACTTTTCGAAAAATTACCGGCTAATATCTCTTCTTGTTCATCAAAAAAGACTTTTGAAGTAGCACCAATCAACGTATTTATTGCCTTAGCACGCATTAAGCCTATACGGCTTTCTTCATCCTTCAACTGCGTTAACCTAGCTTTCAGTTTATCATCTTTACAAAGTGGTAATAGTAATTCTTCCACCTCCTCGTAACTCAATATAGCTAGGCGATGTGCATCTTCCAAATCAATAATATTATAACAAATATCATCTGCAGCCTCTACCAAAAATACCAAAGGATGACGCTTGTACACATCTTCTTCCTCTTTTAAAATAGCTAACTCGTTTACTATCTTTAAAAAAGATTCCTTATCGGATTGAAAATAACCATATTTCTTGCGGTGTAATCGATTTTTATCACCACCTTTTATGGCACTGCAAGGATATTTAATGATAGCAGCTAATGAGCTATATGTTAGCGCAAAACCACTTTTATCTTTTCCATTAAAATTATTCGTCAGAATACGCAAAGCATTGGCATTTCCTTCAAAAGAAACCAAGTCAGCCCACTGCTCTTCTGTCAATCTTGATTTATATTCTAATCCCTTTCCAGTAAAATAAGCCGAAATAGCAGATTCTCCGGAATGACCAAAAGCAGGATTACCTAGATCATGTGCTAAACATGCTGTGGCAATAATTGTATCGATCTCCTGTAGCAGCGGTATATCTTGATCAACAAGCGGATTTTGTTTCTTGTAGGAATTATAAAAAATCCTACCCAATGATCGCCCTACGGATGCTACTTCCAAACTATGGGTTAACCGATTGTGCACAAACACAGCCCCTGGCAAGGGAAATACTTGTGTCTTATTCTGCAATCGACGAAAGGGAGATGAAAAAATTAAACGATCATAATCGCGTTGAAACTCAGATCGAGCATCAAATTGCTCATTAGAAAGACGCTCTTCGTAGCCCCACCGCTTAGCAGATATAAGTTGTTTCCAGTTCATTAAAATATTGGATTTATCCAGACAAATATAAGATTTCTGTCTCAGATGAAGCGGATACTAATCCTTATTGGGCTTAATAAATCCCAACATGAGATTGATCAGGCCGATGGGTTGGATCAAAAGAAAAAACCAGAATAAGGAACGGTAAATCGTATAACGGTCCATAACATCCTGATATTCACCACGGATTTCCTGCACCGAAGAATAGGCATTCGAATCGACAGCTTCTTTGAGTGAGAAGGAATTATTATCCCAAAGAATAAGCACAATGGCCAATAGGATATACGAGACGAGATGTAAGTAAATCAAACTATCGGTATATAGGGATGACGCAAATATATAATAGAACAGCCATAGACATACCCCTATAGCAGCAATCAGATAAAAAAGCCATTTTGCTTCAATGAGGTTAGTTTCCCATCCTGCATTCAAAACAAAAGTATGTGTCTCATCCACAAATATGAAGGTATATAGAAATAATATTATTGCAATAGCAGCAAATAAAGCGTAAATGTGTTTTTTCTCCATACACTATAAATATAATGAAATATTCCTTTTCTTTAGCTTACCAACGTTTTTTATTAATTTAGACAAACAATAATTCTCAAGCCCATGAGCACCAACTTTAATTTACCGAACGCAGAAAATTTTGAACACACACTAAACGGAAAAAACACCCATCTTCTTACACTTCGCAACCGAGCAGGAATGCAAATTGCATTGACGGATTATGGAGCGCGCTTGGTGAGTGCCCTGGTCCCTGACAAAAACGGAAATTTGGTGGATGTGGTTCTTGGATTTGATACGATCGCAAATTACCTGAACGCGCAAGAATGCTATCACGGCGCTACGATTGGACGATTTGCAAATAGAGTGCAGAATGGCAAATTTGTGCTGGATGGCCAAGAGTATACATTACCACAAAATAACGGCAACAACTGCCTGCACGGTGGTCCTGATGGCTTCCATACCAAGGTGTGGGATAGACAAGTAAGTTTCAGAAAACAAATCTCCTTTTATTATGTCTCGCCAGATAATGAAGCTGGATTTCCGGGAGAGATAAAAGTCTCGGTCAATTATGAATTAACGGACGATAACGAAATACTGATAAATTACAGAGCAACAGCAAGCAAACGGACGGTGATAAATATGACCAATCACGCTTATTTCAATCTCAATGGTGAAGGAAATGGCGACATCTTGAACCACTGCGTAAAAATAAACTGCTCCAAATTTATTGAGATTAATGATCAACAAGTTCCTACGGGCAAGCTGCAAAGTGTATTGGATACGCCACTGGATTTTAGAGAAGAAACACGAATAGCCGATCAAATAAGTAAAGACCACAGTCAGATCAAATATGCAAGTGGTTTTGACCATAGCTATGTAAACAGCAATGCATTGAGTCAGCCTGCCGCGTCGGCTTACAGTCAGCAGACGGGTATTGAATTAAGAATATACACCGACTACCCTACTTTGCATTTTTATTCAGGCAATTTCTTGAGCGACGACGAAGGCAAATCCGGTAAAAAATATTTGCGCAACGGCGGCTTTTGCTTTGAAGCCCAACATTATTTGGATGGCCCCAATCAATCCGAGTTTCCATTATTTGTTATTGAACCCGGAAAAGAATATAATTTCAACATAAAATATAAATTCTGTATGAGAAAATAAACATCATACATGTCATATATCTTAATAATTTTCAGAATTAAGTTTAACAAACAAGAAAATCAGCGGGTAACCCTATTATTTACCACGCTTTCGTAAGAAGAAATATTATAGTTTTAATCAGCAGATTTAGATCTCGTCGATTAATGATACATTTGATTGTAAAACACTAGATTATGAAAAAAACAATAGTAACACTTGCTTTTCTAGGTGCTTGTCTATCCTTCCAATCGGTCCATGCGCAATTAGCAAAGAAAAAGGATATTACCCTGGAGGAGATTTCCAAAGAGATAGGCGCACTTGCCGAAAAAGACGACGAGGCATCTAAAAAACAGCTTTTGGTAGAAGCTAAAGCTTTGGCAGATAGTAAGAATGAAAATTTTGTAACCTTTTCGACGCGCATTTACAACTTTTTGGAGCAAACCGAGGAAGCTGAAAAAATAAACAACAGTTTGGTCAAAAGATTCCCAAAAGGATTGAAAGCACGCTCTGAAGCTTACAAAAATGTATTTGCGGATGAGAATACCTCAGCTGCAGATGCCGAAAAGAAATACAATCAGTTCCTCAGCAAGTTCCCAGCGAAGAACTTTGAAGCGAAAGACCAAACGCTTTATGCCAACGCGGAATCTGAATTGGCAGCTTTATTTTTCAAAGAGAAAAATACGGATAAGGCCAATGAGTACCTGAATAAGATTAAAAAATAGTGCGACATACATTCAAACGGGTTATTCCTTGACCAATAAGTTACTAAAGAATAAAGACTATACGACTGCATTACCTATACTCGAAGATTTGATTCAAAAGGCCAAAGAAGATAAAGTCGTAGGTGCGAATTATATGGCGGTACTTTCATCTTCATACGGCACAGCATTGTACGAAACAGGTAACTACGAAAAAGCGATTGGTCTACTGCAGGAGCAAATAAGCACCAACATCAATGCGACCAATAATAAGACAATGAATCTCCTATTAGGGAATGCCTATTCCAAAGTAGGCAATGATTTGGATGCATTCTTAACGTTGGAAAAATTTACGGTTAAGAACGGAAAAAAAGAGGAAGTGGAAACGGTCCTTAAATCCTTGTACCAAAAGCTTAACAACAATAAAGGAGATTACAACAAATATAGCGCAAGCTTAGAATCCGAAATCAAAGAGGCTACCTTGGCAAAATACAAGGCCGAAATGATTAAAAAAGAAGCGCCTAACTTCTCATTGGTCAATTTAGAAGGAAAAACAGTTTCTTTAGCCGATTTAAAAGGCAAAGTGCTCGTACTGGACTTTTGGGCTACATGGTGCGGTCCTTGTAAGATTTCTTTCCCGGGCATGCAAGCTGCTGTCAACAAGTATAAAGATGATAAAGATGTAGAATTCTTATTTATCAATACTTGGCAAAATGAGAAAAATTATGAAGAGCTGGTAAGAAACTTTATCGCTGAAAATAAATATTCATTCCATGTATTATTCGATGAAATGAAGGATAGAAGCAAATCTACTGTCACGGCTTATGGTGTGAGAGGTATCCCGCACAAGGTGGTAATTGATAAAGAAGGATTTATTCGTTTTGAGTCTGCGGGAGGAACAGCGGATGTAGAAAAAATAGTAACCGAAATGGAAACAAAAATAGAACTAGCGCGTAAAGGCTAAAAAATAGAAAAGGGATAATTCACATTATCCCTTTTCTATTTTGATTTTATCTATCTTCACGAACGAATCCACCTTCGCTATTGAAAACTAAATCAATATCATTCGTTAACTCGATATCGAAACCATTCATCTCGCGCTCGATTCCATTGATGCCCACTGAAGGATAATTATTCGTTACATAGGATACGATTGCTGGCAAGATAAAACCAGTAGAAGGCAAGGCTTCACGATCATTTCTTGCTTCTACGTCCAGCCAATTACCTGCTTCGTCAAATGTGATGTCCACACCATTATCCAATTTCACTTCATACTCCACACGTGCTGCACTTTCTTTGTCTTTGATAGTCGAAGTGATCTTTGCATTCGCAAAATACTGACTTATAAAAGATTGAGAAACTGCTGGTAGTTCGTCAATAGCAATTCGCTCTTCGTCTTTATCACACGATGCCATTGTGAATACTACACCCAACATCAAAACCATTTTAACTAGTAAACTTTTCATAACTATAAATTTTTAAAAAACTGTAAATGAATAAATTAATTAATCGTCAATACGTATAAATTTTCCTTTGCCATCAAATTCCAGATCTAGGCCATTTGTTAACTCTACCTCATACTTGTTGGAATTTTTGGAGATTTTCACAATATTATTCTGTGGAAAACTCTTTGTTATATAGGCCGAAATCGCTGAAGGAACCAAAGTAGAAGGCACTGCTTTATTATGCTTCATGTCTACTTCTTTCCATGCGCCATTTTTGTCAAATTCAAATTCCGAGCCATCTTTTAATTTAACTTCGAAAGATTTTTTGGAAAAGAAATCGTCTTCCATCTTGATGTAAGAGATGTCCCCGGTAGCATTATGCTTCTTGATAAATTCTTGCGCTGTTTTTGGTAATTCCGCAAGTTTAATAAGTTTATCTTGGGCATTAACCGCTGTAGCAGCCGACATTAAGCCTATTATTGCAAAAGTTTTGAATAGTGTTTTCATCATTTTAATCTTTGATTACTCTACAAAATTCTAAACCAATTTGGGAAAGATTTGGGAAAAGAAACTTTATTCGAAATAAATTACATAAGCTTCTTTACTTCAAATACTTGCATGTTATTTTCATAGCGATATTCGATAACTAAAAAAGAATATTTATCCAAAATTGTCTGGACAATGGATAAGCCCAATCCGTTGGAATTGTGATCTTGGCTTCCTTTGTAGAATCGTTCGAAGATATAATTGGGGTTGAGCGCCCCATCTGCACTTGTATTGGCAATCGTAAAGGAGTCAGCGCGCATTGTAATTCGAATTTTACCAGGCTGTGTATTATATTTTACAGCATTACTCAACAAGTTGGAAACCAGGATTTGCATCAGATCACGGTTGGCCATCAGCACAAAATCCGATACGATTTCTTGATCGACCTGTATATCTTTGTAAGCAATTAAATCCTCATAGTCTGTAAGCGCATGATCCACGATGGCCTGCATATGCACTTCCTCTTGGCTGGCATATTGCTGGTTGTTAATACGCGATAAGGTGAGTAAACTTTTATTCAGGCTGACCATTCGTTGCAATGAACGCTTCGCTTCTACCACACGGATCATATCTTCCTCAGATAGCGATGCATTTTCCAACACAAATTCCAATTTATTGATACTCACAGCCAAAGGCGTTTGAAGCTCGTGTGCCGCATTTTCTAAGAACCTCTTCTGACTATCAAATACTTTTTCATTTTGCTGAATCATATCAGAGATATGATTGTTGAGATCCTTAAATTCACGAACCTGCGAATCTACCGCTACAAAACTATCTGCCTTACCAAAACGATATTGGGAAAGATTCTTAAGTATCTGATTGAATGGTTTCCAGGCGTGCCCCATCATAAAGTAATTGATAAATAATATACTCAATACAATAACGCTGTACAGGGCCAACAAGGAAATGGCAAGATCCATCAAGAAATCGTCTTCTTCCACCGTAGAAGTGCGTATTTCAAGGTAATAAGGCTTCCCTGTAGCATCATAGAATCCCGTCCGTAATATCCGATAAGGCTCCTCTTCCTTATCATAAGGCATGTAAATTAGCTCCTTTGAAAATACATTTTCATCCAGCACCTCCGTAGCATTTTCCACAGGACGAATGACAAATTGATTGACACCGAATTCTGTGGATTCGGCAATAAGTTCCGGCTTACGGTACACTTCGCGGATGATGAGTATCTTTTGATTTTTCAAACCATCATCGATATTGTCATATACTTCCTCCATGATGACTGCATAAAACATCGCAGCCCACAAGGCCATCACAATCAAGATTGTAACTACAATAAAACGGTTCGTATAATTCTTTATCGATATAGCCATTACACTAATTTATATCCTATCCCATATACAGCTTGTATGTCACATGTCGCGTCGGCCGTCTTTAACTTCTTACGTAAATTCTTAATCTGCGAATAAATAAAATCCAAATTATCCGCTTGATCTGCATGATTTCCCCACACGGTTTCGGCTAATGTTGACTTTTCCAGCAGCTTATTAGGGCGAAGCATAAAATAGTACAGCACGTCGTATTCTTTGCGATTGAGTATGATAGGCATCCCTTCAATCTTGACCTCACGGAGTTCCGGATCCAGAGAGACATTTTTATAGTGCAACAAATGTTGACCATCTTGCGCATTCCGACGGATAATGGATTTCAAACGGGCCAACAGTTCTGCAAAATGAAACGGTTTTGCCAAATAATCATCAGCTCCTATTTCCAATCCAGCGACTTTGTCATCTACGGAGTCTTTGGCGGAAAGAATAAGCACAGGACTTTTAATAAGATTATCGCGCATCGCACGCAGTACGTCCAATCCGGAGCCGCCGGGCAACATGATATCCAGCAGTACACAATCATACGCATAGTTAAGCGCTTTATCCAAAGCCTCATCATAAGTTGACGCGACTTCCACCACAAACTTCTCACTAATCAAAAATTCACGTATTCCGGCTTGTAGAGCGAGCTCATCTTCGACAATTAATACTTTCATAGTAGCGACAAGGATAAAATAAGATTTGGGAATAATTTAGGAATATTTTTTTGAAGAATATTAAATAAATAGAAGGTATTGAAAACGGTCTTAAACCAAGCCCGTCATTTCGACCAAAGGGAGAAATCTAAAAAACGGATGTAAAAGGATTCAAAATCCACGAGGTAGAAGCATCATCCAATATAGATTTCTCCTCGTACCTCGTCGAAATGACGAATAAGAATACTTTTAAATCCCCTTCAAAGTATATCTTAATGAGCTAACAGCTCTGGTAATTCTTCTATATCTACATCACCTGATTCAGAAATCGAAGTGAATTTCACCGGCACAATTTCATTGACCAATAGTGGATCATATGGGGTACATACTTTCACATAATTTTTAGAAAACCCGTGCATATATCCATCTTTTTCATCCGATTCGAATAATACCTCTCCTATTGCACCTAAATTTTCTTCGTAGAAAGCACGACGTTTTTTCTCCGAAAGAATGTGCAACATCTTGCTACGGTCCGAACGTTGTGCACCCGGTACGGCACCTTCCATTTGAGCAGCAATTGTATTTTCACGTTCCGAATAAGTAAAGACGTGCAAATATGAAATAGGCATTTCGTTTAAGAAATTGTACGTATCGATAAAATCTTCACGTGTTTCACCCGTAAATCCAACAATTACATCTACTCCGATACAAGCATTTGGCATTAGCGATTTGATTTTTGCCACACGTTCCCAATACAGTTCACGTTTGTAACGACGACGCATTTGTGCCAATACTTTGTTATTTCCAGATTGCAAAGGCATATGAAAATGCGGAACAAATCGTTTGGATTGCGCAACAAATTCAATTATTTCATTTGCAAGCAAATTTGGTTCTATCGATGATATACGAATGCGGTCAATTCCTTCCACTTCGTCCAAGGCTTTGACCAAATCCAAAAATTTGTCTTGGCGCTTACCATCACGGATACCGAAATCACCAATATTAACCCCTGTCAACACAATTTCTTTCACACCCGAAGCAGCAATTTCTTCTGCTTGACGTACAATATCTTCAATCTTTCCCGAACGGCTTGCACCACGTGCTAGAGGAATTGTACAGAATGTACACGAATAATCACAACCGTCTTGCACTTTTAGGAAAGTACGAGTACGGTCGCCGATAGAATATGCAGTTACGAATTGATTGGTTTCGTCGATTGGTCCATTATGGACAACTGCTTTCTCTTGCTTCGTTAAATCATTGATATGCTCAATGATGTTGAACTTCTCTGCAGCACCTAGCACCATATCTACCCCTGGAATCTCAGCGATTTCCTGCGGTTTCAATTGGGCATAACAACCAACAATCGTGATATACGCATTTGGAGAATATTTAAGCGCTTCCTTCACCACCTTTCGACATTTCTTATCCGCATTGTCCGTCACCGAACAGGTATTGATTACATAAACGTCCGCAGCTGAATTGAACGGCGTGGTATCATAGCCTGCATCCTTGAACTGACGTCCAATTGATGAAGTTTCCGAAAAATTCAACTTACAACCTAGTGTATAGAAAGCTACTTTTTTATTCATAATAAGTTGCAAAAATACGCTTTTTTTTAGACTTCCCTTTATAGATAAAAGATTTGAGATGCGAATGACATTTGATAACTTTATGACAGCAGATTAATTGATTTTGTATGAGCTATCTTTCTCAAAAATTCAAAAGTACAGAGCATGATGATATTGATGAGATATTTCATGACATAGAATCCTCTTTTAATATAAAATTAGATGATGTCGAAATAAATAAATGCAACACTTTTGATGACTTAACAAAACTAGTCTGTAGTAAGATTGAACTTGAAAATATTGATTATTGCACATCACAACAAGCCTTTTATAAATTCAGAAAAGCATATTACGCAACACAGGATAGTACCATTCCTTTACACAAAAATTCACTTTTAGCGGAAATCTTTCCAAAACAAAATCGCAGAAATGATATTAAAAGATTAGAACAAGAGTTGGGCTTCAAAACAAATTTATTACAACCTCCGAACTGGTTAACTATTATGCTTTTGGTGCTTCTTATCTCTTCAATAGTTTGTCTTTTTTATAAACCATTAATTGGCTCATATGGTCTAATTCTTTCTATAACAGGTTTTATATTCGCTTTTAAATTTGCATCAAATCTAGACCTAAAAACAGTCTCTGACATCATAAAGCAATTGGTTCAACACAACTATCATCTTGTTCGAAATTCAGCATCCTATAATGAGAAGGAAATTGAGCGTATTATTATTCAACACTTTGTAGACAATCTTGATTTAGATGTGGAAAAATTCGATGGTAAATCATCATTCAGTTAGTTCAAAAAATATCTTAACTTCGTAACATAAATACCTTTAAACAGATTCAAAAATGAAACAATATTTAGATTTACTAAAACACGTATACACCACAGGTGTGGACAAAACGGATAGAACAGGTACTGGTACACGTAGTGTTTTTGGATATCAAATGCGTTTCAATCTGCAAGAAGGTTTTCCGATTATTACGACCAAAAAACTGCATTTACGTTCGATTATACACGAATTAATCTGGTTTTTGAAAGGTGAAACAAACATTAAATACCTGAAAGATAATGGTGTCAGCATTTGGGATGAATGGGCAGACGAGAATGGCAACTTGGGACCAGTTTATGGTTCACAATGGCGCTCATGGCCAACGCCAGATGGTCGTCATATCGACCAAATCACGCAAGTGATCAATCAGTTGAAAAAATCACCTGATTCGCGTCGCATTATCGTATCGGCTTGGAATGTGGCAGAAATTGAAAACATGGCTTTGCCTCCTTGTCACGCTTTCTTCCAATTCTATGTGTCGCCAGCACATCCCGAAAAAGGTATTCTTAAGCCTCAATTGTCTTGTCAACTGTACCAACGCAGCGCCGATATTTTCTTAGGTGTGCCTTTCAATATTGCTTCATATGCCCTATTGACGATGATGGTGGCGCAAGTATGTGATATGGAAGCAGGAGAATTTGTACATACTTTTGGTGATGCGCATATCTATAGCAATCACTTCGAACAAACAGAATTGCAATTGTCACGTACGCCTAAACCACTTCCAACAATGAAAATCAATCCGGAAGTAAAAGATATTTTCGACTTCAAATTCGAAGATTTCGAATTAGTAGGTTACGAGTATGAGCCACATATCAAAGCTCCTGTAGCGGTGTAGAAAATTGGGAATGAGGTAATTTGGAGATTTGAAAATTAGATAAAATGAGTGATACTAAAATAACGTTAATCGTAGCTGCGGCAGAAAATAATGCCATTGGCAAAGACAACAAAATGCCTTGGCATTTGCCTAATGATTTTAAATACTTTAAGAAAAATACGCTAGAACATTCGGTGGTGATGGGTCGCAAGACTTTTGAATCTATCGGCAAACCACTTCCAGAGCGTCGTAACATCATCTTGACGCGTGATATGAATTACACGCACGAAGAAGTCGATGTAGCGAATAGCGTGCAAGAAGTGCAAAACTATTGCCGTGATGAACGTGAAATCTTTATTATCGGTGGTGCGGAAATCTACAAACAAACCTTACCACTTGCGGATAAAGTGTTATTGACGCGTGTACATACGACAATCAATGGCGATGCGTATTTTCCAGAATTACTGGATCACGAATGGAACTTAGTAAGCGCTGAAAAGCACGAAAAAGACGAAAAGCACGCTTTTGATTATACTTTCGAAGTATACGAAAGAGCAAAATAAAAATACACATACGCTTCTTCCAAAGGCATTTCCCCGATACTTTTGGAAGAAGGGATTTTATTAACCAAAAACTTACCAAATGTACAAAAGCCTTAATATCACCCCCCCTTAGAATTTGAATTGTGGGTCAAAGAATATTTAGAAAAATGTGGAAATATAAATGATATTAATATTCATCATAATATTATTCTTAATGCATATGATGGTGATTACCAAATTGATGTTTATTGTGAGCTAGAAATTTTAAACATTTCTATCAAAATTCTTATTGAATGCAAAAAGCACGCTCACCCTATTAAAAGAGAAGTTGTGCAACTATTAGATGCAAAGCTAAAATCCACAGGTTGTCAAAAAGGAATTATATTCTCAACATCTGATTTTCAGACTGGAGCTCAAGAATATGCAGAAAAGCATGGAATTGCTCTTATAAAGGTTATTAATGGAGAAGTAATTTATGTTAGAAAATCTGTTAACGCTCCTCCTTTAAGTTCGCAAGAGAAACTAGAAGTGGGAATACCAAATTTCGCTGGTGAATTTCTTTATGATAATTTAATAAATTACATTTTTTGAAGAAAACATGGATCCCTTAAAATTATTCTTAAAAAGTTAAAAATGCTTTATTCATATTAAAATCTAATCATGCCTCCCATCCATCCGTCAAGAACAACACCAAGATTCCGAAGCTGTTTACAACATTAATAAACAAGCTTTTGCCCAAGAAGCTGAAGCCAAATTGGTGGATTCTTTACGAAATTCGGACGCGTTTGTTCCGGAGTTATCTTTAGTAGCCGAGCTCGACAATCAAATCGTTGGGCATATTTTATTTACCAAAATCAAGATTGTTAATAATGCTACATCATACGAATCCTTGGCTTTAGCGCCAATGGCAGTGCTTGAAGATTATCAAAAGCAAGGTATTGGTGGCGCATTAATCAGAGAAGGATTACAACGAGCAAAGGAATTGGGTTTCACTTCTGTTATTGTCTTAGGTCACGAAAATTACTACCCAAAATTTGGTTTCCAACCTGCAGTAAAATGGAATATTAAAGCGCCTTTTGAAGTTGCTTCGGAAGTTTTTATGGCAATAGAACTTGTTCCAAATGCATTACAGCATATTAGCGGTACCGTGCAATATCCAAAAGAGTTTGAAAGTGTGTAAAAAATTTTTAAATTGCTTTCATAACCAAAAATAAACATGAAACTAACTAACATTACTGAATTACACACAGCTGATCTTTACAAAAAATTAAAAAGCCTAAAATCAGAGAAAATTATAAACGCAGTTCTTATTGGTTTTGCCGTTGGGATATTTGCTTATAGCGGAATTGTCACTGGCTTTGGATTAGGTTCCATCATAGCTTTAATTCTCGCTTATTTCTTTATCAAGAATGCAAAAAATAGAGACGCGCTAGAAAAAGAAGTAGTCAATGAACTGAATTCTCGTGAATCGAAATAACTTCTGGAAGATTACTAAATCACATTTTATCACAATAAAATCAAAACCCATGATTTGCTAATTATGTCGCCTATCAAAATTTTGCATTTGTAGGAATGGATTGACATTGTGCAAAATTTTTAAGCGACGATTTTTTGGATACTTTTTGAGATAAAAAGTATCTACTTGCCCAGAAAGAGGGCATAGCCAATGTTTCTTAAACCGAACTCACATTAATTTAACCTAAGTTTAATATATTTACACAAAAGATACTAAACACAAGTTAATTTCATGAAAAGGCTATTATTTGTCCTAATTTTAAATTTGAGTATTACTTTATGTTATTCGCAAACGCGTATTAATACACCCAATGGCCCCCAAACAATCCCATATCACAGACCACACATAAATCCCTGGATGGTCTATAAGGAAAAAGATATAAGTGCTTTTAAACATGATTTTATCATTGAACTTAAAATGGTGATGTGTTGGAAGCAAATGCCAAAATACATTATAGAGATTCTATTTCATTCCTTGAATGGAAATCGGATGGTAAAAAGAAAATTCTTAATCCAAATGAAACCAAATCTATTTATCACTCAAATTACACACAAAAAATATTCAAGGGTATACCCTTGGAGCATGTATGGGTTTTTATAGTAGATTCAGCAAAAATAAACACATATACTATCACCTCTGATTATATAAAATCTACTCCTATAACCCATATTAACAAAGGAATTGACGGAGATATAGTCCGTTTAACAAAAGAAAACTTAGAAAATATGGTAGTTGATAGCCCGAAAGCTTTAGAATTAGTGAAGAAAAACAAATTAGTAAAGGCATTAAAAGAATACAACAAAGGCTTCGAATAACTCGAAGCCTTTAATTACACTATCCCATCAAAGGATCTGAAATACTGTGTTGTCCATTTTCAATACGTCCTGCGTATTGTCTGTGCCAATTATCAGCATGTAAACTAATATCGTACCACCGACCAAATTTCTGTGTATCCATCTCCAATCGTACGGATTTCTTCGGTTTGATTGTGAGATTTTCTGTGGATTTTGTGTAGGCATTTGATACTTTGACAGCTTGCGAATTTTTCGAAATATTCTCGATATGCAACACTAAATCGCCTTTATCGGAATACGAAACCTGTACTTGCAAAGCTTCAGACAAAGCCTTTGATTGTAATTTACGGTAAAATCCATTTGGTCCATGTACCGCAACATCATAAGCTCCATTATCTGTTTTGCGCCAAGTATAATTCAATTTGTCTCCTGCCGCTACCGCAAATGACTTGCTAAATCTATTTGTTTCGAGCAAATCATACACATTGAAAGCACCAGCAAGAGCCCTTTGTCCAAACTTCTTGTTAGATGCTTCGAAGGTCATTTGCAAGTGATTTTTGGCATGATGCTCATGTACATACAGCTCATAGCATAAGGCGCTAGATGGCTTTGTGCCTTTCTCCTGCTTGGGTAAAGCGGGATGGGATGCTCCACTTCGGATTCGACTTATTTCATCTTCGTTGAATGCCAAATAGCCATCTGGAAGTGGCTTATCCTTCGCTTGATCTAAACTTGCTATTTGCTGCTTCATATCCAAAAAGTCGGGCAATCCACCCTTTTCATTTGGATTATATGTTCGGAACACCGAAGTCAAATCTCCAGTTATTGCTCTTCTCCAAAGTGAAATATTCGTTTCTACAATCTGTTTCTTATATTTTTTGTTCAAGAAAACTTCCAAAAACTGGATCGTAGAGGTAATATCGCAGACTTCCGAATTCACCCATCCCCCTTTAGTCCAAGGCGATGCAATAATCAATGGCACGCGATAACCTAATCCTACAGGACCTTCGGTTGCGTTTTCTTCTCTTACACCCGAAGCAAGTTCCTGCTCTTTCGTTAAAAATTCTGTTTGCAAACTTTCTTCCAATTTTGACGAAACTAAACCCGAATCTTTGTCTCCCGGCTTAGGAGCCACGAATGGCGGAACATGATCGAAATAACCATCATTTTCATCATAATTCAAGATAAAAATCGTTTTCTTCCACACTTCAGGATTCTGGGTCAGAATATTCAATATTTCCGACACATACCAAGCGCCATACATCGGTGCACTCGGATGATCCGAAAAATACTGTGGCGCAACTAACCAGCTGACTGTCGGCAATTGACCATTTGTTACATCCTGACGAAATTGATGCAAAATATCACCTTTAGGTACTTCAATGGTGGCTCCTTCGAAATCTACTTTTTCTGTTTCGTGGTAATGTGTATCACCTTCGTTGGTTTGAAAAGCTCGGCTATGCAGTTCCTTCTCGAAGTCCGACAGCTTTTCAAAATTCCCTAGAGAATACTGTTCGACTTCACGCTTGAAGCTCTCCAATTGATTTTTCTTTTGCGTCAGCGTATTCTGCACCTTTTGTGCATTCGGGTAAGTAGCCAATTGCTTATGCAACTCGTCGATTTCTCCAGGCAATTCTTCAATTCTACGGGTATAAAAATCAATATGGCTTTTCTTAAAGCGGACATTGTATTGAGAAAACCATTCCAGATTATTATCCGTAAAATTCCCTAACAACGACTCCCCATTTCCAGATCCTTCATTCTGCAAACTGATTTCATTCTGGTATACCTTCCAACTTATCCCATTTTCTTGTAAACGCTCGGGGAAGGTTTTCCACTTCGCCATATTATTGTAATAGGTATCCGAATTGCGCGTCAAAGGTTTGCTATGTAGATCTTCCGTACATTTACCCGTCCAAAAATAATGTCTGTTGGTTGTCGTACCCGTTATGGAAGAGCAAAAATGTTGATCGCAAATCGTGAAAGCATCTGCAAAAGCATAATAAAACGGAATATCTTCACGCGTATAATAGCCCAAAGTGAGCGGCAAATCACGATATTCTTTCCGTCCAGATCGCTTCCAATCCAACCACTTATCAAATTTTCCAGCGTTCCAGGCACCAATTTGATTTTCCCAAGAATGCGGTAAATCTTGTGTCCAAGCGGCTTTAGAATTTTTGATATCTAACCGAAATGGTGCGTAGGTATGACCGTTTGCATAAGACTGCAACCATACAGGATTACCATTTGACAATTGAATAGCACATCTATCATTAAATCCGCGCACACCACGTAATGTCCCGAAAGAATGATCAAAAGAGCGGTTTTCTTGCATCAAAAGGACCACATGTTCGGCATCCAAGAATGTTGAGCCTTCAAGGGGATTAATGTTTAAAGCGGCTTCAATGGATTTTGGCAAATGCGTAAAGAGTCCAAAAGAGCCCGCCAATATTCCTGCTTTCTTGATAAATGACCTTCTATTATCCATACGGTTAGATTTATAAGGGTAATACTAGCGTAAGATAAAAATAACAAGGATAATCCGACGAATATTTTAAAATTAAAGAGCTTCCGATGTGGAAGCTCTCTACTACTCTATTAATCTAAAATTTTCAATCTGCTTCGGATGACCCAAGCGACTCAAACTTTCATAATATATTTTCTCTATTTCAGAATCCCGGAATTCGTCCGGATTCATAATGGGAATACCCGATATAATAGGATAAAAACGTTTGCATGCTGTGCAAGTTAGGCTCCCTATGCTTATGTCTTGCTCGACCGTTTGTTCGATGATCTCAAGTTTTAAGTCCGCTTTATCAAATGGACAACATAATTTATTTTGTATGGTACTTATTTTCATGGATTCTTATTTAATGCTTGGTAATATGCGTTAATGACCTCTTTTGGATTCTCTGCGCTCATTAACCCCGAAACGATGGCAATTCCTGCATAGTTAATTTCTTCCAAAAGATTAATATGCTGTGGCTTAATGCCTCCTGCTAGAAAAAAAGGAATAGTATAATGCTGTTGAACATTTTTAATCAAAGCTCTATCTACCAATACACAGCGTGTATTATTTTCGGATGGAAACATCGAACAAAAAGATAGATAATCAATCTGTTGATCGGTTGCCCATTGTACGACATCCATATCATTGGTGCATGTCACTCCTATGATTTTGTGCTTTAATTGTGACTTCAAAACCTCCCAATTGGAAGGGATATGATCAAAATGTACGCCATCAATGTCGTAGTCCCGCATCAATTCATACTTGTTGTTTATGAGAATGGGAATATGGTGCTGATGCACAATCTCAATAATAGATTCCAAAATATTGTGATTCGGCAGTTTATTCGAATCCCATAGCTGTATAGCGATCACTTGATTGGACAGTAGATGCTCCAATTTACGAAGATCTGGGGCAGTAAAGGTGCGCATGTCCAGAATGATGTATACTCCTTTTCTTTCTGTGTCGAAGTTTATTTTACGATAAGCCATTTTCCATAGATTTAGCAAATACAGACCAATAGGCATCCTGCGCAGGCGCATTTAGCGGATACATTTCATCTCCTTTTGTGAAAAATCTCCCTTCGCTTTCGGATAAAAACATTCCAATTTCCGTACATGAAATACCTCGGCGCTGTAGTTCGTTTATTAACATTTCTTTGCCTTCCTTCTTGCAAGCAATAAGCATGCTTCCGGCGCCAATGATACGCTGCGGGTCCAATCCAAAAATATGAGCCACATCAGCATGCACAGGAGAAACGGGAATCTTGTCTGTATCCAAACGAATGCCTTTGCGAGAAGCCGTAGCAAATTCATACACAGCCCCCATTACACCTCCCTCTGTCACATCATGCATGGCGTTAACTGTTTTGGAATCCATATGGAGTTCGCGAACTACTTGAGATTCGGGAAGAACCGAAATATTCCAAAAACTGGAAGCTGCCTCCTGTACGACTTCATCACCTAGATGAGTGCATAAGTAGTTGGGAAAAACCATGGCCAGAATGGATATCGCTGTCAATCCCGCTGTTTTTGTCATGAGCAACACATCCCCTTCTTCGGCCTGCGTAGAAGTCATGATATGCTCTATGTCCCCTACAGCAAATAAAGTTACCCCACCTGCCAACGTCGAATTATTGTGCGCATCAAAGCTCGTATGTCCCCCAGTGATGTTGATTTTCGCCTGCGCAGCGAACTGATGAATATGCTCCCAGTATTGCTGTAGCCCCTCTTCATCCATGTACTGCGGCAAGTTTAAGGTGAATTGTCCGTACTGAGGCGCTAATCCAGATGTGGCTATATCATTCGCTGCAAGGTGCAAGGAAATATATGCCGAGGCTTTCATTCCTATCCACGGAATAATGGAAAGAGGATCGCTAGACACGACCATTCCAATTTTTTCAGTAATAGAAATCACCGCGCAGTCCACACCATAGGCTGGACCTTGCAGAACCTTATCGCTGGCATATCCGACGGACTGTGCTAATACACTGTCCACCAGATTCTGATTGACTTTGCTCATAGCTAATCCTCAAATTGTACAAATAACCCAAAGAAATCGCCGACCGGAATAGACCATTGCTGCACAGGAAACCATTTGGGCAAGCCTGTACAGGACCAATGGATAGTATAATTGCGACCAACCAGTGCTTTGTCAATGACTTGAATTAGATTTTGTGGGGTATAGAAATGGGCGGTGACATAAAAAGGATTTTTGCCAAAAGCTTGTTGAATCCTTCTTCTGAAGAATTTAGGCGAGTTGCGATTCATCATACCCATCACTATTCCGTGGCGTGATACCCGCGATGCTTCTTGAATAACGCGGACCGGATCCCGATAATATTCAAAAGTGGTAATAAACGCCACCGCATCGAAAGTTTTGTCTTTGAAGGGCATGAAATGGGAGTCTGCCATGGCTAGATCTCCAGAAAAGAGTTCTTTCGCCTGCGATAACATCAGTGGCGATATATCTCCTCCCGAGGCTTCTATACCAATATCCTTCCACCAACGCGTAAAGCGTCCGGTGCCACATCCAAACTCCAACAACTCCTTAATCCGAGGTTCTTTGGCTACTAATTCGGCTATGATTTTCTTTTGCCAGATCTCGGCTCTTTTGTATCGACCCTCATACCATTGCTCATAGGTATCGGTATGTTCACGGTTAAAAAACCACTCGGGTCGACCTTGCCAATTGGCTTTACGCTGAGGAATCAGCTCTTGTACATTTTGTCTTATTAACTCCATACGATATATTGAATAAAAAAAATACTCCTTTCGTATGGATAAGACCAACTGAATGGAGTACAATAAATATATCGTATCCTGCATCCCTACGTTGGCATTATCCAAATCAGGTTTCGGGTATAATCTCAGCTCTCCAAAGAGGGCACCCCGTGCTATATTTTACTTATTAGCTTAAGTTTAACTCAATATTAGGCAATAATATTCATACTAACAAACTCTTAGTCATTCTTATACTGTTTCAACTCTTTTTTGTTCATTTCTTTTACTATCAAATCCTCACTCCAAGCCGCTTGATAAATTTTGCTATTATCTAAAACTTGTTGTCCTAAACTGACGCTAAATATAGGTGTCACAAATCCATATAAACTTTTGTCATTTGAGATATTTTTACCTTCATTCATAAATAAATCTGCTGCCTTTAGATACATAATACTCAAAGCAAAAGAATATTGATTATTTCCTCTATTGCTGTTCAGAGCCAATTCAACTTTGGGAAATACGACATCACCTACCTTCACTTTTATACTTCCATTTTTCAACGCACCATAGGTAGATAAGGTTCCATCCTCATGTTCAATTATAATTTTATTGTTGTTTGATTTAAATGTAATACCTTCTGTAAAATCTTCATTTCCATCTATTACTTCGACTACAAGGCCTTTTCTAATAGAAAGAACTGCTGCTTCATCTTTTGTATGTATATAATAACTTTTCCAATCCTCAGGTTCTGTATTGCCGAAATATTTGGCTTTCAAATAACTAGCTTCGCTAACTCTAGCCTCTGTGCCTTCATGATGGGGAAATCCATATATAAACTCAAATGCAACTTTCGGCTTTAATTTACCTCTGATATAACGATATGAATACGAATATGAAATTCTCTGATCTTTATTAGTTGGACGAAGTGTCATTAATTGGCCTGCATATCCTTTAGCTTGAAACGACGCCCCATTTAATGATGAATTTTCCAAAGATTTAAAATTGGTCTGAACGGTCATCGTGCCAGGATCATTTTTAGTGAAATTTAATGTAACTGAATTATCACTATTTCGTTCAGCTTTAACTTCCATTTTAGCTTCTTGAGCTATTAAAGAATGCGTAACGACAACCAATAGTAAATTGACTAGATAAATAATATTTCTCATAAAAAATAAAAACAAAAGGTTTATTCAGACACAAGAATAAACCTTTTGTTGTAAAAAAATGAAATATTATACTATTACTTCAACAAGTCAGCTAACGCTTTTTCAACTTTTTCAAAGCCAAAATCGGCTTTTACATCAGAAAACATACGTTGAATTTGGTCATTGCAAAGATTCCCTATACTTCCTTCGTGCGTATGATTTACCTCTTTAGACGGTTGAAATGTACCCTCTTCGATTGCTAAGCCTATGTTTTTATAGGCCTCACGGAATGGAATACCTGCTAACACTTCATTATTTACGACTTCTACGGAGAATAGATAATCGTATTTCGGATCATCCAAAATATTGTTCTTAATCTCAATATTCTCTAACATGAATGTCGCGATTTCCAAACAATCATTCAACGATTGGAATGCTGGGAATAAATTCTCTTTCAACAGCTGCAAATCGCGGTGATAGCCAACAGGTAAATTTGTCGTCATCATGGCGATTTCGGTTGGCAACGCCTGAATCTTATTGCAGCGCGAACGAATCAACTCAAATACATCAGGATTCTTTTTGTGCGGCATGATACTCGAGCCCGTAGTCAGGTGCGCCGGAAAAGAGATAAATCCAAAATTCTGATTGATAAACAAAGTAACGTCCATCGCAAATTTGGCTAATGTTGCCGATATCGAACTCATGGCTTGTGCCAGTACACGTTCTGTCTTGCCGCGCCCCATTTGCGCATAGACCACATTGTAATTTAAGTCTTCGAAGCCCAACAAATCCGTGGTCATTGTACGATTCAACGGAAAAGAAGAGCCGTAGCCCGCTGCGGACCCTAATGGATTTTTATTGCACACGGCCCAAGCCGCCTTCAATAAGTGTAAATCATCCACCAAACTCTCTGCATAAGCACCAAACCACAGTCCAAAAGACGATGGCATAGCAATCTGCAAGTGCGTGTAGCCTGGCATCAAAACCTGTTTGTACTGTTCACTAAGTTTGATAAGCTGATTGAATAACACCTCCGTATTGTTGAAAATGCTATGTATTTCTGAACGGAAATACAATTTTAAATCCACCAAAACCTGGTCATTGCGGGAGCGTCCAGAGTGAATCTTTTTGCCGGCTTCGCCAATGCGTTTGGTCAACATCATTTCGACTTGAGAGTGCACATCTTCTACACTATCCTCAATCTCGAATTGCCCTTCCTGTATTTCTTTATATATATTTTTAAGTTCTTGTTGAACTGCCGTCAAATCTTCATCCGTCATCAGACCAATGCTATTCAACATCCGCGTGTGTGCAAGTGAGCCCAACACATCCGCTCCTGCCAAATGCATATCCATTTCACGGTCTTTGCCTACAGTAAAAGATTCAACAAAAGAATCAACATCAATATTTTTCTGCCAAATTTTCATTCAAAAGTCGTTTTGATTCACAAAAATACCATTATTTTAGATATAACTTTTTATAAACTTAATATTCCTTTTTACAACAAGCTGCCGTGTGGCGTCATCACTAAGCTTTAATATACATATCTCATCGTGTGAGATACCAAACTAACACAAAAATATTTTTCACCCTATTTAAAATAATAATACATTTGAAATTATATTAACTCAATTAACCAAATTATGAACAAATAGTATTAGTTTTATCCTTTATTTTTTGTCTCCATACCACTCTCAAGGCCCAAGAAATAGACTCTACCGAGTATATGGTTCAGCAGGTCGAGGAATCTTTAAAATTTGAAACAGGAATTATCAAACTTCCCGAAGGAAACGGCACATTGGTGGTTCCTAAAGGCTTTCATTACCTCAACAAAGAGCAATCGAATTATGTATTAGCAACACTATGGGGTAATCCAGAAGACAATACCATATTGGGAATGCTTTTTCCAATAAAAAAAAAGAGTGTTGGATGATAATTCATGGGCTTTCACGATTAGCTATGACGACATGGGCTATGTCGAAGACGGTGATGCGGGCAGTATCAATTACGAAGAACTCTTGCAGTCCAGCAAACAAGATCTGGTCGAAGAGAACCAATCTCGCAAGGCTGAAGGGTATTCCAGCATCGAATTGGTAGGCTGGGCATCAAAGCCTTTCTATGACCCCACCAAGAAAGTATTACATTGGGCTAAAGAATTCCATTTCGAAGGAGATTCGCTCAACACTTTAAATTACAACCTACGCATTTTGGGCAGAAATGGTATTTATTTAGTAAATGCTATTGCTTCGATGCATGATCTCCCAGAAGTAAATGAGAATGTGAACAATGTTTTGTCCAGTATTTCTTTTGACGAAGGTTACGCGTACAATGATTACGTAGATGGGGACAGAATAGCGTCTTTGACAGTAGGTGGTCTAGTCGCAGGAAAGGTATTAGCAAAAACTGGACTTATAGCCATCCTTGTCAAACTATGGAAAGTTATAGCCGTCGCGGTAATCGGATTTTTCGGATTTTTGTTCAAAAAATTTAAAAGAAATAAAGAAGAGACTGATACAGTTGCTACAACTGAAGAACCTGAATCTCCAGATAATAGGCAAGAAATGAATAGTTAGATTCAAAATGCTATAAAATCCTCCATTCCTACACCGAATGGAGGATTTTTATTTTAAGATTCATCATAACATCTTTAATACAGTAATCAACTATTAGAAGATTATAAATATATTTATACTAATATTTAACCTATTGAATGAATGACTAAAAAATCGATTCTTTTTTTCGCGTGTCAACTGGCATGGTTAACACCTTTTGCCCAAGAGGTTTCAAAACCACTTTCGTGGCAGGATGTTCCCAACTGGAAATATATGCGCTTGAATGAGGCAACGCCTTCACCGGATGGAAATTGGCTTGCTTATGTTTCTGGACCTACATCGGGTGATTTGACGCTCACATTGAAAAAAGTGCAAGACACGACCAAGTTTGATTACCAGATTGGCGGCGCTTCTACTCCTATTTTCTTTAACCACAATGCGCAATACTTCAGTTTTTTTGAAAATCAAAAATATACTGAAATCAAGGCGAACGAAAAATCACGTAAGCCTTCCAGCAAAAAATTGAGAATAGTAGCACTGAAGGATACAGCATCGGTGACTTTTGATAAAGTACAAAGCTATAGTTTCTCCAATGAGGACAGCAAATGGGTGGCAATACGCTTTGAAAATCCAAGACCAACTGGACCTAGCATGCCGGGAGCACCTAGTTCGGATGATAGTCCCAAAGGTTCAGATTTATTGCTATACAACCTCATTACCAAGAAAAAATACAACCTGGGAAATGTAAGTGATTACAGCTTCAATAAATCAGGGCAATATTTAGCTTATACTATTGATGCCAATGGTAAAAATGGTAACGGCATTTTCTTGATGGATTTGAATACCGGCATATCGAATGCCTTGCATAATGATGAGGCTAATTTTTCAAAAATTGCGTGGAACAAAGAAGGGACAGCATTTGCATTGTTGAAATCCAAAAAAGATAAAAAGTACAAAAGCCCGGTTTATACGCTGTTAGGGGTAAAAAATATAAAAGCACATCTTGCCGACGTATTTACCTATAGCGGATTGGATGAAAATCAGATCACTGCTGGGTATGGCATCAGCGAAAACTCTAATGCCTACTGGAGCAAAGACTTAAAAACGATATTTTTCGGTGTCGCCAAATTAGAAAAAGCGGAAGAGCCGAAAACCACAGAAAAGAAAATAGACGATATAGCTAAGGCAGATGCTAAAAAAGCTTCTGAAAAAGATTCTATTGCCTCTAAGACCGACAGCACGCAAATTGCTGCAACAGCCAAACCGACTGCAGGTCATAAAAAGCCAGATGTGAATAAGAAGGACCTCGAAAAACCGGATATGATCATCTGGAACTGGCAGGATGTACGCCTGCAATCCGCACAAAAATCGCGCTTGCAATTTGACAAAAACTACACGACCATGAGTGCATGGCATGTGGATGAAAATAAATTTGTGTCGCTAGCGGACAGTGCCGTTAAGTCTATTTCGCTTTCACCGAATCAACTGATAGGCTATGGATATGACTTTAAGCCTTATGAATATGAATCCAATCTCAATGGGCAAAGCTACGGTGATTTGTACATCATTGATATCAAGACGGGTAAAAAGCAACTTGCATTCAAAAAATTGTACTTGAATGCCGGACGTGGAATCCGCTTCTCACCCAATTCGGACATGTTGCTGTTATATAATGATGGACATTATTTCATTCTTAACACGAAAACATTAGCCACTACCAATGTCACTCAGAACATTCAAAGTTCTTTTGTGGATATGATGGCAGATCATAATGTTGAAAAGCAAGGAATTGGCAATTTCGGCTTTACGGCGGACAACAAATTTGTGTTGTTACGAGATAATTTTGACTTATGGAAAGTATCGGTGGATGGTAAGTCAGCAACTACATTAACAGATAATTGGAAATCGAAAAAATTGATTACCACAGCATTCAACAACATCTATCAAGAAGATGAATTTGTGGACTTAAAAAAAGATCAATATTTATCAATTTATAACCATGGAACAAAACAAAAAGGTGTAGCAATCTTGCCTGAGAATGCCAACAAATTGCAAGTACTCAAACTTGATGACATCAATATGAGTGGACTCCGCAAACCTAAAAACAGCAACAATTTCTTCTACACGCTAGAACGATCCAATGTGGCTCCTGATTTTTTTGTGGCATCCGATAAATTGTTGAAGTCCGAAAAGCAGTTGACAAACAATATTGCCAATGAGAAGGCAAGCGTCTTGTCGTCTGGATCCAAACTGATTTCCTATGTTTCGGCACATGGAGACACGTTGGAAGCCACGCTTTACCTTCCAGCCAATTATGTAGAGGGCCAATCTTATCCCACGATTACGTATATCTACGAAAGATTGACCCAAGAGAAGAATAATTATGCGCAACCTTCCTTCCCAGGCGGAGGTTTCAATAGAGCTATGTACACCAATAATGGCTATGCCGTATTGATGCCCGATATCAAGTATAAATTGAATGATCCGGGTATGTCGGCAGTAGCCTGTGTGGTACCAGCTGTACAAGCCGCTATCAATACTGGAATTGTAGATGAGAAGAATGTTGCTATCCACGGACATTCGTGGGGTGGTTATCAGACATCCTTCCTAATTACGCAAACGAATATTTTCAAAGCTGCTGTAGCAGGAGCTCCGCTTACCAATATGATTTCGATGTATTCATTGATTTATTGGAATACAGGCTCCTCCAACCAAAGTATTTTTGAATCCAGCCAAGGCCGTCTGACAACAGGATATTGGGACAATTGGGATGCCTACGTGCGCAATTCACCGATTTACCACATCAAGAAAGTCAACACACCGTTGATCATTATGCACAATGATAAAGACGGAGCTGTGGATTATACACAAGGTGTAGAGTATTACAATAGTTTACGTCGTCTGAACAAACCTGTGGTGATGTTGACCTACAATGGTGAAAATCACGGATTAATGAAGGAAGTAAACAGAAAAGATTACGCCGTGCGTATGATGGAATACTTCGACCACTATCTAAAAGGCAAACCAGCTCCAGACTGGTGGGCTAAAGGAATAGACTATGTGGATCTTCCAAAACATTTAGAAGAACGCGCCTTTTAACTATCAAAAAAAGCTAATCTGGAGATTAGCTTTTTTGATTTCCGACTCTTGCTATTTTATTTCATCATCGATTAATTAGTTAAGCCTTAAAAAGCTATTTTTGATCTGATTATCCAATTTAATCTGCAACGATAGAGTGGGATAAACAGGTTTTGAATAAATACAAAAAAT
>NZ_SMBZ01000025.1 GCF_004342685.1 Sphingobacterium alimentarium
AATTATATCAAATTCAGGAAATACTCAGGAAAGAAGCTGACGATTAAAAAATAAAAAGCCGTATCTAACTTTTGATGTTTTGATACGGCCCCTTTCTTCTTTTATACATTCCTGTTAATGGTGTAAAATTCATGCGGATAAAATTATCGACGGTTGCCACCAAAAAATTTTGAAATCAACCAAATAATCAATGCCACCACCACTACGACAATGATAATACCTGACCATACGCCAGCTTTGAAAATTCCTTCTATAACCTCACAACTCGAGAGTAAAGAAACAACGGTAGCCATTACTGCTATTAAGCCTATTCTTTTCATAATTGATGTGTTTTTAATATTATTAACAAGGGTAGGGCAAAATTGTTCTGTATCAATAAAATCTTAACCACCTCATAGATTTCATTTTAACTTTTTCCTAATGTATTAAAGAGAAAAACCTCCCGAAATTTGCATCACGAGAGGTTTTTAATTTAATATTACTAATTCTATATTATGCTTCGGCTCTAAGAATTTTTGCAGCTTCCACCATTCCTTTTAGAGCAGCTTTAGTCTCTGGCCACGCGCGTGTTTTCAAACCACAATCCGGGTTAACCCAAAGTTGTTTGGCTGGTACTACCGCTTTGGCTTTGCGTAATAAATCCACCATTTCTTCTGTGCTAGGCACACGAGGGGAGTGGATATCATACACACCAGGACCTATATCGTTAGGATATTTGAATTCACCTGCAAAGGCGTCCAACAGTTCCATTTGTGATCGTGACGTTTCAATCGTGATTACATCGGCATCCATCGCAGCGATGTCACGGATGATATCATTAAATTCTGAATAACACATGTGCGTATGAATCTGTGTGTCATCCTCCACATTGGACGAAGATACACGGAAGGCCCGTACGGACCAATCAAGGTAATCCTGTTGATCAGCCTTGCGTAGCGGTAAACCTTCGCGGATTGCTGGTTCATCAATTTGAATGATTTTGATACCTGCTTTTTCTAGAGCCTGTACCTCGTCAAGGATTGCTAATGCAATTTGATAAGTCGTCGTCGAACGAGGTTGGTCGTTACGTACAAATGACCACTGTAATATAGTCACAGGACCTGTCAACATCCCTTTCACCGGGCGATCAGTCAACGATTGTGCATACGCAGACCAACGCACAGTCATATCTGCAGGACGATAGACGTCACCGTATATTACAGGAGGCTTTACACAACGTGAACCATAAGACTGCACCCAGCCATATTGTGTGAATGCGTATCCGGCCAATTGTTCACCAAAATATTCCACCATATCATTACGTTCGAATTCGCCATGTACCAATACATCGATATCCAATTGCTCTTGAAGACGAATAGCACTTTCGGTTTCTTCCGCTATGGCTTTGTCGTATTCTTCTTGTGAGATTAATCCTTTTTTCAGATCTGCTCTCCACTTACGAACATCTTTAGTTTGTGGGAAAGAGCCGATTGTGGTTGTGGCAAAATCTGGTAACCCAAACTTAGCTTTTTGTGCTTCTTTACGCGCTTCGAATAATGATGTACGTTTAGCGTCATCATCAGTGATATTACTTACACGTGTTTTTACTTCAGGTTTGTGAATCAAAGGCGAAGTACGACGACTTTCTGCAGCTGCTTTGTTTGCTTGGTAGCGTTCAGTAGTTTCTGCATCTGCATCATCATCAGCTAAAACAGCCAAATCTTTAACTTCTGCTAGTTTCTGTTTCGCAAATGCTAACCAGTTTTTAACTTCTGCAGGAAGCGTATCTTCTTTTTTCTCGCTATCTAAATCATAAGGAACGTGTAATAAAGATGACGATGTACCTACCCAAACTCTATCTTTGCCCAGTGCAGAAACCGCTTGCTCAATTTTTGCTAATGATTTTTCGTAGTCGTTTTTCCAAATGTTTCGGCCTTCTACCACACCCAAGGAAAGTGTCAATGAAGCAGGAACTTTCGCTAGTACGGTATCCAATTGGTTTTCTCCACGTACTAAGTCCAGATGCAATGCGTGTACCGGAAGATTTACAGCGATGTCCTCATTATCTTGCAACGCCTCAAAGTAGGTAGTAGCGATTAATTTTGCACCTTTAGCAGCAGCATTTAACTTTTCGAAAATCGAAGGATATAATGCTTTAACCTTTTCCTCCAAGTCTAATGCTAAATAAGGCTCATCGATTTGGATATATTGTGCGCCGGCATCTGCCAATTTGCCTAAGATTTGTTCGTATACTGGTAATAGACGGTCAATTAAGTCGATGCGGTCAAATCCTACTTCTTTTTCCTTACCGATTAGTAGATATGTAATAGGGCCAATGATAACAGGTTTTGTTTCGATACCCAACTCTTTAGCTTCTTTATATTCGTTTAAGAATTTTTCAGAAGAAAGTTTAAAGGATTGATCTTTAGTGAATTCAGGTACGATGTAGTGATAGTTGGTGTCAAACCACTTCGTCATTTCTGAAGCCGTGACATCAATCCCATCTTCTTGGAAGCCGCGTGCTATAGCGAAGTATAGATCTAAGCTGTAGTTATTGTCTAATTTGTTTAAAAGTGAATTATAGCGAGAAGGAATAGCTCCTACTGTAAGAGATAAATCTAAGACCTGATCGTAAAAAGAGAAATCATTGGAAGGGATAAGTTTTATTCCTGCATCTTGCTGGGTTTTCCAGTTGTTTTCACGAATAGATTTAGCCACTTGCTGTAATTCCTCAGCACTAATTTTTTTTGCCCAGTAAGCTTCGTTTGCTTTTTTCAACTCACGGAAAGGACCAACTCGTGGGTAGCCTAAATTGTTTGTTAGTAACATAAAAGTTTGAATTAAAATTACTTAATAAAAATATTGCTAAGAGAAGGCCACTTGGAATAGTGATCTCGGCTTATCTTTCCCAACTCCAAGGCTGGGTAGAATGTAGCACCTTGTCAAGCGACAGGTTGCTAAGGCTTCAGCGGGTCTAGTCCCTCTGCCTTTCTCTATAAGCGGTGGCTAAGTTATATATTTCGATTCATAAATCAAAAATATAAACATATTTTTTTGCTTCTTTTTAATTTATGCCAAGACTGAAATCAGTTTATTTAGATGTTTTGAGAATAAAAGTCATAAACGTAATTAAAATTTAATGGTAGTTATATAGTGGAGAATGAGTTAATGATATGTTTTGGTTAGCAGCAAGTAGTTTAATAACTCCGGCTGATATCTTTAGAATTGCGATTGTCAGGACTTTTAATGATTGGGCTGATAGTATAAATAGATTTTCCAAATTATGCTAATTCAAGTGCAAGAGGTCTTAATATACGATGTGTGCGCACATTGTGAAATTGATAAAATATATTCTTATATGACGGATTGAAGAAATCCTGGTATCATGGAAGGCTTGACAAAAAAACAAGGTTATTTAGAGATAAGAATCCTTTTTAGCTTCGCCTATTCGTTTTTATGCAAGCATTTGTATACAGGTGGAATGATGTTTTGTCAGGAACATTCGTTATAACTATCTAATTTTGAATAAATAGCATTGAGGTCTGAAATTCTCATTTCAGACCTTTTATGTTAACTAACCAATAATTTGTATCCTCTACCGTGCACATTTACTATCTCTACACTTGCATCTTCTTTGAGGTATTTGCGGAGTTTACTTAAAAACACATCCATACTTCTGCCCGTGAAATAATTGTCATCATGCCAGATCTTTTTCAAAGCTTCTTCACGTGTCAGCACATCATTTTTCTTCAGACACAGTAAACGTAAGAGTTCGGCTTCTTTGGTGGATAATTTTTGTTGTTGACCTTTGTAGGTGATTATTTGACTGGTATAATCAAAGAAGTAATTTCCGATTTCAAATTTATCGGCCAATTCTTCTTCCTTATCTTTAGAAGCTCTTTTAAGTAAAGCATTGATTCGTAGAAGAAGTTCTTCTACGCGAAAAGGCTTAGTGATATAATCATCACCTCCCAATTCAAATGCTTGGGTCTTGTCTTCCATCATACCTTTTGCGGTAGCAAAGATAATAGGGATGGTGGGGTTGATTTTACGTACCTCTTTGCCTAGTGTGAAGCCGTCTTTTCGAGGCATCATCACGTCAAAAATGCATAAACCGAAATCATTTTTGCGAAACTCTTCAATAGCTTTTTCTCCGTCTACTGCGAGTGTGACATCAAATTTACCCTTCAATTCCAGGTAATCTTTTAATAGTTCACCCAGATTAGGGTCATCTTCCGCGAGTAATATTTTTTGCATAAGTTTCTTGTTTCTAATTTTTATTGGCTTTTTTGAGTGGTAATATTACCTCAAAAGTTGTGCCTTTGTCTTTTTCACTCTTGACAATGATCTTTCCATCAAAGCGTTTTATAATATCATTTACATAGCTCAATCCTAATCCAAACCCCTTTACATTATGAACATTTCCCGTCGGGATTCTGTAGAATTGATCAAATATTTTTTCTTGCTGTTCTTTTGTCATTCCCATTCCTTTGTCGGATACCGAAAGAATGATTTTGTCATTCGTGTTGTAGGATCTGACAGTAATTTCAGGAGGGGTTAGGCTATATTTTATGGCGTTATCTACTAAATTGAACATTACATTCGATAGATGCAATTCATCGCCAATCACCAAGTCTTCTTTAGCGTTCAGCTCTTTGATAAGCTTACCATTAGCTTTATTAATCTGCAAGTACATACTATCAAGTACGCTATCCATTAGGCTATTTAGATAGACATCAGTCTTCTCTATCTTTAAATCTTCTTTTTCTAATCTGGCAATGTTTAGTACCCTTTCAATATGATTACCTAGGCGTACGTTTTCATCATATATAATGTTTGCAAGTCTGTTTACACGTTTATTATCTGCCGCTATTTCCGGATCACGAAGCGATTCGCTGGCAATCATGATCGTGGCGACCGGTGTCTTGAATTCGTGCGTCATATTATTGATAAAATCCGTTTTCATCTCAGAGATCTTCTTTTGTCTGAAAATGATACTTAATGTATAAGCAAAACAACCGACTAAGAGGGCAAAAAGTGCCAAAGTGGGTAGAAGCAGATAGCTAATGTTCTTTGCTATTATATTTTTTTTATTTGGAAAATAAATAGATAATCTACCGCGAGATTCTCCAATGTCGCCTTTGAATAATTCTGTCGTATAGCGCGTGAGTTTTTGAGGCTCAATCAAAGTTTTCGGATCGGAGGTTTGGTATATTAATTTGAAATGATCCCTTATTTCCATATTAAACGGAGCATGAATCTCACGACTGGACAGCTCCTTCTGTATGAGTTTGTGTACCCGCTTAGTGTTAATACGTTTGTTCAATGGGCGATTAGCCAATTGTACACTTAGCGCTAGGTCTTCTACTAGATTTGCTTTTTTACCACTCAATATTGCTACTGTATCAAATAAGGTAACAGGATTGGATTCTGCTAATAAATCTGCGCGAATACGATCTAGTGAGGTTACTAATTCTGCTATTCGCTTGTTCAACCTCGGATCTTCTTTGGGGGGTAATGTGGCGATGCGATACCAATTGACATAGCCCGTTAAAACATCAAATTCTGAAATTACATACCTAACGGAGTCATCCTTAGCAGGCACAGGGTCCACCTCTTTGCTCGCGGCTACAATCACGTACGTGTTGGCCAAGGAAGTGCCTACAATAGGTTCTTGCTCCAGACGTATTTGGATAAATCGGCGATTTTGTGGATTATTATAGTAGGTTTCATAAAACCAGTTACTGATCGGAGTGATATTCGGATAGCTCGCTTTTAATGCTTCGTCTGCCTCTTTGAATTTTTCATAAATCTTTTGTTGAGTGATACGAAGTCTATCTATTTCTTGTTGGATCTTAAGTTGTTCGGATAGTTGTTGTTGTTTTCTTTGTTCCTCGATATATTTGTCTCGGTTCACTTTGGATTGCACTTTCGCAAAGTCCAATACTTCTGATTTTTCAATTTCAGAAGCAACTTTAGCTAGCGATGTATTAACCTTTTCGTCAAATAATTGGGATTCTTGGTGGTAGGTCTCTCGGATAAAATAATATTGCATACCCATCACTCCTAATAAAGCGATAGACATGAGCCATATTATTAACGAGATGCTTTTTTTCTTCATTTTATACAAAAATAGTAATCATTACCGCTTAATTGCCTCATTTAACAGATTTTAACTTGTATTAGGTCCAGCGAATTTTTATATTTATTATACTACTAATAAACGAGTTATGAAAGCAGTTGTAGGAATTACAAGTTTGATGGTTATTTTTTTGTTTTGCAATAAAGGCTCAAGATAAAGAAAATGCAAGTAAAAAAGGGGGCATATTTACTTGGGAGAAAAAGTTGGTTGTTGCAGATACTGCTAGGAGCATGTTCAAGCTATATAAAGGCTGGCCTCCACAAGATGATTGCCTCACTACCATCCCCAATGCCTATTCTTTTAATGGGTTAATATATCCCATGCCTATTAAGACTCTATCTGGAGAAGGGTTGGCGCCTATGCCTGGAACTGAAAATTTGGGACGAATGAAGCCTAGTTTATTATTGGATAGCATTCCCCAATCCAAGGATAAAAAATAAGGCGAGAATCAAATTCTCGCCTTTAGTTTATTAGTTTACTACAGATACGCGGATTGTATTTGTCTTACCTTTTTCATGGAGAGGAGTAGAGGCTGTGTTGATCACAATCTGTCCTGGCTCAACCAATTGAATTTTTTTAAGTAAATCATTTACATCTTGAATAGTGCCGTCGGTACTTTCGTATTTTTCGTAGATGAAAGTGCTTACACCCCACACCAAGCTCAGTTGATTCAAAAGATTTGTATTACCTGTAAAAACATAAATGTTTGCATCTGGACGGAAGCTTGAAATTTCAAAAGCTGTGTACCCTGAAGCTGTCATTACTGCAATTGCAGAAGCTTTTGTTTTTTCTGCCAGGAAGATGGAAGATCCACAAATCGCATCCGGTATAATAGTAGTCTCAGAAGGGGTGTTCTTTTTGGCAATATAATACGGATATGAAGTCGATTCAACGTGTGTAATGATTTTAGCCATCGTTTCGATAACGATTTCTGGGAATTCACCTACTGATGTCTCACCGCTCAGCATCACTGCATCAGCACCGTCCAATACGGAGTTGGCAACATCATTTACCTCTGCACGTGTAGGACGAGGAGTGGTAATCATACTTTCTAGCATTTGCGTAGCAATGATTACTGGTTTTGATAGGTTACGACATTTTTGTACAATTATTTTTTGCAAACCTGGAACTTCTTCCATCGGCATTTCCACACCCAAGTCACCACGAGCTACCATTACCGCATCTGTTGCTTCAATGATGGCATCAATGTTTTCTATTGCTTCTGGTTTTTCTACTTTCGCAATTATTTTAGCATGGCTACCTTTAGCAGCAATGATTTCTTTACATTGTTTTATATCTTCCGCAGAGCGCACAAATGACATAGCTATCCAGTCTGCACCATGATCTAATGCAAAATTAAGATTGTCCAAATCTTCTTCTGTCAATGAAGGAATAGATACTTTGGTATTTGGTAGGTTGACACCTTTGCGAGACGTCAAGATACCACCATGTACCACCTCACACATTACCGTGTCTTTGTGGTTTGTAGACAATACGCGCAATTGTAACTTACCGTCGTCTAATAATATGATTTCGTCTTGTTTTACGTCGTTCGGGAAGTTTTCATAAGTGATGTAGATTTTATTCTCATCACCGATTAACTCTTGAGTAGTCATTTCAATTTTCGAACCATTCACTAGAAATGCTCCCCCTTCTTTCATCTTACCAATACGGATTTTAGGTCCTTGAAGGTCAGCTAGGATAGCAACGTGAAAAGGATGTTCTTGGTTGATTTCTTTGATGGTGTTGATTACTTTTAAGTGATCTTCTTGGCTTCCGTGCGAAAAATTTAAGCGACACACATCGACACCTTTGGCAATCAATCGAGTTAATACTTCTTTCTCTGCTGACGCTGGGCCTAGTGTGGCAACTATTTTCGTTCTTTTTTGAATTTTCTTCATTTGAGTTATTCTTCTTTTATTACTTTCTCACCCAGGTTTTCATTATGACAAACAGGGTGCAGTATTTAGGCATAATTATTTTTTTCACTAAAGTGTAAAATGTACACTTTCTAAAGAATCTGCTAAAATATCAGATTTTCTTTAGATTTCAATGAAATTGGCTCAATTTCTTTTACAAGCATGATATCTGGGATGGACTTTAGGTTATCAATAAGTCTATCTAAATCCTCTGAATCGATATAATGTTTGATTAGCATGAAGTAGTCAAAATTTGCTATTTCAGGTATTAAAACGCCATTTTCTAAACTTTTATTGTTGATGAGATAGTATTCAAATTCAAATTGATTGCAACAATATCGATACATTGGAAAGTGGTGTTTGAAATATTTTGTTTTACTTTTTTCTGTAATAACATGATAGTCTAGCTCAGACTGAGGCTTGTTTTTAATGTTGCCATTATGGTCGATAGGTGATTCTTTGCCAAACTGCAGTTTAAGTCCTGAGTGTTTATTTATAAAGTGGCATAATCTGTAATCTCTTAGCGATGAGCTAATTCCTATTAAAGTAAAGTCTAACTCTAAGTCAAAATCAAGATCTAGTTTAAAAGTTACTTTATTCAAAATATTATGGGTGTTGATTTCAGTACGAAAATACAATAAATTAAAAAGGATTTGGAATAAATCAACGCTGTAGTGTAAACTTTTTTTGTAATTGCCTGTTGGAATTAGTATTATTGATAATATTATTTATCCTATTTTAGAGATATTGAAAGAGCACGATTTCAGCTTTTCTGTCTTTATTTTGAAGCTAAATGTCAAAAAGGTTTGATATTTGCTTAAATTTATTTTTCTTTGCACAGATTTATTAAACAATTAAACTATACAATCATGTCAGATATCGCATCAAGAGTAAAAGCAATTATCGTTGAAAAGTTAGGTGTAGATGAAAATGAAGTAACACCAGAAGCTTCTTTCACGAATGATTTAGGTGCAGACTCACTTGATACAGTTGAGTTGATCATGGAATTCGAAAAAGAATTTAACGTAGCAATTCCTGATGACCAAGCAGAAAACATCAGCACCGTAGGTGAAGCTGTTTCTTACTTAGAGAAAAACGTTAACTAACTAATTTTATTAGGCCAAACATAATAAATGGAGCTTAAGAGAGTAGTTGTAACAGGATTAGGCGCACTTACACCAATAGGTAATACAATTCCGGAGTTTTGGGAATCGTTGGTTAATGGTGTAAGTGGAGCTGCTCCTATTACGCATTTTGATGCGTCTAAATTTAAAACTCAATTTGCTTGCGAGGTGAAAGGATTTGATCCACATAATTTTATGGATCGAAAAGAAGCCCGCAAGGTAGATCCTTTTGTGCAATATGCAATTGCTTCTACTGATGAGGCAGTGAAAGATGCAGGATTGGATTTTGATAAATTAGACCGAAATCGCATTGGGGTAATATGGGGTGCGGGTATTGGAGGATTAACAACTTTTTCCGAAGAGATTGCTTCTTATGCCAAAGGAGATGGAACACCACGTTTCAATCCTTTCTTTATTCCCAAAATGCTTATTGATATAGCACCAGGGCATATTTCGATGCGTCATGGTTTGCGTGGGCCAAATTTTTCAGCAGTATCTGCATGTGCTTCGGCAACCAACGCTATGATTGATGCATTTACTTATATTCGTATGGGTAGAGCAGATATTATCATCACGGGTGGTTCAGAAGCTACTGTAAATGAAGCTGGAATCGGCGGTTTTAATGCCATGCATGCTTTATCGACTCGCAATGATGACCCGAAGACTGCCTCACGTCCTTTTGATAAAGATCGTGATGGTTTCGTGTCCGGTGAAGGTTCAGGAGCAATAATCTTAGAGAGCCTAGATCATGCTTTAGCACGTGGAGCTAAAATTTATGCGGAAGTAGTAGGTGGTGGTATGAGTGCAGATGCACATCATATTACAGCTTCACATCCGGACGGGCTAGGAGCCAAGCTGGCAATGACTATGGCTGTGAGAGACGCTGAGATGGACTTTGCAGATATTGATTATATCAATGTGCACGGTACTTCTACTCCGGTAGGGGATATCAGTGAGACAAAGGCTATTGTTGATTTATTTGGTGAGCACGCCTATAAATTGAATATTAGTTCTACCAAATCTATGACAGGGCACCTATTGGGAGCAGCTGGCGCAGTAGAAGCAATTGCTTCTATATTAGCTGTAAAAAATGATGTTGTCCCTCCGACAATTAATCACTTCACAGATGATCCTGAGATAGATAACAAATTGAATTTTACCTTCAATACAGCTCAAAAGCGCGTAGTAAATGCAGCCTTGAGTAATACATTTGGATTCGGTGGTCATAATGCAACTATCGTCGTTAAAAAATATAAAGGTTAGTATTGAAAAATAATAAAAGAGATAATAGGTAGTTTAATCACATTAAGCTACCTATGTTGTTTTTATAGATTGGACGATGTCTTTACAGATTTATAAGTTATACTTTTCGCGTAATAGAGCTTACTACAAAAAGCTAAAAAATATACTTGGATTTGTGCCAGGGAATGTGAAGTTGTATCAAATGGCTTTTCGTCACAAGTCTGTAGCAGTGCCAATCAAAGAAGGGGTAAAGAATAGTAATGAGCGTCTGGAGTTTTTAGGCGATGCTGTTCTCGGGTCTGTTATTGCAGAATTGTTATTTAAACTCTACCCTTACAAAGGTGAAGGTTTCTTGACAGAAATGCGTTCAAAAATAGTGTCACGTGCCAATCTGAATCAATTATCACGTAAACTGGGCTTTGATCAATTGATCCAATACGATTCGCGTATGATTTCTTATCCTACTAAGCAAGGGTCACTCTTGGGTGATGCTTTTGAAGCGGTAATTGGCGCGATCTATCTGGACAAAGGTTATATGTTCACAAAAGAATTCTTACTGACTCGAATTGTTGATCCGCATGTGGATATTGAGACGCTCGAGATTACGGAATCCAATTTCAAAAGTCGCTTGATCGAGTGGTGCCAGCAGGAGGGTAAGGAAGTGGTGTTTAATCTCATTGAGAATCCCCAGGGCGAATCCACCAAAATGTTCAGCATTGAAGTGCTGGTAAATGGTCAGGTGTGCGGAATAGGAAGAGATTTCAATAAGAAAAGCGCCGAAAAACTGGCGGCTGAAAAAGCTTGTGAATTGCTAAGAATTATATAATTCCCCTCCTCGCGATATTCTTTTCGCTGTATTTTTTCATATTCGCTTTGTTATCTTACCTTTGCAGTATGGCAGCAATTAAACCATCATTAGCTAAAGGTACGCGTGATTTTTCTCCTGCCCAGATGGAGAAAAGAAATTATATCTTCAATACGCTAAAAACAGTTTTCAAAAAATTTGGGTATAACGAAATCCAAACTCCTTCGTTCGAAAATCTTTCTACTCTAACCGGGAAATATGGCGACGAAGGTGATAAATTAATCTTTAAAATTCTTAATTCGGGTGATTATTTGTCCAAAGTATCGGATGAGCAATTGTCAGCTCGCAACTCGAATAAATTAATTCCTTATATTTCTGAAAAAGCGTTGCGCTATGACCTGACCGTGCCCTTTGCGCGTTATGTAGTCATGCATCAGAATGATATCGCATTACCATTCAAACGTTTTCAAATACAACCTGTTTGGCGTGCAGATCGTCCACAGCGTGGTCGCTACCGTGAGTTTTATCAATGTGATGTTGATGTGGTTGGTTCAGAGTCTTTATTAAATGAGGCTGAGTTTATCTTGATTTATCAACAAGCATTGCAAGCTTTGGGTCTTAAAGATTTCACCATCAAAATCAATAACCGTAAAATATTAACGGGTATAGCAGAGATTATTGGTAAGCCCGAGCTTATCGTGGATATGACCGTTGCTATTGATAAGTTGGACAAAATAGGATTAGACGGGGTAAACAAAGAACTTTTAGAAAGAGGTTTTACCACAATGGATCTAGATATATTAAAGCCGATTATTGAACTTAAGGGCAATAATGAAGAGAAGCTTCAACAATTAAAAACTGTTTTAGCAAATTCTGAAAATGGTCTAAAAGGCATTCAAGAGATAGAAGAGGTGTTTGGGT
This sequence comes from Sphingobacterium alimentarium, assembly GCF_004342685.1. Lineage (GTDB taxonomy): Bacteria > Bacteroidota > Bacteroidia > Sphingobacteriales > Sphingobacteriaceae > Sphingobacterium > Sphingobacterium alimentarium. The sequence goes on from NZ_SMBZ01000025.1 coordinate 12,133, forward strand.
ATGTTAAAACTTTTGCAAGTGAGAATGTCTTAGATGAGTTTGTGGAAGTAGATATTACATTGGCTCGCGGTCTGAACTATTATACGGGATGTATATTTGAAGTGAAGACGAATGAAGTTGCAATGGGCAGTATCGGTGGCGGTGGTCGCTATGATGATTTGACAGGTATGTTTGGATTGAAAGGTCTGACGGGTGTAGGGGTTTCTTTTGGTGCTGATCGTATTTATGATGTACTGGAGGAATTGAATTTATATCCCGCATCCAATTCTACAAGCACTAAAGTATTGATTATCAATTTTGATAAATCCATAGAAGGCTACTCCTTACCGTTGTTGGCTGAATTACGAAATGCAGGCATAGCTGCTGAATTATATCCAACAGCCGCTAAACTGAAAAAACAAATGAGTTATGCGGACGCCAAACAGATTCCTTTTGTGTTGTTGGTCGGAGATGAGGAAAAAGAAACTGGTCTGTTGAGTCTGAAAAATATGGATTCGGGCGAACAGATTAAAGTAGATAGGCAACAGCTTATTCAATATTTTAGTTAATCTGACGAACTAGGTAATCCTAAGGTATTCGCATTAGTGAATATTATTTTTTATCCATTTATGACAAAAATTACTTAATTCAAAGACTAAAAGTGTCATAAGTTTCGATATAAATTGTTAGATTTGTAATCGGTTAAGTAAGAAACAATACTTTAAAATGAGTTCAACACCTATAACAAAAGAAACATATCTAGAGTGGTATAAATCTATGCTGCTCATGCGTAAATTTGAAGAGAAAGCAGGTCAACTTTATGGACAGCAAAAAATCCGTGGATTTTGTCACTTGTATATCGGTCAAGAGGCAGTAGTAGCAGGTACAGTATCCGCTACTCGACCAGAAGATACATTCATCACATCATATAGAGATCACGCTCAGGCTTTGGCTAAAGGTGTGTCTGCAAATGCGTGTATGGCTGAACTTTATGGTAAAGCAACTGGTTGTTCGAAAGGTAAAGGTGGATCTATGCACTTTTTCTCTAAAGAGCATGGTATGATGGGTGGTCACGGTATCGTGGGTGGTCAGATTCCATTGGGAGCTGGTTTGGCTTTTGCTGAGAAATACAAAGGTACTGATAACGTAAACGTATGTTTCATGGGCGACGGAGCCGTACGTCAAGGAGCCTTGAATGAGACATTCAATATGGCGATGCTATGGAAACTACCTGTGATTTTTGTTTGTGAAAACAATGGATATGCAATGGGTACTTCTGTACAGCGTACGACCAATATGATGGATATTTATAAAATCGGTTTAGGTTTTGATATGCCATGTGCACCAGTAGACGGTATGGATCCTGTTGCTGTACATAATGCGATGGACGAAGCTGTTCAACGTGCACGTGCAGGTGAAGGTCCTACATTCTTAGAGATTCGTACTTACCGTTACAAAGGTCACTCTATGTCCGATCCTGCTAAATACCGTACTAAAGAAGAATTAGAAGAGTATAAAGGTAGAGATCCATTGATGACGATTAAAGCTGCTATTCTTGAAAACCAATATGCTGATGAAGCTTGGTTTAAGGATGTAGAAGCAGAGGTGAAAAAAGTAGTAGAGGATTCAGTAAAATTTGCGGAAGAATCTCCTTATCCTTCAGTGGATGAATTGTACAAAGACATATACGTACAAGAAGACTATCCATTTGTAATGGATTAATACACATTGTTAAGGTTTTTATAAAAGATATAATCTACTATAATACATGGCTGAAGTAGTAAAAATGCCTAAAATGAGCGACACGATGACCGAAGGGGTGATCGCTAAATGGCACAAGAAAGTTGGTGATAAAGTTAATTCTGGAGACCTTTTAGCAGAGGTAGAGACAGATAAAGCGACAATGGATTTTGAATCTTATCAAGATGGTACATTGTTATATATTGGCCCCAAAGAAGGTGAAGCAGTTCCTGTGGATGCTGTTATCGCTGTGTTGGGTGAAGAAGGTGAAGATTTCCAAGCTTTATTAAGCGGAGGAGATGCAGCCCCAGCAAAGGAAGAAGAAAAAACAGAAGCTAAAGCGGAAGAAGCTGCAGCACCTGCATCTTCTGATTCTACTGTTACAGCAGAAGATTTAGGTGTGACAGTAATCACAATGCCTTTGTTAAGTGATACCATGAAAGAAGGTGTGATTGCACAATGGAACTTCAAAGTAGGAGATACAATCAAATCTGATGACGCTATTGCAGACGTAGAGACGGATAAAGCGACAATGGAAGTGACTGCTTATGCAGATGGTACGCTGTTGTATGTAGGTCTTGAAGCTGGTGAAGCGGCTAAAGTGAATGATATCATCGCTATCGTTGGTCCAGAAGGTACGGATGTAACACCGTTATTAAATCAACCTGCTGCTGCTCCCAAAGCTGAAGCAAAATCGGAAGAAAAAGCACCTGAAGCATCTACTACTTCTGCTCCAGCTGTGACAACTACAACATCATCATCAGATGATTCACGCGTAAAAGCTTCTCCATTGGCACGCAAAATTGCTAAAGAGAAAGGTATCAACTTGAATGATGTAAAAGGTTCTGCTGATGGCGGACGCATCGTGAAAAAAGATGTAGAAAGCTTTGTTCCTGCAGCGAAAACATCAGCTGCTCCAGCGCAAGAAGCAAAAGCTGAAACCAAAACTATTAGCTTACCAACTTTTGTTGGCGAGGAAAAATATACAGAGTCGAATGTTTCGCAAATGCGTAAAACAATCGCTCGTCGTTTGGGTGAGTCGTTATTCACAGCTCCTCACTTCTATTTGACAGTAAGTATCGATATGGATAATGCTATTGCAGCGCGCACTCAAATCAACGAGGTAGCTCCAGTGAAAGTATCATTCAATGATATGGTAATCAAAGCTGTGGCGGTGGCTTTGAAACAACACCCTGCTGTAAACTCTTCATGGCAAGGTGATAAAATCAGATTCAACCAACATACAAACATTGGTGTTGCTATGGCAGTTGAAGATGGTTTGTTAGTACCTGTTGTTCGTTTTGCAGATGGTAAGACATTATCACATATCTCGGCAGAGGTTAAAGATTTCGCAGGTAAAGCTAAATCTAAAAAATTAACTCCAGCTGATTGGGAAGGATCGACTTTCACAGTCTCTAACTTAGGTATGTTTGGTATTGATGAATTTACATCGATTATCAACTCACCGGATGGAGCTATCTTGTCAGTAGGTGCTATCCAACAGATCCCTGTAGTGAAAAATGGTGCAGTAGTACCAGGTAATGTAATGAAATTGACTTTAGGTTGTGACCACCGTGTTGTGGATGGTGCTACAGGAGCTCAATTCTTGCAAACATTAAAAGGTTTATTAGAAGCTCCAATCCGTTTACTTGCGTAAAAAGATTGTTTCTTATCATAATTTGAAGCCACTTTACAAAATAAAGTGGCTTTATTTTTGGTTTTTCTTTTAGAAACCATTTATATTTATTTGAATTCAAAAATCGAATCAGTAGCGTGAATAGTTTAGTAAGGTTAATAGCATTTTTTGTCCTCAGCACATTTATTATTTCTTGTAAGTCCGAAGCCAAGAAAAAAGAAGAAGTTTTACAGAAGCAGTCCGAATTGGACAGCATAGCGTTGATATATGATCCGCAAAATGTTGATCCGCGAGTAGATGAATTTATGCAGAAACTGCATAAACGTTCAGGTTTCAATGGAAATGTGCTCATCGCCAAAAAAGGTAAAATAATTTATCAGAACTCTTTTGGATGGGCTGATTATCTTCATAAAGACAGCCTTCATATCGACTCTAAGTTCGAATTAGCATCTGTCTCAAAACCAATGACCGCTTTAGCTGTATTACAATTAATTGATCAGGGTAAAATACAGATAGATCAACTTGTGTCAGATTTTTTTCCAGGTTTTCCTTATGAAGGAGTAACTGTTAGACAATTACTAACCCATCGTAGTGGGATGCCCAACTATGTATACTTTGTCGATAAAATTTGGTCGGACCGTAAGAAAGGCATGTCTAACCTAGACGCTATCAATCTATTAATAGAACATAAGCCCGCGCGCTATGGTAAGCCTGACGGACGCTTTCACTATAACAACTCTAATTATATGATGTTGGGAGCTATCATTGAAAAGGTTTCCGGGCAAGATTTTGATTCCTATATGCAAGAGTATGTTTTCAAGCCTGCTGGAATGAAAAATACAGCGGCCCTTTCTCGGGTGAAGTATGATAAAATTCCGACTGATGTTATAGGTCATGATCGCGTTTGGCGCAGATCGGTGGTTCAAGATTATCTCGATGGGCCATTAGGAGATAAAGGGATTTACAGTACTGTAAGAGATATGTATTTGCTTGATAAGGCTTTGAAGGAAGGGCGCCTATTAAACCAAGCATTACTCGATTCTGCTTATATGCCAAGATCGGACGCTAAGCGGGGTGTGTTTAGTTACGGGTACGGCTGGAGAATGTTTACTTCTGGAAATGAAAAAATTGTTTATCATACCGGTTGGTGGCATGGTTTTAAGAATTTATATGTACGAGACCTCACTAATGATGTGACTATTGTTCTATTGTCAAATATGGTAAATGGCAGCATTAATCAACTTGACGAGTTGTATAAAATATTAGAAATGCCTATCTTAAGGCAAAATGCATATGACTCCAACGGAGGATTTGTTGAACATTAATATTATAAATTTAAAAGTATATGAAAAAGACATTGATATTAGGTGCAAGCACGAATTCAGCGCGATATTCCTATTTGGTTGCCAACAAATTAGTAAGAAAAGGTTATCCCATTGTCAATGTCGGGCGTAAAGTAGGTGAGGTGGCTGGTGTTGCTATTGAGCCTGCTGAGAAGATTCACACGGACATTGACACCATTACATTATACGTTGGACCAAAGAATCAAGAACCGTACTATGATTATATTTTGAATACAAAACCTAAGCGCGTCATCTTCAATCCAGGCTCCGAGAACGCAGAATTGGCTGCCAAACTGAGGGCTGAGGGAATCGAGCCGGTAGAAGCTTGTACTTTAGTAATGCTTAATACGGGGCAGTATTAATTATTGTCGAGAAGGCATTGGTGTGCCAATAAATTTTCATCTAATAATAATAGCTAAAGGAGATAATTTATATTATCTCATTTAAGTTTCTGGTCAAGAAAATAAATTAAAATTATTTTTTTTATATAATTTAAAAGGTTGTTTTTCTACTTCTTTAAATGTCTGCTACATCACGTTTAGAGTCGCATCTCTATAAATTATATCCTACAATCTCGATACTTAAATCTTCTCATTAATTGCTGAAGTCTGTTTAATCTGTATAGATATAATAAGATTTTGGTATCACACAATTGTTTAATAGATGGGAATGTAAAACCTTGAAGTAAAACTAAATCATAAGTATAGTACAAAAATTCATAATCTTTTTAGAAAATCTTAAAAAATAATGTCTTAATTATTTGATAGTTATAAAAATCTTTGTACTTTTGCAGTCCCTTATTGGGGAAAGTATGTCTTGAGCGAAGCCCTACTGCTTCGATGGACTTTAATTAATTTAATTTATAACATGTCAGGAATTATTGGTAAAAAAGTAGGAATGACCAGCCTGTTCAACGCTGATGGGAAGAACATCCCATGTACAGTAATCGAGGCTGGGCCGTGCGTGGTAACGCATATACGTACGGTAGAGAAGGACGGTTATACGGCTATTCAACTTGGTTATGATGATGCCAAGGAGAAAAACGTAACTGCTCCTCTTAAAGGACACTTCGCAAAAGCGGGAGTGACTCCTAAGCGTAAACTAGTTGAATTCAAAACTTTCGAAGATGAAAAACAACTAGGTGACATCGTGGATGTAACTTTATTTGAAGAAGGTGAGTACGTAGATGTAGTGGGTACTTCAAAAGGTAAAGGTTTCCAAGGTGTAATGAAGCGTCACGGATTTGGTGGTGTAGGTGGTGCGACTCACGGTCAGCACAATAGACTACGTGCTCCAGGTTCATTAGGTGCTTCTTCTTGGCCTTCACGTGTATTCAAAGGAATGCGCATGGCGGGTCGTACAGGTGGTGAGCGTGTGAAAGTTCAAAACTTACAAGTATTGAAAGTTTATGCGGAGCAAAACCTAATCGTTGTTAGTGGCTCTATCCCAGGAGCTAAAGGTTCTTACGTAATCTTAGACAAATAGAAGAGATGGAAGTTAATGTATTAAATTTATCAGGTAAAGAAACAGGTGCCAAGGTGCAGCTTCCTGAATCAGTATTCGGTGTACAACCTAACGACCATGCGATCTATTTAGATGTAAAACAATACCTAGCGAATCAACGTCAAGGTACTCACAAGTCTAAACAACGTAATGAAATCGCGGGTTCTACTCGTAAATTACACAAACAAAAAGGTACTGGTGGTGCTCGTGCGGGTTCTATCAAATCTCCATTGTTTAATGGTGGTGGTCGTGTATTCGGTCCTCAACCTCGTGACTATTCTTTCAAATTGAACAAAAAATTGAAACAATTGGCACGTAAATCAGCGTTATCGTACAAAGCACAAGAAAACAATGTTATCGTTTTGGATGAAATCAACTTTGATGCAATCAAAACTAAAAACTATGTAGCTTTAGTTAACGCGTTAAATGTAGCTGACGAAAAAACTTTATTGGTTTTGCCAGCGTACAATAACAATGTTTATTTATCAAGCAGAAACTTGAAAAAAGCAAAAGTTGTAGTAGCTTCTGATTTAAATACATACGATGTATTAAATGCTACTAAATTATTGTTAACTACAGATTCTGTTAAAACTTTGGAGGAAGCATTAGCTAAGTAATATGGAGATTATTAAAAAACCTATCTTAACTGAGAAAGCTTCATTATTGACGGACAAATTAAACCGTTATGCTTTCAAAGTAGATCATAGAGCAAACAAAATTCAGATTAAATCTGCTATCGAAGAGATGTTTGGCGTAACTGTAGTTGCAGTAAACACTTCAGTAGTAGCTGGTAAAGCAAAAAGCCGTTACACTAAAGCAGGATTCGTTTCTGGAAGAGCTCCTAAGTATAAAAAAGCCGTCATTACAATTAAAGATGGAGAAACTATTGACTTTTACAGTGTTATATAAATAAAAAATGGCAGTTAAAAGATTCAGACCGGTTACCCCTGGTACTCGTTTCAGAGTAGGCGCAGACTATTCTGATGTTACTACAAACGTCCCTGAAAAGTCGTTGGTAGTAGGAGCGAACAAAAGATCAGGTGGTCGTAACAAGACTGGTAAAATGACTATGCGTTATATCGGTGGCGGACACAAGAAAGTTTACCGTATTATAGATTTCAAACGCGATAAAAAAGAAATCCCAGCAACAGTAGCTACTATCGAGTACGATCCAAATCGTACAGCTCGTATTGCATTATTGCACTACGCGGATGGTGAAAAACGTTACATCATTGCACCTACAGGCTTACAAGTTGGTATGACTGTAATTGCAGGTGAAAAAGTTGCTCCAGAAGTAGGTAATACATTACCATTAGCAAACATCCCATTGGGTTCTATCATCCACAACATCGAATTAAACCCTGGTCAAGGTGGTTCAATCGCTCGTTCGGCTGGTACATATGCTCAATTGTCTGCTCGTGATGGTAAGTATGCTATTATCAAATTGCCATCAGGCGAAGTTCGTATGATCTTATTGACATGTGTTGCGACTATCGGTTCAGTATCAAATGCTGAGAAAGCTAACCAAGTGTTAGGTAAAGCTGGTCGTAAACGTCACTTAGGTCGTCGTCCTCGCGTTCGTGGTGTTGCGATGAACCCAGTTGATCACCCTATGGGTGGTGGTGAAGGCCGTACATCAGGAGGTCACCCACGTTCTCGTACAGGTGTGTTAGCTAAAGGTTTCAAAACACGCTACAAAAAGAAAACATCGAATCGTTACATCATTGAAAGAAGGAAAAAATAATGGCTCGTTCAATTAAAAAAGGTCCTTACATCGATCACAACTTAGAAAGAAAAGTTCTTTCTCAGAATGAAACTAACAAAAAATCAGTAATCAAAACTTGGTCTCGTAGATCAATGATTTCACCTGATTTTGTAGGCCATACCTTCGCAGTGCACAACGGGAATAAATTTATTCCAGTTTATGTAACAGAAAATATGGTCGGTCACAAGCTTGGTGAATTTGCGCCTACGCGTACATTCAAAGGCCACGCAGAAAAGAAAAAATAATAGGTAATGGAAGCAACAAAAAAAGTTAAGAAGTCTGTACTAATCAGACAACGCAAAGAGCAGGCAAAAGCTCAAACAGGAGGAGCTTCTACTGCCAAATTATTGAATTGCCCTACTTCTCCACGCAAAATGCGTTTAGTAGTGGATCTGATCCGTGGCGAGAAAGTAGAGAACGCTCTTTACATTCTAAAACATTCAAGCAAAGAGGCAGCAGCTCGCGTAGAGAAATTGTTATTATCTGCAATCAAAAACTGGGAAACTAGCAACGAAGGAGCATCAGTAGCTGATAGCGCATTATTCGTGAAAGAAGTATCAGTAGGTGGCGGTCGTCAATTGAAAAGATTACGTCCAGCTCCACAAGGTCGTGGATACAGAATTCGTAAACGTTCGAACCACGTAACTTTGGTAGTAGATAGTTTAAATAACGTTAACAACTAATTTATTATAGAATGGGACAAAAAGCAAATCCAATAGGTAGCAGATTAGGAATCATCAAAGGATGGGACTCTAACTGGTTCGGCGGAAAGAACTATTCCGATAAATTAGTTGAGGACGAAAAAATTAGAAAATATCTTTCTGTACGTATCGCTAAAGGTGGCGTAGCTAAAGTTGTTATTGAAAGAACTTTAAAACGCATCACAGTAACAATCCACACGGCTCGTCCAGGAATTGTTATCGGTAAAGGTGGTCAAGAAGTTGACAAGATCAAAGAAGAGTTGAAAAAACTGACTAAAAAGGATGTTCAAATCAACATCTTCGAGATCAAACGTCCAGAACTAGATGCTAAATTAGTAGCTGAAGGTGTCGCTAAGCAATTAGAAGCACGTATTTCATTCCGTCGTGCAATGAAAACGTCTATCGCTTCTACAATGCGTATGGGCGCAGAAGGTATCAAAATCATGTGTTCAGGTCGTTTAGGTGGTGCTGAGATGGCTCGTACAGAGCAGTACAAAGAAGGAAGAACTCCTCTACACACATTACGTGCTGATATCGACTACGCTTTAGCAGAAGCACTTACTACCTACGGTAAAATTGGTATTAAAGTATGGATCTGTAAAGGTGAAGTATACGGTAAACGTGACTTATCTCCTAACATCGGTCAAACTTCTAACACGAAAACTCGTGGCGGAAACGAAGGCGGTGAGCGTCGTGACAACCGTGGTGGTAATAACCGTGGTGGTCGCCGTGACAACAACCGTGGCGGACAAAACCGTGGCGGACAAAACCGTGGTGCTAAAAAAGATTAATTAATAACAAGATTTAAAAATGTCCCGTCATCGGGCGGGATTAAAAAAATACGAACATGTTACAGCCAAAAAGAACGAAGTTCAGAAAGATGCAAAAGGGCCGCATGAAAGGTAATGCTTCTCGTGGAGCAGAATTAGCTTTCGGTTCTTTCGGTATCAAATCACTGGAAGAAGCATGGATCACTAGCCGTCAAATCGAGGCAGCTCGTATCGCGGTAACACGTTTTATGAAACGTGAAGGTCAAGTATGGATCCGTATCTTCCCTGACAAACCGGTTACTAAAAAGCCTGCAGAGGTACGTATGGGTAAAGGTAAAGGTGCTCCTGAGTATTGGGTAGCAGTTGTAAGACCAGGCCGTATGTTATTCGAAGCAGAAGGTGTGCCTTTAGAAATTGCTAAAGAAGCTTTACGCCTTGCAGCTCAAAAGTTACCAGTACAAACTAAGTTTGTAATACGTAGAGACTACGTTGAAGCATAAAGAACGTTGGTAATGTCAATAGTTTAGCCTCTCGACCGTTACTCGAGAGGCATCATACAAACACAATTGATAACCCAGCATTAACACTGAAAACAATGAAAAATTCAGAAATCGTAGAATTAACAACAGACGCTTTAGTAGCTAAATTAGCTGAAGAAAAAGCGGCGTTAAACAAATTAAAATTTGCACATGCTGTTTCTGCTTTAGAAAACCCTAACGTTTTGAAAGCAGCTCGCAAAAATATCGCTCGTATCTCTACTGAGATCACTAAGCGTAAAAATGCAGCAAAATCTGAAACAGCCTCTGAGGCATAAAAATTAAGTCGAAATGGAAAGAAATTTAAGAAAAACAAGAATCGGCTTAGTAGTTAGCAACAAAATGGACAAATCTATCGTTGTAGCAGTAGAGCGTAAAGTGAAACACCCTATCTACGGTAAATTCGTTAAGAAAACTACTAAATTCAAAGCTCATGACGAAACTAATACCTGCGGTATCGGCGATACGGTATTAATTATGGAAACTCGTCCGCTGAGTAAAACAAAGAACTGGAGATTAGTTGAAATAATAGAAAGAGCTAAATAACATGGTACAACAAGAATCAAGACTAAATGTAGCTGACAACAGCGGTGCTAAAGAAGTTTTAGTAATCCGTGTGTTAGGCGGCACGCGCAAGCGTTATGCATCAATCGGTGATAAGATTGTTGTATCTGTAAAGAGCGCTATGCCTTCAGGAAACGTAAAAAAAGGATCAGTTTCTAAAGCAGTAGTAGTACGTACGAAAAAAGAAATCCGTCGTAAAGATGGTTCTTATATTCGTTTCGATGACAACGCTGCAGTATTATTAAATAATAATGATGAACCACGCGGAACACGTATTTTCGGCCCAGTAGCTCGTGAATTACGTGAGAAACAGTTCATGAAGATTGTATCACTAGCACCGGAGGTTTTATAATTATGGCACAGAAAACAAAAACAACTCACAAAATCAAAATTAAAAAAGGTGATTTAGTGAAAGTTATCGCTGGTAACTCTAAAGGTGTTCAAGGAAAAGTATTGCAAATTTTAGTGGATGCAAACAGAGCTATCGTAGAAGGCGCTAACATCGTAAAAAAACACACTAAACCTAGCGCAGCTAATCCTCAAGGTGGTATCATCGAGAAAGAAGCTGCTATCAACATCTCAAACTTAGCTTTGATCGATCCTAAAACAGGTGAAACTACACGTGTAGGTCGCAAACTAAATGCAGATGGCAAAATTGTTCGTTACGCTAAAAAATCAGGGGAGGAAATTAAATAATGACTTACGTACCAAGATTAAAAGCGAAATATGCGGAAGAAATCCGTACTACGCTTAAAGAAAAATTCCAGTATAAAAGCGTTATGCAAGTTCCGAAACTTGAGAAAATTGTCGTATCGCAAGGTGTCGGTGCTGCTACAGCAGATAAAAAATTAATCGATAACGCTATCGCTGAGTTAACTTTGATCACTGGTCAGCAAGCAGTTGCTACCAAATCAAAAAAGGATATCTCTAACTTCAAACTTCGTAAAGGAATGCCAGTTGGTGCTCGTGTAACATTACGTGACAACAACATGTACGAATTCTTAGACCGTTTGATCGCAGTATCTTTGCCTCGTATCCGCGACTTCCGTGGTATCAATGACAAAGGTTTTGACGGAAGAGGTAACTACAACTTAGGTATCACAGAGCAAATCATTTTCCCAGAGATCAACATTGACAAGATCAATAAAATCGCGGGTATGGATATCACATTCGTGACATCAGCTCAAAATGATATCGAAGCATTGGAGTTATTAAAACAATTCGGTTTACCATTCAAAAATCAAAATACGGAAAACAATGGCTAAAGAAGGATTAAAAGCACGCGAAGTAAAACGTCAAAAATTAGTTGCTAAATTTGCAGCTAAACGTGCAGCTCTGAAAGAAGCTGGAGACTACGCGGCGTTAGATAAATTACCTAAAAATGCTTCACCAGTTCGTTTACACAATCGTTGTAAATTAACAGGTCGTCCTAAAGGATATATGCGTCAATTTGGTATCTCTCGTGTAACATTCCGTGAGATGGCACTTGATGGCAAGATCCCGGGGATTACAAAAGCTTCTTGGTAATCAGGAAAAAATAGTTACTTTTGCCCGGATAAGTCTATAAAATGACTTATCAGGGCTTTTGCATTGCAATTTTTTATTAACAGACAGAAGGTCCAGTGTCCAAAATGAGCGCAGGAAACCATTGTCACAATTTTTTTACATAATGAATACAGATCCAATAGCGGATTACCTTACACGAGTAAGGAATGCCATTAAGGCCAACCACAGGGTTGTTGAAATTCCTGCATCGAACCTGAAAAAAGAAATCACAAAAGTTCTTTTTGACAAAGGTTACATTGCTAATTACAAATTCGTAGAAGAAGGACCTCAAGGTTCTATCAAAATTGCGTTAAAGTATAACCCAATTAGCAAAGTACCGGCTATTCGCACTTTGACACGTGTGAGTAAACCTGGTTTAAGAAAGTATGCAAATGTCGACAACATGCCTCGCGTTTTGAATGGCTTGGGTATTGCTATCTTGTCAACATCTAAAGGTGTAATGACAGATAAAGAAGCTCGCTTACAAAATGTAGGTGGTGAGGTTTTATGTTACATTTATTAATCTAGGAAAAAACACGAAGAAATGTCAAGAATTGGAAAAGCACCTATCGCTATTCCCGCGGGAGTAACGGTAACTGTGTCAGATAAGAATCTGGTAACAGTAAAAGGTCCTAAAGGTGAACTTTCACAACAAGTAGACAGCGACATTACAGTTAAAGAAGAAGATGGTAACATCGTAGTAACTCGCGCTACTGAACAAAAGAAACACAAAGCATTACACGGTCTATACCGTTCACTATTGAATAACATGGTGATTGGTGTGACTGAAGGTTACAAAACTACTCAAGAGTTAGTCGGTGTAGGTTACCGTGCTTCAAACACAGGTAATACATTAGAGTTAACTTTAGGTTTCTCTCACCAGATCGTTTTTGTATTGCCAAAGGAAATTACAGTAACAACAACTGCTGATAAAGGTAAAAACCCTACTATTACTTTAGAGTCTGTTGACAAACAGTTAATCGGGCAAGTAGCAGCGAAAATCCGCAGCTTCCGTAAACCAGAGCCTTACAAAGGTAAAGGTGTTAAATTTGCGGGTGAAGTATTAAGAAGAAAAGCAGGTAAATCAGCTAAAAAATAATAACCATGGCAGGAAGTAAAACATCTCGCAGAGAGCGAATCAAACAAGGAATTAGAAAAAACCTTGCTGGCACAACTGAGCGTCCACGTTTATCAGTTTTTAGATCTAACAAAGGTATCTACGCACAAGTAATCGACGATTCTACAGGCAAAACTTTAGCTGCAGCTTCAAGCTTATCTAAAGAGTTCGTAGCGTCAGGTAGCAAAGTAGAACAATCTAAAGCTGTAGGTAAATTAGTAGCTGAGAAAGCTGTTGCAGCAGGTATTAGTAAAGTAGTTTTTGACCGTAATGGGTACTTATACCACGGCCGTGTTAAATCATTGGCAGAAGGTGCTCGCGAAGGCGGTTTAGACTTTTAATCAAGAAAGATAATGGCATTAAGCAATATTAAAAGAGTAAAATCAAGCGAAATTGAATTAAAAGATCGCTTAGTAAGCATCCAACGCGTAGCGAAAGTAACTAAAGGTGGTCGTACTTTCAGTTTCTCAGCTATCGTAGTTGTCGGTGATGAAAACGGTATCGTAGGTTACGGTTTAGGTAAAGCTAAAGAGGTAACTGAAGCGATCACTAAAGGTATCGATGATGCTAAGAAAAATTTGGTAAAAGTTCCTATCATCAATGGAACTGTACCTCACGAGCAATACGGTAAATATTCAGGTGGTTCGGTATTAATCAAGCCAGCTGTAGGTGGTACTGGAGTATTAGCAGGTGGTGCCATGCGTGCCGTATTAGAGTCTGCTGGTATCAAAGACGTATTAGCTAAATCATTAGGATCATCAAACCCACACAACGTAGTGAAAGCAACTATCACTGCATTAGCAGAAATGCGTGATGCATACACAGTAGCTCAACACCGCGGTGTCGATTTAAACAAAGTATTTAACGGTTAATTATCATGGCAAAAATCAAAATTACCCAGATAAAGAGCGTTATCGACAGAAGCGAGCGCCAAAAGAAAACTATTGAGGCATTAGGTTTGAAAAAAATCAATCAATCAGTAGAAGTAGAAGCTACAGCTGCTATCATAGGAATGGTTCGTAAAGTGAATCACTTAGTAGCGGTAGAAGCTATCTAAAAAGCAAAATATACTATATGGAAAGGGTTTTATAATCCTTTCCATTAGTTATTTTTATTAATAATTTATTTGTTAATCGTTGTTTCCTGTATAGTGAAAGCGAAGGGGCAACATAATCTTAGTTTAAAATGAACTTAAGTAATTTAAAACCAGCAGCTGGTTCAACAAAAAGCAGAAAACGTATTGGTCGTGGTCAAGGTTCTGGTCGTGGTGGTACATCTACACGTGGTCACAAAGGTGCTGGCTCACGTTCAGGTCACTCGACTAAAATCGGTTTTGAAGGTGGTCAAATGCCTTTACAACGCCGTGTTCCTAAATTCGGTTTCAAAAATGCAAACCGTGTAGAATACAACGGTGTGAACTTAGACGTATTGCAAGCATTGGTTGAAAAACATAACTTAACTGTTATTGATTTCGATACGTTAAAAGCACATGGTTTAGTTTCAAAAAATGACCTAGTTAAGGTATTAGGTCGTGGTGAGTTTAATGCAAAAGTTGAAGTTAAAGCGCATGCATTCTCAGCGTCTGCACAAAAAGCAATCGAAGCTGCAGGTGGTTCTATCGTAAAACTTTAATACATGAAAAAACTAATCACAACCTTAACCAATATATGGAAGATTGAAGATTTACGTAATCGTATCTTGAATACGTTGCTATTTCTTCTCATTTATCGTATTGGATGTCACGTGGTATTACCAGGTGTCAATCCAGATGCGTTAGCAAGTGCAGGCGAAAAAGAAGGCCTTCTGGGAATGATTAATATGTTCTCTGGTGGTTCATTCTCGCGTGCTGCAATATTTGCCCTAGGTGTAATGCCTTACATCTCGGCTTCTATCGTTGTACAATTATTGGGGATTGCAGTTCCTGCCTTTCAGAAGATGCAAAAAGAGGGTGAGTCTGGTCGTAAAAAAATGACTCAGATTACACGCTACCTGACAGTGGCTATCACATTGGTACAAGCTATAGCTTATGTAAAAACTCAGATTGATGATACAGCTAAAGTTATTTCGGATCCAATGTTCACTGTGTTGACTGCTATTGTTTTGACTGCAGGTACTTTGTTTGTGATGTGGTTGGGTGAGAAAATCACCGATAAAGGTATTGGTAATGGTATCTCATTGATTATCATGGCTGGTATCATCGCTCAATTACCAGGCGGCATTGTCGCTGAATGGGGATCTCGTATGAGTCCTAGCGGTGGTGGTATTATTCCATTCATCGTGGAGTTTATTGCATTATTCTTTGTCGTGATCTTTACTATATTGATCGTACAAGGTGTACGCAAAATACCCGTTCAGTATGCTAAGAAAATTGTAGGTAACAAGCAAGTGGGTGGTGTGCGTCAGTACATCCCATTGAAAGTAAACGCGGCAGGTGTAATGCCTATTATCTTCGCACAAGCTATCATGTTTTTGCCGATGTCATTGGCACAATTTTTCCCTAGTCTTCAATCTGACTTTTTGACTTCTTTAACAGATTTCACTTCGGTAGCTTATAATGTGACTTTTGCAATTTTAATTATTGCGTTCACATTCTTCTATACAGCTATCATGGTAAATCCACAACAGATGTCTGAAGACATGAAGAAGAATGGTGGTTTCGTACCAGGCATCAAACCCGGATATGATACGAACTTATTCATAGATAATGTGATTTCTCGTATTACTTTCCCAGGCGCAATTTTTATAGCTATCATAGCCATATTACCAGCGATGGCAAGTGCTGCAGGAGTTAATAATAACTTCGCACACTTCTACGGAGGTACGTCGCTATTGATTTTGGTAGGTGTAGTTTTAGATACACTTCAACAGATCGAGTCTCATTTATTGATGCGTCATTACGATGGATTGATGAAGACAGGCCGTGTCAAAGGCCGTTCGGCAGTAGGAGTTGAAGGGTATGATCAATCAGCTATTTAATTCTTTAGATGTCTAAAGTAATTTATAAAACAGAAGAACAAATCGAGCAAATTCGAGAGTCAGCAAATGTACTCTCGAATTTACTTGCTGAAATCGCCAAGGTAATCAAACCTGGAGTTACTACACTTTCATTGGATAAGTTAGCTTATGACTATATCCATGATCATGGTGGTACACCAGCATTTCTCAATTATCACGGTTTTCCTTATTCTTTATGTATCTCGGTTAATGATCAAATCGTGCATGGTTTCCCTAGTGACTACATCATCAAGGATGGTGATCTAGTTTCTGTAGATGGGGGGGTAAACCTAAATGGTTTTATATCAGACTCGGCTTATACATTTGGGATAGGTGAAATATCAGAGGAAGCCCAATTACTATTAGACGTAACTAAAGCTTCTTTGCAAAAAGGAGTGGAACAGGCTGTTGCGGGCAGACGTGTGGGGGATATTTCATCAGCAATTCAAGAATATGTGCAACCTTACAACTTCGGTATCGTACGTGAACTAGTAGGTCATGGTGTGGGTCTACACCTACATGAAAAACCTGAAGTTCCGAATTACGGTAAACGAGGTGCAGGACCGAAGTTAGAATCGGGCTTAGTCATATGTATAGAGCCGATGATTAATGCCGGCAAGGCTGGTGTTAAGTTTTGGGATGATGGTTGGACGGTGAGTACAGTGGACGGCAAATTATCTGCACACTTTGAACAGATGGTAGCCATTCGAAAAGGTAGGCCGGATGTGTTGTTGAATTTTGATGAAATTGAAAAAGTTTTAAACAAAAAATAGTTGGCATACAATATTTTTTGTTTATCTTTGCACTCCTGTTAAGTGCAGGTTGTTGAAACGTAAATAAGAATTGATATATGGCTAAACAAGCCTCAATAGAACAAGACGGAGTTATCAGAGAAGCATTATCTAATGCTATGTTTCGTGTAGAATTGGAAAATGGGCATGAGATTATTGCTCATATTTCGGGTAAAATGCGTATGCACTACATCAAAATTCTTCCAGGAGACAAAGTGAAATTAGAGATGTCACCTTATGATTTAACAAAAGGTAGAATAACATATCGTTATAAATAAGATAGCGCTCTGCGAAGAGCTTTAACAATTTATTACAATGAAAGTAAGAGCATCAGTAAAAAAACGTAGCGCGGACTGTAAAATCATCCGTCGTAAAGGAAAGATTTTTGTGATCAACAAAAAGAACCCTAAATTCAAACAACGTCAGGGATAATTAATTAACAAAATCGCTTAAAAAATTATATGGCAAGGATATCAGGTATAGATTTACCTAAAAACAAAAGAGGTGTTATTGGCCTTACCTACATTTTCGGTGTTGGTCGTGCCACTGCTGCTTATATCTTGGATAAAGCAGGAATTAGTCAAGACGTTAAAGTTTCTGAGTGGAACGATGATCAATTAGCGGCTATTCGTACTATCATCAATGATGAAATTAAAGTAGAAGGTGCTTTACGTTCAGAAGTTCAGTTGAACATCAAACGTTTGATGGATATTGGTTGTTACCGTGGCCTACGTCACCGTAAACATTTACCAGTTCGTGGTCAACGTACAAAAAACAACTCTCGTACTCGTAAGGGTAAACGTAAGACAGTTGCAAACAAGAAAAAAGCTACTAAATAATAAGTAAAAAATGGCTAAAAGTAAAAAAGTTACTAAAAAGCGTATCGTTGTTATCGAGCCTGTAGGACAAGCTCATATCAATGCTACTTTTAACAACATTATTATTACTTTGACAAATAACTCAGGTCAAACTATTTCATGGTCATCAGCTGGTAAAATGGGTTTCAGAGGTTCTAAAAAGAACACTCCATACGCTGCCGGTCAAGCTGCTTCAGACTGTGGTAAAGTTGCTCACGACTTAGGGTTACGTAAAGTTGAAGTTTTCGTTAAAGGACCAGGTGCAGGTCGTGAATCAGCGATCCGTACATTACAAACTGTAGGTATTGATGTGACTAGTATCAAAGATATTACACCACTTCCTCACAACGGTTGTCGTCCTCCAAAACGCAGAAGAGTTTAATAATATTATTGTTTAAGATAAGATTCATCAGTTAAAGGCTGATCGATACTTCAAACAGAAAAAGAAATGGCAAGATATACAGGACCAAAGTCCAAAATTGCACGTAAATTCAGAGAGCCAATTTTCGGCCCTGATAAAGCATTAGAAAAAAAGAATTATCCTCCTGGACAACATGGTCCATCTAAAAGAAGAGGTAAGCAGTCTGAATATGCTATTCAGTTGTTAGAAAAACAAAAAGCTAAATATACTTACGGTGTTTTAGAACGTCAATTCTCTAACTTATTCGTAAAAGCGTCAGCAAAACAAGGTATCACAGGTGAGAACTTCTTGAAATTATTAGAAGCTCGTTTGGATAACGTGGTTTACCGTTTAGGTATTGCTCCTACACGTTCGGCTGCACGTCAATTAGTATCACACAAGCACATTACTGTTAACGGCGATGTTGTTAACATTCCATCATATAGCGTACGCCCAGGCGATGTTATCGCGGTGCGTGAGCGTTCTCAAACTTTAGAAGCTATCACTACTTCAGTAGCAGGTAGAACAATCAACAAATATGGTTGGTTAGAATGGGATGCAAAAAATCTTACTGGTAGATTCATTTCTTTCCCAGAGAGAGCAGATATCCCTGAGAATATCAAAGAAAACTTAATCGTAGAGTTGTACTCTAAATAATAAATAATAGTAATATGCATAACCTCAGATCAGGTTATGCATATGCTATTATGATATTCATTGTTAAAAAATATTAAAATATTATAAATGGCAATTTTAGCATTTCAAAGACCGGATAAAGTTATCATGCAAAAGTCTACGGATTTTGATGGTACTTTCGAATTTCGTCCATTAGAGCCAGGTTTTGGTGTAACAATTGGTAATGCTTTGCGCCGTATTTTATTGTCCTCTTTAGAAGGATATGCAATTACGTCGATTAGAATTTCTGGCGTGTCTCACGAATTCTCTACCATCAAAGGTGTAGTGGAAGACGTAACTGAGATCATCTTGAATTTGAAACAAGTACGTTTTCAAAAATCAGGTGAGCAAGGAGACAACGAGAAAATCTTTGTAGTTATCAATGGTCAAGAACAATTCAAAGCTGGTGATATCACTAAGTTTTCGAACAACTTTACAGTGTTAAACCCTGACCTAGTAATTTGTAACATGGATAGCTCAATCACTTTAGAGGTTGAATTATCTGTATCAAAAGGTCGCGGTTATGTAAATGCGGAAGAGAACAAAGTAACTGATGGTCCTGTAGGTGTAATCGCTATTGACTCTATCTACACTCCGATTAAGAATGTGAAATATACCATTGAAAACTACCGTGTAGAGCAAAAAACTGACTACGAGAAATTGTTGTTAGACATCTCTACAGATGGTTCTATTCACCCAGAAGATGCTTTGAAAGAAGCTGCTCGTATCTTGATCCAGCACTTCATGTTGTTCTCTGACGAAAATATGTTGTTAGAGTCACAAACTAAAGAAGAAACTAAAGTAGTAGACGAAGAAATCTTACATATGCGTAAGATCTTGAAAACTGAATTAGTGGATTTAGATCTTTCTGTTCGTGCACTGAACTGTTTGAAAGCTGCAGATATTCGTACATTGGCTGAGTTAGTAACATACGACGTGGCTGATATGTTGAAATTCCGCAACTTCGGTAAAAAATCATTAAGCGAAATTCAGGAATTGGTAAAATCGAAAGGTTTATCATTCGGAATGAACTTGTCTAAATACAAATTAGACGAAGAATAATAATTAATTAAATAATTAAGCGACCTGTTGCATAATTCCTCCGAAAGCAAAAGCAAGTAAGAACGGTATGCACAAAAACTAAAACTAAAATGAGACACGGAAAAAAAGTAAATCACTTAGGCCGCACTGACAGTCACCGTAAGGCGATGTTAGCTAACATGGCGACGTCATTGATCAAACACAAACGTATTACTACTACTTTGGCTAAAGCTAAAGCATTACGTAAATATGTAGAGCCTTTGATTACTAAATCTAAAACTGACACGACTCACTCTCGTCGTACAGTATTCGCTTATTTAAAGGATAAAGATGCTGTTACTATCTTATTCCGCGAAGTATCTGAAAAAGTTGCTACGCGTCCAGGTGGTTACACTCGTATCATTAAATTAGAAAACCGTTTAGGTGATAATGCGGAGATGGCATTCATCGAGTTAGTAGATTACAACGAAGTTTATGGCAAAACTGCTAAAACTGAGAAAAAAGCTACTCGTCGCCGTGGTGCTTCTAAGAAAAAAGCTGCTGAGACTGCTGAGACAGTAGAAGTTGCTGAAGAAGTAAAAGCTGAAGAAACAGCTACTACAGAAGAAGCTCCTGCTACTGAAGAGAAAAAAGACTAGTATTTAGTTTAAAATCTTATATGAAAGCCTATCATCAGCGATGATAGGCTTTTGTGCGTTTATAAAGTCGAAAAAGTCCTTAATGTGATTGTCAAACCATATACTTATACGCTGTGAAGCAAATATATATGCAGGAAATTACGTCAATAAGGGGAGTAAAATAACTATATTTGTCATGTATTTGTTGAGTACATCGACTTTATTATTAATTTTTAGAAATGAATTTATTTAATGTTTACCCGATCAATCCTATTAACATCGTTAAGGCTGAGGGTTCTACAGTTTGGGATGCGGAGGGTAATGAATTTTTAGATCTATATGGTGGTCACGCCGTAATATCTATCGGACACACACATCCTCATTATGTAAAGACCATTACAGAGCAATTGAATAATATTGGATTCTATTCTAATTCCATTGAGATCCCTATCCAAAAGCAATTAGCTCAACAATTGGGTGAGATCTCTGGCAAAGCGGATTATACCTTATTCCTATGTAATTCAGGAGCAGAAGCTAATGAAAATGCGTTGAAACTTGCATCATTTCACACAGGGCGCAAAAAGGTAATCGCTTTTGACAAAGCCTTTCATGGTCGTACCTCATTAGCTGTGGCGGCTACTGATAATCCTGCCATAGTAGCTCCTGTCAATCAAACTGATAATATTATATTCCTTCCCTTCAATGATGAAGAAGCTCTTTTAGCAGCATTCGCCGAATACGGTGATGAGATTGCGGCTGTTATCATAGAAGGCATACAAGGTGTTGGTGGTATTCGTGAGGCTTCAGTTTCATTCTTAAGATTAATACGTTCGTTGTGCGACCAATATGGGTCGGTGTATATAGCAGACTCGGTTCAGTGTGGCTATGGCCGTACGGGGGATTTTTATTCACACGATTACGCCCAAGTGGAGGCAGATATATACTCCATGGCTAAAGGAATGGGCAATGGATTCCCTATTGGTGGTATCGCGATAGCCCCTAAGTTTAAAGCTTCTTATGGATTGTTGGGAACAACCTTTGGCGGTAATCACCTAGCTTGTGCTGCCGCAGTAGCGGTATTGGATATTATCAAACAAGATAATTTATTGGCGAACGCTGCCTCTGTTGGCGCTTATCTAATCGATGAATTGAAGAAATTTGATAAGGTACAAGAAGTGCGTGGTCGTGGATTAATGGTTGGAATTGATTTGCCTACGGAGTTAGCACACGTGAAAAAAGATCTATTGTTGAAAAATAGAATTTTCACCGGCGAAGCTAAGCCAAATGTAATCCGTATCCTACCGGCTTTGAACATAACAAAAGAGATTGCAGATAGATTTTTAACTGCTTTGGACGAACGTCTAAAAGCTTAATACTCATTATTCATAGATTATATATCAATGAAAAAGTTTTTTTCAGTAGCGGATGTTGATAGCCTCGATGCTATCGTCAAAGAAGCGTTAGAGCTAAAGGCCAATCCGAATGCACATGAAGCGCTCGGTAAACATAAGATGTTGGGTCTGGTATTCTTAAATCCAAGCTTACGTACACGCCTTAGTACTCAAAAAGCAGCCCTAAATCTTGGGATGAATGTGATGGTGATGAATATGGACAAAGATGGCTGGGCACTAGAAACTCAGGATGGTGTAGTGATGAATGGGACGACTGTCGAACATATTCGTGAAGCTGCAGCTGTAATGGGCGAATATTGTGATATATTGGGATTGCGATCCTTCCCTTCGTTGAAAGATAAAGAAGCTGATTACAATGAGGATTTGTTCAATAAGTTTATCAAATTTTGCGGTGTTCCCGTTGTTTCATTAGAAAGTGCTACACGTCATCCTTTACAAAGTTTGACAGACTTAATTACGATAACCGAGCACAAGCAAATTGCTAAGCCTAAAGTGGTATTGGCATGGGCTCCGCATGTGAAAGCATTGCCACAAGCTGTGCCAAATTCATTTGCCGAATGGATGTCCAAAGCGCAGGAGCAGGGCTTGGTGGACTTCACCATAGCTCATCCAGCTGGATATGAGCTAGCCGATGAATTTACTACAGGCGCTACTATCACTCATAAACTGGATGAAGCACTAGCTGATGCTGACTTTGTCTATGTTAAAAACTGGTCTTCCTACAAAGAATATGGCGAGGTATATCCTGTCAACGAAAACTGGATGATGGACAATCAAAAGTTGAAACTGACGAATGATGCGAAGGTAATGCACTGTTTGCCTGTACGTCGTGATCTCGAGCTGTCATCTGAGATTTTGGATGGTCCTAATTCACTTGTGATCAAAGAAGCTAGTAATCGCGTTTGGGCGGCTCAAGTGGTATTAAAAAGAATGTTAGAAAGTCTAAATTAATAAGCAGATAAGTATGTCGAATAGTACATTGAATATTGTTAAGATCGGTGGTAATGTAATTGATGATGATATTCAATTAGAAACTTTCTTGGAAAAATTTGCAGCCATTCCGGGAAAGAAAATTTTGGTGCATGGTGGTGGTAAAATTGCCACGCGATTAGCTTCAAAATTAGGGTTAGAAGCGCAAATGGTAGAAGGCCGACGCATTACCGACAAAGATATGCTTGATGTGGTAACCATGGTTTATGCAGGCCTTACCAACAAGAAAATAGTAGCAACGCTACAAAAATATTTGTGTGATGCCATTGGGCTCAGTGGGGCAGATGGTAATGTCATCAAGGCTGTAAAACGTCCGGTGAAAGAAATTGATTACGGTTATGCAGGTGATATTTTGGCAGACTCGGTAAACTCCCTGGCTATCAAAAAGTTCTTGGATGCGGGTTTTACACCTATATTTTCGGCTATTACACACAATGGTAGCGGGCAACTGTTGAATACCAACGCCGATACCATTGCTTCGGCTTTAGCTACGGCGATGGCGGATCATTATGAAGCATCTTTGATTTATTGTTTCGAAAAAAATGGGGTATTGCTGGATGTAAATGATGAGAATTCAGTTATTGAAAATATTACGGCTAAAGATTTTACAACATATAGAGAGCGCGGCATCATCAGCGATGGAATGATTCCTAAATTGCAAAATGCCTTTGATGCGATACATAAGGGTGTTAAATCTGTATATGTAGGTAATGCTTCAAACTTGCACCTGTTTCAACAACAAAAATTTGGAACATGTCTTGTCAATAAATAATCAACTTTTTATTCCTAAACCATGAGTAAAATAACAATAATAGGATCGGGAAATATAGGTTTTTCACTTGCCAAAGGTCTGGTGAAATCCGCAATTTATCAAGCTGAAGATATCGTACTCACTCGCCGAAGTTTGGCCTCATTATCAGAAGAGTCTGCGGAGGGTTTTGGTGTCAGTGCAGATAATGCAGAGGCTATTGTAGGTGCTGATATTATAGTATTGGCTGTTCTTCCGCAGCAGCTTAAAAAAGTCATGCAGGAGATTTCTTCCAATGTAGTGCCCAATCAGATTATTGTTTCTGTAGCATCAGGCGTTAGTTGCCATGATGTGAAAGAGGTTTTAGGCGAAAATAAAATTGTCGTTCGTGCTATGCCTAATACAGCCATAGCCATAGGTCAGTCTATGACCTGCATTGCGACAGATTCTGCTCCCGAAGAGGCGGTATCCCGCGTAGAAAAGTTATTTGAAGCAGTGGGTTCAGTAGTAGTTATACAGGAAGACTTGATGACTTCTGCTACAGCCTTGTGTGCTTGTGGTATAGCCTTTTTCTTGCGTGCTATCCGTGCGGCTTCTCAAGGTGGAGTGGAAATTGGTTTTCACGCCCACGATGCTTTAAAAATGGCGGTACAAACAGCCAAAGGTGCGGCAGATTTATTGTTGCAGACACAAAATCACCCGGAGAGTGAAATCGATAAAGTGACCTCTCCTAAAGGCTGTACAATAGCTGGATTGAACGAAATGGAGCATAATGGATTAAGTTCCGCATTTATAAAAGGAATTAAATTATCAGCCAAAAAAGCTGGTGGATTGTATAATGAATAAGTCCATTCAACAATTAATAGAAGAAAGTACTGCGCTATTAGCACAGCTTGTAGCTACTCCCTCTTTGAGTAGGGAGGAGACTCAGACTGCCGATTGTATTAGTCATTTTCTTATCGATAGAGGTATTTCAAATAATCAGGTAGGGAATAATGTCATTGCCTATAATAAATATTTTGATGAGAATAAGCCTACTATTCTACTCAATTCGCATCATGATACCGTAAAACCGAATCCTGGTTATACAAAAGATCCTTTCGAAGCAATTTTTGAAGACGGTAAACTATATGGCTTAGGATCAAATGATGCGGGAGGATGTCTAGTTGCGCTAATAGCTACCTTTTTATATTATTATGCGGATTCAGATTTAGCGTATAATCTTTGTTTGATCGCTTCCGCGGAGGAAGAAATCTCTGGCAAAAATGGTATTGAAGAGGCATACAAACATGTCGTTCCCTGTGCATTTGCGATAGTCGGGGAGCCGACATTATTGGATTTGGCTGTAGCAGAAAAAGGCTTAATGGTGTTGGACTGTACAGCGATAGGACAATCGGGACATGCCGCGCGAGAAGAGGGCGTAAACGCTATTTATAAAGCTGTTGCGGATATAAACTGGTTTAATTCTTATACATTTCCAAAGGAATCAGAATTTCTTGGTCCCGTAAAAATGTCTGTAACTCTCATCAATGCCGGCTCCCAACATAATGTGGTACCTGCGGAGTGTAAGTATGTAGTGGATGTTCGTACGACGGATGTTTACAGCAATCAGGAAGTTTTAGAGATCATCCAATCACAGGTACAATCTCAGGTAGTAGCGCGCTCTACGCGGTTGAATCCTTCTACTATCCCAGTTGATCATCCAATAGTACAAGCGGGCTTAAAACTAGGTAAAAAGATATATGGCAGTCCCACGATGAGTGATCAGGCTTTATTACCTATTCCTTCTATTAAAGTAGGACCCGGTGATTCAGCTCGTTCGCATACGGCCGATGAATTTATTTATTTAAAGGAGATAGAGAAGGGCGTGCGGTTTTATATTGACATCTTAAAATCAATACTAAAAAAATAAAGGTTAAGCATCTACTTAACCTTTATTTTTTATACGATCGAATTCGACTATCTAAGCTTTTTAATAGAATTGTTTGCTTTTTCCAAATCACGCTCAATTTCGAAAATCTTAATCTGAGCTTTGCTGATTTTGATAATTTCTTTTTCACGTTCCAAATCCGATATTCTATTTCTACGGATTTTTTTATCTAAAGCATCTTCCATTTTTTCCACTTTTGATTTTTGCTTATCCAGCTTTTTCTCAATGCTTACTGCTTTTTTTACGGCTTTATCATATTTGTTGGCCGCTTTTTTACGCGCTTTCTGTTCTTTTTCGAGTCTTTTTGCCTGTTTCTTTATTTCTTTCTCTCTCTTGGTAGCCGCTTTTTCTGCCTTAATACGTTCTTTCTCGATTTTTGCAGCAGCATTACGGCTAACTGCGATAGCAGCCTTACTTTCATCCTGTAATTTCTGCTGTTCAGTTGTTAGAGTTGTTCCAGCTGGCGAATCCCATTTGTTTACTGCATTGCTATTGCCAGTTGTTTTTACGGGTTGCTGAGCATGTGTGTTAACCATTCCTGCCACCACTAGACCTGCACTTAACAATATGGTTTTTATATTTACTTTCATGATAAAATATATTTCTATTTAATTAACGTAGATAATTGAATAGCGTAATTATTTATGTAAAATTATCTTGTTGGTAAAAATATAAAACAAAAGAGCAGCATAATTGAATATGCTACTCTTTTTAATCTATCTTGTAGAGAATCTTCTAGTTAGGCTAGTTGGGATAACAAATTAGTCAGGCTTACGCGCTCACCAATGATTCTACTCAAATCAGTGATAGCGACACGCTCTTGTTCCATAGAATCGCGGTGACGGATGGTCACCATATTATCTTCTAATGACTGGTGATCCACTGTGATACAGTATGGCGTACCAATTGCATCTTGGCGGCGGTAGCGTTTACCAATCGCATCTTTCTCATCATATTGAATGTTGTAATCCAATTTAAGCGCAGCCATTATCTCGCGCGCTTTTTCTGGAAGGCCATCTTTTTTGGTCAATGGCAATACAGCTGCTTTCACTGGTGCGATAGCGGGATGGAATTTCAAGACTACACGTGAATCTTGTTTTTCTTCGCTTGAAAGATCTTCGTGAACTAATGAATTGGCTAATACAGTCAAGAATAGACGATCCAAACCAATCGAAGTCTCTACTACATAAGGAATGTAGTTTTGATTAATCTCTGGATCGAAATACTGCATTTTCTTTTTCGAAAATTCTTGATGTTGTTTCAAGTCAAAATCCGTACGTGAGTGGATTCCTTCTACCTCTTTGAATCCAAACGGGAATTCGTATTCGATATCTACAGCTGCATTTGCATAGTGCGCAAGCTTAGCGTGGTCATGATAACGGTATTTTGCAGGATCGGCGCCTAATGCCAAATGCCATTTCAATCGCGTCTCTTTCCATTTTTTATACCATTCCATTTCCGTACCCGGACGAACGAAGAATTGTAATTCCATTTGCTCGAATTCACGCATACGCATGATGAACTGACGTGCAATTACTTCATTACGGAATGCTTTACCGATTTGTGCAATACCAAAAGGGATTTTCATTCTTCCTGTTTTTTGTACGTTGAGGAAGTTAACAAAAATACCTTGCGCAGTTTCTGGACGCAAGTATACTTTTTCTGCACCATCAGCCATAGCACCCATTTGTGTATCAAACATCAAATTGAACTGACGTACTTCAGTCCAGTTTTTAGTTCCTGAAATCGGACATACGATATTGTGTTCCTCGATGATGGTTTTTAGACGCACTAAATCATCCGCATTCAATGCATCGTCAAGGTCTTGTTGAAGTTGTGCTGCTTTATCCGTCTTACCGTCCTTTTCATAACGATCGATTTTGTCTTCGATCAATTGATCTGCACGGTAACGTTTTTTAGAATCTTTATTATCGATCATAGGATCGTTGAATCCATCTACGTGACCTGAAGCTTTCCAAGTCGTCGGGTGCATGAAGATTGCGGCGTCGATACCTACAATATTTTCGTTCAATTGCACCATGGATTTCCACCAATAAGTCTTCAGGTTATTTTTTAATTCTGAACCTAATTGTCCGTAATCATATACGGCACTCAAACCGTCATAAATCTCACTTGAAGGGAATACAAAACCGTACTCTTTGGCGTGTGATATAATGTTTTTGAAAAAGTCGTCTGTTTGTTTGCTCATAAGGAGCAAATATATACAAAGGTTGTGAAAGTGGCAAAACTTGAACTTAGATTATAAAGGTGTTTGATTTCTTGGGTATTATCCCTGGATCCCGCTGATGAGAAAAGTCAGACTTCAAGGGAGGAGTTTGGTTTGAAACGAGGTTAAAAAATGAAAGACATATTTGGTCAAAAATATGTCTTTCAATGCTTTATTTAAGCATACAAATCCAGAATCTGCTGGGATGCATTCTTATTATCTACTTTTTTGATGATGTGTTCGATGATTCCTTCTTCGTTAATGACGAAAGTTGTACGTGCTGTGCCCATATATTTTTTTCCGTACATATTTTTTTCTACCCATACGCCGTAATCATTGACTATTTTTTGGTCTTCATCGGCCAATAGATTGAATGGCAATTCAAATTTGGTAATGAATTTTTGATGGGATTGTTCACTGTCGGTGCTTACGCCCAAGACTTCAAAACCTTGGCCTAAAAGAAATTGATAGCTGTCTCTGAAGTTGCACGCTTCAGTCGTACATCCTGGCGTATTGTCTTTTGGATAGAAATATAAAATTACTTTCTTTCCTCGGAAATCCGATAACTTAACGATTTCACCATTTTGGTTTTTTGCTGTTATTTCCGGTGCTGTTGAGCCTATTTCTAATGACATAATTATATTAATTTAGTTTCTCTACCTTACAAACTTCGCTTGGTAAACTCTTTCGTTGTCTTTCCAATCTTTAACAATCAATTTGAATATATGTTCGCCTTTGGCTAGCGAGGGGTCAAAGCGGTGCCATAGATGCCTATTCTTGGAATCATATTCCATCAGTACCCACTTGTTATCTATATATCCATTGAAGGATTGAATTCCCGAAAAATTGTCAGCGATGGTAAAATCTATTTTACTTTGTGTTGCTACATTTTTCCCGTTGGTAAGATTTCTGGCTGTAATAGTCGGCGCAATAGTATCTACAGCTACATAGAAGTCTCCAAAATTACGCGTATTGACGGTGACCCAGCCCGCTTCAAACTTGCCGCCCTCAGCTCCTCCGTCGGTGGAAGCAATTAAAGCTTTGCTTTCCAAATAAGAGGGTAGGTTTGTGGGTTTTATTGCAAGTTTATAGGTGGAGAATAAAGGTGTCAGATTATTATGCACTTTGTGCAAAGTAGAAAAACCATTTCTTGGTTGCGGCAATTCTTCATACACAAAATCAAGATTGCTGTACAGCACGCCTGTAGGAATTTCTATCTGCGCATGCTCT
Source organism: Sphingobacterium alimentarium (assembly GCF_004342685.1). Classification (GTDB taxonomy): domain Bacteria; phylum Bacteroidota; class Bacteroidia; order Sphingobacteriales; family Sphingobacteriaceae; genus Sphingobacterium; species Sphingobacterium alimentarium. The sequence goes on from NZ_SMBZ01000025.1 coordinate 41,244, forward strand.
GTTGTGATCGTATGCGAGGTGTTATATGCCAGCAACTTGCCTTTTAGTGGTTGTGTATTAGCGGTTTTGGTAACTGTATTGTTCAATTTGAAATCCAGTTCACTGCAATTGCCTGCGACGTCCTTCACCACATATTTGGCATTATAGATCTTATTTTCTGTTAATTCAACGATGCCTTGATTGTGCAATGCTTTGAATATTTCTATAGGATTTCCTGGATCTTTAAAGGATTTTTGGATTTTTGCTTTCGTCTTTTTCCAATGCGGGTAGTCTATATAAGAATGTATACCACGCGAAGTGTTGAAATCCAATTCTTCGAATACTACCGTAGAAATAAGTTGTCCATCTACAAAGAGTTCAATCGAATATACACCATTCTGAAATCCTCCGGCACGATGCCTATCAATGGTGTTAATTCCCAAGCCAAATTTCCCTAATACGGGAATAGCAGCTGATTGAGAAAGGCTATACTTCCCGTTTCCAACACTCTTGACCCCATAGGACTTGCGTGCTGTGAACTCGTTAAACATATAGGCCTGATCATCCAAACCATAAACCATAAGACTATTGATGGTCGGATTGAATTTGTCGGCAAAACGCAATCCAAACAATTGTGGATTCAATGGATGCTGTGTTTTGCTATCTCGTATTTCGAAATGCAGATGAGGACCACCCGATGCTCCTGTATTACCTGCATTACCAATGTACTGGCCTTTACTTACTTTGACTTGTGTGGTCTGCAAAGTAATGTCGACATCAAAACGCTGCTGCTTATATTGCTCCGCGCGTACTATACTGGTTAACGCATCATTGAAGGTGTCCATATGTAAATAGACGGTAGAATATCCATTTGGATGATCTATATAAACCGCATTGCCACCGCCTCCGATCTGTACGCGAACGCGTGAGACAACTCCTTCGGCTGCAGCAAATAAAGGCAAGCCTATTTTTTGCTGCGTACGGTAATCGTCTCCGGCATGAAAGTGGGTGCTTCTTAATTCACCAAAAGTGCCCGAAGCGTCCATAGCAATATTCAAGGGATTGCGAAAATATCCTTGTGGATAGGATCGAGATTTTATGATGTCTTTGTTTTGTGCCTGTAGGGAGGAGTAGCTACTCACCACCGCAAGCATGAACAAGCCAAGTTTCTTCATATTATTTTATTTGTGTGATAAACATCAAATTGTCGTCGATGTATCCTTCTAATTTATCACCAATGGCTATTGGCCCGACACCCGCAGGTGTGCCCGTGTATATCAAATCTCCTTTGCGCAACGTAATAAATTTCGATATGTATACAATGAGTGAATCAATATCGAAAATCATATCCTTAGTGTTCCCAACTTGCACAGCCGAACCATTTTTCTGTAGAGAAAAATTGATGTCAGATAGGTTCTCAAACTCTTCTTTTGGAATTAGGTTACTGATCACAGCAGAATGGTCAAATGCTTTTGCCAATTCCCAAGGTAATCCTTTCTCTTTATGCTTGGACTGAATATCCCGCGCAGTAAAATCAATACCCAATCCCACTGCATCATAATATTTATGCGCAAACTTAGCGGACACATGCTTGCCTTCGTTACAAATTCGATAAACAACCTCACATTCATAGTGAATATCTGAAGAGAATTCAGGAAAATAAAAATCTTTGTTGTCTTTCAAAATTGCCGTATCGGGCTTCATAAAAATTACCGGGGACTCGGGTACCGGATTGTTTAATTCCTTAGCGTGATCTATATAATTTCTGCCTATAGCGATGATTTTCATACAATTTCTCTGTGTTAAAATATCAAATTTACCAATTCAGGATGGGAATAGCAATTAATGGCTCAGCTGGAATTGGACAGGGTGTAAAAAACATTTATTGATTTTTTACTTTGCTAAATCGATTAAAATGATTTAATTAGTGCTAATTATAAACGAAAATTACAACAAACTTTTGTGTCCTACATCGCATTTGCGTATTCGTGTAGCTTTTTACCAACGAAACATAAACTAATTAACTTATACTATATGTTGAAAACAGACAAACTAAGACTAAGAAAAGGAAAGTTATGGGTTCTCTCTTTTTCTTTACTCGCTACGAGTTATAGTCCAGTTTATGCCCATTTGCCATGGAATGGTGAGGGATTACCAAATTATAGCCTACAGCAACAAACTGTAGAAGGAAGGGTAGTAAATCAATCAACAGGCCAGGCTATCTCAGGCGTTACCATTACGGTGAAAGGAAGCAGTGTTTCTACGCAAACCGATGAAAACGGCCGATTCAGTATTCAGGCACAAAATGGAGCTGTATTGGTGGCTACATATTTAGGCTTCCAAGTGTCCGAACGCAGTGTGTCGGGTACGCAAATTTCTTTCTCACTCACTCCCTTGGAAGAGGTGATTGACGAGGTAATAGTAGTTGGATATGGTACCCAGCGCAAGAGCGAAGTCACTTCAGCTGTATCTTCTGTGAAGGAGAAAGACTTTAACCAAGGGGGGATGCGAAGCCCGATCGATCTTGTACAAGGTAAAGTCGCTGGTCTTAATGTGACAAGGACACAAGGTAGTAATCCTAATGCTGGTACAAGTATCCAATTGAGAGGTATGGCCTCGATCAAAGGGGGTAATACACCACTCATTGTGATTGATGGTATTCCTGGAGGAAATTTGGATCTGATTAAACAAGGGGATATTGAGTCTATAGATGTGTTGAAAGATGGTTCGGCTGCTGCTATATATGGTACCAGAGGTAATGGAGGTGTTATCTTGATTACGACCAAGAAAGGTAAATCTGGAACTTCTGCTTTTGAATATTATACTTATGCTCAAACAGAAGCTGTCGCTAGAAGACCTAATATGCTTTCTGCTGATCGGTTCCGTACGTTGGTGATTGAAGGATTAGATAGACCGACATTAGATTTAGGAAGTAATACGGATTTGTATGATGAATTGATTAATCACAATAATTTTTCGACGTTCCACAATTTTGTGGCCAGCGGAGGTGGGGAGAATTCTGTATACCGAGCTTCTATTAATTATGAAAAAGCGCAAGGTATTGCCAAGAAAAATGAGCGAGATCAATTCGGCGGCCGTGTGAATTTCAGCCAAACTGGATTAAATAGTCGCCTTACATTTAGTGGGAATATAGCGGCCAATTTCAATAAAGCAGATTTATTGGGCGGAAAGACCGAATATTTCGAACAGGCAATACAACGTAATCCTACAGCACCGTTGTATAATGAAGATGGTAGCTTCTATCAGACACAAGGATATAACAACTTTAATCCTTTGGACAGAATGGCTAATCGTATTGAGGATCGTGATCAGCAAACTTTCTCTGGAGATGCCAGACTGAAGCTTCAAATTATCGACCCATTGAGTATCAGTACCTTCGCCTCGTATGTTCGAAATGCTACAAATAATAGACAATATCGATCCATCAAAGATTGGGACCAACGGTTAGTATCCGAATACCAAGGTATGGGATATGCGTGGAAAGGTAATGATTTGTCATGGTCTAAAACCTTTGAAACGACAATTGATTATAACCAATCCTTTAATGATGTGCACAATGTAACCGGATTATTGGGATATAGCTACCAATACAGTACTGCGGAAAATTTCAATATGTCTAATAATGGATTTACATCAGATGCATTTTTAGATTGGAATATGGGTGCTGGTACAGCATTGACAAATGTCCAATTACCAAGACCAGGGATGAGTTCATTTAAGGATGACAATACTCTAATTGCATTTTTTGGACGTGTAAATTATAACTATGCTGATCGATATTTCGTAAGTGCAATATTAAGAAGGGAAGGTTCTTCACGCTTCGGGAAAAATAACAAATGGGGTAATTTCCCAGCGATTTCTGCAGGATGGAATATTACCAATGAAGAATTCTTTACCAACAAAGAAGTATTTAGCAACCTAAAATTGAGAGCAGGATACGGTGTGACAGGAAATCAAGGCTTTCCAAATTATCAATCCTTAGTATTATTAGGTACAGGAGGAGTATATCCGCAAAATGGTGTGTATTATCAAACATATGGTCCTACGCAAAACCCCAATCCAGATCTGAAGTGGGAACAAAAAGCAGAGACAAATGTAGGTTTGGATTTTGGTTTATGGTCGAATCGCCTAACGGGATCCGTGGATGTGTATACACGTAGAACAACAGATTTATTGAATCAATATACGGCTCAACAGCCCGCATATGTTTCAGGTAGTATCTGGTACAATGTCGGAGAAGTGACTAATAAGGGGGTGGAATTGCAATTGACAGCGATGCCGATTATGAATGATGAGTTTACCTGGACCGTTGATTTTGCTGGTAATTACCAAAAAAATAGATTGGTAAAAATGTCGAATGAAACCTTCAAGAGTGATTGGCTTCCATTTGGTGGATTGCCTTCTCCAGGTAATTTAGGTGACGCTATCCGTTTGGAAGAAGGCGGGGAAATAGGCTCTTTCTATGGAAAAAGATTTGCTGGCATTAACGATGAGGGTAAATGGTTATTTCATAAAGCCGATGGTACTACAGGAACAGCCGGACAGATGAGTAATGAGGATTTGACTTATATAGGAAATGGTGTGCCTAAATATCAAGCTTCCTTGGGTAATCGGTTTACTTATAAAGGTTTTGATTTAACGGTGTTCTTCCGTGGTAAATTCAAATATCAAATCTTAAATACGGCAGATATGTTTTTTGGCAACCAGAAGTGGATACCAAACAACGTGTTGGAGTCCGCTTTTGATAAGCATAGGGATATTATTGATGATCCGCAATATTCTGATTATTACTTAGAAAATGGAAATTTCGTCAAATTGGATAACGTCACTTTAGGCTACAATTTCAAATTAAAAACAAACTATGTACGTAATCTATATGTATACCTTACAGGTAGAAATGTTGCTACTATTACCTCCTACTCAGGTTTAGATCCAGAATTGCAAGACACAGGATTTGATGCGGGGATAGATAGTCGTGGATTTTATCCAAGAACAAGATCTTGGACATTTGGGTTAAATATTGGTTTTTAAAAAGAAGAACGATGAAAAAGATAAATAAAAAAGTTCTCTTCACAGTGGCATTAGCTTGTTCTGGATTTTTTAATTCATGTACAGACCTGACAGAGAAAGTATATAACAGTATAATAGAAGACAACTTTTATAACAACAAGCGAGAAGTTATGCAAGCGGCATTGCGTCCTTTCACGCACATGCAAGCCTGGTATGCTCCCACAGGGCAGAGTGGCTACTATTATCATTCTGAATTAAGTGCGGACCAGCTGGCATGGCCACAGAAAGGAAGGCATGGTTACGATGGGGGTGATCATATTCGCCTGCATTATCACACGTGGACGAGTAATGAGAATAGACTCCGTAATGTCTGGACATTGATGTGGGGAGGAGTAGGTTATGTGAATAATGCTATTCAAGATATCGAAGCCTTAGATGTGGCTACCGTAGAAGGATTTACTGATGATGATAGGAGTGAAATTGTCGCCCAACTGAAAGTTTTACGTGCTTTCCATTATATAAAAATAATGGATTTGTGGGGCAATGTTCCTATTGCGACCAAAGTAGCAGATCCAATCAACCCAGAAACCCGCCCACGAGCAGAAGTTTTCGAATTTGTGCAACAAGAACTTATAGACAACGTTGAAAAGTTACCATTGACCTCGGCAGCAAATATTGGACAAGTCTCCCGTGCCGCAGGCTATGCAATGATGGCCGAGCTTTATCTCAATGCTGAAAAATGGGTAGGAAAAGCTATGTGGGATGAGTGTATTGCAGCTTGTGACAAGATCATCAGTGGACAAGGTGGAGGAATTGGCGGTGCACCCCAATTGTCGGCAGACCTAAACTCTTTATTTAGCAATACCAATTCAGCCAATCCAGAATCATTATTTCAATTCCAATTCAGCCGTAAAGCAGGATTTACGTTCGATTGGGGTGGTTTTTTCTTTGGATATGACTATATGAAGGAAGTATTGAAAGTAGGATATGGTGGTTGGAATGCATTAGTTGTTATTCCGACGGCATTTGATGCCTATGCAGAGAATGATTTGCGTAAGAAGGAGTGGTTCTTGTTTGGGCCTCAATATAAATACGGCACTACTACGCCTGTGTTGGGTACTGAGGAATATAATGATAAGCCCTTGGTATTTGTGAATAGTATTCGAAGAGAGAGTGAGGGAGATATGACAAGTCCGGGTAGTATGACAGAAGGAGAAGAAAACTCGGGTGCAAGATTTCATAAATACAAATCAGGCACCTTGGATGATGTAAATTATCAGGAAAACGATTACATTATTTACCGCCTTACAGAAATCTATTTTAATAAAGCCGAAGCGCTAATGCGTAAGAATAATGGAGTCGCAAATGCTGAAGCAGTAAACTTGATAAACGAATCCCGAAAACGTGCGTTCACCACTGCAACTTGGCCAGCAAATCAATATACTACAGCTACATTAACGTTGGATGAATTATTGAGCGAGCGCGGACGCGAATTCATTTTTGAGGGCAAACGACGTACAGATCTAATAAGATTTAATAAATTCACGACGGCCGCTTGGTGGGATCACAATCCATCGAATGACCCCAATAGAGAATTGTTTCCAGTTCCAAATAACCAAATTGCGATCAATCCTAATTTGAAGCAAAATCCTGGATACGAATAATAACAAGTCAAGGCTCTAGTAGTGGAGCCTTGTTTTTTACTAAAACCTTTTTAGATGCATCATGGCAAAAAATCATTTTATTGTTTTTTTATTTTTTATACTGACCTACAATAAAGCACAGGCCCAGAAACATCCTAATATGGAACGAGCGCAGGCGACCCTTGATTCGATCTATAAATATTATGGTGTATCAGGTAGTCTGCTCTTGCGCGAAACATATCCTTTTGAGGATAATTACAAAGCCGACTATTTAGTGAGCCAGGAGCAAGCTAACAGAGCAAATCCTTATGCCTACCTCTGGCCCTATTCCGGTTCATTATCGGCGCATGTTGCGCTATATGCTCAGCATAATCTACCGGCGAGCAAAGCGCAGATAGATACGCGTGTGCTACCAGGCTTGGAAAAATATTATGATACGCGATCTCCCGCAGGGTATGCCTCTTATGTCAATTTCGCACCGACTTCGGATCGGTTTTATGATGATAATGTTTGGTTGGGTATTGATTTTACCGACCTATACTTACATACAAAAGAGTTAAGATATTTACACAAAGCCGAAGAAATTTGGCAATTTGTGGCCAGCGGCATGGACGAAAAACTTGGTGGAGGCATATATTGGTGCGAACAACGTAAGGAATCAAAGAATACCTGTTCAAATGCACCGAGCATCGTGTATTTAGCAAAATTATATAAGGCTACTAAAAAACAAGATTACTTAGATTTAGCAAAGCAACTGTATCAATGGACGCAGACAAACTTAATGGACAAGTCGGATTCGCTCTATTTTGATAATATAAATCTGGAAGGGAAGCTCGATAAAAGGAAGTATGCTTATAATTCTGGCCAAATGATTCAAGCGGGAGCCTTACTTTACACCCTAACGGCGGAGAAACGCTATTTGTCCGATGCTCAGCAGGTCGCCAAGAGTGCCTACCAAGAATTTTTTACAGATCATGCACAGCCCGGAGAGCCCACCCGCTTATTAAAATCGGGAAATATGTGGTTTATTGCTGTGATGGCGCGTGGTTTTGCAGAGCTGTATCATATTGATAAGAATAAACAATATGTACACACCATGCAGGCCAATCTGGATCATGCATGGAATAAAATGCGTGAATCAAACGGTTTATTCAATAAAGATTGGAAAGGGCAAGGGAAAGATGAAAGAAAATGGTTACTGGATCAGTTCGCTATGGTCGAAATGTTTGGTAATTTTGAATTTAATCCCTAAAGTTATTGATTTACAAAAGTTTGTGAGAGGAAGTTAGGAAATACATTTTATATAATTTTAACAGAAGGGTCCCAAATAAGGGGAAAAATGGCGGTGGTTTAATATAGCAGGTATTGCTATATTTAATTCGCTAAAATAATACTACCGCCATGGTAAATATAAACGTATTTTCTCAGATATTAGGTCTAGTAGACCGTGACATTTTTAATAAATTGGTTCAAAAGTACCAATGCGACAGGCATCATAAAGGAATTAACAGTTGGACACATATTGTTAGTATGCTTTTCTGCCATCTTTCATCTGCGGATTCCGTTCGTGATATTTCTAATGGTCTGCGTAGTACTTCAGGTAACATGAGCCACATGGGTATCTCTAGGACACCCAGCAAGTCCAATTTATCCTACATCAACAAACATCGCGATCATCGCCTATTCCGAGACCTTTATTACAAACTTTTGGAACATTTATGGAATAGAAATTATCCTAGACGCGCTGAGATTAATAGACTCAAACGTAAAGTATTTCTCATGGATGCTACTATTATACCCTTGTGCTTGAGTGTATTTGACTGGGCAAAATTCCGCAGTGCTAAGGGAAGCTGTTAAACTTCATACTATACTTGATTATGATGGCTGTATACCAAGTTTTGTGCATATCACAGATGGTAAACAACATGAATCTAAGATAGCCAAGACCATTTCATTTCCTAAGGGCTGTGTAGTGGTTGTAAATAGAGGCTACGTTGATTATGCTTGGATGAACGTTTTGGATTGTTATGACTTTAACAAATAAATTTTATTTTTTTAAGCCGCCGCTCCGCTATTTTTTATATATGGTGTCTGCTTATTTATGACAGCTGCCGCCCTGAGTACAATTTTGTTCCTAATAGCATTGATTACACTCATTTTAGGCTTTCCTTCTCCCGTTTTTCTTTCATAGTATCCTTTGAACTCCGGATAAGATTGTATTGCCGATATA
>NZ_SMBZ01000026.1 GCF_004342685.1 Sphingobacterium alimentarium
TGTATTCATTCTTACCGAATACTCTGCAGTAATTCTTGCCAAAAACTCTGCAGTACTAATTGCCAAAAACTCTGCATTATTATTTACCGTTCACAAAGTCTTGCGCAAATGTTAAAGTGATAGCAAATAAAAAGCTCAGACCTGTTAAAATTAATTTTTTCATAGCATTTAAAATTTTAGTGTATATCTATTATTATTTTGTTGTCCCTTTAATAACAGTCAAAACCCAAAAAATATTGCACGAGTGTATCCTTTTTGTTACAATTTAACAAGTTTTAACGGATTTATATCGTAATCAATAAAAGGAAACAGGTCTGGGAGGTAAAAAAGAATGAAATACAGCAGTTATTCCGAATCAGGAAGTCAGAATTTTAGGATCTAGCTAAGTAATTTTCTATAAAATGATCAAAAGTATGCTGTTGCTTATCCACCGTTTGTAGATGAATAGGAATATAGAATAAAGGCAGTTTCTCAAACAATAGCGTATCTACACGTTGCATATCTTTTTCGGTCGTAAGGATAATGGCGTTCTCATTATTCAGCTTCTGATAAGCTTGTATGATTTTTTCAAAATCCGCATGCGTATAGTTGTGATGATCGGCAAATTGATGTAAATGCACAACATTCCCTTTGTCAAGTAAATATTTAAGCAAAGGACTCGGATTGGCAATTCCACAAAAAAGCACGATTTCTTTATTCTCCAGTTCGTATGGATACGTAATATTATTTACGTCACGGGGTTGGTCGTAATCAATTGTCGTGTAGAATATGGGAGAGATACTATGTTTGCGAATAATATGCTCGATATGCGCTTTGTTTTTGTCCGAAATATCTGCTGGGCATTTGGTGATAATAATCAAATCAGCGCGTCTGGTAGAGCTTAATACATCGCGAAAATCTCCTGTAGGCAGCGTAAGGATTGGCTTAAATAAAGACGGGTAATCAAATAATAAAATATAAAGCCCTGCCTTCAGCTTTCGATGCTGAAAAGCGTCATCAAGAATCACTAAGTCATGGTGGGGCTCCAGTTGTTGGATCCCTTTGCAGCGATCTTCGGACACCGCAACCGTAATATCCGGAAATTTGCGTTTGAACTGTAAGGGCTCATCTCCTACTTCTAACGCTGTAGATGTCGTTTCTACCCATCGGAACCCCTTGGTCTTACGTCCATACCCACGACTCAGCGTACTGACCTTATAACGTTCTTTGAGCAAACGAATAAGGTACTCTGTCATGGGGCTCTTGCCTGTGCCGCCTATCGCTAAGTTACCGATGACAATGGTGGGTATAGAGAAAGATTTGCTTTTTAATATTTGTTTATCATACAATAGATTCCTGCCCCATATAATAAGGTGATAAATGAGGCTAAAGGGTAAAAGAATCCATCGCAGAATAAGAATCATTTTTTCATGATTTTAATACCAACATCGCTGACATCTAATAAAGGGTTGACGCGCATATTTTGTTCAATACGAAATAAATATTTTCCTGTATCAGGGAAAGAAAAATCTTGCTTGGCCAATTGTTGGATTTGGTATAGCGAGCCTGATGATTTTCCGACCCACTTGCCATCGAGTTCAGCTAATTTGATTTCGTGTCTGTAAGCGGTGTCGGGCAGTCCCTTACCATTTGTATGGAGCAGGAGATAGATGTTGGAGTAATCGTATTTGTTGCTATGTCTCAAATTAATGAAAACATCGTATTTCGCATTTTTGTCGTCGATATGCACTTCAAAAGTGGGTATTTGGCTATATTCCCACGATCTATTATTGATGGGCTTATTTTCTTCAAAATAAGCCTCATTAGAACAAGCGGTAGATAAACAAGATACCAGAAAGACGGCTAAATACTTTTTCATATTAAAAAATATAGGTGGTGAAATTATTCACCACCATTTTGTTTATTATTATTCGGTTTATTACGATTACGATTATTGAATCTTCGCCTTTTCTTCGGATCAACGGATTTTGTGGCACCGTCACCCGTAGTGTTGGCTTCCGAAGCGGGTTTTACCTGCTCTTTCACCGCATTTTGAGGATTTTCCGGTCTTCCTGTTCTTTGTGGAGCAGGTTTTTCATTTTCAGCCTTATTGACCGTTGTGCCCGTCTTGCTCTTCGGTTTTTTCTTCTTACGTTTTCTATTCTTGTCGTCCAAGCGTGTCAAACTATCTTGACCGACCACATTCTCGTAATCCAAAATTACCGGTTTAACGACTTCTACCTTCTCGGTTGTCTGTCCTAATGACTCGGGCTTCTCACCTTTTTTGTTTAACTCAGCCAGCTCTTTGACTTTGTGAATAGGTAAAGGAATCCAGCTTTCTGCACCCGGGAACGAAAACCACATTGTCTTTTTGAAAATGTCAGTTTTTTGCAAATAGGCAACACCACTTCTGGTTTCTATACGATCGACATCATTTGGAATATCCTTTAAGGCATCCATATAACTGTCCAATTCGTAATTCAGACAACATTTTAACTTACCACATTGACCGGCAAGTTTTAATGTGTTTAAAGACAAATTTTGATAACGCGCAGCCGACGTAGAAACGGTCTTGAAATCTGTCAACCAAGTCGAACAACATAATTCGCGACCGCAAGAACCAATACCACCTAAGCGACTAGCTTCTTGACGCATCCCGATTTGACGCATCTCAATACGTATGCGAAACGCTTCCGCCATTTTCTTAATCAGCTCACGGAAATCGACACGGCCTTCTGCTGTATAGTAGAATGTAGCTTTTGTTTTGTCTCCTTGGTAATCTACATCGGAAATTTTCATAGAAAGACCCAAATCCAGCGCTAACTTACGCGCGCGGTGCATCGTTTCCCATTCCAATTCTTTGGCTGCATTATACTTCGCGACATCAGCTTCATTCGCTTTTCTGTAGATTTTCTTTTCTACAGTCTCCGGATTTACATTGTTTTTCTTCAATTGAAGACGAACTAATTCACCCGTCAATGATACGTGTCCAATATCATATCCGCCAGTAGAGGGTTCTACGGCGACCATTTCGCCCATTTCAAGATAAATATTGTCCGTATTGACAAAGAAATCTTTACGAGAACCTTTGAATCGAACTTCTACTATATTGAAGGGTTTATAATTTGATGGCAAATCCATATCGGAAAGCCAGTCATACACATCTAATTTATTACATCCGCTGGTCATGCAGGTGCCGTTATTATTACAGCCTGCTGGTACTGTCCCTAATTTGGTGCTAGTACCGCATCCACCACCGGACGAGCAACTGCCACATCCCATATTTTTCTTTCTATATATATTGAGTCCCTTTAGGGAACGTTTGATATTTGAACAATAAAACTAATTGCAAAGATAAATCTAAAAATAATATTTTAGGATTACCATTTCTTTCAATGCCATAATGTGCTTTTTCTAACAAAATAATGGCTTCAGTCAATTGTTCAAACTGATATAACTCACTAAATCTGTCGACAAATTTTAATTCCGCCTCTTTCAAAAAAACTAAGCTGCGCAAGCCCTGCTGAATCAATATGATTTGTCTAAACATATTGATTGCATAAAGTAAGAAACTTTTTTGATTTTCTCTCCCTAGTTTCGAAAGAATATCCTCACTCTGGTTCAAAATATTGTACCCATTGTCAGTCACCACGTTCCGCATCCACTCCACAAAAGTAGCAAAATTACTATTTTGCTCTTGGGCGGATAGTAGATTCAGGGCTTCCTGCACATTGCCATCTGCTATAAAAGCAATTTCATTGGCCACCGTTGCATCCACCTGTTGATGAGCGACTAAATAATTTTTCATCTCCTCGTGGCCGATTTTATTAATCTTAATTAATTGCGTTCGTGAAATGATTGTATTTAGAATCTTCTCTTGATTTTCGGCTACCAGAATGAACAGGGTCTTTGCAGGTGGTTCCTCAATCAGCTTTAGAAGCGCATTACCCTCTTTATCTAAATATTCGGGAAGCCACATGATCAACACTTTGTATTCTGCTTCAAAAGCTTTCAAGCTCAGTTTTTTCAGAATATCGTGTACCTCTTTGATGGGAATATTCGCCTGCTTATTTCCCGAGTCCAATTGCTCTCGCCAATGGTTAAACCCGAGATATGGATTGTTGCTTATAGCTTTTCGCCAATCTTGTACCACATCCACCGCAACAGAAATGTCTTTGGAAGTATAATAGGGATAGGAGAAATGTAGATCGGGATGAATCAGCTTTTGATATTTATGGCAGGAGCTGCACGCTCCACAGCTATCATCGGGCTGCTTATTCTCGCAATTGACATATTGTGCATACGCTATTGCCAGCGCCAGCGAACCAGAACCTTCAGGACCCAAAAATAGCTGCGCATGACTCACCCGGTTGTTTTTAACCGAATTGAGCAAGTGCTTTTTGACCTCCTGGTGTCCAATTATGTCTCTAAACTGCATAAATATTTAATCACAAATGTAGCAAAATTAAAATAGTATAAATAATGTCGCTATAAGAGGGTGGGATTGGTAAAATAAATTTAATTTGCGTAATATTGCATATAAGTAAATTATCGCAAAAAAGCATGAGATTCATTGTATCCACTTCAGTCTTATTAAAACAACTTCAAGCCATCAGTGGTGCATCAAGCAGCAGCACTGTGCTTCCTATTTTGGAAAACTTCCTGTTTGAAATCAAAGACAATATGCTAACTATATCAGCTACCGACTTGCAAACAAGTATGGTAACTTCCTTGCCAATAGAAGCAAAAGAAGAAGGTAGAGTAGCTATGCCGTCCAAAATCTTGATTGATACACTAAAAACTCTTCCGGATCAGCCGGTGGCTTTTTCAGTAGACACCAAGACCTTGGCCATAGAGATTAGCGCGGGTGACGGTAAATATAAACTGAGTGGCGAGAATGCAGATGATTTTCCTAAAATTCCGGTTGTAGACAATGTATCAACCGTTAAATTGGCTTCTTCTATTTTATCAGAAGCGATAAATAAGACGATATTTGCGGTGAGCAATGATGAATTGCGCCCAGCGATGTCGGGTGTGTTGGTACAATTAAATGAACAAAATATCACTTTTGTATCTACAGATGCACACCGTTTAGTAAGATACCGCCGTACAGATGTAGGAGCAGAAAAATCGGCTTCAATCATTCTTCCCAAAAAAGCGTTGACTTTACTTAAATCTTCTTTGCCATCTGATGATACTATCGTGTCAATTGAATACAACAATACAAATGCATTCTTCCATTTCGGAAGCATTAATTTGATTTGTCGATTGGTAGATGAGCGTTACCCAGATTACGAAGCGGTAATTCCTCAAGTGAATCCTAATAAACTGACTGTAGACCGTTCATTATTTTTGAATATTCTACGTCGTGTGGTAATCTTTGCTAATAAAACTACGCATCAAGTACGTCTTAAAATTAACGGTTCGGAGCTTAATATTTCCGCTGAAGATTTAGACTTTTCGAATGAAGCGCACGAAAGACTAAGTTGTCAGTTTGAAGGTGATGACATGGAAATCGGCTTCAACGCGAAGTTTTTGGTAGAAATGCTGAATAACTTGAATTGCGAAGAAGTAGTTTTAGAAATGAGCAGTCCAAATCGTGCCGGTCTATTGGTCCCCGCTGTCAAAGCAGACAATGAAGACATCCTGATGTTGGTGATGCCGGTGATGTTGAATAATTACAATTAATAGTAGGACGTTTTGGATATTATCTATTCTTTAATAGACTTTATACTTCATATTGACGATCACCTGATCGAGATAGTGAATGATTATAAATATTGGACTTACTTAATTTTGTTTCTTATCATTTTTGTGGAAACAGGTGTGGTGGTCATGCCCTTCCTGCCTGGCGATTCATTATTGTTTGCTGCAGGGATGTTGGCTGCTCAGCCCAATGAGCTGAATGTGTGGTTGATGATTGTCATTTTGTTGGTGGCAGCAATTACAGGAGATTCATTGAATTATTCGATAGGCAAAAACTTTGGGATGCGTATCACGAAGTTTAAGCTATTTGGTAAGCAAATGGTCACAGACGCACAGATTGAAAAGACACACTCTTTTTATGAAAAGTACGGTAGCAAAACGATTGTAATAGCCCGTTTTGTGCCCATTGTGCGTACACTTGCACCATTTGTAGGCGGTATAGGTAGAATGAACTACGGTACATTTATCACCTATAATGTCGTAGGTGCTATTCTTTGGGTGGTAGGAATTACATTGGCTGGATATTTCTTAGGCAATATACCATTGATCAGAGACAACTTTTCCAAAGTGGTATTGATTATCATATTCTTATCGATTCTACCCATCATATTCGAAGTAGTGAAAGAAAAATTTTTCAATAAGAAGGAAGCCTAAAAAGCTTCCTTTTTTGTTTCTATATACATGGAAGTTATTAGTACGCTAGTTGATTTTATATTGCATATTGATAAGCATTTGGTTTGTATTGTAAATGATTACCAATATTGGACGTATTTGATTCTTTTCATCATTATTTTTGCAGAGACGGGTCTGGTCGTTACCCCATTTCTTCCGGGAGATTCGGTGCTATTTGCCATGGGAGCGCTCATTGCGAAGCCTGAAACAGATTTGAATATAATGGTAATGCTAACGCTTTTAATAGTAGCCGCTATTTTGGGTGATTTTGTCAATTATGAAATTGGAAAGCATTTTGGGCTCCGTGTATTTAAAGAAGATTCTAAAATATTTAAACCCCAATATCTGCAAAAGACAGAGGCATTCTATGCCAAATATGGTGGAAAAACAATCATTTATGCGCGTTTCGTTCCTATTGTACGCACATTTGCCCCATTTGTAGCAGGAATCAGTAAAATGTCCTGCCCACACTTCGGGAAGTACAATATGGTGGGCGGTATACTTTGGGTTTCGTTATTTTTGTTTGCTGGATATTTCTTCGGTCAAATAGAATTTATCCAAAAGAACTTTTCTATTGTCGTCCTCGCTATTATCCTTATTTCCATAATCCCTCCTATTCTTGAAGTTATAAAACAGAGAAAAAGGTAATCACATATGGCATTCTTTAAATAATTTACTTTTAATTCTAGATTTCCTACCTTTGCATATGATAAAATCAATGACAGGATATGGTGTAGGAACATTTGAGAATGAAAATGTCAAATACACTGTCGAAATTAAATCACTTAATTCGAAGTTTTTGGAATTAAGCATACGTCTTCCAAAGATCGTATCCGACAAAGAGTTGACTTTGCGCGGGGAGTGTACCAAACTTATCGAGCGCGGAAAAGTCAATGTTTTGATTTCATCAGAATATACCGACCATACAGCCAAAGCTTCATCTATAAATGCTGAATTATTAAAAAAATATTTCGAGCAACTCAAACAGATAGCTGCTGAGCTTGGCGATAACACTACCTCTTTATTCAGTCTTGCACTTAACATGCCTGAAGTGATTTCATCCAATGACGATGAAATTGATGAAGAAGAAGGCAAAGTGTTGATGAAAGCTTTTCACAATGCAGTAGATAAATTCAATACATTTCGTGCGGATGAAGGAAATATCCTGAAAGGTGATCTGGAGAAGCGTGTAATGTTTATTTTGGATTATCTGACAGAAGTGGAAAGTGTAGAAGGAGATCGAATTCCATTGATTCGTGAGCGTCTGAATCAATATATGGAATCGGCTGTAGGTAAAGAAAATATAGATAAAAATAGATTTGAACAAGAAATCGTTTTCTATATCGACAAGCTTGACATTACAGAAGAAAAGGTAAGGTTACGAAGCCACTGTAATTATTTCATTGAGGCGCTTAATTCAGCCGATTCTAACGGTAAGAAATTGGGTTTTATCTCTCAGGAAATGGGCCGCGAAATCAACACGTTGGGTTCGAAAGCGAATAATGCCGATATACAGCAGATCGTCGTACGCATGAAAGAAGAGTTAGAGAAAATTAAAGAACAACTATTAAACGTACTATAATAACATGAGCGGAAAGCTAATCATCTTTTCGGCACCTTCAGGCGCTGGTAAAACAACCATTGTAAGACATTTACTAAGCAAGTACAGCGATAAGTTTGAGTTCTCGATCTCAGCAAGCACGCGTGAGCCTCGTGGAGAAGAAGTGCATGGTAAAGATTATTATTTTATATCGAAAGAGGAATTTTTGCACCGCGTAGCGAAACAAGAGTTTATCGAATTCGAGGAGGTATATTCAGGTACGTATTACGGCACTTTGCGTTCGGAAGTAGAGCGCATCTGGGCTTTGGGCAAGCATGTTATTTTTGATATCGACGTGGTGGGTGGATTACGTCTTCGCTCCAAATTTCCGGATCAAGCATTAGCCATTTTTGTGAATCCGCCATCTTTGGAGGTGTTGAAGCAACGCCTCGCGGGCAGAGGCACTGACTCGGAAGAAAAATTGCAGGAACGCTATGCCAAGGCCGAACATGAGTTGAGTTTTGCTGATAAATTTGATTTCATTCTCAACAACTTTGAGTTAGAAACTGCGAAAGCAGAAGCAGAACAGTTGGTTTTAGATTTCCTTTCTAATAATGGCAAATAAAAAAATTGGTTTATTTTTTGGCTCGTTTAATCCCATTCACGTTGGGCACTTAATCATTGCCAATTATATGGCTAATTTTACAGAATTAGATGAAGTTTGGTTTGTCGTATCTCCCCAAAATCCTTTCAAAGAGAAGAAATCGTTGGTAAATATGTACGATCGTCTAGAGATGGTCAACCTGGCTATTGAAGGAGCGGACAAATTACGCGCCAGCGACATCGAATTTACCTTGCCACAACCGTCCTACACGATCGATACGCTGACCTATCTGCAGGAAAAACACCCAAAGAAGGAATTTGTGCTGATAATGGGTGAGGACAATCTGCAGAGTCTTCGCAAGTGGAAGAATGCGGATATTATTCTCCGTGATTATAAAATCATCGTCTACCCTCGACCGGGCTATGATGCCGTCGAAATGAAAGAGCATCCTTCGGTACAGATGACTGATACACCGGTGATGGAATTGTCGTCTACATTTTTGCGTCAAGCAATCAAAGAAAATAAAAGTATAAAATTCTATACGCCAGACAAAGTAGCTGAGTTTATAGATAAGAAGGGTCTGTACTTATAAAAAAACAAAATCTAAATCGATTTGTTGTACTACTAAATAATAAAGGAGGTAATACACATGGATAAATTAGATTTAAAAGGAAAATGGAACGAATTGAAAGGTAAAGTAAAGCAAGAATATGCTGAACTTACAGATGACGATTTGAAATATGAAGAAGGCAAAGATGACGAGTTATTAGGTCGCCTTCAGCAAAAATTAGGTAAAGCCAGAGAAGAAGTCGTAGACTGGTTGAAAGGCTTAGGCTAATCGAAAAATATTTAAACAATAAAACCCTCCAATTTTGGAGGGTTTTATTGTTTAAAATCTATTCAGAATAACCAGGATTCTGTTTTAATAAATTATTTTTATTCAATTCATCTCTATGCAGAGGTCTGAAGTATAAATTATTGTTCCAAGATCTATTCTCTTGAGAATTATCAACTACGGGGGTATACGTATAGTCATATACAGTCGGGTCATGACGATAAGGTGCTGTCATTGTCTTACCAGGCTTGAATTTGCCTGTTATTTTGATATACGTCACTTTACGTCCTACAGTCTCCGCAGCAATTAACCATCTTCGCACATCGTGGTAACGATGCTCCTCATAAGCCATCTCAATTCTACGTTCATGTCTATAGATATCTCTTAATTGATTTTGATCGGTAGTAGTAATCGCAGGCATACCCGCTCTGAATCTAATTTTGTTCAACCAATCTCTAGCTACAGTTGTCTCACCTAATTCAATACTAGCTTCTACATAATTTAATATGGCTTCTGTATACCTAAAGAAAGGCCAAGGAACTAGTTGGAAATTATTCGCGTCGACAATATTTGGATCTGGGTCAATAAACTTATGATAATAATAACCGGTCCAGCTACCATTCCAACTTTCTACACTTCCACCTCTAGTATCAATTCCTGGAATAGTTTTGACAGTACCACCGTCCAGAATATCGTATGTACCGGTTTGTATCTGATTAGCCGGGTCAATATTTCCAGAAATCTTCTCTCTAGGTTTCCAGCCCGCACCATCATATAATATTGTAGCATAAAATCTAGGATCTCTATTTTTATATGGTTCAGCTTTGTGTGCAGCATTGTTCCAACTAAATGATGAGCCATCAATCATTTGATAATCATCTACAAGAAGTCCGATCGGGGTATTACCTGCCCAATTTTTGTAACCATTAGGCCCGTTATGAAGACCATGCGTATAATTCGCATCAGCAATAAAGTATTTCGCATAAATTAATTCCGAAGCGGCAGATGGGTCTATGCCCGGTGCTTTACTTCCAGCACCCATCGCTATACTTTTATAGTTGTTTTGACCCTCTGCTGCACTTACAGGTGCCGCTAAATTCAACTTATATCCTGATGAGGCATCCATCACTTCCTTAGCGGCAGCTTGGGCGGCTCTATAGCGCTCTTGTTGATTGCCTGAGGTATACGCTAGAATCGGCATCATTTCATCACTTATGGTGCTTACCTTTGCTTTTAATTTAGTAGAAACGTGTTGATCACTGGCTGCGTACAGCAAAACCCTTGACTTTAAAGCTAGTGCGGCTAAAGCTGTTGCACGGCCTTTATCCATGCTTTTTCCGTTCAAGAAACGATGCGCTTCTTCACAATCTTTGACAATAAAATTGACACATTCCTCGTAAGTGTTTCTGGCAATGTTCATATCGTCAGTGATTGTATATACTTTATCTACTAGAGGGACACCTCCATAATAACGTAAAAGTTGCTGATAATAATATGCTCTCAAAAAGTGTACTTGACCCAGCATTTTCTCTTTCAAATCTTGATCAGTTATTTTATTATCTTCACTATTCAATTGTTGCATAGCGACATTACAAAATCTGATGTATATATACATCCTTCCCCATGCCCATGTGCCATGTACCCATCCCAGGGAGGTTGGGTTTGAAGCTCCACTATTTACGATATCAATACCCCTTCCTGGGTGTGTAAACATAGCCTCATCGGAGACTGATGCTAACATTTGCTCGTTAAAACCTCCTTGCTCAAAACCATTGTAGATATCATTGATATATGCTTGTGCCGTTAATGCATCGTTCCATACCACATCAGCAGACAACTGATTGGGTGGCGAAACATTCATAAAGTCCGTACTGCATGATTGTATAGACATCGCGGACAAAGCGATTATAACTATTTTTGTCGTTTTAAGAGTTAATTTAGAAGTTGCATATAGCTGTTTTCTCTGAGTATTAAACCTTCTAAATATTTGGCTCAATGTTTCTTTTTTCATCTTTAATAAATTTACCGGTTAAATATTAGAGAGTTGCTTTCAAACCGAAGTTGATAACTTTCGCTTGCGGGTAATATTGACCACTCGTGTTAGTTGATTCTGGATCCCAGATCTTAATTTTGTCAACTGTAAATAGGTTTATACCATTTACATATAATCTTAACCCCTTAACCCCTATTTTGTTAATGATGGCTGGATTTATTGTATAACCGAGCTCAATATTTTTTAACCTTAAATAATTGTTATTTCTTACCCAATAGGTGTTATTAAGCGCTTTGCTACCATCTTGATAATAAGCAGTATTTCTATTACTTAAACGAGGAAATTCGTCGCTTGGATTGTCAATCGTCCAGCGGTTTTGATAAGACCAGTCCAAGTAGTTTCCAATATCTCCAGATTCGGTAATACCAATCATTTGTAATCCACCAGTAGCTCCTTGAATTAATAATGTCAAGTCAAATCCTTTATAGCCTGCATTAAGGTTAAATCCTCCTGTAAATGTTGGTGTACTGTTTTTGTCTAATCGCACCAAGTCATCACCGTTAATCTTGCCATCATTGTTGTAGTCAACGAATTTCATGTCGCCAGGTCTTAAATCGGCCCCTCCTGTCACAGCGCTATAATCTAACGTATTTGCCTCAACTGCCGCCATGTCTTTAAAGACGCCATCATATTGGTACAGTAGCCAAGCGCCCGTCACACGGCCTGTTGCTCGTTGCCATTCTGGAGCGCCAGGTATTTCATCGAAGAATAAGATTTTGTTTTTCGCGTAACCTCCATTGATACCAACTCCAAAGGTGAAGTCATTAATGTTGTTTTGGTAATTTAAGCTAAATTCATAACCCGCATTTTTAACTTTTCCAATATTTTCTGGTGGCAAGTTTGCGGATGGAATTCCTGTACTTTCTGGCACAGAAGCGATTCTTTGTGCCAAAATATTAGATCTTTGATTGTAGAAATAATCGAACGTTAACGAGAATTTGTTATTCATGAATGTCGCATCAAGACCTACGTTGGTGTTATTGGCAACTTCCCAAGTAAAGTTTTCATTGGGCACGTTAGCTTCCCAAAGCGTTTTAACCACTTGATCATTAAATACACCAGAACCAGTATTCATAAGTGTAAAGTATCTAAACTCTTGCAGCGCATCGTTATAATATGCCTCAGCTCCCATTTGACCCCAAGAACCTCTTATTTTTAAGTTGTTAACAAACTCCACATTGTCTCGGAAAAATGCTTCTTTGGATAATACCCACCCTACAGAAACCCCAGGGAAAAACCCAAATCGCTTATTTTCTGGGAAAATATAAGATCCATCTACACGCCATAAGAATTCAGCAAGATATTTTTCTTGGTAATTGTAATTTACACGTCCGAAATAACTTAATCGAGCACGAGAGAATATATCATTTACACCAATTGTTTGTTCTTTATTTTCACCAAAAGATAATTCAGGGATTAATGTAGATAAAAAGTAACGTCTAAAAGCATTAAAACCGCTGCTCTTATCCGTCTCTCTGGTTATACCTGCTAACAGTGAAATGGTATGATCATTATTAATCACTTTATCATAAGTTACCATACCAGTTAGGTTGACACCTAAGCGATTGGCCATAGTTTCGGATAAACGCGCGTCGGTGAACGGGGAGCTGACGGAGCCCATAAGGCTTGGGGTACCATCTTCTAATAGGGTGGTTTTGTCCCAACTGTATAATGTCCAAGGTGTTCGCCAGTTCTTGCCTCTTTTCCAAGATTTATCTAATGCCGCTGAACCCGTTACCTTTAATCCATCTACTCCAGGAACTTTGAAGTCAATTTTACCTGTAGTTTGTAAGTAATCATCAATGGTTTTATTGAATCCTGTTAGATCGGTTGTTGATACTACGGGATTATAGCCATATTCAATGGCAGGACCAGGCTCTCCATTGGGCCAAAATGCCGGTTCATTAGGACGTCCACGCATGAGGAATCTGAAAATATCTCCTGCTCCTACCGTAGGAAAATTTCGCTCTTCTTCTCTTCCAAGTAGGCTAATTGTGGTAGTAAGGTAATCGTTTATTTTACTTTCAATATTTAAGAGTAGATCATATTGATTATAATTTGTGGCGGACTTTTTATAATAGGCATCTTGATTGGTAAAACCGAGGGATGCTAAATAAACCGTGTTCTCTCCTCCTCCATTTATTTGTAAATTATGCCTTTGTTGTGGAGACCAATTCTTAAAAACCTCATCAAACCAGTCGGTATTTGGGTAGCGATACGGATCAGAACCGTCTTTAAATTTTTGTATTTCATCAGGCTTGAATGCCGCATCTATAGTTCCATTCTTGTCGGTGCGGGTATATGTTCCTGTTGTGTTTAGGGCAGTCCATGCGTCATTCCACAATGAGGGGTTTAGATCGCTACCGAATATTCTAAGTTCATTTAATATTTCCGCATACTCGGGAGATCCCGCCATCTTTGGCGTGCGTGTGGGCCGTTGAATACCATAAAAGGCATCGTACGTGAGGTTTGGTTTACCTGATTTTCCTTGTTTTGTGGTAATCAGAATAACACCATTACCCGCTCTCGAGCCGTAGATAGCCGCAGAAGCATCTTTTAGGACAGATACGCTTTCTATATCATTCGGATTTATACGGTCAATCCCACCAGCTCTGCTAGGCACACCATCGATTACGATAAGTGGACTGGAGTTCCCTCCGGCTAATGAGTTTATACCACGAATTCGAATATTAGAACCATCGTATCCAGGTTCTCCACTACTTTGTATTGCCGTTACGCCCGGAAGACGTCCCGCCAAACCATTCGATAAATTAACGGATGAGGATTTAGCTAATTCATCACCTTTTACTGCGGTAACCGCTCCTGATACAACAGATTTTTTTTGCGTACCATAGCCTACAACGACTACTTCCTCAATAGCTTCATTGTCACTGCTTAAGTTAATATCTATGGTCGTACGATTATTAACATTCTCCGTAATGGGCAGCATACCTACCATAGAGAAAACTAACTGTGCACCCGTGGGTACATTCTTTAACTCATACTGACCATTGACATTCGTAGTCGTCGCATTTGTTGTGCCCGCTACTGTTACCGTCACTCCTGCAATGGGTTGGTTGGTTTGTGGATCTCGCACGGTACCTTTTACAGTAAGATTTTGTTGCTCAGAAGTGATGTTTTGCGGTTCAAAAGGTTTTGCAAAGCCATATTGTGTGGTGATGCATAAGCAACATGCTACAGCGCTTGAAATCCATACGAACCTTTTCAATCCTTCACTGGGGTTTAGATTATTGATCATAAGATTGTTTAAATTGATTAATAGTATTAATCGGTCCTTCCTTTATTGGTTACCTATTTATAATTAGGTTAATAAATATATTAAAATATTTTTATTAATTGTCTGCTTAACGTTTATATGAAGATTTTGTTTTTAATAAATTCCTTAACTTTACCCTATGGCAAAAGAAAAACCTACTATTTTGGTCGTGAATGACGACGGTATCACTGCACCAGGCATTAAAGTGCTTTTGGAAGAAATGCAAAAATTGGGAAATGTAGTGGTTGTAGCTCCTGACGCTCCGCAATCGGGTATGGGTCATGCAATTACTATTGGCAAACCGCTCCGTCTGGACAAAATTGACTTGTACGAAGGAGTCGAGATGTATAAATGTTCGGGTACGCCAGTAGACTGTGTGAAATTGGCTGTAGATCGTATTTTCAAGGACAAGAAGCCTGATCTATGCGTGTCTGGGATCAATCATGGACTGAATTATTCGATTAATGTATTGTATTCAGGGACCATGTCTGCTGCGGTCGAAGGTGCAATCGAAGGCATTCCTTCTATAGGTTTTTCGCTGGATGATTTTTCACATAACGCGGATTTTACGCATACAAGACCATATGTATTGAGTATTGCCGAGCAGGTACTCAACAATGGGCTGCCGAAAGGAACATTATTGAACGTTAATTTCCCTCATATAGAAAAGGGTATTGTGGGTATTAAAATTTGCCGACAAGCCAATGGGAATTGGATCGAGGAATTTGAATACAGAGTAGATCCGCACCACCGGGATTATTTTTGGATGACAGGGCGATACGACTGGGTAGATCGTGGAGAAGACACGGATGTGTTCGCTATTAATAACGGCTACGCTTCAGTGGTTCCTACACAATTCGATATGACAGCACACCATGCTATTCCCGAACTGAATTCTTGGTCTTTTGATGTGAAATAGATGAACAAAAATTCTATAATCGCAGGGATAATCGTTGGTGCTATAGCCCCACTATTGGCCTATTTGGTGATGACTTATACCACATTACAACAATCTTATTTCGCGGAAAAACCCATCGCTTTATATGTCCTTGCTGCGGTTGTCAATCTTGTTATTATCCGTTTTGCGTACCGGGGACAAAAAGAGGCTTTGGCCAAAGGCGTGGTTTTGATAACTTTTTTGGCTATGATTGCCTTTGTTGTATTGACTAAATTCAAGATATAGGTATCTATTATTATGAAATTATCATTAGGCTTTTCGCCTTGTCCAAACGATACATTTATTTTCGACGCGCTCATACATCACAAAATAGATACAGAAGGACTGGATTTTGAGGTGGAGTACCACGATGTAGAAACGTTGAATCACAAAGCTTTTAGAGGGGAGCTGGATATCACAAAATTAAGCTATCACGCATTTGCTTATGCAGTAGAAGACTACGAATTGTTAGATTCGGGTTCTGCTTTGGGATTCGGCGTGGGGCCCCTGCTAATTACTAAAAATCCCCTTTTGGCGCAACTATTGTCTTCTTTTGCCGGGCAGGAACTTCCTGCAGAATATCATAACTTAAAAGTTGGAATTCCTGGTCAATATACCACCGCAAATTTCTTGTTGGGATTAGCTTTTCCGCAGTTGAAGAACAAAGAAATTATGGTTTTTTCGGATATTGAGTCCGCCCTATTGAATGGAGATGTTGATTTGGGACTAATTATACACGAAAATCGCTTTACTTATCAGGAAAAAGGCTTGCATAAGGTGGTGGATTTAGGTGAATATTGGGAACAAACGACAGAAAGTCCGATTCCACTAGGGGGGATTGTCATAAGTAGAGACTTAGCTCCTGAAGTGAAAGAGAAAGTAAACCGCTTGATTCGCAAAAGCGTGGAATATGCATTTGCCAATCCTAAATCTGGAATTGACTATATCCGGTCTCACGCACAAGAAATGGAAGAATCGGTCATGTACAAGCACATTGAATTGTATGTAAATCAGTATTCCATAGATTTGGGAGAGGTTGGGAGGAAGGCTATTATGTCCATGTTTGGCAAAGCGCAGGAATTAAATATTGTACCGCATAGCGCAAAAAATATATTTTTGATAGGAAAATCGTAAAAATATATTATAACATTAAAAGTTGTCAATCTGAATAATTAAATTTGCCCGATTAGTGCCAAATTGTCCTGAATATGAATTTGGATTCAATTTTGTGCATGTGAAAAGAGATAAAAAAAAATTATGTTAAAATTCTTAAGTAAATTATTTGGTAGCAAGTCAGAACGTGATATCAAATCTATACAACCCATTGTAGAAAAGATCAAGGGGGAATATAGTAAGCTAACCAATTTGTCACATGACGAGCTTCGTGCTAAAACAATTGAATTCAAAAGCCGTATCCAAGAATATTTAAAAGAAATAGATGCTGAAATCGCAGAATTGAAACTCAAAGCTGATAACCACAGTGTTGATATTTCAGAAAAAACTGAGGTTTATGAGCAAATAGATAAACTTAACAAAGATCGCGACAAAAAGCTGGAAGAGGTATTAGCGGATATCTTGCCTGAGGCTTTTGCTGTAGTAAAAGAGACAGCGCGTCGCTTGACAGAGAATCCAATATTAGAAGTAACAGCTACAGATTTTGACCGTGAGATTGCTACACGCAAAGCCAACGTCAAC
Source organism: Sphingobacterium alimentarium (assembly GCF_004342685.1). Classification (GTDB taxonomy): domain Bacteria; phylum Bacteroidota; class Bacteroidia; order Sphingobacteriales; family Sphingobacteriaceae; genus Sphingobacterium; species Sphingobacterium alimentarium. Next base: position 17,299 of record NZ_SMBZ01000026.1, read on the forward strand.
ATCGTGGGCGATAAAGCACAATGGCACAACAAATGGATTGCTGCCGGCACAGAAGTTACGTGGAACATGGTGCACTATGATGTGCAGCTGATCGGTGGTATTGTATTGCATCAAGGTAAGATTGCGGAAATGATGACGGGTGAGGGTAAAACCTTAGTGGGAACACTTCCAACTTATCTGAATGCTTTATCAGGTCAAGGTGTACATATCGTAACGGTGAATGATTATTTGGCAAAACGTGACTCGGAATGGAATGCTCCATTGTTTGAGTTCCACGGTTTGAGCGTAGACTGTATAGATAAGCACCAACCGAATTCACCCCAACGCCGCAACGCATACAAATCGGATATCGTGTATGGTACGAATAATGAATTTGGTTTTGACTATTTGCGTGATAATATGACGCAAACGCCGGATGCAATGGTACAACGTAAGTTGCACTTTGCGATGATCGATGAGGTGGATTCAGTATTAATTGATGATGCGCGTACTCCATTGATTATCTCGGGACCTATTCCAATGGGTGACCAACATGAATTCTATCAATTAAAACCGCGTATTGAGCGTTTAGTGAATGCACAAAAGGCGTATATCAATACCGTATTCAACGAGGCGAAAAAAGCTATTGCTAGTGGTGATACGGATCCAGAAAAAGGCGGATTAGCTTTATTCCGTTCATATAGAGGTTTACCTAAAAATAAGGCTTTAATTAAATTCTTAAGTGAGGCTAATCACCGTCAGATCTTGCAAAAAGTAGAAAACTACTACATGCAAGACCAAAGCCGTCATATGCCGAAAGCAGATAAAGAATTGTTCTTCGTAATTGATGAAAAAAACAACCAGGTAGAGCTTACTGAAAAAGGTATTGAACTGATCACCGCACAGGGAGAAGATCCAAGTTTCTTCATCTTACCAGACGTAGGAAGTGAAATTGCAGAGATCGAAAAATCAAACGAATCATTAGAAGAAAAAGCAGCGCGCAAAGATGAATTGTTGCGTGACTATTCGGTGAAATCAGAACGTATTCACTCCATCAATCAATTGCTTAAAGCCTATACCCTTTTCGAAATTGATGATCAATATATCGTAGACGAAGGCAAAGTCAAAATCGTCGATGAGCAGACAGGCCGTATCATGGATGGCCGTCGCTATTCGGATGGTCTTCACCAAGCAATCGAAGCCAAAGAAAATGTAAAAGTAGAGGATGCGACACAAACATACGCAACCATCACTTTACAAAACTATTTCCGTATGTACCACAAACTCTCTGGTATGACGGGAACGGCATCTACAGAAGCGGGTGAGCTTTGGGAAATCTATAAATTGGATGTGGTCGAAATACCAACCAACAAACCAATCCTTCGTGATGACAAACAAGATTTAATCTTCCGTACGGCACGTGAAAAATACAATGCAGTAGCACAAGAAATTCAGAACTTAACGGAGGCAGGCCGACCAGTGTTGGTAGGTACTACATCGGTAGAGATTTCTGAGTTATTAAGCCGTATGTTGAAGTTGCGCGGTATCAAACATAATGTACTGAATGCGAAACTTCACCAACGCGAGGCCGAGATTGTTGCAGAAGCAGGTCGTCCAGGACAAGTAACTATCGCTACCAACATGGCTGGTCGTGGTACAGATATTAAATTATCCGCTGAAGTTATCAGTTCTGGTGGTCTAGCAATTATCGGTACCGAGCGTCATGAGTCTCGTCGTGTAGACCGTCAGTTACGTGGTCGTGCAGGACGTCAAGGTGACCCAGGATCGTCTCAATTCTTTGTGTCACTAGAAGATCCATTGATGCGTCTATTTGCTTCGGAGCGTATTTCCAACATCATGGTAAAAATGGGTGTGGAAGACGGCGAGGTGATGCAACACAGCATGCTAACAAAATCTATTGAACGTGCACAGCGTAAAGTAGAAGAAAATAACTTTGGTATTCGTAAGCGTCTATTGGAATACGATGACGTAATGAATTCGCAACGTAATGTTATCTATTCAAAACGTAAAAATGCCCTTTTCGGAGAGCGTCTAGACGTTGATTTGAATAATACCATCTATGATGTAGTAGAAGATGTCGTAATCAGCGCCAAAGAGGTTGGTTCTTACGATGAATTCCAAATCGAAGTGATCCGTCTATTCTCGGTAGATCCTACGATTTCTGCAGAAGAGTTTGGTTCATCCAGTGTAGATGCGCTTACGGAAAAATTATTTAATCAAATATTTGCTCACTACGAGAATAAAGCTAAAAATGTAGCTAGTCAGACATTACCTGTATTGCAGAATGTATTGGCGGAGCGGGGTGATATGGTTGAGAATATTGTGGTACCATTCTCAGATGGCCTTCGCGGTATTCAAGTTTCTACCAACTTGAGAAAAGCTGTAGAGTCAGAAGGTGAAGAAGTCTTTCGATCATTCGAAAAAGGCATAGTTCTTGCTTTAATTGATGAGGCGTGGAAAGAACACTTGCGTGAAATGGATGACTTGAAGCAATCAGTTCAGAATGCGGTGTACGAGCAAAAAGATCCAATCATTATCTACAAAATGGAAGCATTCAACTTGTTCAAAAGCATGTTGGCTTCGATGAATAAAGATATTGTAAGCTTCTTATTCAAAGGAGAAATCCCGGGACAACAGCAACAGCCACAAAATATTCAAGAGGCTAAACCTGTTCCTGCTCAACCCGCTAATGTGAAGGCTACAAAAGAAGATTTGGACTCACCAACAGGAGTTTCTGAAGAAGATGCAGCCGTAACACAGCCCATTCGTAAGGAACAAAGCGTAGGAAGAAACGACGAATGTCCTTGCGGATCAGGATTAAAATATAAAAATTGTCACGGTAAATAACCGCAAACAATAAAATATAGGAGATGTTGAACAAAAAAGGATTGATTTTATTCGCGGCGATTAGCTTGATAAGTTTACAATTACAAGCACAAGATAATAGGGGTTTAGAAATCCAAAAGGATTCCCTCATTACTTTGTTGCAAAACTTTAGAGCAGCCCATGAAATCAATCCTACAACACCTCGTCTCATCAGTCTCGGTTCCAAACCTGTAGACAAAACCAAAGCTACGCGCGTAAAGCGCAAGGGATTCAGAGTCCAAATCTATTCAGGCTCTAACCGCAGCGAGGCTTACGCGATTCAAGCGCGTTTCAAAAATCAATATTCAGATATGGACACCTATATCACTTACGCAGAGCCCAACTATAGGGTGAAAGTAGGTGATTTCAGAAGCAGAGCTCAAGCAACTCAATTCATGAATTCTATTCGCTCCCAATACAAAAGTGTCTTCGTTTTCCAAGAAGATATTTGGGTTTGGGAATAATCCAAATACACTATGGCCCAAATTAAGGATGATATTAAACGGTTAGCGAAGGATTATTTTTCAGAAACTGTTCAAATACGTCGCCATCTTCATCAACACCCCGAACTTTCTTTCGAAGAATACAAAACATCTGCTTTTGTAAAGGCTCAATTGGATGCAATGGGTATTCCCTATCAATCCATGGCTAATACAGGCGTGGTGGGCATGATTCAAGGAGATCTTCCTTCCACACAGGTCATAGCACTGCGTGCGGACATGGACGCCTTGCCTATTACAGAAGTCGAGGGTCGCAGTTATGGTTCGCAGAATACTGGTGTCATGCACGCATGTGGGCATGATGTACACACTTCTTCTTTACTGGGTGTTGCTAAGATTCTTAACGAGTTAAAGGCGCAGTTTGGCGGTCAGATAAAGCTGATTTTCCAACCGGGTGAAGAAAAACTTCCTGGAGGAGCGTCTATCATGATTCGAGAAGGCGTACTGGAAAATCCTGCACCACAAGCTATATTTGGCCAGCATGTCATGCCGTTTATTGAAACCGGCAAAGTGGGATTCCGATCAGGACAATACATGGCATCCTGTGATGAGTTGTTTATGACGGTGCGAGGTAGAGGTGGACATGGCGCACAGCCTCATCAAAATATTGATCCTATTGCTATCACCGCGCAGATAATTTCTGCCTTACAGCAAGTGGTAAGCCGGTTTGCCGATCCTAGAATACCAACCGTATTGTCATGGGGCAAAATCATCGGAAATGGCGCCACCAATATTATTCCGGATGAAGTGTATTTAGAAGGTACCTTCCGAACTTTTAATGAAGAATGGCGTGCCCAAGCGCATGAAAAGATGGTGAAAATAGCAACAGGTATCGCAGAGGCTATGGGCGCAGTTTGTGAGATGGAAGTACGAAAAGGCTACCCGTATCTAGTCAATGAACCCGAAACCACGGCGCAGGCTCGTGCTGCAGCAATCGATTACCTCGGTGAGGATAATGTGGTGGAATTGGACTTGTGGCCTGCTGCAGAAGACTTCTCTTACTACTCTCAAGTGGCAAATGCCTGTTTTTATCGTTTGGGAACAGGAAATAAAGCCAAAGGAATAATATCAGCAGTACATACACCGACTTTTGATATTGATGAGGAAGCACTGGAATTAAGCATTGGTCTAATGGCCTATATTGCTATCTCAAAACTTACCAAATAGGTCTTATGTCATCGCATCATATTGTTCGAGAGAACCAAGAGCCGGCATTATTAGTCGAAGACTTTGCTGCGTTGTCCGAAGAATACTTAGGTCAATTATTGGAATGGTCTCCGACTATTATTACTTCTTTAGAAAATCTTGACTATTTCTTGACAAGAGATATCAAAGTAGACATCCTGTATGGAGTAGAAAAGATATCAGAAGCACAGGAAGAAATAAAATATCTTCCACGTACTGCCAACTTTTGGAAAGATACCTTGGCCTACCTAGTAGAAAATAAATATAAAGCCGTAAATATCATGGCTCATGCGCTCCAAGAAGACTTTCTTATTGCAGCAGAAGCAATTAATAGCGTTGTATTCGTAAAGAACGTGCGGTATGTAATCGTTCGATCACGTTATGAGAAGTGGAAGACCGCCGGTCAAAAAATGTTCATTGATCCTGCACAGGTCAAATCATTCAATGGGCTAAAATATATCAGTGATACCATCTTCGAAGTAGAGCAGGAAGGATTTGTGCATATAGAAATGAATTCCGATAAATTTATTTTTGTAGGAGAAGAAATATAATGCTAAACATTCGACACGCGCGGCTCGAAGAAGCTAAGATAATACATCAACTCGCCCACCTTATCTATTATCCGACTTACACGGGGATACTAAGTAAAGGTCAAATGGATTTTATGCTTCAGAAAAGCTATACAGAAGAGGCTTTGAAAGAAAGCATGAGGACAGATCAAATTTTTTATTTGGTTTTGTACAACGATATTCCTGTCGGTTTTATGGCGCTAAAAGAAAAGGATAGCAGGATTTTAAGAATCGAAAAGCTCTATATTTTACCCGAAACTCAAGGTAAGGGAATCGGTAGGGAGTTGACTGATTTCGCTCAAATACAGGCGCAAGCCAGCGGCAAAGCAGTCTTAGAACTCAATGTCAACCGAGGTAATAACGCTTATGAATTCTACAAAAAAATAGGATTTAAGGTCGTTGAGGAGGTTGATATTCCCTATTACGGATATATCCTGGATGATTATGTCATGCAGATGGAAATATAAAAAGGTACTGTGAAAAAAACAGTACCTTTTTTGTTCGGAAACTAATCTTTTAGCTTTTCGACTCTAGTGGGAGTTTGTACTCCTTTTACGATGCCTTCGGCACCAATCGCAATAGCTTCTAGGCTAGACATGATATTATCAATATTCAGCGTTCTGACCTCATCTTTTACGGTATGGTAGTAACCGTCTTTGTCAATTTGAGAGGTGGAGAAAGTATGTGCAGGGACGCCTAATGCTGCCAATACAGCATTGTCGCTGCGGTAGAAAAGGTTTTGTTGTGGGTAGGGATCTGGATGAAAAGTAAATGCAGTATTCGCTACATTTTTTTGCATCAGCTCTCCCAAATTCGACCTATCGTAGCCTGTGATATATAAACTGTTGGGCCCGAACTTTGAATCTTTCCCAATCATTTCAATATTAATCATAGCAACTACACTATCTGCATTGATATTATTGGAGAAATACTTAGACCCATACATGCCTATTTCTTCGCCCGTGAACGCCACAAAAATCAATGTACGCTCATTATTATTCAATTTTTTATAGTATTTGGCAAGACCAATCATCGCAGAAGTACCCGAAGCGTCGTCATCTGCTCCATTGGCAATGGAGTCTTGTCCATCCGCTTTAATGATGCCGATATGATCGTAGTGTCCGGAGAAGACCACATATTCATTCGGTTTTGATTTGCCCGGAATGACGGCTGCTACATTGAACAAGTCGATTTTATTTGCACTGTTTTGGCATTTAATGATGTAATTGCCGGGCAATTGCTCTGTCAGTATAAAGGCTTTTGTAAACCCTTTCTCTGGTAAAGCACCAACAAGGTTTTCGCGAGAATATATTCTGTTGAAGCGCTTAATATATGATGCAAAAGAAGGATCTACAAGCACTATCACATCTTCTTGAGCTTGTGCTAAAGCGCGGAAAGTAGCCGCAAAGTCGTCGTCTTTCTTAATATATTTGATGGGGATACCCGATCCTTTATCCCAATGGATTGTCGGTTCGTTACTGATCAGAAGAAAATTATCGGCAGTCAATTTATTGTTACTCCATTGTACTTCGGCGATTTCACGCGTGATTTTGGTCAAATGGAAGGTTTGTCTAAAGTTTTCTTCAGCATATGGTTGAAGTCCGATGCTGCGAAATTCCGCCGCTATAAAATCGGCAGCCTGATGAATGTGCGGACCCAGGGTGTGCCTTCCTCCCATTTCGTCCGAAGCAAGGGTGTTGAGTATGCGTTCTACATAACTTTTTTCAACAATCTGCGCATTGGATTGTTGTGGTAGTATACAAATTCCGGAGAATAATAAAATACTCGATAGTACGGTTGATAATTTCATAGTCAAAAAATTTACTGAAAATAATAAATAAAAATTTATGCTGCATCTAAATAAAGCATAACTATTATATTTGATATAAAATAAAAAGTCATGAAAGAAGTTACAGTTCAAGAATTAAAGGATATGATGGATCGCAACGAAGAATTTCAATTAATCGACGTTCGCGAACCTTTCGAATACGAAGTTTCAAACCTTAATGGGGTAAATATTCCTTTGGCAGGAATTATAATTGAAGCAGAGAAAGTAGCTAAAGATATTCCAGTGATCATTCAATGCCGTTCGGGCAAGCGTAGCGCGCAAGCTGTGATGCTTTTGGAGCAGCAGGGATATTCAAATCTTGCTAATCTACAAGGCGGAATTCTTGCTTGGAAAGATCAAATCAATCCGGATATGGAGGTGTATTAATCCCCCGTTATAATCTTACTGCGTGAGAGAGAGACAAGACAGTCTCTCTTTTACTTTTTAATAAGACAACAAGAAGCATCTTATTTTTGTATTTTTGTGGGGATGAGAAATTTGGAACGACCGACAAAACAAGCTTTTTACTTCAGTTTGATGTTTTATATAGGATCGCTCGTGCTATTGTTGCTAAAAGTCAGCATCGCCCCTATCCTATTCAGTTTTTCGTTGATGGTATCCATGATCTGGGTGTTTCTCGTCTTGCAGGAGATTATGCGCTCTCCACGTATTACCAATATGGAGCGTTTATTTCTTGCTTTGTTTATTATTCTCCTCAACATTCTGTCGGGTATCGTATATTTCTTTTACCTGCGCAATAAAGTTATTGGACAACATAAAATCTAAAAATGAAAAAACAATTTGTACTTAATTTATTACTTAATCTGGGGATTATATTCTTGTTAATGAGCGGGATATCGGCCTACCAAAGCGGCAATATGTTGATTTTGGGATTGGCAATCGCAATATGTATCGTCTTAATCTATTTAAAAGTGGTGCTCCTGAAGCACGTGAAGGAAGACTTCAAAAAGAAGCAGGCAGAAAAGCATAACTCCAACCAAAAGATAAACAAAAAGGGTTAATCAAATTTTGATTAACCCTTTTTGTTTATTGCCGATTTCTTTTATTTCAAAAAAGGAGCTTTCTTAACTTCAGCTTTTATCTTTTGGTTGCGGATACTGATAAATATTTCCGTGCCTGCTTTTGCATATTCCGTGTTTATATAGCCTAGACCGATTGATTTTTTAAGCGATGGAGATTGAGTACCCGATGTTACACGACCAATTACCTGACCATCAGCATCCACAATTTCATAACCATGACGAGGGATACCTCTGTCAATCATCTCGAAGCCAACCAGCTTTTGTGCTGTGCCCTTTTCCTTTTCAGCCTTAAGATTTTCTGAGTTTACAAAATCTTTTGTGAATTTTGTCACCCAACCTAAGCCTGCTGCTAACGGTGAAGTCGTATCATCAATATCATTACCATACAAGCAGAAGCCCATTTCTAGACGTAGGGTATCTCGTGCGCCAAGACCGATAGGTTTGATGCCGAATGATGCGCCCGCAGCGAAGATGGCGTCCCACACCTTTTGAGCATCTTTGTTTGCCACATATATCTCAAAGCCTCCAGCGCCAGTATAACCAGTCGCGGATATAATTACATTGTCCACACCAGCAAAGCTGCCTTTAACAAAGGAATAATACTCCATAGAAGCCAGTTCGATGTCTGTAAGGCCTTGTAGAGCCTCTGCAGCTTTAGGACCTTGTACGGCGAATAGAGAGGTCTCATCCGAGATGTCTTTCATTTCTACACCATAGCTGTTGTATTTGCTGATCCAGTTCCAATCTTTCTCGATGTTAGACGCATTTACTACAAGAAGGTATGTCTCATCATCGATTTTGTACGTCAAGAAGTCGTCTACAATACCACCATTCTCATTCGGTAGATAGGCATATTGAACTTTTCCGTTGTATAATTTAGATACGTCGTTTGAAGATACTTTTTGGATTAGGTCTATAGCTTTTTCTCCTTTCAAAATAAACTCACCCATATGACTCACATCGAATACCCCTACTCCCGTACGGACAGTCTCATGTTCGTCGTTAATGCCAGAATATTGAACAGGCATATTAAAACCTGCGAAAGGAACCATCTTTGCTCCTAAGGAAATATGATGGTCTGTTAAAGCTGTATTTTTCATCATTTATGGAATATAAATTTTTGCAAAAATAATTATTAAATCTGTATTTAAGGGCATCTTTTTGAGATACTCGTAAAGTATACAAAATAAATTGATAAAAAGCGTAAATTTTATCGGTTACCTAAGATCGCAACCGATTGCAGATTCAAAATGTGCAAAACTCTTTTGAATTCTTCATTTAAATCGGCCTTTATTTCGATTGTTTTTTGGGTCCAGGGATGTGTGAAGGTTAAAGCGGATGCGTGCAATAACATCGTATCCATCTGAAACCTTTCTTTCCACATCTTGTTCTGCTTGTTGCAGCCATGTGGCCTATCTCCTATTATCGGGTACATGATGTGCGCAAAATGTCGTCTGAGCTGATGCATACGTCCTGTCTCGGGGTTGGCCTCGACTAGCGAATAACGAGAGGTAGGAAACTTTCCTTGTGGAACATCGATTTCTGCTGTTGCTAACCTGCGGTAATGCGTAATGGCATCCTGCGCCGTGCCGTTTTCTTTCAGCAATGGGTAGTCTATTGTGCCTTCTTCTGGGCAATAGCCACGAAGTACCGCCAAATAGCGTTTATTTATCTTTTTGTCCTGAAAAAGCATCTGCGTTTTTTGATCCGTCTGTTTATCGAGAGAGAAAAGCAATATCCCGCCTGTTTTTCTATCCAGGCGATGCGCTGGGTACACAGGCTGTCCGATTTGGTCACGTAGCTGCTGTAGCGCAAACTCCGAGGCGTCATTTGCAATCGATGATCGATGTACAAGAAGCCCGTGAGGCTTGTTTATAGCGATAAGGTGTGTGTCGTGGTATAGAATTTCGAGCATTACAATCTTCTCAGTATTCCCACAATTTCGTCTGCCTTTTTATCGATTTCTGGACTTAGCCACACCGTTTTGAAAGCCCCTCCTCCTATTGGATTATCTTGACCTTCCCATCTGATTTTTATAACCGAGAAGAGGTAATAATTTTCTATGATAATGTTATTTTGCACAAACTCTTTGACAATTCTATCGCCAAACAAGGACATGCCCAATTCTACTGCGTCCTTATTTTCGTAATCCAGTTGCTTCACAAGCAATGCTTTGGCTTTATCCTCTATAGCTTTTTCAAACTGCTCTCGCTTTGGGTTTGTCAAGATGGCCGCAATCATAATGGCCACCAGTGTTAATGCAAATATCCTGGTTTTAGACATGTATAAAAGTTATGACATTAAATTTTTTAGAATATACTTCCTACAGTGGTGAACACCCAGTCCGCAAACAACCACATGAGATAAATAAATCCTACACACAAAATTACTATAATAATAAATAAAGTAATTAACAATCCTTTGGCACTACCCTGATGTTTGTTTTCAAAATAGTGTTCACGCAATAGACGCACGTTTTTCTTATTGGCTTTGTTGAAAAAATCAAAGGCATATCCGAGCAAGGGAATAGAGCCTAAAATAGCGTCTAGTAAAATGTTAAACAGCATTTTCACACCCACTTTAGATCCTGCCCCGTTCCGCAGTATGACAATCACCAATCCCATGGACATGGTAAATGACACGACCTGACCAGCGTAGGGTATTAAATTCAAAAGAGGATCCAAGCCGAACCTGAATCCTCCAATATTGAATTTATTATCTAATAACGTTGCCATTTGCTCTATCCAAGCAAATTCCTTCGCTCTTTTTTGTTGAACCAGTTGTTTGTTCTCTTCCAAGTTATTTTAATTCAAATACACCATCAATATAGCAAGTCAATTTGATAGGACGAATATCTAATGATAAATCGGATGATTCTGCTGCGCCGTCCATCATAGCTGTTTTGGCATACATACGTGTAGATACAGGCATCAGTTCGGCAAAGTTGAAGCTACTATTGTCATTGATGACAAGTACATTGCCTACTGTACCGCCGTCTGCCGCAGCCAATATTTCTGCATTTTGACGAGCATCTTTCACTGCTGCGGTTTTTAATTCTTTTTCGATAGCACGTTTTTGACTGTGATCATAGCCGCTGATTGAAGTGCTTTGCAATCCTTGAGGATCTACTTTGTCCAGCATCTCGTGCAATCCGTTCAGATTTGTCACTTTGATGCGGTATTGACGAGCTTGCAATAGCTCATTATTTTTCTTCTTATTGGCGTAATTGTAGCTATAGATATTCTGAACGGTAAAGTCCTCTTTTTTTACGCCATTAGCCATTGCAGCATCAAAAAGCTGTTTTTCCAATGTCTCGATAAACACTTTCTTTTTCATATTTCCATCCATGTAAAACTCTTTGAGTGAGATGGATAGATAAATAATGTCTGGTGTAACTTCTTTCTCCGCGTATCCTTTTGTGGCTACCTTACGATACGAATCAATATTATTTGTTTGTGCTTTTGTCATCAAAACAGTTCCTATTAGAAATGCGATAGTTAGTAATTTTTTCATAAATTATTCTAAAATTAAAATTGTCTACTTATAACGCATAGACAATCGAATTGCTACAATGTTTAATAAAAGCAAAAAAATAATAATTGTAAATAGTTTTTATAAATCTTATCTTTAGGATAAATTAAACACAATACAGTAATGCAAGAAGGTAAAGTAAAATTCTTTAATGAGACCAAAGGTTTCGGTTTCATAGTGCCTGCTTCGGGCGAAAGTGAAATTTTTGTTCACGTATCAGGATTAGTAGACAAAGTTCGTGAAGGCGATGATGTTTCTTACGAAGTAGAACAAGGCCGCAAAGGTCTTAACGCGGTAAATGTAAAAGTTATCTAATAGATTCTAAATATATTTATTGTGAAAAAGCTCGAAATATTTGATTTCGAGCTTTTTTAATTCCACGCCTATTTCAGTGGTATTTTATTTATTGACAAAAGGGTTGTCCGTGTCTCTTTGTCCAGCAAAAGGATCATTATTTTCACCTCGTTTTGGGTCTGCACCATATTCATTTTGCCCTTTTTCTCCCTCTTGGATATATAGGTAGATTAAATAAATCCAACCTACACAACAAAAGAACCCCCATAAAATGTTCCATCCAGATTTCCCGATATCATGTAATCTTCTTACACCTACAGCTATCGATGGGATTAATACGACTAAAGAATAAAAACTGCTAAGATATCCCCCAGATCGATAACTCGATATCCATTCCATGCCTGGTACATCTACAGGTTCAGCTTGAAAGGAAAATCCCAACATACTATCTAAAAGGGATAATCCCCAAGAAATAATAATATTAAAAAGGACAAACATCCAGAATTCCTTTCTACGGGCTCGCCCATTAAAATTTGCGTAATTATCTCTTACGACTTTTAAATACCATTCCATAATTTAGTTTATTTAGTCAATTAAAACGTTTTCTATATCAAAAATAAGATATTTCCCGACTTATTAAAGTCTAATGAAATATTTCTTCAAGTATTTGCAGGGATTTTACAGTGCCAAAATTCTCGGTGTGTAACTTATAGAAGTTGATGATCTGTGACAGCAGATAAATACGGTCCTCGTGCGTCATTTGGATGGTATGCGCGTGTTCGTAAGAAATGTTTAATACCGTATGAAACATTCGGGTGTGTGGTTCCTGTAATGAATAGGTGTGCGCGGGCGCAAAATTGGTAAATATGCCATCCACCAAATCAAAATAAGCAAGTGGTTTGTCAGGTGCTGTAGGCATATACCCCAAAAAACGACTTAATTTCATCAGAAAACAGAGATGAAAATTATGAATAGGCTTATCGGTCTGATCTAACCAGAGAATGGATTGCTGTATAAAATTAAAAAGATGAGGGTCCGGCTGCTGCTGTTTCAGCACTTTGTAAAGGATCTCATTTAGGAAAATCGCGACAGAACTTTTGGTAATATCCATAGGGATCTGTTGCAATATCGGTGACGATGTGGCTTCTTTTATGCGCTGCAGTGCGCCAGTATCTTTGTGGTACACAATCATGTCCAATAAGTGCAGAGGCTGAAGCATATTGATGTGAATTTTGGCCTTTGGTTTACGGGCGCCGTTGATCAAATAAGACTGTATACCAAACTCTTCGGTGAAAAGTTGAGCAACGACACTATTCTCCGAATAGTTGGTCACCTTTAAAGCTATCGCACGTGTCTTATGAAGCATTCGTCCTGAATAATATCCTTGTTTTGTCCGTAAAAGTACTAAGATGACCTTGGAATATCAAAGCGGATTTTATTTGCAGCGCAGTGGTCATTGTGAATTGTTGAAAACTATTTTCATGGGAGACTTTTTAGATAATTTAGAAAAGCTATACCTTTGGCTGTTCCTACCCTTTTTGGATTATTTTTAAAAATAATTCTAACCATACTGTTGTAAATTCCAAAAGAAATATAGATATTTGCAAACTCTTTGCAGAGAGTGCAAAAGAGAATTGGTGTATAAATAGACAACATTAAAAATAAATATCATGTCAAGAATTTGTGATTTAACAGGCAAAACGGCATTAAAAGGAAATAACGTATCTCACTCGAACGTTAAGACTAAACGTAAATTCTATCCTAATTTACAAACTAAACGTTTTTACATTCCTGAAGAAGATCGTTGGATCACTTTAAAAGTGTCTACGGCTGCAATTAAAACAATTAACAAAAACGGAATTACTTCGGTTATCAATAAATTTATCAAAAAAGGATACGTTTAGTAGATAATCCGCCTGTTAATTAAAAATATTCATGAACTAATAGTCCGTGAGGATTAGAAAAAGTAAAAACAATGGCTAAAAAAGGAAATAGAGTACAAGTTATCTTAGAGTGTACTGAGCACAAAGAAAGTGGTCTTCCAGGGATGTCACGTTACATCACTACAAAAAACAAAAAGAACACAACAGAGCGTTTGGAATTGAAAAAATTCAATCCTGTATTGAGAAAAGTGACTGTTCACAAAGAAATTAAGTAATTAATTTATGGATTGATGAAGGTCATCCATTTTAAATAAATAAAATACCATGGCAAAGAAAGCGGTAGCATCATTACAAAAAGGTGGTGGTAAAGAATTTACAAAAGTTGTTATCACTGCAAAATCTGCTAAAACTGGAGCTTATACTTTCAAAGAAAGTATGGTACACAACGACAACGTAAAAGATGTTGTTGCGGCAGCTTCCAAATAAGCATAAAAAATATTCCTTTTTTAAAGTTTTTCTTTAAAAAAACTGAAAGCCGTTTTGGTATCTCACCGAAAGGGCTTTTTTAGTATGGCAAGATTTGAGTATATTTGAACTTGTATTTTAAGCAGTAATTCATGGGTTTATTCGATTTTTTCAAGAAGAAGCAAGAAACACCTGAGGCGCAAGAAGCGCTAGACAAAGGATTAGAGAAAACTAAAGAAGGTTTCTTATCTAAGATTACCAAGGCTGTCGTTGGGAAATCCACGATTGATGACGATGTATTGGACAATCTGGAGGAGGTGCTTGTAACTTCGGATGTAGGAGTGACTACGACATTGAAAATTGTAGAACGCATTCAACAGCGCGTAGCTCGTGATAAATATGTGGGTACGGATGACCTTAATCGTCTGCTGAAGGAAGAAATACAAGCGCTTTTAGCGGAGAATAATAGCAACGATTTTGAACACTTTGAATATGGCGATCATAAGCCGTATGTAATCATGGTGGTGGGCGTGAATGGTGTAGGCAAGACAACTACTATTGGTAAATTGGCGCATCAATTAAAAGAATCGGGCAATAAGGTAGTATTGGGAGCTGCAGATACATTCAGGGCTGCCGCTGTGGAGCAGATTAAACTTTGGGGTGAGCGAGTAGGTGTACGTGTCGTAGCACAAGCTATGGGTTCAGACCCCGCGTCAGTGGCCTTTGACACTATTCAATCCGCCGTATCCAATGGCGATGACGTGGCCATCATTGACACGGCAGGGCGTCTGCACAATAAAGTGGGATTGATGAATGAATTGGGTAAGATCAAAAATGTGATGCAAAAGGTTATTCCTGGCGCGCCGCATGAGATTTTATTGGTGCTCGATGCTTCTACAGGTCAGAATGCCATAGAACAATGTACACAGTTCACTCAAGCAACGGATGTCAATGCTTTAGCTTTGACTAAACTGGATGGGACAGCCAAAGGCGGTGTGGTGATTGGTATTTCGGATCAATTCAAAATTCCTGTAAAATATATCGGTGTAGGAGAGAAGATAGGTGATTTACAGCTTTTCAACAAAAGGGAGTTCGTAGAATCCTTATTCAAATAGTACTTGATTAAAAATTTCTGAAAATATTCCGTCATTTCGAATGAGGTAAACGAAATGAGAAATCTCATCTGTTTAGATTTCTCCCTTCGCTCGAAATGATGAATAGACTTTACTACCTTTCAAAGAAGAATAACAGGCTTATTAATAAATTTTGGAAACTTAAGTTGCGAGATTAAACGATTATCTGTGTAATCGATTAATCTGTGCAATTCAATCATAATATGAAAACTAAACAAAGTAAATTCGAGCCAGTGGTTGCTAAACCACGTGTCAATGTAGTTACATTAGGCTGTTCGAAAAATATTCACGATTCGGAAGTATTAATGGGTCAATTGAAAGGAAATCAAATTGACGTGGTACACGAATCGAATAATATACAAGCAAATGATATCGTGGTCATCAATACCTGTGGGTTTATAGACAATGCTAAGCAAGAGTCTATCGATACGATTTTGCAGTTTTCAGACCTCAAAGAACAAGGTAAAGTCAATAAAGTTATCGTAACAGGATGTCTTTCTGAGCGTTATAAGCCAGAATTGGAGTCGGAAATTCCGAATGTAGATGCTTATTTTGGCACGAATGATTTACCAGAGTTATTGTCAACCATTGGTGCAGATTATCGTCATGAATTATTAGGCGAGCGCTTACTTACGACGCCTTCACATTTTTCATATTTTAAAATTGCTGAGGGTTGTAACAGACCGTGTTCCTTCTGCGCTATTCCCTTGATGCGTGGTAAACACGTGTCGAAGTCGATTGAAGATTTAGTGAAAGAAGCTAAATTCTTAGCTTCAAATGGTACGAAAGAATTGATCCTTATTGCTCAAGATCTAACCTATTATGGGCTTGATATTTATGGCAAACGTAATTTGTCCGATCTGATGAGACATCTTTCGGATGTAGATGGTATTGAATGGATCCGTTTACAATATGCTTATCCATCAGGATTTCCAATGGATATATTGGATGCAATGAATGAGCGTAGCAACATCTGTAATTACCTCGATATGCCATTACAACATATTACCGATAATATGTTGACGTCTATGCGTAGAGGTACATCTAAACAGAAGCAAATAGACCTCGTAAACAAAATTCGTGATAAGGTGCCTGATATTGCTTTGCGTACGACATTGATTTGTGGTTATCCAGGGGAGACCGAGCAAGATTTCCAAGAAATGTTGGAATGGGTAGAGGAAACCCGTTTTGATCGTTTAGGCTGTTTTACATATTCTCATGAAGAGAAAACACATGCGCATTCTTTGACGGATGACGTGCCAGAAGAGGTAAAACAAGAGCGTGTAGAGGCTATTATGGAGGTACAACAAGGCATATCTTTTGATATCAACCAAACGAAAGTTGGTAAAGAATTTAAAGTATTGGTAGATAGAGTGGATGGCAACTATTTCATTGGTCGTACAGAGTATGATTCACCGGAAGTGGATAATGAAGTGGTATTAAATGCCAAAGAGAATTATGCACGTATCGGAGATTTTGTACAAGTGAAGGTGGACAGAGCAGAAGATTTCGATTTGTACGGAACGATTGTAAAATAGTTCATCAATATATATAAAAAAGAACGGCTGCCAATTTTGACAGCCGTTCTTTTTTATAAGTACTTTTTAAATATAGAATATAAAATTTTTAAATCGTTTTCAGTCAGATTGGCGGTCTGTGTGTCTTGTTGTATATAATGATGTTTGAATCCTTTGATTGCTGCATCCAGATTTTTCACATCATAACCTATTACACGTAACGCCAAGCGCACATCAAAATTAGCTGGAGGCATTTCTAAATAATCATCGTACCAATAACCAAATCCTTTGTCGGCCAATTTTTTCCAAGGGAAACGTGAAGGATCATTTTTGCGTGAAGGAGCATAGTCCATATGTCCAATAAAGTTCGCTTGTGGAATTTTGTAACTGTCCTTTAGGTATTGAAGCAAGTTGATCAACGCTTCAATTTGGACCTCAGGCCATGGGTCGGTAAGACCATTGTTATCCAGTTCAATTCCGATAGAAGAGGAGTTTAAATCAGTGTCATTACCCCATTTTCCTGCGCCGGCGTGATGACCTCTGTATAAGTCATTGACCATTTGAACGATTTTACCATCACGACCAATGACATAATGTGAACTTACGCCTGCTCGAGCGCTGTGAAAAGTCTTTACCGTTTGTCCCAGCGAATCTTGTGCGGTATGATGAATCATGACATAATTCGGTTTACGCACCCCAAAATTTATGGATCCGATCCATTCTTTGTCTGTAGAATTGATTTTTTCGAGTTGACTGTTTACTGGCGCTTCACGGTATAATGCAGCAAAGTCTTTCGCTTTCTTTTTATAGACTTTTTCTGTTGCGGCATATTTTCCTCCTCCACAGGATGCGATGAATGCCGTAGCAAGTAAAAAAGGTAAGAAATTTAATTTTTTCATCTTATTAAAACAGGATTTACCATGCAATATAGTTAAGAAATCGCAAATCTTGGGTATACCACAAAAGTATTACATTTAACGTGCTGACAGTCATGCGAATGTTATACTCTCGTCAGAAAAGAAGGAGAAATAAAATTTTGCATATCTTTGCATGGTGAATACAACAACAAAATTGATAGATATTAGAAGTCTTTCTCTGGGTCAGATAAAGGAAAAGTTAGTAGAGATGGGCGAGCATGCATTCCGCGCAAAGCAGATCTATGAGTGGCTATGGCAAAAATCTGTTACGGATTTTGAGCAAATGAGCAATTTGAGCAAAGTTTTACGTGACAAGCTGAAAGCTAATTTTACTATCAATTATGTGCAGGTAAAACAGTCACAGATATCTTCGGACAGGACTATTAAAAGTAGTTTTGTACTATATGATGGCAATATTATCGAGGGCGTACTGATACCTACTCCGGAGCGTATGACAGCCTGCGTGAGTTCTCAGGTAGGATGCAGTTTGACCTGTAAGTTTTGTGCTACGGGATATATGGATCGTAAGCGAAATCTGAATGCGGATGAAATCTATGACCAAGTTGTATTGATCGATAAACAGGCCCAAGACAATTACGGTATTCCATTGAGTAACATTGTGTATATGGGCATGGGCGAACCTTTGTTGAACTATGCCAATACGTTGAAATCTATCGAAAGAATTACTTCTCCCGACGGCTTAAATATGGCCGCAAAGCGTATTACCGTTTCCACTGCGGGTATTGCCAAGATGATTAAGAAATTGGGTGATGATGAAGTAAGATTCAATCTGGCTCTGTCTTTGCATGCAGCCAATGATGATAAAAGAAATGAAATTATGCCCATCAATGAGCAAAATACATTAGAATCTTTGGCAGATGCATTGCGCTATTATTATTCAAAAACCAAAAATCCGGTTACTTTTGAGTATATCGTATTTCATAATTTCAATGACGAGCTGCAGGACGCAAAAGAGCTTGCTAGATTCTGTAAGCACGTACCGTGTAAAGTGAATATCATTGAGTACAATCCAATCTCACTGGCTGATTTTGTAAATGCAGAGGCCGATAAAATCGACGCTTTTGCTAGCTATTTACGTAGTCAAGGCATTATTACGAATGTGCGCCGCAGTAGAGGTAAAGATATTGACGCAGCGTGTGGTCAATTGGCAATTAAAGAAAAATCAAATTAATTTCTTATATTAATGATTACAAGTTAGTTGTAATCTAATATGGAGCTGCAATTTTTACTCCAAAATTTTCTACATTTATTTTTTCCGCGGCTTTGAATGGCCTGCGACACACATTTGATTGCTACTGAAGAAGTCATTTGTGCGACCTGAAAGTTTCATTTACCGCTTAAGGATTTTCATCTGGACTCTAGCAATCAGACAGCACGTCCATCTATAGGGGAAAATTTCCTTTGAACACGCCTTCTCGATGTTACATCTGGCCAAATCCTCTCGCGTGGAATCATTATTACATAGCTTGAAATATAAGAATCAGCCTGAAATCGGTCATTTTCTAGGGCGCCGGTATGCGCAATCGATTAAAGAAGTGCTTCAGGATGTGGATATGATCGTGCCCATTCCTATACACCCGAGCAAACTCCGAAAAAGAGGGTATAATCAAGCTGCTGAATTTGCAAAGGGATTGAGTGAGGGATTAGAAATACCCGTCAATACGACGCTCATCATCCGAAAGGTTCTTTCTGTCAGTCAAACCGAAAAATCACGTAACGAAAGATACGACAACGTAGCAGAAGTATTTTCGCTGCTTCCGTATATTTCGGACTTGAAAGATGTGCATATTTTGCTAGTCGACGATGTCCTGACTACGGGCGCGACTATCGCCGAAGCGGATAATTTGTTTGTAGAAGCTGGGGCAAAGGTGTCTATTGTGACAATAGCTCGGGCTTAGTTAGCGTCTTTTTGGGGTGTAGGGTTTCTGACAACCGCAATTTTTCACCGCACAAGATTGTACTCCTAAAGCTAGTATACACAGTAATCCGATGCAAAGGAGTAATTTTTTCATGATTATTTTTCTTTTCTATACAAGAGGATAAAGGCAAAGGTAGCCATTCCGATACCCAAACAGTCGGCATAAATATCATAAAGATCGGCCGTACGGCTGGACACATGGCGCTGGGCTTCTTCCGTAAACAAAGCAAAGATGACGGTACTTATCACAATTTTTGCAATTGTAATCCACTTATTACCTTTCCAACCTGATTTCATCGCTGACTCCCAGTATAATAGACTTGCGAGGACAAAGAAAATGCCCATATGTACGACTTTATCTACTCCTGGAAAAATCTCAAATTTACTTAGGTCCGGTAGATCGTTAGGTGGTAGTAATAAGATGATTAACATCACGATGGCCCAAACGATACCCCAAATATGGCTAAATATATATTTCATTGTTCCAAAAGTGTTATAAAACAATAATAAATCCTAATTATTTATACAATTTAACATACCCTAAAAATAAATTTTAAAATTATTTAACTGTAAATCAGTTAATTATAATTTTGTATACTACTATGTATTGCAAAGTACCTGCTAAAGGATATAACTTTGTATTGTTATGATAGCGGAAAATACACAAACGCAGATGCGAAAAGGGATACTGGAATACTGTATTCTTTCTATAATCTCCAAAGGCGAGATTTATGCATCAGATATAATTTCGGAATTAAAACGTGCCCAGTTGCTGGTGGTAGAGGGGACGTTGTATCCTTTATTGACACGTCTCAAGAATAATGGTCTGTTGAGTTATAATTGGCAGGAGTCAACATCGGGTCCACCAAGGAAATACTATCAAATCACACCAGAAGGTCAAGAGGTGCTGGAGAGGCTGGATAATACATGGAAAGAGCTTGTATATGCAGTGGAAACCTCGCTGCAAGGAAGAAACGAATCTAAAAACTAACAACAACAATAATATCTAAGGCTATGAACAAAACTATCATCATAAATATTAATAGCATTGTTTTTCACATAGAAGAAGAAGCTTATGAAGTGCTAAGGTCGTATATGATCGATATCAAAAAACATTTTGGTAAATCTTCGGACAGCCAAGAAATTTTGCAAGATATCGAGAATAGAATTGCTGAAATGTTTTCTGAGAAAATCAAAATTGGCCGCAAGGAAGTAATTTCTCTTGAAGATGTCAACCTAGTCATCAACCAAATGGGTAAAGTCAGTGACTTTGAAGGGGAAGAGGACGAAATCAGCGAAGAGACCAATCAGCCGCAGAGCGAATACTCGGATTCGTCGCAATCCACAGCGTCTACTACCGGATCCAGCACGATGGAGAAGAAGTTGATGCGTAATCCGGACGATAAAGTTTTCGGCGGTGTGTGTAGCGGATTGGCAGCGTACTTTGGTATCGAAACCAAATGGATGCGACTGATTTTTGCGTGTTTCTTTTTATTTGGCGGCTCCGGGGTAATGATTTATGTGATTTTGTGGATGGTCATGCCAGTAGCGATATCGCGTGCTGATAAAATGGCTATGAAAGGGGAGTCTCCGAATCTTCAAAACTTCAAAAAGAGCTTTGACGAAGAGCTTCAAGGCTTAAGTCCGAATTTCTCTAAGGCCAAATCCGAAATAGCACGAGGTACGACAGTGGTCGGATCGGGGATTTCTAGACTGGGTAGAGTGTTTTTGCGTCTGGTGGGCTTCTTTATCTTGGTAATGTGTGCAGTTACGTTATTAGGGTTGGCTATCGCTTGTGTTGGATTTATTACCGGAGTGTTGGGTTACCAACGTGAAATGGTATTTCCAGGTACCGAGTTTTTGAATACGCCGCAAGCTATTATTGCATTGATTGCAGGAGCATTGGCTATTGCAATACCATTTTTGGCCTTGTTACTGTTGATGGTACGCATCCTATTTAGGACTCAACCGGTCAATCATTACTATTCATTAGGCATGTGGGCTACTTGGATTAGCTCTATCATAGCGGTTACATTCTTCAGCTTTGTCGGTGCGCAAGAATTCAAAGAATCCAGCACGATCAAAGTCGAAAAGCAATTGGAGGCTCAAGCAGTATACTACATCACCGAAAAGGATGTACGCACGATTGAAGCTTCATCATCGGATAAAGAAGGTAAAAAGTTTAAGATCGAACTGGACGGTGAAGATTTGGAATATGCATTGCGCAATCACATCAGTATAAATTTTGAAAGCATTGATTCTCTTGCGAAGCCTTATATACAATATAACTATTTTGCACGGGGCAAAACTTATCAATTAGCCACTGCAAATGCTGCAGACATTAATTATTTGGCCAATCAGATTGACGATAAACTAATATTTAACTCACATTTTGGTATTAATCCAAAAAGAAAATATAGAGATCAGTCCGTATCGGTGACTATTTATTTGCCACAAGGTTCGCGTGTTGTGATTGATAATTCAATTCAATATAAATTAAGAAATCTCTCCTATTGGGATTGTAAGAAATCTTATGAATCTGAAGAAGAGATTAAGGCGACCGAATGGATAATGAGTAGAACGGGCTTACAATGTACACCTAGATTTTTGCCTGTGGCAAAAAATTCTGAAACAAAGAATGTAGAAGATTTAGTCAAAGAAGCTGAAAAACACGCGAAAGAGGCAGAGCAACACGCACGAAAAGTAGAGGAAGAGGCGAATAAAATAGTTACTAAGGTGACTAATACAGAAAGCTAACCCTCTTAATCTAAAACTCAAATATTTATTATGATGCCTTTTAAATTTTACAAAAAGGCATCATAATTATTCACCGACTTATTCTCCCATTTTACCGAAAATCACCCCTCATTGGTCTAATTCCGATTCTTTTCTCAAGCTGTCAGACCTAATTTTGGATTATCAAAAGAAATCGGAATTATAATAGAACCTTACTAAAATGAAAAGATTATTACACATAATAGGTTGTCTCGTTTTATTCATGCAACTAGCCATGGGACAACAGCAGAGTATTTCTGGTTATGTAAAAAACAAAGAGAACGGGCCAATAACGAATGCGTCGGTATTTTTGGTTACCGAACCCAGCAAAGGACTTATCAAGTCTGCCGTAACAGATGAAAATGGACAATATAAAATAGTGGGATTTCCGAAGGGAAATTTCAGAATTGAGGTCACCGCTGTTGGTTATACAAAAAGTGAATCAGCGCCTTTTAACGCTGAAACATCTTCGATAGTTATACCTGAGATTGTGATGAATGCATCTACTCAAGAGATTGCGGCAGTAAGTGTCGTAGGTGAATTACCTCAAATCAAACATTCCGATGGCAAATTAGTGATGAATGTAGAGAATTCTTCCATTAGTGCCGGTAATAATGCTTTGGAGGTGCTGAAACGAGCTCCTGGCGTGGACGTGGACAAGGATGATAATATCTCCCTAATGGGCCAACAAGGGGTAAATGTGACCATTGACGGCCGTCAAACTTATATGACCGGAGAACAATTGGCTGCATTCTTAAAAAACACAGACGGAGGTCAGATCAAAAGTATAGAGCTGTCGACAACCCGTTCGGCAAAAGATGATGCAGAAGGATCAGCCGGTGTTATCAATATCGTCATGAAGAAAAACCGCCTTGAAGGATTTAATGGTTCTTTCGTTGCGAGTGGAGCGAAAGGAGAAATGTATAAGGGCAACACCTCATTGAGTGTGAATTATAAGAAAAACAATTCTACTTTTTTCAGCAATTATTCCTTTAATAATAATAATTATGTTGAGGATATTAGAATTACGCGTCTGATTCCAGGCAACTCTGCAAGCACGTACTTTGACCAAGTATCTAGATTCAATAATGAAGAGAAAGGACATAATTATAAGTTAGGTTTTGAACAAAAAACTTCCGATCGAAATACTTTTATGATCCAATTCAATGGCGCGAACAGTAAAGAATATCAGTTGACTCCGGGCACGACTTATATGTCTTTGCCAAATACTAGTCCGGACTCGATAATGGTAGCGGATAATAATAACGACGAAAAGTTTTATCGCTATTCCATTAATATGAACAATGAATTTTTAATTGATTCTACAGGCAAAAAGCTTACAACAGATTTTGACTACAGTATGTTTAACACTTCGTCTATGTTGAACTACGCGTATTCCACTTACTTTCCAGATATGAGTTTGGTTCGAGATCCTGAATTTGAAAGAAGCGGTTTTGGCGTAGATATTAAGATTTTAGCTACCAAAGTGGATTACACGCAAAGCTTGGGAAAAGGGAAGATGGAGACAGGTGCCAAATACAGCAATGTGAGATCCGACAATGATGTTTTATTCCAAAATCTAGTAGGGTCAAATTGGGAAAATAACACCGCTCGCAGCAATACCTTCAATTACACAGAGCAGATCCTAGCAGGATATGTAGATTACAGCACTAATATCAAAAAATGGGGCTTGAAAGCAGGATTAAGAGGTGAATATACCATTTCTGATGGCCATTCGCCGACTCAAAATAAACGCGTGAAAAGGGATTATTTTGATATGTTTCCATCAGCGTCTATATCTTATAATGCGCATGAAAACCATGTATTGTCGATTAGCTATGCGCGTAAGGTGTCTAGACCGAACTATAGAAACCTCAACCCATTTGAGTATTATATCGACAAAAGAACTTTCAATAAAGGAAACCCTTATTTGAATCCACAATATAACGATGCGTTTTCTTTGAATTACTCCTTATTCAAGCGTTATAATATCGCCATTGGCAATGATTATACAAAAGGAGCAATGGTAGAAAGTATGGGTCAAGATACTGTTTTGAAAACAACTTGGGTGACCAGAGAAAATCTAGGTACGCAAAACACGACTTATATGAATTTATCTATTCCTGTGCGTGTAGGCAAAGTGTGGAGCATGTTTAATAATATCACAGGTATATATATGCACTTTAAGGGTCCGGTTGCAGGTTATTATATTAATCAAGGTTCAGCATTTGTACAAGGAAATATTAATAATAACTTCCGTTTCAATAAACAAGTATCTGCAGAATTGTCCATGAGATTTAACACACCTTTTATATACAATATGTACAAAATTCAGGCACGTTGGGGTACGGATATCGGGTTGACTTATAATCTTAAAGACGAACGTACAACATTGAAAATGGCCGTGACGGATATTTTCCACACAAATCACAACAATGTATTTACGAACTTCACAGAGTTCAACTCTAAAATTTATCAATACAGAGATGCACAGAACTTCCGCCTGACATTGACTTATCGATTTGGTAATCTTAAACAATCCATTCGCCGAGTAAATGATAGCAGTGAAGAGAAAGAAAGAGCTTTATAGTATACATTGGGTAATAAAATAGATAGCAAGATGACCGTGGACTTAAAAGTCTACTGTCTTTTTTATTTAGCTTTGTGTAATGAAATTTAAAAGTATAGGCGTTTTTTGTGCTTCAAGTCCAGGGTTTGATTCCATCTGGACACAATCGGCATATGATTTGGGCACATATTTAGCCCAACAAGGCATTACCTTGGTGTATGGTGGTGGACGAGTGGGGTTGATGGGTGCGGTTGCGGATGGTGCCCTTGCTCACCAAGGGAAAGTAATTGGTGTAATTCCTCATTTTTTGAATAGTAAAGAAATCGGACATGCTGGCGTGACGGAATTGATAGATGTGGATAATATGCACCAGCGTAAAATGAAGATGAATGACTTGAGTGAGGCTATCATAGCATTGCCCGGAGGGTTTGGGACGATGGAAGAGCTGTTCGAAATGATTACCTGGGCGCAGTTGGGTTTACACCAGAAGCCGGTAGGCCTTTTGAATATTAACGGGTTTTACGATCATCTGATTGCCTTCGTACAAAATATGGTGGATGTTGGCTTGCTGAATACGCAGAATCGCGATATGCTGCTGGTTTCAGATAATATTGAAGATCTTCTTCGAAAAATGGATAGTTATGTAGCACCAGACGTGCCAAAGTGGTTAAGTAGGGAAAAGAGCTAATTTAAAACAGTAAGATGCCAGTATCAGCAGATTTCAAATCCGTACACACGAAAAATTGGGAAGTTTACTTTTCTCAATGTTATCCCAATGGCGCGCTTAAATTGCCCGAATTGGCTAATATATTACAGCTTACCGCTGCGGAACACGCCGACTTGGGTGGAGTAGGATTTGATGATTTATCCAAATACGATCAGTCATGGGTAATGAACAGGTTGCGTATAGAAATCGGTGACTTACCACACTTCTCGCAGGAGATAGCAGTGAAGACATGGATTGAAGAATTTAAAGGTTTTAAGTCCACAAGGAATTTTGAGGTTTCACGTGAAGGAAAGAAATTGTTGGGCATATCATCTCTTTGGGCAATCTTCAATATGAAACGAAGAAGACCGGATACGCTTCAATTTGATACCTCTTATGTGGAGCAATTTCCCTACACCCATGCAACAGATTTGCCCAATCAGCGGATTGATTTGGATTTTGAGACGAATGAATCTTATACACAAAAGGTTGTATTTTCGGATTTGGATATTGTCAACCATGTCAACAATACAAAATACCTAGAGTGGTGTTTGAATTATTTGGATCCAGCTATTATTCTTCGTAATAAGATAAAAGCGATCGACATGAACTTTATCAAAGAATTAAGTTTGGGAGATACTATTATCCTAGAAAAGGGGACTAATGGAAACAGAATTGGATTTAAAATCCGAAAAGAAGAACAAATTTGCTTTGCTTGTGTTTTGGAGATAGAGAACTAATGATTTAACTTTCACCTATAATAATCAAGTTATGAAAAAAATTACATCCTTTATCGTATTAATTACCTGTCTTATCACCGTGGGGTATGCACAGAATAAGTCTATTGAAAAGCTGTGGGAAACCACCCAAGATATACATGTTCCTGAATCGGTGCTGTACAATGAATCGACAGATAAGCTATATGTGTCTATGATTGGCAAAGATGGAACAGACAAGGGAGAGATTGCTATCCTGAATACCGATGGCACGGTACAAAATGCCCATTGGGTCACCGGCCTCAATGCGCCTAAAGGTTTAGCTATTCATAAAGGATTGCTCTATATTGCGGATGTTACCAAAGTTATTGTTGTGGATATTGTTACGGCCAATATTGTGGACGAAATCGTAATAGAAGGTTCTACTTTTTTGAATGACGTGACTGTCGATGACACAGGCATCGTGTATATCTCAGACACTCGCGACAATAAGATTTATCAACTGCGCAACGGTAAGGTGAGCTTATATTTGGAAAATGTTCCTTCAGTTAATGGCCTCAAATATCATAATGGTGCTTTGCTAGCGCTGGCCGGAAAAGAATTCTGGTCGATCGATAGGAATAAGAATGTTACCGTATTTACCAAAGGATTCGAACAAGGTGGAGATGGTCTTGAACCATTAAAAGTCGGCGGCTTTATTGTCACTTGTTGGCCAGGGCTGATTTATCATGTTACTGCGACAGGAGAGATCCACAAAATACAAGATGTCCAAGGAAAAATGAATACGGCAGATTTGGGTTATAATCCAAAAGAATCCGTGATCTATATACCGACCTTCAACAACAATAGCGTTATCGCTTACAAATTGAAGTAAAATTATAAGGAGCAAAATGCTCCTTTTTTTTGTCTATAAGATTACTACATTTGTCTTGTCAAATAGAGTCATTATGCAAATCGAAAAACTGTACGAAATCTATAAGCAATTCCCTTCCATATTTACGGATACACGTAATATAAAAGAGAGTAGTATCTTTTTTGCGTTGAAAGGAGCAAATTTCAATGGTAATACATTTGCATCTCAGGCTTTAGAAAGCGGAGCAAGGTATGTGGTTGTTGACGAAGAAGAGTTTGTGAAAGGTGAGCAATATATTCTGGTAGAAGATGTGTTGAAATCTTTACAAGAGTTGGCCTTGTATCACCGCAAGCAATTGACAATTCCAGTTGTAGGAATTACGGGCACGAACGGCAAGACAACGTCAAAAGAGCTGGTTTACTCGGTATTATCCCAACAATTCCGCACCTATGCTACACAAGGTAATTTAAATAATCATATTGGAGTTCCTTTGACACTGTTGTCTATCGACAGCACCTATGAGGTTGCGATTATTGAAATGGGGGCGAATCATGTTGGTGAAATTGAGTTCTTAGCTAATATAGCATGTCCGACATTAGGATTTATTACGAATGTCGGTAAGGCGCACTTAGAAGGATTCGGTTCATTCGAAGGAGTGAAAAAAACGAAGGGCGAGTTATATGATTATCTTTCTCAGCGCGGAGGAACACTATTTTTACAAGCCGACAACCCGCATCTTGTCGAAATGGCCGCTCAGCGGGAATTCAGTAAAATAGTTAAATATGGTTTTACGTCCACCAACGATATTGTCGGAAAACTATTAATGGCCAATCCTTATCTTTCCATAGCATGGAAAGAAGGTCGTAAGTCAGAGACGTACGAAGTGTACACGCAGTTAACAGGATCTTACAATACCGAAAATATATTAGCCGCAATTGCTGTAGGTCTCGAGTTGGGGATGACTCCTTCCTCCATCAACGAAGGAATAGCGAATTATATTCCCAAGAATAACCGTTCGCAGATCACCAAAACTTCCCGTAATACCGTCGTGGCAGACTTTTATAATGCCAATGCGAGTAGTATGGCTGCGGCCTTGGACAATATGCAAGTGCTGACAGCTGAACATAAGGTCGTAATCCTGGGTGATATGTTTGAATTGGGCGACGAAGCGTTTGAAGAACACAAAAATGTTATTCTAAAAGCTAAAGCATTACATTTTGAACGACTAATATTTGTTGGAAAAGAGTTTTGTAAGCATCAGGATGAGGAAGCTGAGTTTTACAAGACGACGGAAGAAGCCGCGACCGCAATATCTTCACTACACGATAGCTTTATTTTGCTCAAGGCATCCCGCGGGATGGCATTTGAGCGCTTGTTGGAGGTATTATAGATCGGAGTCTTTTTTCATCTCGACGACCGGCAAGGATAAGTTGTAGCGTACGGAGATGATCCGAATAATAAATACTAAAGAAGCACTTATAAAGGCATTCCAGCCGTTATCGACTTTTAGATAGTTTAATAATACAAACAATAGAGCACCCGACAAACAAGCTGAGGCGTAAATCTCTTTGCGCAATATCAGTGGTGTTTCGTTGATTAATACGTCACGTATTACCCCACCCATAGCCGCCGAAAACATTCCTAGCATGATCGCCGCAATATTACTTGACTCGTAATCAATGGACTTCTGTGTGCCTACAACCGTGAAAAATCCAATTCCAATGGCATCGAATAATGTCAAGGTTTTGGCGAGAGTATAAAGTTGTTTGTTCGCGAGGACCGAAACAAATACACCTGCAAAAATCGCTAGTAGATAGTTGCCGTCTTCTACCCATACAGGACGGATATTTAAGAAAATATCTCTCATTGAACCTCCGCCTATTGCCGTGACAAAGGCCATGAACGTAGAACCGAATATATCTATTCCCTTCCTATGTCCGGCCATAGCGCCCGAAATAGCAAAGACCATGGTCCCAAGAAGATCAATAGTATATATGATATTCATGATGATGTATTTATAAACAATAATACATAAAATCGACATGAAATGAAAGAGGAGCCTTATAATAGGCCCCTCTCGGTATAAATAGTAGAATGGATGACGATTTTTAATTATTATGATTGCGGAGCTTGTCAGCTTCTACTCGTTGTTTATCACTGACCCTTTTAAGTTGATCCGTTGTAAACTTGGCGGTTTTGTCCGCGAATTCCTGTATGTTTTGTTTCCATTCCGGAGAGTTTACCATTTTTTCAATTTTTTGTGCGTTTTGCTCAATTTTAGAAATATGTTCTTGCCATTCTGCGGAATTAAAATGTTCTTCCATTTTTTTTGCGTGTGCCTCGAGGTGTTTTACTCTTTCTTTCCATTGAGGTGACTCAAAATGTTTTTGTACTTCCAAAGCATTCTTTTCGATAGCGGCAATCCTTTCTTTCCATTCCGGGGTATCGAATTTTTCAGAAATATTAAGGGCATCACGCTCTATTTTAGCAATTTTTTCCCGCCATTCTGGAGTATTAAATTGCTGTTCCATATCTTTTGCGTAAGCTTCGAGATTCTTGATCTTTTCTTGCCATTCTGCCGATTCAAAATGTTTTTCCAAATCTTTGGATTCTGTTTCCAGTCGTTTGGCTATTTTCTCTAGCTCTTTCTGCTTCTTCTTAGGCAAATGAACTTTGGAAGTATCAATTAGAGCGGAGAAGTTTAATACTTGTGCTGGGCTTGTTGATATATGCGGAGAATGCACTTCAGTCGTCTCTTCTATAAAGGTGGAGGTGCTAATCGTATTTTTATTCATTTTATTAGCTTCGGTCTCGGGATTTACCCAAGCAATAAATAGCAAGGCCAGCGCTGTGCACGAGATTGCTATGATCTGATGCTTAAAAGCAGTGTATTTTGTTTCCATTATATAATTATTTATTCTTTTGATTCTATGGAGTAAATTGTATTTATTATGTCCAGATAAAGCCATAGCCGTATGGCTGGCCTGTTCTTGTCTCAAAACCTCCACATGGAGTAAAGTTTTCGAGTACTCCAAAGGGCTTATGTGCGATTGAGTAACAAAGTCATCACAGGCTTGTTCGCGTTCAATTTTTACGTGGCGGCTTATTAGCCATACAAAGGGATTAAAGAAGAGGATAGTCTCGATGCTAACCGAAAAAAGGTTGAAGAGGTAATCATAGCGTCTGATGTGCGCTACCTCATGAAGTAGGATTGCTTCAGTATCTTTGAGGCTTATTTTATTTATGTACGCTGCCGGGAATATAATCAGCGGCTTGAAAACACCCATCGTGATGGGGCTAGTGACATAATCCGACACCAGCAATTGGATCCGGGACGAAATGTTGTGCTTTTGCATCATGGATTCCAAGAGGTCTTGCCATTGCCTTGGCACGATAGCCTGGCTTGTTTTCTTGATGCGGTTAAGCATACTGTAACTTTTGATGCACAGTGTAATTTGGACGATCAATCCTAAAGTGTATAAGGATACGATGTATGGAAATAAGTTGGCTATGGACCAGCTTGTATTCTGAAGGTAGGCTATATATAGAAATAATTCTTCTTGCTCTGAAATTAGGGATTGACCTGCCGGAATGCTGGAGTACTGTATATATTTATTGAATGTAAATACAAAGCAGGCAAAAACGATTACCTGTGCGATATAAGCTAGTATATATTTGGTTTTGGAACTCATATCGTAAAAGATGAGATAAATTCCGAATAGTATAATATATATGGATGCTCCTTGCCACAGCGAATGCAGTATACTCCAACCTATGGCATTGTTAAATATTTGGATAAGATTTTCCATGATTTATTCTTGTAGATTATCTAAATATTGTTTTATCAATTCTATTTCTTCTTTGCTGGCTTTGTGGTTGCCTAAAGCTTGCATGATGAGTCGTGACGTATTGCCGTTGTAAACGGTTTCGATAAAGCGATCCAAAAATTCATGCTGGATTTTCTCTTTGCCGATAGTAGCCTTATATAGGTGGCTCTTTGCGCTAGTATCGCGAGAAACCATTCGTTTTTCCAGCATTATTTGCATCAATTTTAATATAGTCGTATAGCCTACGTCTTTCTTGTCGAGAGTTTCGTATACCTCGCGCACCGTACAGGGGCCTTTATTCCAAAGGACCTGTAGTATTTCCATTTCGCTTTCTGTCGGTTTAATCATTGTATTGTTCTACGAATGTTTTCGTATATCTAATCTACGAAGTGTTTCGTATTTTGCAAACATTATTTTCGATTTTAATATAATTTAACATTTATCCTACTTATATCTTAGTATAGGGGCTATTAGCCAATTTTATCCTTCAATCTTTCAGCGACTTACCTTGTGGAGTAAAAATATATCAGTGTAAAGCTTGGAAGCAATAGGTAATGTTGCCTATCTTTGCACCACTCCGCAAGGGAGCAGCGGTTCTTCGGAACGATGAAATACAGAGTTAGATACGGTTTAAACTGCGAAATCAGTTAAAACAAAAGAAAAAAAACTTCAAATAAAATTTGCGGTTTAAAATAAAGTTTCTACCTTTGCAGTCCCTTCGGAAACGAATGGGGTTAAAAAAAAGATAAGTACAGCCGTAAGGCTCGAAATATAAGCAGAAGCGCGATGCGGATGCGATAGAAGTTCTTTAAGAAAATGA
Source organism: Sphingobacterium alimentarium (assembly GCF_004342685.1). Classification (GTDB taxonomy): domain Bacteria; phylum Bacteroidota; class Bacteroidia; order Sphingobacteriales; family Sphingobacteriaceae; genus Sphingobacterium; species Sphingobacterium alimentarium. The sequence continues at coordinate 49,234 of NZ_SMBZ01000026.1, forward strand.
TCATG
>NZ_SMBZ01000027.1 GCF_004342685.1 Sphingobacterium alimentarium
ACTTTTCAACTTTTGACGATTTTTCTTTTGCGAAGGGGATAGCTTAGCATAGCTATGCGCAGATTCCTCTCCAAAAAAGTCGAAGGGCACACCCATATCCAATTCTTTCTTGGTTTTGAGATCAATAATGGTCAAATCAATGGTGCTTCCGCGGCTATGTCCCGATTTGGAAGCTATAAAACCTTTTTTGAACAATTCCCGCTTGTCTACTTGGGGGTAGAACTCCTGGCGCATCAACGTATCCTTAATGTCTTTTGCCCATCTTTTGAAATGATTGACCGCTATCTGTGGTCTATAGCCATCAAATACTTTCAGACCGAGACCTTCTTTATTCAGTTCTTTTTCGACTTGCTGCAAGGCTCGGGCGGCACGCTCCGTCAGAATGACTTCTGCGCTGTGATAACCATCAATCGGACGGCCAACAAAATTGTGTGCGGTATGATATTTCATATCCACCTCGATGTGCGGAATATAATCGGTGACATACACAAAACCTTGCGGTAACTTCGCTTTTTGACCATATAAGGTCACATTCGATAGCAAAAACAGGATAAAAAGAAGTCTTTTCATGTTGTAAGGTTTAAGTCATAAAGGTAATCAAAAGTGCTAATAATTCCGGTATGCATGCGGTAGATTGAATCAAAATTCCTAACTTTACATCCTATTTCTAACGGAAAAAATAACGCATTATACTTTGGATTATTTAGCAGGATTAAATCCCTCCCAACGTGCTGCTGTAGAACAAACCGAAGGGCCGGTAATGATAGTAGCAGGGGCTGGTTCAGGAAAGACACGTGTAATTACTTATAGAGTTGCCCACCTTATTCAAAAAAGAGTAGACCCATTTAATATTTTAGTACTGACGTTTACTAATAAAGCCGCAAAAGAGATGCGCGAGCGTATTATGAGCGTAGTAGGGTCCGAAGCAAAAAATATATGGATGGGTACATTCCACTCTATTTTTGCACGTATATTGCGTGTCGAAGCGGAGTTGATTGGCTATCCTAAGAATTTCACGATCTACGATACGGATGACACCAAGAGCTTATTGAGGGCTATTCTCAAAGAGATGAATCTGGATGACAAGCTCTACAATGTCAATCATGTATATGGACGTATTTCTTCGGCCAAGAATAATCTTATTTCCCCTCAGGAGTATAATAAGAATGAAGCTCTCTTGGCGGAAGACCGCGAGAATGGTCGTCCACAGATGGGACAGGTGTATATGACTTACGCACAACGTTGTTATCGTGCGGGCGCAATGGATTTTGACGATTTATTGTTCAAGACCAATGTCTTGTTGAATAAATTTCCTGAAACATTGTACAAATACCAACATCAGTTTAAATATTTGATGGTGGATGAGTATCAGGATACCAACTTCTCGCAATATCTAATTGTGAAAAGATTGGCTGCGGTCAATGAAAATATTTGTGTGGTAGGTGACGATGCGCAGAGTATTTATGCATTCCGCGGAGCGAATATTCAGAATATATTGAATTTTCAGAAGGACTATCCAGATGTAAAAGTGTTTAAGTTGGAGCAGAATTACCGCTCTACAAAAACTATTGTCAATGCTGCCAACAGTATCATTGCGAACAACAAAAATCAACTGGAGAAAAATGTGTTCTCAGAAAATGAAGATGGTGATAAGATAAAAGTGGCACGAGCTTTTTCTGACAACGAAGAAGGAAAAATCGTGGCAGAGGCTATCTTGCAGGAGAAAGCGCTTAAATCGTTGAATTATAAAGCATTCGCGATACTTTACCGTACCAATGCACAGTCTCGTGCGATGGAGGAATCCCTACGCAAGCTCAATATCCCTTATAAACTTTATGGTGGAACATCTTTCTACCAACGTAAAGAAATTAAGGATTTAATTGCGTACTTTAGATTGACATATAATCCCAATGATGAGGAAGCATTGAAGCGTGTAATTAATTACCCGCGCCGAGGAATTGGAGATACCACGATCGAAAAAATTATTGTGGCAGCCGACCGCAATCAATACAGACTGTGGGATATTGTAGCCAATGCACAGATGTTTTTGGATGGGCGTAGTGCTACTTCAGTGTCGAATTTTGCGACAATGATTCAGAGTTTTCAGGCTGTTGGCAATAATTCTTCTGCTTTCGATACCGCTATGCACATAGCACAGCATTCGGGTATATTGAAGGATTTGTATGAGGACAAGTCGGTCGAAGGACTGGCACGCTATGAAAATATTCAGGAGTTGCTGAATGGTATCAAGGAGTTTTCGGAACGCGAAGATATCGAACAAAAAACGTTGGATGTATTCCTTCAGGATGTTGCGTTGTTGACGAATGATGACAATGACAAAGATCCAAATGCAGATACAGTGTCGTTAATGACTATCCACTCTTCCAAAGGATTAGAGTTTCCGGTAGTATTTATTGTCGGATTGGAAGAGAATTTGTTTCCATCGCAATTATCCTTAAATTCGCGAAGTGAGCTGGAGGAAGAGCGACGATTATTTTATGTGGCTGTAACACGCGCAGAAAAGAAATTGCATCTATCGTATGCCACCTCACGTTACCGCTGGGGTACTTTGAATAATTGTGAGCCGAGTCGATTTATTGATGAGCTGAATCCAAGTTTCTTAGACTTAGATTTCAATCCTCGTAGTTCTGCACCATCGTCAGATGGAGCCTTTAAATCAGATCGTATTGCCTGGCAGACGAAAGAGAAAGATACTTTTTCGAAACCCAAGCCGAAGGTTGTCAAAACGACTTCCATATTACCCAAAGCGCACGTACCAACACCGGGATTTGCGCCGTCCGACACGAGTAATCTCCAAGTCGGCATGGAAGTGGAGCATGAACGTTTTGGATTTGGTAAGGTAGTCAATCTGGAAGGAAATAAGCCGGATATAAAAGCAACTATTTTCTTCAAAGAGTTGGGACAGAAACAATTGTTGCTTAAATTTGCAAAACTTAGAATCGTTCAATAAGAACACATAGATAACTTGAATAAACTAATAACGTATCAATACGTTTAATATCACTATATGAATTTTGACTACAATAGCACTCGCCCCAAATTAATATTGGCCGAATATGGAAGGAATGTGCAAAATATGGTGGACTATATTTGTACTGTTCCCGACAAAGAGGAGCGTAATAGACTGGCACAAGTCGTAATAGATATGATGGGTGTGCTTAATCCGCATTTGCGTGATGTATCTGATTTCAAGCATAAGCTTTGGGATCATTTATATATAATTTCAGATTTTAAAATCGACGTTGATTCACCATTTCCTATACCTAAGCGAGAGGAAATCAGACAGCAACCAGAGCGTTTAGCTTATCCACAGCATAGAATTCGTTTCAAACACTATGGCCACATCGTAGAAGATATGATTCAGAAAGCCGTAGCTGTTACCAATGACGAAACAAAAGCAAAGCTGACTCTCGGTATTGCCAACTTCATGAAGATGGCTTATTTGACATGGAATAAGGATTCTGTAAATGATATTCAAATCGTTGAAGACTTAAAAGAATTGTCAAAAGGTGAATTGATATTGCCTTCGGATGTCGTGTTGACGAAATTAGATTTCCGTACACCGCCTCCAGGAAGCCGCGTGAAGACTTCACAAAACACCAATAACAATACTAAAGGTGGTACGCAGGTGAGAAAGCAGAACATGAAGAGCAATAATAATAACAATAATAATGATAAGAAAAGACCACACAGCAATACAGGTGGTGGTGGTTTTAAGAAAAATTATCAGAATAATTATAAAAAATAATCATTCTTACGTTATTTACAATTTTTTAATAAGTAACTAGTACATATAGATATTAGTTACTTATTTCATTTTAAAGAAATATCCTTTATAGTATATATGAATGCATTTGAAATACACGGTGGAAAGCCATTGAAAGGTGAAATAATTCCTCAAGGAGCTAAAAACGAAGCTTTGCAAATTTTGTCCGCAGTATTATTGACTGAGGAAAAAATGACAATCAGCAATATTCCGGACATTAAGGATGTGAATAAATTGATTGATCTATTAGGATCGTTGGGTGTTGCGACCACTAAAATAAATAAAGACACGTACGAGTTTGAAGCCAAAAATATAAATACCGATTATTTTACGTCTGAAGAATTCAAGCAAAAGGGTGGAGGTCTACGCGGGTCTATCATGATTGTCGGACCATTATTGGCGAGATTTGGTAAGGCAGCAATCCCAAAACCTGGAGGTGACAAAATCGGTCGCCGACGTCTTGATACCCACTTCATAGGCTTTGAAAAGTTAGGTGCTAAGTTTGTGTATGACGTAGAAAATGAGTTTTTCAATGTGGATGCTTCTCACTTGCAAGGTACATATATCCTGATGGATGAGGCTTCGGTGACTGGAACAGCAAATATTGTCATGGCTGCTGTACTTGCTAAAGGTACGACCACGATTTATAATGCGGCCTGCGAGCCATATTTGCAGCAATTGTGTAAGATGCTTAATCGCATGGGAGCCAAAATCTCCGGCATAGGCTCTAACTTACTGACGATAGAAGGTGTAGAACGCCTTGGAGGTACCGAGCACCGTATGTTGCCGGATATGATAGAGATTGGTTCATTCATTGGTCTGGCTGCTATGACGGGTTCTGAAATCACAATCAAAGATGTGTGTTATAAAGAATTGGGAATTATACCTACGGTATTCCAACGTTTGGGTATCAAGATGGAATTGCGTGGCGACGATATCTATATTCCTGCTCAAGATTCTTACGAGATTGATACATTTATCGATGGCTCTATCTTAACGATATCTGATGCTCCATGGCCTGGTTTCACACCTGATTTGTTGAGTATTGTATTGGTGACAGCCATCCAAGCAAAAGGAAATGTACTGATTCATCAAAAAATGTTCGAAAGTAGACTATTCTTCGTCGATAAATTAATTGATATGGGTGGCCAGATTATTCTGTGTGATCCGCATCGCGCTACGGTGATCGGTCTGAACAAGCAAACAAAGTTAAGAGGTATTCCAATGTCCTCTCCTGATATCCGTGCGGGTGTATCATTATTGATAGCAGCCCTATCCGCTCAAGGAAAGTCCACTATATTTAATATTGAGCAGATCGAGCGCGGTTACCAAAATATAGAAGAAAGATTAAAAGCACTAGGAGCGGACATTAGACGCATCGAAGCGCAGCCAATGGGGCATTAAGGAATTGTCGGTTTATTGTTAATAAATAAAATAATAAAGCAAAATATAGGAATGTATCTTATTTTTGTAACTTAATTAAAAACAACTTAATATACGCATGAATAAATTCGTTTTATTTGGAGCTGTAGCTTCATTAGTATTGGCGTCTTGTGCTGGAAATCCAGAAGGAAAAAAAGCTGAAACATCAGATTCAGTAGAAGTTGCTAAAAAAGTAACAGGTACATCATATACTGTGGATACTGCCCAATCTACATTATATTGGAAAGGCACTAAAGTTAGTGGTTTTCATGAAGGTACTGTAGACATCAAATCAGGAGCGATTTTCGTGGATAATGGTGCGCTAGTAGGCGGTAACTTTGTGTTGGATATGAACACAATCAACAGCACAGATTTAGAAGGTGAATACAAAGGGAAATTAGATGGTCACTTGAAAGCTGATGATTTCTTCGCAGTTGCATCTCATCCAGAAGCATCTTTCGAAATTTCAGAAGTAAAAGCTGGTGCTACTGCTGCTGATGTAGTTATTTCAGGTAATTTGACAATCAAAGGAATTACTAAAAACATTACTTTCGATGCTAAAGTTGATGAAATCTCTGATACAGTTGTAAAATCATCTGCAGATTTCAATATTTTACGTGAAGACTGGGGTGTAAACTATGAAGGTAAAAAAGATGATTTAATCTCTAAAGAAATCAACTTCAAAGTTACTATCGTAGCAACAAAATAAGGTATAATCTTTACATAAAAATAGGGTTTCAATTATTTGAAATCCTATTTTTTTTATGTATTAGTTCTACAAGTCTATTAGTAGATATGTGGGATTTGAAGCAGCAGCCTATCAAAATTTTCTTCATTTTTGTCTACCACATACGGTTTAAGCTTATTGCATTCCTCTACGGTGTCAAATATCATTTTGAATATAAGTTTTGTTTGCGTCGAGGATATACTTTCAAAAATAAACATCACTTGAAATAGCGGTTTAGAAAATCTCTTCCAGACAATCAATTGAGGAACAATAATCTGTGTGAATGCACAATGATTTTCATAATTTCCCTTTTCGGGCCCATGCATGGTATAGCGCCATTCTCCACCGACCTCAAAATTAAATTCGTGAAAGGTATTCGAAAAACCATGTGGACCCCACCATTGTGCTAAATGATGAGGATCCGAAAAAGCCTTAAACAGAATTTGTCTAGAGGTGGGGAATATCCGCATACTTACGATTTCGGCTTCCGGATTCGTATGCTCATTAGACTTGTCCATATTACAATGCTTATATGATTCTACAATTAATGACTTACCGGAGCGAACTTGATCCCACATCCTTTACTTTCTTATCCGGTATGCTATGTCTAATCTACAAATTTTCAGCCGATTATACGATGCATATACCACAGTCTCTCCTCTAGAAAAAAATGCATCTAGTTACGTCGTAGAAGATGCAATCACTTGTTCCACCTTTTGTTCTAAATCATCGAGATCAAAGGGTTTAGAAAGATATGTTTCTGCGCCTGCACGATTTGCCAAGGATTCTACATCATTATTTGCTGAGCAATATATAACAGGTATATGTTTATAATCAGCATGACTCTTCAATAATCGAGTAGCTTCCACACCACCGATATCTGGAATCCAATTGTCCATGATCACCACATCGGGGTTGACTTCCGCTACTTTCTCAATGATATCATGAGAGGTCGCAGATATTTGCACATTATATCCAGCACTCTCCAAAACTATAGTAAATATTTCCAAAATAGCTTTATCATCATCAAATACGAGAATCGTTTTGTTTTTCATGATTGTATTATTAGGTATTATATTTCAATTTATTAATAAAAGTAGCCATTTCATCTGGCTGCAATAGTTTGATGTCCGGTATTGCCTGTAAGGCTTGCTGCGGCATATAACTTACTTCGGCGGTAGCTGGATCTTGAATAGCTACAACACCCTTATTCTGCAGGATGTGCAGTAGGCCTTCTACACCGTCTTGGTTTCCACCCGAAAGTAGAAGTGCACCGACATTATTCTTAAAAATCCGAGCAGCAGACTCAAAGGTAACGTCTATAGATGGACGCGAAAAGTTTACTTTTTCGGAAGCATCCAGCGCCAGTAATCTCTTGGTTTCAAATAGAAGGTGATAATTGGCGGGGGCAAGATAACATTTTCCATTCTCAAGTTCGGTTTTATCCTCTGCTTCTAGTACACTCAAGGCTGCCGAAGTCTCCAGCAATATGTGCAAGGAGCTCTGAGGGAAAGACTTACGATGCAAAATAATGACAATCGGAAAAGGTAAATCCTTGTCCAAATGCGGCAGTATCTGCAATAATATAAGAATACTGCCTGCTGAGCCTCCTATCAAAAATACATCTGTTCCCATGATCACTTAATTACTTTTCTGCCAGATTTTGTGTTTCTGAATTTGTTTGTACCTATCTTGTAAAGAGGAAAAACGCAATGTTTCTTTATCACCTAACGCCAAATACCCCAATTTTTGCAAACTCCCGTCAAAGAGGCTAAAAACCTTATTTTGTAGATCTTTATCAAAATATATAAGCACATTTCGACAAAGGATCAACTGAAATTCATTGAAGGAACTGTCCGAAACCAAATTGTGCGTCGAAAAAAGTATACGATCGCTAAGTCCACTTTGGAATTTAACGACATCATACATAGCTGTATAATAGCTTGAAAAATCTTTCACTCCGCCGGAGTTAATATAATTTTCAGAATATAATTTCATCGTACGCAATGGAAAAATCCCCTTGGAGGCTTTTTCGATCACAGAAGGATTAATATCTGTAGCATATATCAATGCTTTATGTGCTAAATTTACTTCCTGCAATAGAATAGCAATGGAATAAGCTTCTTCGCCCGTCGAACAGCCAGCCACCCAAATACGGATAAAAGGGTAGGTGCCGAGCAGCGGAAGTATATCTGTTCTTAATTTCTTGTAAAAATTAGGGTCACGAAACATCTCCGTCACATTGACCGTGATCTCCTCCACAAAACGTTGTAGATAAGAGCTGTCATTGATCACCCGGTAGCGTAATTCTGCAAAACTTGCAAATTTATCCACGACACATATCCGATTGAGCCTTCTTTTGAGAGATGCTCTGCTGTATTGTGAAAAATCATAACCATATAAAGCTGATACATCCTCCAATAACAATTCTATTTCTTCATCTTTGATAATATCAAGCTCCATATTTTTATATATATTTTCTAAGTATTTCCATCAAAATATCTACATCAATTGGTTTGGCAATATAGTCTGTTGCACCTGCCGCTAGACATCTTTCTTTGTCACCGCTCATAGCCTGAGCTGTTACTGCAATCACAGGAATGTCCGGATATTTGTCTGATGATTGCATGATTTTAATAGCCTGATAGCCATCCATCTCGGGCATCATCATATCTATCAGCACGATTCCAATATCCGGCTGTGTAGCTATTATATCGAGACCTTCCTCCGCGGAGGAGCAAGATATAAATTTGTATCCCTTAGCCTTCAGGGTAAGCGATAAAGCAAAGGTATTCCGATTATCATCGTCGATAATTAAGACGACATCTCTTTTCACTGTTGTCATTTCTCCTTTCTTCTTAATTTATATCTCATATAACCAAACACGTAGTAGGGATAAAAGTTGATCTTTATCCACAGGCTTAGAAATGTAATCCGAGGCGCCAGCCTGAATACATTTTTCCCGATCGCCCGTCATAGCTTTTGCTGTCACGGAGATAATCGGCAAGTTTTTGTACTTTGGATGTTGACGGATCTTTTGAATAGTCTCGTAGCCATCCATCTCTGGCATCATCATGTCCATGAGTACAATCGATATGCTGTCATTACGTTCTAATTCTTCGAGCGCTTCCTTGCCATTGATCGTCGAGATGACATTCACTTGGTATTTCTCTAATATTTTGGACAGCGAGAATATATTGCGCACATCGTCATCCGCAATCAGCACCGTCTTACCATGCAGTACATCGCCAAGAGCACCGAGTTTATTTTGTTTGCTTTTCTGTTCGCCATTATTTTCTTCGACGAGATGTAAGAATAGACCGACTTCATCCAGGATACGCTGGAAGGAGTGCGCAGTCTTAATGACGATAGAATCTGCGTAGTTTTTGATTTTCATCTCTTCAGTATGCGACAAGTTCTTGCCGGTGAAGATGATGATAGGCAGATTTTCCAGCCCTTCATGGCTTTTGATAGCTTCCAAAGTCTCATATCCTATGCGATCCGGCAGCCCCATATCCAATATGACACAGTTTACCTTAGAATTAAGCAAGGTGTTGACACTTTCCTCCACATTGTTTTTGATTTCCGAACTGATGTCGTAGTTGTTCAAGAAGTAGGACAGGGCAGCTGCATGCTTCGGATTTTCTTCTACGATAAGCACTTTTTGCGCATTGCGCTGTAGTGCTTCTTCAATTCTTTTGAAGATGTCGCTCATTTTTTCCAACGCAATAGGCTTGTTGATAAAGTCGATTGCACCTTTGAGCAGACTTTCTTTTTTCATCTGCAGGGAGGACATAATATGCACCGGGATATGCCTGGTCTTCGGATTTTTCTTTAATTCGTCCATGACTTCCCATCCATTCTTCACTGGTAATTGAATATCCAATAAGATAGCCAGAGGTTGATATTTTTCCACTACAGGCAATACTTCATCACCACGTACAAGTACGATACCTTTGTAATTCTGCTGATGCGTATATTGCAACAAAGCTTTAGCGAAATTCGTGTCATCCTCCACTATTAATATACATTTCTCCCCAGGTTTTAGATTATCTCTATCGTCTTCGATATCATCCGGGATCTCGCTGAGCGTATATGGATCATTCACTATCAATTCAGCGGTCGGCTGAGGCATATTGGATGTAACATGCACCGTAGGACTCTCGAATTCATTTACCTCTTCGGTAATAGGTTTGATAGGAATACGTACGGTAAATGTACTTCCTTCACCATAACGGCTGTTTAATTCAATGCTTCCACCCAGGAGACGTACTATTTCACGGCTAATGGACAAACCTAATCCTGTACCTCCGAATCTACGTCGTGTAGACCCGTCGGCCTGTTGGAAGGCTTCAAAAATGATTTTTTGCTTGTCTTCACTAATTCCTATACCCGTATCCGAAACTGAGATAGTAAGATAATTTGGATTTTGATCCGCTTTAATGGATAGACGCACCTCACCTTGAGGCGTGAATTTGATAGCATTACCAATAAGGTTACGGATGACTTGCTCGACACGCAGTCTATCTGTTTCTATAAAATCTGGTAAAGTCTCGTCGAGTTCGGTATGGAAATTCAAACCACGCTCGGCGGCTAACGGCTGAAACATTTTGTGGGTGTCGTTACATACCGATTTCAGTGAAACCAATTCGTACTCCAACTTCATCTTGCCAGCCTCGATTTTGGATAAATCCAGAATCTCATCAATTAGACTCAGCAAACTCGATCCCGAACTTTGAATTACTTTAGCAGATTCGATTTGGTCATGGGTGAGGTTTTTATCATCATTTTCGACCATCAATCGCGATAGCAGTAAGATTGAGTTTAGCGGTGTACGCAGTTCGTGCGACATATTGGCCAAAAATTCAGACTTATACTTGGTGCTGAGCGCAAGCTCTTCTGCTTTCTTCTGAATTTCCGTGTTGCGGACAGCGATAAGCTGATTTTTTTCTTCGAGCAATTTGGCACGCTCTTCCAACTCTTGATTGGATTGAAGCAATTCTTCTTGTTGTACTTTTAGTTCCTCTTCGGAGGCTTGTAACCTTTGGGTGTAAGCTTCCAATTCTGTATTCAGACCTTCCAGTTCGCTGTGCTGCATTTGCAACTCTTCGGACTGCGCCTGTGTTTCTTCCAACAGCATTTGGATGCGTTGACGACTTTTGGCAGCCAATATCTCGAGCGTAACCAGCTTGCAAGCGTCTTCTAAGAATGTGATATCCACAGTTTCAAATGGCTTTGATGAAGCAAGCTCAATCACCCCGAAACATTCGCCTTTAGCTGTCAATGGTAACCAAATAATATGCGAAAGTTTGAGTTGACCCACAGCAAAGCTTACGACATAGTCATTACTTTCCACATTGTCAAAATGCCTGATCTTTTTATCTAAAAAGACTTGGCCGACCATCCCTTCGCCAGGTGCGTACTCATTTTTCATGGTATGCTCCATGCCATATGCGCTCTTTAACATGAGGCGTTTGTTTTCCAAGATGTAGCAAGCACCATTGGTACATTCTGTATAGTGAACAAGATGCGTCAACGCGTCTTCCGCAATAGTTTGCTCTGCTTTATTGCCAGTCAGTATTTCGTTTATTTTTACCAATCCAGTTTGTTTCCATTCATTCTGACGGATTGCTTCAAAGGACACTTGAAGTGCTGCGGTCATTTCGTTTAGCGCTGCTGCGATTCCGCCCAAGTGATCGCGTTCATTTTCGTCAGCCCGTACTGTATAGTCGCCTTCGGCTATTTTGCTGGCTATACGTTGTACAGTAGCCAATCGCTTAGCCAATTGTTCATCTTTCGTCTGCAATTCACGTTGCAATTTCTCCCGTGCAGAAAATTCATTACGTATCTGTCTATAGAAAATAAAGGTGATAAACAATGAAACTACACAGGCAAGTAGGATGAAGATAGACGTATAATTGGAGGATGCCGTCATAGCCCGACTACGCTCGTTCAGACTGGCGAACTCCGCCGAAATGATGTCTTGTATAATTGTACGACAGCTATCCATATATATTCTGCCTCGCTCCAGATCGGATAGATCGATTTCCTGACCCGATTTTTTAGCCTCCACCAATTCGTTTAGGATCTTAATCCTAAAATTAATGAGCCTGGATACCGTGTCCATTTTAGCCGCATGTACGGAGGTATCGGGAATTTGCTTTATGATCTGGTTAAGTGATTCGGGAAGCGATTCTAATCCCCTATAAAATGGGGTAAGAAACACTTCATTATTGGTCAAAAGGTAACCTCGCTGACCTGTCTCCGCATTGAGTAAATCGACGAGCACACGATCCGCTTGGAGCAATGTGTATTGGGTATTCAATACACTCGTGCGATGTACGATTTGATTGCGCACACTCATAAAGGAGGCGATCGAAGTTACCAGTAGAATGATAAAGGACATTCCAAACCCAATTTGTAACTTCTTAATAAGTTGCTTTGGCATAGGTAATATGATGTTTAATTGGTAATGTGAAATAGATTGTAGTGCCTTCGCCGACTTTGCTTTCTACACCAAAATTTCCTTGATGCTGTTTGAGAATTTCAGCACAGATATATAGACCTATTCCTAAGCCTTGGAATTTTAATGAAGACTCCTCCACACGATAGAATTTGGAGAATATATGTTTCTGTTTTTCTGCTGGAATTCCGATTCCGAAATCTTGAACAGCTATCAAGATATCATCCTCTTGTACCTCAGTTTTGATGATTACCTTTTCGGCATCGGGCGAATATTTGATGGCATTGGTCAGAAAATTTACCAACACCTGCTCGATACGCATGGCGTCAGCATAGATAGGCTGGTCAAATAAATCTCCCTGGCGCTCAATAGCTAGGCTGGAAGGGTAGGTTTGGTGGATCGTATCAATCGCATGGCTAATGATCTTTTCTAAATCTATTTCCTTCTTATTGACCTGGAGCTGGCCATTTTGAATTTTAGAAATATCCAACAAGTCTGCGATCAGGCTTTCTAATTTTAAGACCTCATCTTTGGCTCTTTCAATGTATAGGGGAGCTGTCGGTACGTCCGATTTCGTGACTACACGTTCTACAAGTTGTATATAAGCCTTTATACCCGTCAATGGGGTTTTTAACTCATGACTGGCGATACTTAAAAATTCATCTTTTTTGCTTTCTACCAGTTTTTGATCATTGATATCAGTGAGTGTTCCCACCCAGTTGCATACTTTGTTTTCTTCCGCAATAGGGATGATGCGCAACAAATGATAGCGGAAGGTGTTGGTTTCGATTTCCTTTATCCGTATTTCCCGCTCTACAGGTGCATGCAGCGAATGGCAATTGAGTTGAAAATTCTGCAAGGCATTTAAATCATCGGGGTGAGTCTCCGGAAAGCGTGCAGATGATAAAGAATACTTATACCAATTGTGGTTTACGAATGTGATATTACCTTGATTATCAGCGGTAAAAGCAATCTGAGGCAAGCTTTCCATGGTGGAATGCAAATGTTCCACCTGCGTTTTCAGCTCTTCCTGTGCCTGTTTGCGGCTTTCAATTTCCAGTTGAAGTTTCTGTTGGGCTTCATTCAGGGATAATGTCTGCTCATACAACCGAACAAATGTGCGAACTTTCAATAATAAAATATCGGGATCTACCGGTTTGGTAATATAGTCAATACCACCCGATTCATAACCTTTGGTGATAAACTTCTTATCCGTATTATTTGCTGTCAAAAATATCACAGGAATATCTTTGGTCTTGCTGTAGCCCGATAATGCTTCGGCTACCTCAAATCCGTCCATGCCGGGCATTTGCACATCCAAGATTATGAGCGCATAATCTTTTCGTAATACTTTTTTCAAGGCCTCTTCACCTGATAAAGATGTGTCCACTTCAAAATTCTTGGACTCCAAAAGGGTCTTTAATGAAAAGATATTCTCTTTTTTATCATCGACAATCAAGATCATAGATTATTATTAAATGTTTTTTTTCTAGGATTAGGAGGCTAATCATAGCTCATAACCTCGCCCTTGCAATAAGCAAATATCACACCAACAATGCTTTTTTGGCCAATAAACCGACTTTGACACGAAAAAAAGGTCAACGGATTAAGCTTAATTCTTTAAATGAAAATTAATTAAGCCTCGTCTGGAAATCCTTACTTACAATTAGGTACGCGGTAGATTGATTGGGAGGGAAGGGTATGGTTGTTTTACCGTCGTTGGTTGTTCGGAAAGGTCTGGGACCTTTGGTAAGAACCCAAAGGAATGAGGGTTTATCTTGTAGCAAGATCTGCGATACACTGTTCTCTAATTTTCCAGAGTTCTTAAAGGGTTAATTTTGGAGAATTTTGTTTGTGAAGCCAACTTTTTTGTGTTTTACCTGAAGGAATGTTTGTAGTTTCTTCTTTGTAGTTTTTAATTGAGTTTTTGTAAATGGTGATCGGTCATCCTTTTCCACCATCTTTTGAAACTTTTCGATGAATTCATCGAAAACTTCAAGGAGGGTAGGAGGCAGAGTAGAATCTTCCAATATTGATTCTTCAACTATTGGCTTATTGAAATAAACCCGTTTGATCATTTCAGGAGTAATAATATTATGTTCAAAAAAGAGTTTATCGTAGATCCTATTAAGATCGACTAACATTCCTTTAATTTTGTTATTTATAGCGCGGTGATCAGATTCGGATTTTGATACTGTTTTGCTTTCAACATCCCAATTCTCTGGGAGAATAGTCGTTCCAATGGGTACCTCCGTTGTTTTTTGATCTTTAAGGGTAATCCGAATTGTTAGTGGAGCTTTTCCAGTTGTCTTTCTTGCTTTAGTTCTTAAAACCATAGGAAGTAAATCCAGCTGATGTTTGATTTTTTCCATTTCTACACATTTAGAGTTAACAAAATTGCTAAGCCTTATCAGCCATTCTCACGTAAATCAAAATTAGTACTTTGAAGAAGTTTAGATATAGAATAAACTAAAAAAGGCACACCTAAGTGTGCCTTTGTGATCCCGCTGGGATTCGAACCCAGGACCCATACATTAAAAGTGTATTGCTCTACCAGCTGAGCTACGGAATCCTAATTCTCTCGAATTATCCTTCGTTGTTTGAAGTGATGCAAAGGTAGGGCTTTTAGTTGTAAATGCAAATTATTTCCAAATTAAATTTGCTTATTCAAGCTAATTCATTCTTTTAGTGGTTATTATTTTTAGCGTACCATATTTAAGGTAGTGCATTGAAGTCGATAACAGGAACTTGCGCATTGTTGTTATACTGGAATACCGAATTTGGTGGAACAATTTCATCAAAAAAACCACCCATTTTTAGGTAATATCCATTACTTGTCGTGCCACCCGATGCATCGACACGGTTGCCTTGTCTGTATGTTGCGTCCACGGTCAGCTGGGCTTCTTCCATCTTGGTCCAAGTGCCATTGTATACCCATTGATTTCGAAATTCTACCTGACGCTTGAGGTAGCCTTGATTGGGGCTGAAGTTTTCGAGAAAGCTGTGAAAACCTTTGAGAAAGGTATTCGTCTTTGATCGTTGGAAGCTGGCTATTAATTGCCAGTTGTTATTTTCGGGAGCAAAAAACCATGCACTGTATACCGTATTTCCTTTTCCGTCGGGCTCACCTTTTAGCAAAAACTTGTAAGTAGTTTCGGCCTGCCAATTGTAGCGCAGAAAACTCTGTCCACCTGATCTTTCATTTCCAAATTCGCCGGTATAGACGCCCTCGCCTTTTTTGAGAAGCAGAATTTTTTGGTCATCAGGAATAGATTTAGGATCGTCAGTATGAAATGGGCTCCATACGGAGAATAATATTCTGCGTTCTTTTTCCGAATTAACTTGTATGCCAAAGTACCCTTCCGCAAATCCATTTGCCATAAAGTAGGTTCCGATCATATCCTGTCCTTTAGGTACCCGTACCTCATTGTAAAAATAGGTTGCATTCTCCACTTTCGGGCTGTAGCCCAGGTGGCAGGAGGGACCACGGCGTGTCCAATAGAAATTCGCGGGATCACTGCAGTAGATGACGCCTTCCGTCGTAGCCGACCCTTCCAGCATAATATCCTTGATCGTTATGTCTCCATTACTGGAGATAAAATCCAAATGGGCATATCCGGCTTTCGGCACATTAAAGTTGCCAAGATCGATAGTGGTATATGCACTAGCCGTAATGTTTATGGTCTTCGTTTTGCTTCCGAAGCCCACTCGCAGGCGCGCTTTCTGACCTTCATTGATTTTTGCGAGGAGTTTAATGTTCAAGTTGCCCGAAGCCCCCAGTTTGAAATAGGAGCTTACCTTTTTGGAGGAGGACGTTAGTTTAATACCGTTTTTTTCTACGGCATTGCGTTCATGGGTATAATCAATTTCAAAGGAGTTTCCCGCAGTAGGGATGATGATGCTTTTTGGACTGCTATTCTGTGCAAAGCACAAACTTATTAGTCCCATTATACATAATATAGATCGTATTTTCATATCGTCTCAGTTCTTAGGATGAATGTATTGATTTTTGCCTATGAAATATAAAAGAAAACCCACTGCTTTTGCCAAATCGGGTAGGAGGCTTTATTTCAACCGTTTGTTCTAAATTGTAAAATTTTAGATGGGATATAATTGCATTAGTACTAAAGTTATCGTGTTCGGAACTTTATGAAACGAATGGATGGCATAAGCAAAGTCATCGTACGTTACTCACTGTACTGTACAAAGAAACTGGATTTTGCCGAGCGAAATAAAATTCAAGGTAGAGAATTACAAAGAGCCTGATATTAATTCGTATCAGGCTCTTGTTTACCGATTTCTTTTTTTCATTTCGGAAACTCTTGGGGCTGCTTGAGTTACTCGCTCCACTATACTTAACTCCTATTGACGAATAAGTATGTATATTCAAGGATATCTACATTCTTAGGCTTCAAGAATTGGAGGGTAGCCAATAAATGAGGAGATTTGCGGATCTCCATATTTTAAATCTATTTACTCCTTTCTTTCTTACTATAAGCCCAATAAAATACTTGGGGCAATACAGTAAAGGATAAAATCATACAAATAATTAATCCACCTACAATCATGATGGCTAATGGCTTTTGTGTCTCAGAACCCATCCCTGTGGAAAGTGCGGCAGGAAGTAAACCCAATGAACCCATTAAAGCAATCATAATGACCGGGCGAATCCGGCTGCGAACACCTTGTTCGATCGCTTCCACCAAGGGCATTCCTCGTCGGAAATTGTCCCGCATGACACCCAACAGGACTATGCCATCGATTGTGGCTACACCAAAAAGAATGATAAATCCGATACCAGCAGAAATACCGAACACAGTTCCTGTGACCCACAAGGATATAAATCCTCCTACAAATGCAAAAGGAATCGTAATAGCAGAAATAAGCGTATCCTTAATAGTTCCGAAATTGAAATATAACAGAAATAAAATCAGTAATAACACCGCAGGAACAATCACTACTAGCTGTGCTGTCGCACGTTCTTTACTTTCAAATTCGCCAGCCCAGACTACTTTATTTGCCTCTGGAATGTTTGTTTTTTCGGCTACTTTGGCCTTTGCCTCTGCAATAGTGCTTCCTAAATCTCTACCTTCAATACTAAATCCTACCGCAATGTACCGACTGCTTCCCTCTCTATAGATAAATGTAGGACCCGTAATATAACTGATGGTGGCAATTTCTCGCAAAGGAATTTTTACGCCAGACTCAGTAGGTATAAGGATATCCCCAACTTTCACTTCGTCATCACGATATTCTTTCTGAAAACGAACCGTTACGTCAAACATTCTTTCATCTTCGTAAAATGTAGTTGCAGCACTTCCACCGATTGCCATCTCTACGACAGCCTGAGCATTTGCTTTATCTACGCCATAGCGCGCCATTTTATTGTCGTGGAGTTGGATACGAAGTTCGGGAAGTCCAATATTACGGTACACATTCAAATCCTCAATTCCATCTACATCTCTGATGGCATCGGCTACTTGGTCGGCATATTTCTCAAGTTGAAATAGGTCATTGCCGAAAATCTTCACCACTAAAGAACTCTTCACGCCGGCAACATATTCCTCTACATTATCCTGTATGGGTTGGCTAAACCCAAATACTATACCGGGATAGGTCTGCAATGCTGTCCGCATTTCCTCCACCAATGTTTCCTTCGACCGCTTGTTTTTCCATTCTTTTTCAGGATCCAACTGAATATGGAATTCGATATTAAAAAAGCCAGTAGGGTCGGTTCCATCATTGGGTCTGCCCACTTGGTTCAATACAAATTTCACTTCTTCAAACTCACGGATTTTGCCTTTCATTTCATGGGCTAGCCTTGTTGCCTCCTGAATATTTGTACTATTGGGAAGTGTGGCTCTGACATACAATGCACCTTCATTTAGCTTAGGGATAAACTCCGTTCCATAATTCATAAACCGTACACCACAAATTATAATCAATACAACGAAAGCAATGGCAGTTATCTTTTTGTACTTGGTACTCCACTGAAACATGCTGAATAGGTTTTTGGTGAAGAATTTGGAAATTTTATTTTCCTTTTCTACTATATTTTTGCGAAGTAATGCTTTGCACATTGCTGGCACATAGGTAATGCTCAATATCAATGAGCCCAAAAGGGCATATCCTAAGGTAAAAGCAAGTGGAGCAAACATTTTTCCTTCTACTTTTTGGAAAGAAAAAATAGGGAATAGGGCGACTATAAGGATGATCTGCGCAAAAACGATATAGGTGGCGACACTACCTGCACTTTTTTTGATAATTCCCGATTTGGCCATAGTGTTGAATACCGGCATGCCCACTTTATGAGCTTTCTTTTCCATGGCTACAAAAACGGTTTCGACGATGACGAGCGTCCCCTCCAAGAGCAGCCCAAAGTCAATGGCTCCCATCGAAATCAAATTGGCGGGTAATCCTTGAATTCGTAACATCGTAATCGCAAATAGAAATGAAAGCGGAATGACGGAAGCGACGATAAAGGTGGTTCGCCAATTGTACAAGAATATAAAGACAATGATGGAAACAAGTAAAATACCTTCTGCGATATTTTTAGCGACGGTATTTACGGTAGCATTTACCAATTCTGTACGGTCTATGAAAGGTTCAATTTTAACGTCTTTGGGCAAAATACTATTGTTGAGCTCTTCGATTTTGGCTTTTAGCCTAGGTATGACTTCGTCAGGGTTCTCACCACGAAGCATAATCACAACACCTTGTACGAGATCATTTTCATCTTGCAGGCCGACCTGGCCTAAGCGCGGTTTTGCTGAAATTTCGACATGCGCCACATGCTTTACCAGAATCGGTGAGTTGTCACGGACCTCAATCAAGATGTTTTCGATGTCTTCGGTTTTCTCCAATAGCCCTACACCGCGTACCACATAAGCCTGCACGCCTCTTTCAATCACATCTCCACCTACATTAATATTACTTTTGGATACGGCCTCGTACACGTCCAGGGGCGACAAATCATAATTCGCTAGCTCGGTTGGGTTAATTTTGATCTCATAAATTTTCTCTTCTCCTCCGAAGCTCACGATGTCGGCTACTCCGGCGACCGAAACTAATTCACGTTCGATTACCCAATCTTGTATAGCGGTTACTTCTTTGATCGGTTTGTTGCTCCGGAGTACATACCTAAAAATCTCTCCTGTAGCTCCATATGGGGGCTCGATACGAGCTTCTGCTCCATCCGGTAGACCAATATTCTGTAAGCGGTTGGAAGCATATTGCTGTGCATAAAAATTATCCACATCATCGTCAAAGATCACAGTAACCACCGATAATCCGAATAGCGAGATAGAACGTACATCCATCTTTTTGGGAATGGTATTCATCTGCTTCATTATCGGCAGGGTAACGAACTTTTCTATTTCTTCGGCACTTCTTCCAGACCACTGCGTGATAATCCTTGCCCTCGTATTGGTTACATCTGGAAAGGCTTCAATGGGGGTGTGCTTTAGATTGATTAGACCCACTACGATCAATAATCCCGTTAGGAAGAAAATAATAATGGGATTTCTCAAAGATAGAGCTACTATATTTTGAATGAGTTTTTGCATGAAAAGGGAATTTGTCGATTAGTTATTAAGGGCTTCGAAAATTAAAAGCTGATTTTTGGTAATGATTTTTTCGTTTTCCTCCAATCCGCTTTCGATATAGGTGGTTTCATTTCGTTTGGTATAAAGCGACACCTCACGTATTTCTATATCACAAGCGCTCTTATACACCAATACGTGATTTTTATTATCAAAAAACACCAAGGATGACGTGGGTACAGCTACTTTTTCTGTGTCTGTATATTTAAGGGCAGTAATGTCGGCTATCATCCCAGGCTTTAGCCTGAAATTTCTATTACTAAGTACTATTCGCGCTTTCAATACTTTCGCATTCTCATCCAATACCTGTGAGATTACGCTGATTTTTCCGCTGAAAATTTCGTCCGGATAGGATAGGGTTTTGATTTCAACATCCATTCCGCTATGGATGCGTGCTATATCTGTGGAATATATATTGGCCATTGCCCATACATTATTTAAATCTGAAATCGAAAAAAGTGGTTCTCCTTTGTCGGCTACGGTAGTACCTGAATTGATGTTTTTGACTGTGATGATTCCCGAGGTTGGAGCTTTTATTTGAAACACATTTTTGGAGTTGCTGGCATTGAAAAGACTCAAATGCCTTTCTACTTTCTGCTTTTCGGATTCTAGAACCCGTAGGTTGGATTGTGCTTCAATCAATTCCTTATTAGACGAAACCTTATCTTCAAACATCTGCTCTCTAGCATTCAGCTCTACTTTTGCGACTTCAATCTGGGCGTTCAAGGCATTTAGCTCCGCCTGTAGTGCGCCCAAATTGGTGCTATACATCTCTGCCAAGACCTGCCCCTGGGTTACGGCATCACCTAAGGAAAAATAGGTCTTGGAAATAACTCCATCTACCAAACTTACAAAATGGATAACCTTATCGGGATTACTTTCGATGCTACCGGTGAGGTGTATTCCCTCCGTTACTACTTGTTTATGGACAGTTTCAACGTCAGTTTTGCTCATGAAGCTTTCGTTCAGGCAAAACGGCTCTTTTGGGATTTCTTTAGTTTCTTCCTTGTTCTTACAGCCCACAAGGGTTACCATTAATGTAATAGGAATAATATATTTTTTCATTGTCTGAGTTTTGTTGATTAAAGGTCTCTACCTATTGAATAATTAAGTTCTTCTGCTCTATGCTCTACGTCTCTGCGGGCTTCTAAAATGATTTTCTTATTATTCAGATAAGCATGCATAAAGTCGAAATACTCCAACATGCTCACATTACGGGAAGTAAAATTTTTGGTTTGCTTTTTTAGTAAATCATCCAATTCAACTTCGTAATTAGCGTCGACATGACGGAGAAAGTCCAGCGCCTGCTGTAAGGATTTATAGGTCAGAAAGACTTCGTTTTCTATGGATAGGAGGGTTTGTTTTTTATGAATTTTAGCATTTTCAATACTAATTTGCGCTTTTTTGATACCACCTTGATTTCTATTAAAAAATGGCAAATCCATAGAAACACCTACCCCGACGAAATTGAGCATCGTACTTCCATTACGATCGTAGTTCATTCCGAATTTTAAATCAGGAATTCGTTGAGCTTTTTCGTAAACTAATAGTTTGTGTGAATACTCCTCTTCCAATAAGGCGTATTTGTAATCTGGACGGCTTTCTTTGGCACGTTCGAACATCTGCTCTAACAGTATAGGCGGATGCGATTTGACATTAGTGCCTACACCCTCATTTATGATTTCAAGTGTTGTAATAGGGTCAAGGCGAAGCAGTAGTTTCAGTTGTTTTTGTATTTCGTTGGATTGATGGTTCAATTCCAAAATCTCTTTGTTGATTTCCAGCTCTTCTGCTTTCAACCGGATAGATTCGGATTTGCTGATATATCCTTTGTCCAATTGATTCGCGTAGGCAGAGGTCAGTTTTGAGATATTTTGTGACAGATTTTCATATACTTTTACCAGCTGTTGGACGTAGAGCAATTCAGTAAGGTTATTACGTAGTTCGAGTTTCAGACCTCTTAATAGCTCTTCAAAATATTGTTCTGCTTTCGACACGTCAACTTGCTCCAAAGCGATGAGTTTTTTACGTTTTCCTGCTGTTAAGATTAACTGGTTGATTTCAAAAGCAATCTGCTGATTTTGACCAATATTTCCGAAAAATGGGGGGGAGGGCTCGACGGTGGAATTTTTCCAGAGATTGATTTCGTTCAATGAAAATTCTGGATTGGGCCAGAGTTTTGCCTGAATCACTTCGGCTTTTTGTCTTTCGATATGTAGCTTTTCAGAAATTAGAAGCAAATTATTCTGTAAGAACAGTGCTTCTGCATCCTGCCGTGCTAGTCTGAGTGTTTCCTGAGCTTTCAACCCGATGGCTGAAGCCACGAGCATACATAGTATAAGAGTTTGTTTCATCCTGCAACAATTTGTGCCGCAAAGATGGATTTATCGACCTTAAAAAAGGCTTAAAGCTTATAAAAATTGGCTTAAGGCTGAAGAAATTCTATACTGAAAATATTGTTACGATCTTCTTCTGCACGGTATTTTAATACAGCATGATGCATATTGAAAATTCTCTGAGCTAGTACAAGACCAAGTCCGAATCCATGTTGGTTTTGTGCATTTTGTCCTCTAAAAAAGTATGTGAAAATAAATTTTTGCTCATCGTTGGAGAGTATCTTTCCGGAATTTGAAATACTAATCGTCAATAGTTCGGATGATCCGTCAAAAGTTATTATCGCTTTTTGATGATCTGAATAGTGTACAGCATTCATCAGCAAATTGATAAATGCCTGCCGGATGAGCGGTTCGTTAGCTTCAATATTTAAGATACTTTCATTGAAATTTTCTGGAGTAAAATATATCTCAAAATTAAACGCTGGATACAGTGCATTGATTTCGGATATGCAGTCAAACATGACCTCATCAATTCGGATATTGGCTGTTGTTATTTTTTGTCCGGCCTCGATTTTGGAGATTTGAAGTAACACATTTATGATGTTTCCAAGGGATTTTGCTCTTTGAGTCTGTGCGTGTAATTCGGTTTTTATTTGGGCAATGTCACTTTGCTGCCGTATTTTCTCGAGTTCGGAAACCAAGACCGCAATAGGGGTTTTTAGTTCATGAGAAATATGCTGAATGCTGTGCTTTTGAAACATAAATGCATCGTTTGTCCTTCTCAGAAGCTCGTTGAATCTCTCGGTAAGGTTTTTTAATTCGGAAGTCGAAGTTTTGAGCTTTAGGGGTTGGCTTTTTTCGTTGCTTAGATCGTATTCTTCCATCTTTTCTGTCAAGTCGGATAGGGGTTTGGCTATAATATTTGAGAGGTAAAAAGATATAGATATTACAATCAATACTATAGCAACAAAAATTCCGATAAGTACTTTTTGTAGGAAATCTTTTTTCGAATATCCAAAATAATCATACGCTTTACTAATCGCATAATAACCCTTTGAATTATGTTCTATGTACACCCCAATCAAGTCATACCCGTCCTCTTTGGTTTCCAGCCAGCTGGTTGAAACAGAGAGCTGATTAAGTATGGTTTGGGATTTAGCGATGTCAAGACTGTCAATGCTCGAAAAGATAAGTTTCTTTTTGTTGTCATATACAAGCATTTTTTCGTCGTAGAAGTCATGTATATCTTGTTTGTCGAGGTATTCAGATACTTTTTCACTTATTTTTTCAAATTCCTCAATTAGTCCAACGGTATGCTTGATCTTAGAATATTGTTGTTGCTGAAATTCTTCCTCTCGATGCTCCGAGAATAAAATAAAAACAATAACCAGTGACACCGCCGAGAGTAAGATCACTGTACTCGAAAAGTAGATAAGTATTTTGTTTCTGATCTTCATTCAACATCTAAATAATACCCATAGCCGATTTTTGTTTTTATGGAGTTCTTTCCGAAAGGCTTGTCGATTTTGTTTCGTAAGAAATTGACATATACCTCAATCGTATTGGTGTTGAGATCTAGCGAAGATCTCCAAATCTCTTTTATCAATTCGTTCTTAGAAATGATTTCACCCTGATGCTGACAGAGTTTGACCAATATTTGATATTCTCGTGGAGTAAGCTGGATTTCTTGATTTTGTCTTTTTACCTTTTTTTGAGCAGTATGTATAATAATATCCGAAGCAATAATGAGTTCGGAAACATTATTGTCGGACTGACTTTGGCTTCTTTTCAAAAGTGAATTAATGCGCATAGTGAGCTCTTTCATAAAAAAAGGCTTGGTGAGATAATCATCTGCACCCGAATCGAAACCTTTGATTTTGTCTTCCAATTCATCAAAAGCGGTAAGCATCAAGACAGGAGTGTGATTATTGTACTGACGATAATCCTTGCATAAATCATAGCCATTTTTCTTCGGCAAATTTATATCCATTACCACGCAGTCGAACTTTTCTTTTTTGAGTAATCGCTCAGCTAAAAATCCATCATAAGCACGCTCGACTACAAATTTTTCAGCCAATAGCGCATCACAAATATTTCTGTTGAGTGTAGTTTCGTCCTCAATTACCAAAATTCTCATATAACAAAAGTAAACGAAATTATATATAGATTGCACTCTTGAATTTACTAACGTTCAGCCTCACACCGTCCATTACCATCCCTAAACCTTCTTTGAAGCGAAGCCTGGGGTTCTCATCCCAGCGCAAAACGTAAAAAACCAATCTTTCGATTGAGCTTTTCTTGTTTTGTGATCCCGCTGGGAGTGGTTTGGCCCCGTGATTCCCGCACGCTTTCCCTAAACATTCTAGAATCGAACCCGTGGGTTCTCATCCCGGCGCAAAACGAAAAAAGCCTCCCTTTTTGAGTGAAGCTTTCTTGTTTTGTGATCCCATTGGTACAGAATTCGAACCATTTATTAGAAGATTTAAGGCGATTAAACCAAGTTAAAGACATTTATTTCAGTATGATTTGGCAGACAATCAAGGTAAAGAACCTCAGGATCCAACTAGAATAAGGAAGTTAATACGATAACTTTACTATAATATTCCGTTTTCAAATGGCTCCTTTGACTTGAATTAAAGGAGTAATGGTTGTTCATCACTTACAAAACTCATGAACCGCCCATGATTTCATAAACAGGAACTCACATTGCATCATCATTAAAAGATTCCTGGAAAGTTATGGTCGCCAGTACGTTACTTCATTAGCTTTTACGATCTTTTTCTGGCCATTTGGAATAACAGGAATAACTTCAGGACTAGAGTTCAAATTATATTTTTTTCCATCGGCGGGGACAATCTTTAAGAACCAATGGCTATTACTGGATACCGGAGCATGAAAATAATCTGCACCGACTAATAAGTACTTATTATCGGGCGAAAACTCACCAAAAACTTCTGAACCATCGCTTTCTGTAACTTGAATAAGATTACTACCATCGATATCCATAATATAGATATGATCATTGATAACCATACTCACTTTTTTACCATCGTTGCTTACACGCAAATTACCCCAGTTTTCGTAATTCATTTCTTTTACAAGAGTCAGGTTGGTGAAGGGGGCTTTACCACGAAGAAGAAAACGACCGTCAAAACAAATCAAGATACTATTATCAGGTAACCAAACGGCTTTATCGTCTCGCGTCAATTGTTTATCATTGATATTATCAAGTCGGTACTTTACCGTTCCATCAGTATCTATAATTACAATTCCATTGTCGTGATCAGGATTAACCAATATTAATGAGTTGTCAAAAGATAGCTCCCCACGGTTATTAGTGTAATTACCAAACCGAGGAATATAATCAAATTCTTTAAGAACAACTTCGTCACTGACTCTTATAATCTTGAATCGATTCCGATCGTATACACCGGCTTCTCGTAAGGACATTAATCGAAGTGATCCATCGTGGCTAATATCCCAACCAGCAGTCGAACCGGCTTTATAAGAAAATAATGTAGATTCATTACTCGTACTCGCGTCTATCTTTTTAACCTCCGTAGTATACTGGTGTAAAATTGAACCGGTGAGCCTTTTACCCAAATTCCCCTGGGGTCCGTTATCATTTTTCGAACAGGACATCAAGGTAATAAAAGGAAGAATTAAAATTAGTAGAAAGGAAGAAGACGCTTTCATAGGCGAGTATTTAATTATTATCTGTAAATCGTTATCTTGTACCTAAAAGGATGCACGAGGCAACCAATGTAATAAAAAATGTTATAGCAAATATAATGCCAATTTGGCAACAAAGAAATACGTGTTAATCACAATTAACACACTTACTGTCCTATTACCTTTTGCTTTACAACTTATTAACGGATTAAACATTCCGCTCCAGTACACTGCCTTTGTTGTTGCCCATACATGCGAATTGCCATTTCAGAAAAGGACAAAAGTTGTTGGGATGTATAGACTTGGTTATGAAGAAATTATCGGCTAAACTAGCACAAAGTGGAACATGAAATACCTTGTATCTAAAAGCAAGTGATGCTTTGGTTGAACTTGCAGGCACATATCACTGTTGAGAATAAAGGAAATGTACCCGCTTACAAGATCTGATCTCGAACGTTCTTTTGCTGTTACGCCCCGGCAATAAAAAATGTACATGAACTATTTTTGCGACATTTTGTTGTGCTATAAATAAGTATGATAAGTACCAGCGAAGTAATCAACGATAGTCATTTAGTCTTTGTAAGCCCCCAAAAAGGAGGGATTTATCGCAAAGGTTCACCTGGAAAGTTTAGATACGAAGACAGTAAGGGCAATCGCATAACCGATGAATCCACACTGGAACGTATCCAGAAACTGGTATTGCCTCCAGCTTGGAAAGATGTATGGATTTCTCCCAGAAAAAATGGCTATTTACAAGCAGTTGGTATTGATGTAGCCGGTAGAAAACAATACCGTTATCATTCGGATTGGGTAAAAAGACGCGCTAATGAAAAATACTTTAAGCTGTTAGAGTTTGGCAAAGCGTTGCCCAATTTGAGAAAACAAGTTGAAAAGGATTTGCGAAGAAGAGATCTAGATGAAAGAAAAGTGCTCGCTATTTGCGTTAAAGTGTTGCAAGAAACGTTAATCAGAATTGGAAATCCAGCTTATGAAAAAAACTATAATAGCTATGGGCTTAGTACATTAAAGGACAAACATTTTAAAGAAAAAGATGAAGCTGCCTGCTTATGCTTTGTAGGAAAAAAAGGTGTAAAACAAGAAGTAAGACTAACAGATAAACGCCTAACCAAACTCGTTAAAAAATGAAAGGAAATCCCAGGTCAGGAATTGTTTCAGTTCTACGCTAGTGGAAACGAAAGAAGAACTGTAGAATCTGGAATGATTAACAAATACATTCAGGAAATTACCAGCGACGATTTCACGGCAAAAGATTTTAGAACCTGGGGCGGAACTTTAGAGACTATGCGCCAATTAGCTATCTGCACAAGAGACAATCCAGGAATGTCGGCAAAGAAATTAGTTGCTGAAGCCCTTGATTGTGTGGCCGCTAAATTGGGGAATACAAGAGCGGTTTGTAAAAGTGCCTACGTTTGTCCAATATTACTGGAAGCTTTTGAAACGGGCGATCTCCAGCGTTATTTAAAACGACTTGCTCTTTCAGAGAAGGACGAGAAGAAAGCTTTGAGAAATGATGAGGCAGTGTTAATTCAATTCTTAAAAGCAGTGAAAAGAAAAAGAAATAAAATAACCTGCTGACCTTTACGATTATCATATAAAATACTGTCTTCTGGTAGCCAGCGATCAGGTAATCAGACTGAATGCAGTATTCACGGATCATATCGCTTGACCGTAATCCCATCCAGAATCTGAAATAGTAGGATACGACTGAAGGCTGAGTTTTCTTGTCCCAGTTACTTTTAGGCTTCGATAACCATTTGTAAAAGCCACTGCTACTTGCGTTTATCACTTTGTACATCTTTCAACTGAAAGGAGATCCATATACTTCTTTATGAACTCGTATTTCCTCAGTCGCCCTTGGAAAAGATGGCAACCGCCTTTTTTAGGATAATATTTTCTAGCTCAGCATCCTTTAATCTCTTTTTTAATGTTCTGATCTCTTGTTCCTCTGGGCCTAGTTTCGGATTAAAGGGCAATACGGCTCCGCCATTAAATCTTGGATCCATACGCCATTTACTTAATCTACTGGCATCTAAATCCAGTTCTTTAGTAGCTTCTGCTACTGATCCCTTTAAATAGGATAATTCTACCGCCATTTTCTTAAATGACTCATCAAATATTCTTGCCATGTCTTAACAAATTTAATTCTATTTTTCAAATCTGTCTCCACTCAAAGGTAGCAACTCCACCAAAGAACGTACCCGACAAAAGAGGGCTTCCGATACGGACTATGGCGAGCGTTTCCTCAATAGCCACACCATGATACGACGCGGCGATAAGAGCATCTATATCCGGCAGGAATACCACGAACGGCTTTCCCGTATCGTGCAGGTTATCGGCGAGGATAAAATACCTCTGTACGCTTATTTGGACAATATTCTCGAACGTCATTTTGAACAGTTCGAGAAAGCCATCACCGATGATGTCAACAATAAGTTTAAACCCATTTTATAAAATATTCGATTATGAACAAAACACAGCAAAAACAACCGGAAAAGTTACTTCGCAAAGCGCATTATAAATCGGCATTTTTAAGACCGACAGGGGTCGTGGCAAGGTGCGGAAAATCGGTCTACATAAGTCCCGATTTCCATAAGAAATTATCAGAATACCAGTAAATTACAGGGTAAAAAAAATGGGACAAGTCTATCATTTTTAGACTTGTCCCAAGACGTGATCCCGCTGGGATTCGAACCCAGGACCCATACATTAAAAGTGTATTGCTCTACCAGCTGAGCTACGGAATCCTAATTCTTTCGAATTATCCTTCGTTGTTTGAAGTGATGCAAAGGTAGGTTTTTTCATTTAAACTGCAAATAATTCTGTGATAAATATCCGCTGTTTTTTGTAATTCGCTCGTGCAAAGAGATTTATTTTTTGTTCTTAATCATATTTCTAGCCCTCTTAAAGGGCGATTATCCTCTTTTGGCCCGAATCATACGGTCTGCACCGTTGATGTCTTTCAGTATATCCACAGTTTTAAAACCTTTTTTGCGAATAAGGTCGGCAGTTTCGTTGCCCAAATATTGATTGATTTCAAAATATAAGGTTCCATCTTGGGACAAATGATGCAAAGCGAAGTCGCTTATATAGTCGTAAAAAAGAAGTGGAGCCGCATCTTCAACAAAGAGTGCTGTATGCGGCTCATGATTCAACACATTGGCGTGCATCTGCTGCATTTCAGCTTGCGTGATGTATGGCGGATTGCTGACTATAACATCAAAATTTTGCTTTTTGGAAAAAAGAAATTCCCACTCCAGAATGTCGGCAGTGATAAAATTTACTGCTGTCTGCAGCTGCTGATTGTTTTTTTTTGCAACCGCAATAGCAGGAGCGGAGATGTCTACAGCCCATACCTCACTATCGGCAAGAAGTTTATTCAGGGTGATAGGAATACAGCCACTGCCTGTTCCGATATCGATTATTCTAGGAGCCACGTGTTGCTTGTAGTCTTGTAGAATGAGATGTACCAGTTCCTCGGTTTCGGAGCGGGGAATAAGCGTATGTTCATTGACTACAAATTTATGACCATAGAAATCTGCCATGCCTAATACATGCTGAATCGGTCTGCCTGTGCTCAGCGCGGTCAGGATGTCTTCGAGTTGATCTTTATAGGCTTGCGCATCATCATTTTTGATCAAAAGATATTGAGAAGGCTTAATGCCGGCAAGTTCAGAAAGGACTAATAGGAATAAAGCCTTGATTTCCTCCGGTGGATACAAGGATGCTAACCTATCTTGATATTGTGATTCGAGATCTTTCCACGTAATTGACATAATACAAACTTACAATATTATCAGAGTCCTTTCTTTTTAAATATGACAAAATGCATAAGTTTGTACTATGCAAGCAGATGAAGTATATATCCGTAGATGTCTAGAATTGGCTGCCCTTGGTGCAGGTTCCGTAAGTCCCAACCCCATGGTGGGTGCCGTTATTGTGCAGGCGGATAAAATCATTGGTGAAGGCTATACATCACCCTACGGCGGTCCACATGCGGAGGTGAATGCTGTGCAGCATGCTATTCACTTATGGGGTAAAGAAAAGGCGGAGGAGCTGTTCAAAACCGCTACGATATATGTATCGCTGGAGCCATGTGCGCATTTTGGTAAAACACCACCTTGTGCCGATTTATTGATCTCTTGTCAATTCCAAAAAGTAGTGGTCGGCTGTCTGGATCCCTTTGCAAAAGTAAATGGGTTGGGGGTTCAAAAATTGCGGGAAGCAGGGATAGGAGTGGTTGTGGGCGTGAGTGAACAAGCCTGCCAATGGATGAACAGACGATTTTTTACCCGAATTGCAAAGCATAGACCTTATGTTATCTTGAAGTGGGCAGAGACGATGGATGGTTATTTTGCGCCAAAAGATAGCATGCAAAAATGGATTTCGAATGCTGCCAGTAAGCAACTGGTGCACAAATGGCGTGCAGAAGAAGATGCGATTCTGGTAGGAGCGCACACTGCAATAGTGGATAATCCTTCGCTGACTACGCGTTATTGGACGGGCAAATCGCCCAAAAAGGTACTTATTGATAAGAATTTAAGTGTTCCTCTTGATGCACAGATGTTTCTGACGGAAGCAGAAGACTTAATTGTTTTCAATGCGGAAAAAACCGATTGGAAAGGACACCTCAAATATATTCAGCTCGAAAACTTTGATTTATATCTACCCCAAAATATTCTTTATCAGCTTTATCTGATGGACATACAGTCAATTATTATTGAAGGAGGAGTCAAGACACTTAATCACTTTATTCAGGCAGGACTGTGGGACGAAGCGCGCGTGATTGTGGGCAATTCCAATTGGAATGAGGGATTGAAGGCCCCAAATTTGGATAAAATACCGCAAGAAGAAATGGCTGTAGGGGATGATAAGCTAAAAATATATTTTAATAATTAATTTTATATCGTTATTTTAATAAAATGAAGTTCTCCGAGAAATTGCTTCATTTTATATAGCGATATAAACTTATTGACCAATCCAAATTAATTACTTCCGAAGGTACGATGCTGCGTATTCTTAATTTTGGGAAGTATAATGAAAATGCTGGGCCTGATTTTGAATTTGCCAAAATAGAACTCGGTCAGCAGACTTGGATCGGCAATATAGAAATTCACTGGTCTTCTTCGGAATGGTATCAGCATAAGCATCAGCTTGATGCCCGTTACAATACAACCATCCTGCATTTTGTGTGGCATCATACCGATACCCAACCTACCTATCGCAAAGATGGAACGATCATCCCCACGCTAGAATTACAGCACTTTGTCCATCCGGCGCTCCTAACAAAATATCAATATTTGATGGAACAAGAGGCATGGCTCCCGTGCGAAAAACAATTGCCATTTATCGATCCCTTTCAAAAAATCAATTGGTTGGACAGAATTATCGTAGAACGGCTCGAGTAGAAAATTAAATTAGTTCAAGACTGGTTACAGCAAACAAATTATGATTGGGAAAAGGTACAATTGATTGCGATTGGCAGATCATTCGGAATGAAAGTGAATGCGGAAGCATTCGAAAAATTATTATTTCTCATGCCGCTGTCCATATTGCATAAATATGCTGATGATCCCCATAAGCTCGAATCCGTACTGTTTGGAATAGGTGGCTTTCTGGAATTATCCACCAAAAAGGTCGATAACTATTATGCCGACCTGCAAAAAGAATTTCGTTACCTGAAGCAATTGCATCAATTGCCCGTATTGGACGTACACGAATGGAAATATATGCGGATGCGTCCTTATAATTTTCCGACCCATCGTTTGGCGCAGTTTGTCGGCTTAATAGCTAAACGGTTGCAATGGTTTGAATTTGTCAAGCAAGCATCGCTGGATGAAGTAGTGTCTGATTTGGAAAATATTGCAGCTTCTTCTTATTGGTCTACTCATTTTCATTTCCGGCAGCCCTCCAAACTCCATAGTACCAAGCTGACAAAAGAATTTATCCAGCATATTTTGCTCAATGCATACGTACCCTTACTATTTACGTATGGTGATTATATTGGCCAAGCTGCCATGAAAAATAAAGCTTTGGAATGGCTCCAGCAGTTACCCGCCGAAAAAAATAATATAATGAAACGGTATGCCCACAGGGGGTATGAGGCTACCTCGGCAAGTGAGTCACAAGCTTTGTTGCATCTGTATAAAAATTACTGCTCCAGAAAGAAATGCTTGGACTGTGCAATAGGCTACCGAATTCTCAGCGGTTAGTTTATCTTTAATATTTCTGCAATTTCGCGGAATCCTTTTTCCGCAGCCAGCGACGCCGCGGATTCTCCAGTATCCGTGAGCACTGTGATGTCGGCTCCTTGTTCCAATAATATAATAATCAGATCTATGTTGCCGTGTTGTGCAGCGATATGAATAGGGCGAATACCGCCATTTTGGTGTACGTTGACTTCTGCACCTGCTTCGATCAACATCTTGCTGATATTTCCATTGTTGTTGCTGAGCGCAGTGTGCAATGGGTATACATGATAACCATTGCGTGAAGGCGTATTGGGGTCCGCTTTATTCGTCAAGAGTAGGCGAACTATATCTTCTTTATTGAAATGGGTAGCAATACCGAGTGGTGTAAAACCATTTGAGGACCATTCTTCTACAATATCGGGCTTGTGATCTATCATCATTTCCAGGTGTTGTAACAATCCTACAGCGCAGGCTTCATGCACGGTGATGCTTGTGGTGTACTTGAGGATGACCTGTACGATTTGGGGTTTGTTGTAATAGCAGGCCAAGAGCAAAGGCGATACATCGTGGCTGGTTTTACTCTTGAGGAGAGAAGCATCTTGATTTAATAAATGTTCTAAATCCCTAAAGTTGCCGGTTTCGATATATTGTTCAAGTACATTTATGTGCATAATCGTGTGGTTTTACAATTCGAATTAAGCAAAAATATTATAAAAAGCACTTTGTCCAAGCCAAATAAATAAAAAAAGGATTTTTTTAGAAAATATATTTCGCTGAAAACCTTGCCGATCCCTGCGTTTTAATCCAAAGGATTTGAATGATTCTGTTATTTACAAACATAATGTAGTGCTATAATTACAAATTTATTTAAACAACGCACAGATTAATAGTTTCCCCTTGTGGTTAATATTACTCTTATTACTTTTGTTATGCCCTCCCCAGGGGCATGTTTTTCATAGGTAGATGTAGGGGTCGAATATTTCTTATTCGACCCTTTTTTATTTAGCTTTGTTTTTATGGAAAAAAGGAAGATTATCGTGGCTATTACCGGTGCCTCCGGATCGATATATGCAAAGTTGCTTTTGGATAAATTAGCACAAATCGGCGATGCGCAAATTTCGGATGTAGGAATCGTAATGTCGGACAACGCGAAAGATGTGTGGCGGTTTGAATTGGGAAATGATTCGTATAAGGATTATGATTTTACTTTCTATTCCAAAAATGATTTCATGGCGCCCTTTGCTTCGGGATCAGCCCAATATGATAGTATGGTCGTATGTCCCTGCTCTATGGGTACGTTAGCGCGTATTGCTACAGGAACATCTTCGGATCTCACCACGCGAGCGGCTGATGTGGTGCTGAAAGAACGCCGAAAACTTATCCTTGTCACACGAGAAACGCCACTAAGCCTTATCCATATCAATAATATGGCTACAGTTACCCAGGTAGGAGGAATTATTTGCCCAGCTTCACCTTCCTTTTACAGCGTGCCGACCTGCATCGAAGAGGTAGCTGCTACAGTAGTAGATAGGGTGTTGTCCCTGCTGGACCTGAAAATTGATACGTATCGTTGGGGTGAGAAAATATAGTAGGCAAACAAAAAAAGCTTCAAATCTCAATTCAATTTTACGTACATTTGTCTTTTGATGAATAAACACAGAAATATCGTCTATTTATGCAGATTTCCCCTAGTCAGCTTGCTTGATTTTTCTATTTCTTATTCATGGTTACCTAGACTTTTAACAAATCAAATTCCTATTTATTTCAAGAATTAATACTCATGAGTACATTTCTAATTACTTCTGCCAAATTGATTTTGCCCAATCATAAGTTTAACGGACAGCATGTCGATATCTTAATTAAAGATGGTCTCATCGCTGATATAGGTAATAAGATAACTACGAAAGACAAGAATATACAAATCATTGATGCAGCAGATGCAGTAGTAAGTGCAGGATTTTTTGATTTGAACGCGAATATCGGAGAACCAGGCTACGAAACGAAAGAAGATGTACGCTCGGGTACAGCGGCAGCGGCAGCTGGCGGTTTTACCGGCATATCCGTACATCCAAATACCAATCCCGCTATACAAAGCCGATCGGAAGTGTCGCTATTGGTCAATGCGGCAAAAGGAAACTTGGTGGATGTATACCCGATAGGAGCAATCTCCAAGAAAAGAGAAGGCAACGAGTTGGCGGAGCTTTACGATATGAAAATCAATGGAGCTATAGCTTTCAGCGATGGAAATAGAAGTGTACAGCAAGCAGGACTTATGGGAAGAGCATTGTTGTATTCCAAAGGTTTTGACGGTCTTATCATCTCCTTTGCGCAGGATGAATCGATAGCTGGCGGCAACCAAATGAATGAAGGTATCGTAAGTACATATCTGGGTATGAAAGGTATTCCTAATCTTGCAGAGTCATTGATGATTTCTAGAGATTTGTACCTGGCCGAATACAATGAAGCGCCTATACATTTTACGACGATCTCCACGGCAGAATCTGTTGATTTGATCAAAAAAGCAAAAGCCAAAGGACTAAAAGTAACCTGTGATGTGGCTGCGCATAATCTGGTGTATACCGACGAAGAAGTAGCAGGTTTTGATTCCAACTACAAAGTAAGCCCACCATTACGTACTAAAAATGACGTAAAGGCTTTATTGAAAGGCTTGAAAGATGGTGTAATCGATGCAGTAGTGTCTCAGCATACACCGCAGGAGGTCGAATTCAAAAATGTAGAATTCCATATTGCCAAGAACGGAATTACAGGTTTACAGACTACATTGCCATTACTTATCAAAGCGGGCTTGTCTGATGAACAAATTGTTGATAAATTAGTAGTGGGTTCTCGTCAAGTGGTTGACGTGAAAGTCCCTACCTTTGACATCGGCGAACAAGCAAATCTTGTCCTTTTCGATAGAAAAGAAACGTGGACATTTGATGAGAAATCTAATAAATCCAAAGGAAGAAATAATCCGCTATTCGGTACAGTATTAGTAGGAAAAGTTAAATTGGTTGCGAACAATAACCAATTGTATATAAATAATTAATAGTATGGATAATAAAGTAAAAAATGCGTTAGAAGGTGGAATTTCTTCTTATGCATCTCTCGAAAATATTGACGCTGCCGAATTTCAGGCAGCCTTGTTTAAATCTTTTGCTCTTGATGCACCTTTTATGGATAAGGTGGCAGCCATGGATGCTGTTTTTGACGATTTCCAAGCCTTTGATGAATTACGCGAGGTGGCTTTTGATTTGTTGATGATCAACTTCTTCGCAGAAGATGTTCAAAAATTGGAAGAAGATTATTTGGAGTCGGAAGAATGGGAACAAATCGAAGAGGATACCTTGGACAGAGGTACAGAATTGTTAAATATATTCTTGTACCTGAAAGAGTGTGAAGATGATAAAATCGAAGCCACTTTGGATGATTACTTGAAAGAATTCTTGCTGGTAGAGGAAGATGAATTCCAAGATGAATACCGTATCTACGAAAAGGTAATCGCCAATCAGATTCTTGCGGAATCGGATTACTCCGAAATAGCAAAAGTGTCTACATCAGTAACACCAATGGATGAATTGTATGAGCTATTCTATCCATTAGTATCCTTTTTCTACGAGTCGAAGCCTTCTACTGCACAATATGGGGAATTTACTTCTCATGCAGGGAACAAGTCTTACGAGACAGCGCTTTATCACGTAATCGTTAACTTCAATAAATAAGATATGGCTGAAGCCAATTTTTCGGAGGCAGGCTTTAATGCCTCGTACAATAAGAAAGAAAGCATCAAGTATGGTGTTATTTTAGGTGTAATATCATTCTTATTGGGTATAGTCGTGCTTTATGTGAGCAAGCATGTGGAATCTTTCTGGATGCTTACCTCTATGTCTTTCGGTATTAATACCGTGTTGTATATGCTGATCGCGTTAGCTTTTGCTTATACTTTGCGTAAGCAAAACGGCGGCTTTTGGAATTTCTCCATCGCTGTAAAAAGTACATTCTTAATGTTGCTTATATCTACCGTTTTGGCTACTGTGAGCACCATGGTTTTTGTGAATGTCATTAATCCTGCCTTGCAAGAGGAAGTGTTGCGCAACACAATCAATATTACCATCGAACAACTAGAAAATAGTGGTGCACCTGATGACGTTATCGATTCTCGTGTGGCAACATTGGAAGAGCAAATGGCCACATTGGGACAGATCACTGTAAAAACTATATTCAGAAGTTTAATGATTTCGATTTTGATACAGTTTATCTTCTCGCTGATATTAGCGGCGTTGACGCGCAATGAGAAATTGATACAAAGACCTACGACCCTTAATTAATACACATACAATTAGCTCAATATATAAAAATGGATATATCTGTAGTAATACCATTATATAATGAAGAAGAGTCTCTGCCTGAGCTGACGGATTGGATTCGTCGCGTCATGCTTGCGAATAACTTTTCGTACGAAATCATCTTAGTGGATGATGGCAGTAAAGACAATTCCTGGAAGACAATCATGGATTTAAAAAAAAATCATGAGCAAATTTCGGGTATAAAATTCAGAAGAAATTATGGTAAATCTGCAGCCCTCAATGTGGGCTTTGCAGCGACTCAAGGAGAAGTTGTCATCACTATGGATGCCGATCTTCAAGATAGTCCGGATGAAATCCCTGAATTGTATGACCGTATAATGAATCAAGGTGCTGACCTGGTGTCAGGATGGAAGCAAAAGCGATACGATCCATTGACCAAGACTATCCCTACCAAATTGTTTAATTCGGTAACGCGAAGTGTCTCGGGAATAGATAATCTGCATGACTTCAACTGCGGACTGAAAGCTTACCGCAAGGATGTGGTAAAAAGTATAGAGGTCTATGGCGAAATGCACCGTTATATCCCTGTGATAGCCAAGTGGGCAGGCTTTAGTCATATTCAAGAGCAGGTCGTACAGCATTATCCACGCAAATATGGTACAACTAAGTTTGGTCCGGGGCGCTTTGTGAAAGGCTTTTTGGACTTAATGTCTATATTTTTCGTAGGTAAATTTGGAAAGAGACCTATGCACTTCTTTGGTCCTGTGGGCGTAGTGAGCTTTCTGATCGGTTTTTTCATTACCATATATTTGATAGCAGAAAAATTGATGAGCATAGCTAATGGTACAGCTTACCGTAATGTAACTGACCAGCCTTTGTTCTATTTATCCTTGTTGGCTATTATGATCGGTACACAGCTGTTTCTTACGGGCTTTATTGCCGAATTGCTTTCCCGCAATAGTTCTGAACGAAATAAATACCATATTGAACGCGTCATCTAATAGTATGTTCTTCTCGATAATAATTCCGTTATACAATAGACCCGATGAATTGAGAGAATTGTTGACTTCTTTAGTCAGCCAGACCTATCAATCTTTTGAGGTCATTATTGTAGAGGATGGGTCGAGTAGGCCAGGTGATCTCATTGCGCAGCATTTTAGCAAGAATCTTGATGTCAAATATTTCAAAAAAGAAAATGAAGGACAGGGGTTCGCGCGCAATTATGGATTTGCACGCTCATCAGGTGACTATTTCATTGTTTTTGATTCGGATATTCTCGTGCCGCCCAATTATTTGGAGCAGGTAAATGCAGCGATAACGCTTCATGGTTGGGATGCTTTTGGAGGTCCGGATGCAGCACACGCCTCATTCACTACGATTCAAAAAGCGATTAGTTATTCGATGACTAGCCCTTTTACGACAGGAGGGATACGTGGCAACAAGAAGCATGTGGGGCAATTTCATCCACGCAGTTTTAATATGGGACTTTCCCGCGCGGTATGGGAATCGACAGGAGGCTATAAGTTGTCTAGACGGTCCGAAGATATTGAGTTTAGTATACGTATGATAAATTCGGGATATAAGGTAGGACTTATCCCAGAAGCTTTCGTGTATCATAAACGCCGCACGAGCTTTCCTCAATTTTATAAGCAGACCAAAGGATTCGGAAAAGGTAGAGTGGATATATCCTTATTATATCCGAAAGAGTTGAAATTAGTACACACTCTTCCTTCGATTTTTACATTGGGAGTTATCGTGCTACTGGTGCTCAACATTATCAATTCTTTCATATTCAACGATATACTGTTGCTTAAATACATGGTGTACCTGGGGAATATTTTCTTGCTAGCATACACTGTATTGTTGTTTTTGCATGCATTGGTGGTGACCAAACATATTCTTGTTGCGGTATATGGTGTAGTAGCTGCCTTTACCCAATTATTTGCTTACGGTACAGGTTTTATGAAAAATTATGTCGATCGTATTTGGTTGAAAAAGAATACATCGATGTAAGGCTTTAATCGTAAAATTTAAGATAGTGGTATCGATTACACAGTATAATTTAGACAAAATAGAAAATCTATTATTAGATTTGGGTTACAAAGTACGGTATGAGAAAGGTAATTTCAGAACCGGTGCTTGTGTGATTCAGCATACAAAAGTAATTGTGGTCAACAAATTCTCTAATCTGGAAATTAAGATTAATTCCCTGATTCAGCTTTTGCGCGAATTTGATGTGTCGAAAGAAGACCTGAATGACGACAAGCAATGGACATTTTATAAATCACTTATTAAAAAGGAAGAAGGGTAGTTTGAAAGTTCGATTTTTAGGAACGGGTACTTCCCAAGGTGTACCTGTCATCGCGTGCGAATGTGCTGTATGTACCTCCTCAGATGTGCATGATAACCGCCTACGTTCCTCTATTTTGATCGAACTGGATATTGGGAAAAATATAGTGATTGATACAGGGCCGGATTTTCGGTACCAAATGTTGCGTGAGAAAGTCCGTCATCTGGACGCAATTCTAATGACCCATGCACACAAAGATCATATTGCTGGATTGGACGATGTCCGGGCTTTCAATTATCAGCAGCAAAGCTCAATATCCATATATGCAAACAACTTTACGCTGGAGGCTCTGCAGCGTGAATTTTATTACGCTTTTTCTGCGGTGAAATATCCGGGGGTTCCTCAGCTCGAATTAGTGGAAATTACCGCTTCGGATGATTTCCAACTTTATGACCACACGATCGAACCTTTGGAAGTGATGCATTACAAAATGCCCGTTTTAGGCTTTCGTATCGGTAAATTTGCCTACATCACTGACGCCAAAACGGTATCCGAGCAATCGCGCGATATTTTAAATGGTGTGGAAGTGCTGGTGGTGAATGCATTGCAGGAAGAACCACATATCTCGCATTTTACACTCGAGGAAGCTTTAGCATTTATTGCTGATATCAATCCGCAGTCAGCTTATCTCACGCATATTAGCCATCGCTTTGGTACACACGAATATATACAATCAAAATTACCTCCCCATGTATATGCTGCGTACGACACGCTGTGCATAGAAATAAAATAATTTATCGTTAATCAAACTTTTCTTAATCCTGCTTGTTATTACTTTAAACAAAAGTATTTAACACACTAAGTTCAATTATAAATTTTAGGAATATGGGAAATCTACTTTATTTGATCGCAGTAATATTAGTTATTATATGGGCGATTAGTTTTTTAGGAGGCTATGCAACAGGTGGTATCATTCACATCTTGTTAGTAATTGCAGTCATTGTTGTATTATTAAGAGTTATACGGGGTAATGCTTAGCGCATAATACATCACGTATTCAAATACAACTTGGCTATTTCAAAGTCTACTGCGAAAGTTAGTTTTATATTTTTATAGCTGCTTTCAACGAGATGGATGAAATAGCCATTTTTTTCTACTACCGATGCGTCATCCGTAAAGGTAGGCAATTCAGACTGTTGGTAGGCCTCTAAAAGCACTTGTGCCGGAAAGGTCTGTGGGGTTTGTATTTGCCATACCGTTGAACGGTCACATGAGGTATTGTCTGAGATCGTACCTATGCGTATTGAATTCGTGGATTGGTGTGCGAGGACATTACATTTCCCTTGTTGCGCCATAGCAAATGACTTTTCTATCAAAGTTTGATCTACCAAAGGCCGAGCGGCATCATGCACGGCAATAATTCCGTGTTCGTTGTAAAAAAAATCCGGAAATCTTTGTTCCAAATAATTAATGGCGTTTCGCACACTTTGGAAACGTGTTTTTCCGCCGATGATGAGGTCGTGCGGAATGTTGAAGTCATATTGTATACAGAGGCTTTGCCAATAATCTACCATATCGGCATGTAGAGCGATAATAATCTTATCTACATGATGCTCGAAAGCGCTAATGGTATGCATAAGGACAGGTAAGTCCTTCAACAGCATATATTGTTTGGGTATATCTGCATTCAATCGGGAACCTGTGCCACCAGCAGCAATTATAACAACTCGACTCAACATGTTTTTTCGCTATAAAATTAAAAAGCGTGATTGAAAATCAATCACGCTCAAAAATATTGAAATATTTCTTAAATTCTTAAATAATCAACATTGCATCTCCGTAGCTGTAGAATTTGTATTTTTCTTTTACAGCTTCTTCGTATGCATTCATTACATTTTCATAACCCGCGAATGCCGCTATCATTACCAATAGGGTAGACTCTGGCGTGTGGAAGTTTGTAATCATCGAGTTTGCAATGCTGAAATCATATGGAGGGTAAATAAATTTACTTGTCCAGTCTGAAGCAGGCTTCAAGCGTCTGTCTGCGGATACCGATGATTCAATGGCACGCATTGAAGTAGTACCTACCGCACATACACGTCTTTTGTTTTCAATGGCTTTATTTACCGTTCTGGCAGCTTCATCAGTAATGATGAATTGCTCTGAATCCATCTTATGTTTTGTTAAGTCTTCTACTTCTACTGTACGGAAAGTTCCTAAGCCCACGTGAAGGGTGATTTCAGCGAAATCAATACCTTTTAACTCAAGGCGCTTCATCAATTCACGAGAGAAATGCAGACCAGCAGTAGGCGCAGCTACAGCACCTTCGTTTTTAGCATAGATAGTTTGGTAGCGGAATTTATCTTCAGGTGTTGCCTTACGTTTTATATATTTAGGAAGAGGAGTTTCACCTAGAATTTCAATGTTACGACGGAATTCTTCATCCGTACCATCGAATAAGAAACGAATGGTACGACCTCTGGAAGTCGTGTTGTCTACTACCTCAGCTACTAACAAATCATCATCACCAAAATATAATTTGTTACCGACACGGATTTTGCGCGCTGGATCTACCAACACATCCCACAAACGCAATTCTTTATTTAATTCACGCAACAAGAAAACCTCGATAGTCGCTCCAGTTTTTTCTTTATTACCGTACATACGAGCAGGAAACACTTTCGTGTTGTTCAAGATCATAACATCCTTGTCGTCAAAATAATCTAAGACATCTTTGAAAATCTTATGCTCAATTTTTCCAGTATCCTTATGAAGTACCATTAAGCGTGCTTCATCGCGGTGTTCTGAAGGTTCGTTTGCAAGTAAAGATTCGGGTAAGTTGAATTTAAATTGTGATAATTTCATTTGTTATCTATTTATGTTTTAATTGCCAGCTTACAGGGCAGGCTAAAAAGCATACAAAGTTACTCTTTTTAATGTATATATTCTATTTCAAACTAATTATTATGACGTAATTGTAGCAATTTTCGTGCCTCCCGTCGTTGATATAAACCCTGGTCAAGACAAGTGAAAAAAAAATCTGAATTAATTGAAA
The DNA here is from genome assembly GCF_004342685.1 of Sphingobacterium alimentarium. Lineage (GTDB taxonomy): Bacteria > Bacteroidota > Bacteroidia > Sphingobacteriales > Sphingobacteriaceae > Sphingobacterium > Sphingobacterium alimentarium. Next base: position 41,870 of record NZ_SMBZ01000027.1, read on the forward strand.
GGTTATGAAAAATAATTGTAATTTAAAAAGCAGTAAACTTATCCAGCATAAACTTATCACTGTTAAATTATGGCAGAAACCAAAAAAGAAGGAATAGCTTCCGAACTCATTACTGAAGAGACACTAGAAAATATTCAGCACGTCAACAATCCAGTGTTGGACTTGCCCTCTATAGAAAAAACCTATTTAAAAACTGTAAAAAGCTTTCATCGTGAAGGAAATACATTTTTCTTTTCGGACAGCAAAGCCTGTATAGAAGTCAAGGTCGTGACGGATGACATTATCCGTGTACGTCTTGCGCCCATTGGCGTATTTTTGGACGACTTTTCATATGCTATCGTAGAGCAGGAACATCATCCGATAAGCTACGATTTGTCGGAAGATGAAGAGAACTACCATGTCAGTACGAATAATGTGCGCTGCACGATTCGCAAGCAAGACTTTTTAGTTTCGTTTTCGGATACAAATGGCAAGCTCATGAATTCGGATTATGCACCAATGCACTGGGAAGAAAATGTGGATTTTGGTGGCTATTATGTATACTGTACGAAGACAGCCTTTGAAGATGAAGTATTTTTTGGCTGTGGTGACAAAGCTTCGCACCTCAACCTTCGTGGTCGTCGAATTGTAAACTGGAATTCCGATACTTATTCGTATGCGTTCAATCAGGAACCGCTCTATAAGACTATTCCTTTTTATCTAGGTGTGACCGGGGGAGATGCCTATGGAATCTTTTTCGATAATACCTTCAAGACGTATTTTGATTTTGCAGCAGAGCACAATGATCAAACGAGTTTTTGGTCGGAAGGCGGCGAATTGCAATATTATTATATTCACGGTCCTCAATTGGTGGATGTGGTGAAAAGATATCACCAGATTACGGGTACGCATGACCTACCTCCGCTGTGGGCAATAGGTTATCACCAATGCCGATGGAGTTATTTTCCAGAGGCGAATGTCCGCTATATAGCGGATCAATTCCGAAAACGCGAGATTCCATGTGATGCCATATATTTAGACATCGATTATATGGATGGGTATCGCTGCTTTACGTGGAATAAAAAATATTTTCCGGACCCTAAAAAAATGATTTCAGATCTAGCGGCACACGGGTTTAAGACGGTGGTCATGATTGATCCGGGAATTAAGGTGGATGAAAATTATTGGGTATTCAAAGAAGGGCAAGACAATAAGTATTTCTGTCGAAGAGGAGATGACTATTTTATGGAAGGCTTTGTTTGGCCTGGCCGATGCCAGTTCCCAGATTATACCAACCCTAAAGTTCGTGACTGGTGGGGTGGACTTTATAAAGGCTTAGTAGAAGATGGTGTTGCCGGATTCTGGAATGATATGAACGAGCCTGCAATATTTGGTAAAGGGACTTTCCCTAATGATGTACGCCATTATTATGAAGGATACAGAGGTTCTCACCGTAAAGCGCATAATATCTACGGGATGCAGATGGTGCGTGCTACATATGAAGGATTAAAAAAATTATATAAGAATAAACGACCTTTCACACTGACGCGAGCGGCCTATTCAGGTACGCAACGCTACTCTTCGGTTTGGACAGGTGATAACATAGCTACGTGGGAACATCTGCGTATAGGAACATTGCAACTTCAGCGCTTGGCGGTATCGGGATTATCCTTTTGTGGTACGGATATCGGTGGTTTCACGGGCAATCCAGATGGCGAATTATACACGCGCTGGATGCAATTTGGCGTGTTTTCACCATTCATGCGTGTGCACTCCGCGGGAGATACCGTAGACAGAGAGCCATGGAGTTTTGGCCCCGATTGGGAAGCTATCTGTAAGAAGTTTATCGAATTGCGTTACAAATTGTTGCCGTATATCTATACGACTTTTTGGCAACAACACAAGTATGGTCTTCCTATTCTTCGTCCTATAGCGCTGATCGAGCAGCATGTATACAAGAATTTATTACGTGAGGAAGAGTTTGGTTTTGGTGATAAAATCATTGTTTCTCCGGTATTGAATCCTGGACAGACCTCTAAAATGGTTTACTTGCCTGAAGGAAATTGGTACTACTACTTTAATAATGCGTTATATATTGGTTCTCAAGAAGTGGAAATTGCAACTCCTCAAGATGAGATGCCGATTTTCGTAAAAGCGGGAACGGTGATGGCCGAATATCCTGTGATGCAGTATACCGACGAAAAAAAGATCGATGCATTGAAATTATTGCTGTACTATGATGAAGGCGAGAACCATAGCTATGGTTATACCGATCACGGCGATACCTTTGCCTATGAGCAGAATATATATTTAGAAAAACATTTTATTCAGGAGAGTACAAAAGAGCATGTTCAGTTGTTACAGCAACGTGAAGGCTTATTTACTGAGCGTTATGACGACTACAAAATCTACCTCATAGGCTTCCCATTTGAGCCAACTAGCATTAAGGTAGATGGCTTGACCCACGACCTGAAGGTTGACGAAAATGGCCAACAGTATATTCAAGTAGACAATGACTTTAAAAAACTTAAAATAGAATAATTTATGAGCAAACCTGTTGAAGTTTTTTCATTATTTACGGACTTTGATATCAGTCTGTTCCGAAGCGGGAAGCATTATCGCTTGTATGAGAAGTTTGGTTCTCAGACTGTATTCCTTAATGGTCGTCAAGGCGTCTATTTTGCAGTTTGGGCACCCAATGCAAAGAAAGTATCCGTGGTAGGTAACTTTAATGGGTGGAATCCGCATAGTCACGAATTATTCGTGCGGTGGGACGAAAGTGGTATTTGGGAAGGTGTCATCTTTAATATCGGGATTGGCGAACTGTATAAATACAGTATCGAAACTCATCAAGGGGATATCCTTGAAAAGTCAGACCCTTTCGCCTTGGTCATGGAAGTGCCTCCCAAGACAGCCTCCATGGTATCCACTACGTGGTATCAATGGAAGGACGAGAAATGGATGCGCAATCGTAACGAGCACAATCGTCTCGACCGACCTATTGCGGTCTATGAATTGCATCTGGGTTCATGGATTCGTGATCCGCATGAGTCGGAGAGATTGTTGACATATAGAGAAATAGCAGAAAAGCTGGTGCCGTATGTAAAATCCATGGGATTCACGCATGTGGAGTTGATGCCTATTATGGAGCATCCGTATTATCCATCTTGGGGCTACCAGATTACAGGATATTTTGCCGCCACATCACGCTATGGTACGCCGCAAGAGCTGATGTACCTCATAGAGCAGCTACACAAACAGGATATAGGGGTAATTTTGGATTGGGTACCTTCACATTTCCCGGGCGACGCGCATGGACTTTATCGATTTGATGGTTCTGCGCTATATGAGCATGAGGATATGCGCAAAGGTTTTCATCCCGATTGGAAATCCTATATTTTTAATTATGGACGCAATGAGGTTCGTTCGTTTTTGATAAGCAATGCCTTGTTTTGGCTGGACCGTTATCATATAGACGGACTGCGTGTCGATGCGGTAGCTTCCATGTTGTATTTAGATTACTCCCGAAATGCGGGAGAATGGGAGCCCAACGAATTTGGGGGACGGGAGAATCTGGAAGCCGTACATTTTATAAAAGAATTTAACGAAGCGGTATACGTAAATTACCCAGATGTGCAGACCATAGCTGAAGAGTCAACGTCATGGCCGGGAGTATGCAAGCCGACCTATGACAATGGACTAGGCTTTGGGATGAAATGGATGATGGGCTGGATGCATGATACCTTGAATTATTTCAAAGAAGATCCTATAAATAGACAGTATCATCACGATAAGTTGACCTTTTCATCAGTGTATGCTTTTCACGAACATTTTATGTTGCCACTGTCTCATGACGAAGTGGTGTACGGAAAGCATTCCCTGATTAATAAGATGGCGGGTGACGAATGGCAGAAATTTGCCAATCTGCGCGCGCTGTATCTGTACATGTATACGTTTTCGGGCACCAAATTGATGTTCATGGGCGGTGAGTTTGGTCAGCTGGGGGAGTGGAATGTCAATCAATCCTTAGACTGGCATTTGATAAGTGAAGCACCGCATAAAGGACTGATGAGCTATGTGAAGGGACTCAATACCCTTTATAAAAATGAGCCTGCCCTTTATGAAAAGGCATTTAGCGCAGAAGGATTTGAGTGGTTAGAAATGGGGGATACCCAACAAAGTATCTTCGCTTATATCCGGAAGGGGCATGATAAACATAATGATGTGGTGGTGGTGATAAATATGACTCCGGTGGTGCGGGAGCATTACCGATTGGGAGTGCCATCCTCCGGGAATTGGGAAGTTATCTTTAATTCGGACGAATTGAATTACTATGGCTCGGGGGTAAGCGTCGGGAATATCAAATCGGAGGCAAAGCATTGGATGAATAAGGATAATTCAATCACCCTTACGCTACCGCCATTAGGAGGGCTTGTACTCAAATTAACGACTTAAAATTTTGAATATAATATGAAGGTAATACATTTAAGTGTAGAATGTTATCCTATTGCAAAGGTAGGCGGACTGGCTGATGTAATCGGCGCTTTGCCTAAGTATCAACGCAAATTGGGTGTAGATGCCCAGGTAGTGATGCCTTGGTACGACAAACCGAGCCTGCAGCAATTTGATTTGGAGAAGGTAGCCGAAGGAGTATTTTTGCAAGGGTCTCAATCTCTCACTTATACCGTGTACGCCATTGCCGAACAGCACTTAGGTTTTCCAATATATTTAATTAAAGTTCCAGGTTTATTAGACCGTAATGAGGTATACGGATATGCTGATGAGGGTGAGCAATGGATAGCTTTCCAGCATGCTTTTTTAAATTGGATATTGACGGATAATATACGTCCCGATGTGATTAACTGTCACGATCACCACGTCGGCTTAATCCCATTTTTGCTTCAATACGGTAATGATTTTCGCGAACTTTCCTACATCAAGACCTTATTCACGATTCATAATGGGCAATATCAAGGCTGGATGAATTGGAATAAGGGAATTCTATTACCTGGTTTTGATACCTGGAAATGGGGTCTCCTTGACTGGAGCGGGGTGATTAATCCATTTTCTTCCGCGATACGTTGTTGTGATGCCTTTTCTACAGTTTCCGAAGGCTATTTGGAGGAGCTTTCTCAAGAATGTAAAGGTCTTGAACAATTATTCATTGATGAATCAAGTAGAGGTTTTGGCATTGTAAATGGAATTGATTGGGATGTGTGGGACCCATCTTCGGATCCACTTATTCCTTATCATTATAGTAACATTACGGTCAAAACTGGAAAGCGCAAGAATAAGGAGGCTTTTTGCAAAAAAGCTAATCTTCCTAGTGATTCTTTACTACTGACTTATATTGGACGATTTGCTGAAGAGAAGGGTGCTGATATTTTGTCTGAAGTAATCCGCAATTTTTATTCGAAGAATGAAAAAAAATTAATTATATTTATTTTAGGCTCAGGGAATGAACAGATTCAGCAAGATCTGGAATTACTGTGCCAATCTTATCCAAATCGAGTATCAGCTTTTTTTGGGTACAATGAAACACTAGCTCACGAAGCATATGCAGCATCGGACTTAATTTTAATGCCATCGAGGGTAGAACCTTGTGGCCTAAACCAACTCTATGCGCTAAAGTATGGCACTATCCCGGTGGTACGGGGAATAGGAGGTCTTAAAGATACGGTTATAGATATTTCTGAACCAAAAGGCTATGGATTTGTTTTTAAAGAATTCGAGGTTGATAAAATTGTAGAGACAATCGAGCGTGCTATAGAGTTCAGTTTGGACGAAAAGAAATGGGCAAGTATAGTGAAGCAATCCATGGCATTGGATTATTCATGGGACAAGTCTGCAAAGAAATATATAGAATTATATAACCAGTTACTTAAATAATATGACACATAAAGTTGTATCCATCGTGCTAGGTGGTGGTCGAGGTACTCGACTTTATCCACTGACAGACCAAAGATCAAAGCCTGCTGTTCCTATAGCAGGTAAATATAGATTGGTCGACATCCCTATCTCCAACTGTTTGAATTCGGGATATAACAAAATATTTGTCCTCACGCAATACAATTCGGCATCCCTCAACAAGCATATCAAGAATACCTATAATTTTAGTGTATTCAGCAAGGGGTTTGTGGACATACTTGCTGCCGAGCAGACGAATGAAGGCGATCGATGGTTTGAAGGAACGGCAGATGCTGTTCGCCGCACCCAAAAGAACTTAGCCAACGTGGATTACGATTATGTGCTTATTCTTTCTGGAGATCAACTTTATCAAATGGACTATGAAGCTATGGTGAATTTTCATGTCAATAATGGCGGTGAAATTACTATAGGTACGATTCCTGTGACTGCCAAAGAAGCTCATGCCTTTGGTATCTTGAAATCTAATGAAAACAATGAGATTGTCTCTTTTGTAGAGAAGCCTTCCGACGATCTACTTCCTGATTGGACTTCCGAAGTGCCGGAAAATTTAGCGAGACAGGGACGCAACTATTTGGCTTCCATGGGTATTTATGTGTTTTCAAAAGGTGTTTTAGCGCAACTATTACGCGATAATCCTGGTATGGATTTCGGTAAGGAAATCATTCCCGAAGCTATTGAAAACAACAAAGTATTAAGTTATCCATTTGATAGTTATTGGACAGATATTGGTACGATACCTTCTTTTTTTGAAGCCAATATCAGCTTAACAGATAATATTCCTTTATTTAATCTGTTTGGCGACCCTGTATTCACACGTCCGCGTATGCTTCCGCCGTCCAAAGTTTCGGGAACTACGCTTAACAGTGCTATTTTGGCGGATGGATGTATCATCCTTAGTGACAAGATAGAGCAGTCTGTCATCGGTATTCGTTCACGCATAGGCCGCGGTACAGTCATCAAAAGAACTTATATGATGGGTTCGGATTATTATGAAGACTTGAGCGAAGTAGTAGAAAAGACATCTTCCCAACAGCCACCACCGATCGGGGTAGGCGAAAGATGCTATATTGAGAATGCGATCTTAGATAAAAACTGCCGTATCGGCAACGATGTTCGGATAATAGGAGGTAAGCATCTTCTTGACCAAGATTTCGAACATTATACCATAGTAGAAGGGATAGTGGTGGTTAAAAAGAATGCGATCATTCCAAATGGTACGACCATTGGTCATTAATCAAAAAGAAAAGAGGCTGTATCATAAATAAGTGGTACAGTCTTTTTTATGTTATATTTCCTCTTATTTTTATTGATATAATCATTTGATTTTCATATATTTAAGTATTAAAAATCGATGATTATGTCTCGGAAATT
>NZ_SMBZ01000028.1 GCF_004342685.1 Sphingobacterium alimentarium
GTATTCATTCTTACCGAATACTCTGCAGTAATTCTTGCCAAAAACTCTGCAGTACTAATTGCCAAAAACTCTGCATTATTATTTACCGTTCACAACTAAGTCTTATCTTTGGCTCAATCTATCTATTTTACCTATGAAGCTCCACATCAAAACTTTATTGGGCGTATTGGCTTTTTTATTTTTTCATCCGTTTAGCATAAATGCACAGGATTTGGATTCGGATCAGCTTTTTGCATTAGCACGTAAAACTGCATTTGATCAAAAAGATTATCCTAAGGCCATTCAGCTTTCCAAACAAGCCTTAGCACGTAGTCCAGAGTATACGGATATTCAAGTATTCTTAGGTCGATTGTATACATGGATGGATGCGGTAGATTCTGCCCGAATGGTTTTTCAAAAATTGGAACTTAGACAGGTTCAAGATGCAGACTTTCACCTAGCCTATGCTGGATATTTCGGATCGATTTGTGCCAGTCATTTAAGTCTGTTAGGGCCAGTTATTACGGTTCAAAATGTGCCATATGACCAGTAATGATTTAGTATATTACGGATCGATTTGTGCCAAGATTAGTTTTTAAGAAAATTTTGGTTTCATATTCTCTCCTTAATTTGTTATTACGGTTCGATTTGTGCCACCGTCCGTCAATCATCATCTATGTCACTACTCTCTAAACAACAGAGGTTTACGTTTTGATTTGTGCCACTTTCTGAGATCAATAAATTACCTTGTCGCCAAAAAAAATCAGCGACATGGCCAATATACTTGATCCAATGGACTTAAAACAGATCCTTACATTACATATTGATGGTTTGAGCAATCGTAGAATAGCCGTCATTTTGGGTATTTCACGCAATACCGTAAATACCTATATCAAACTGTTCTCTGCCAGTGATTACCCTTTCACGTCTCTTCTGGAGTTGGACAATGCCGCTTTAGCTGAATTATTTTCTTCCTATACTACGATCGATACCGACCGTCACAATGAACTGATGCTGTTTTTCGAGGGTGTAAACAGGGCGCGTAACCATCCCGGCTTTACCTTTCTGTACCACTATCAGCAATATGTCGAACAGAGCAAAGATCCATATAGCTATACCCAGTTTCTGGAGCATTACCGCCGTAAATATCCTATAGAAAAAGGCTCCATGAAGCTCGACCATGTTGCCGGGCAGGAAATGTTCATAGACTTTGCTGGAAAGAAGCTCCAGATCGTCGACCGTGATACCGGCGAAGTAACGAACGTTGAAGTATTTGTCGCTATTCTTCCCTAACTGGCATTTTTTTATATTAAAAAGGAATTAACTAATTTGTTTAGACTGGGCACCTTCAGAAATTTTAGTCATCAATCACCTAATAAATTAATTAGAGGATAATATGATAATACGAATTACCCTTTTGAAGCAATTATTCTTCTGTACAATGATTTTTAAATAAAGATAATAGGCAATCCACCAGTCAAATGAATTTTGCCGATAAAATAATTTATTTTAATCAAAACCTCAAGTTTACTGGTAAATTGCCAGTGGGGTATTTTGTGATGAATCCTTTTTTGGATAATCCCGAGACCATAGAGGTTATGAAGCGATTCTATCAAAAATTCTATGCGGATCAGTATGAACGTCGGTTTCTCATCGGCATTAATCCAAGCAGACACGGTGCTGGGGTGACGGGTGTTCCTTTTACTGATACCAAAAGATTGGCATCTGCCTGTGGGGTTCAGATGCTTTCTGCCAGAACGCATGAGATATCATCTGTCTATATGTATGATATGATTGCTGCTTATGGAGGTGCGTCGGCATTCTATAGGAACTTTTACATTAACTCTCCTTTTCCTTTAGCCATCATAAAAGAAGTGACACCCGGACAATTTATAAATGCAAATTACTACGATAAACCTGAGTTATATATGGCCGTTAAGGACTTTATGATTGAGTCCTTGAAAAAACATATTGCAATGGGTTTAAACCAGGAAGAGGTCTTTATATTAGGAAAGAAGAACGCGAAATTTATTGATAAGTTAAATCGAGAAGGAAAGTTTTTCAAGAAACTAACGGTGCTGGAGCATCCTAGATTTATCCAACAATATAAATCCAAAGAAAGGCAATTGTATATCGATAAGTACTTATTGTCTTTTCATCCATCTGATGAAAGTTAAGAAAACCATATACACTATCGGGCACTCTATCCGTCCTATCCAAGAGTTTTTAGATATATTGAAGTCTTTTGAAATCGACTTACTTGTTGATATCTGCAGGTATCCGGGTTCTCGGAAGTATCCCCACTTCAATCAGGAGGCCTTGAAAACAAGTTTAACAGCTGGGGGAATACATTATCAACATTTGATTTCTTTAGGAGGCCGCAGGACAGCTAAAAAAAACAGTTCAAATCAAGCTTGGAAAAACCTTTCTTTCCGGGGTTTTGCGGATTATATGGAAACAGAGGAATTTCGTATAGGAATTCATGAACTTGAGGAATGGGCTAGAAAGCAAAAGACGGTTATCATGTGTTCGGAGGCCGTATGGTAGAGTTGCCACCGACCTATGGTTTCGGATTATCTCAAAGTTCATGGCTGGTATGTATGGCATATTTCTTCAATTGGAAAAGCGAAGGAACACCCTTATACTGCGGTCGCCAAGGTTCATTTGGATAAATTATCGTATTCTGTAAATACATTAATTTAAACTCCATGGAAAGTGAAATTAAAGATGTCAGTTAATGAATCTTATAGCTGAGCGTGTATCGTGCCTTATCAAAGCTCATACACGAATTCGACTATTGGTTTTATACGAATCCTGCAACGGAAGGATTAAAGTAAAATGAGGATAATTCTCATTTTCAATCTTTAAAAGCGGAAATCGCTGTCGATATTCTCCTCTATGGGCTGGCCATCCATGATTAGGGTTACCCTGCACTTGATGTCGGGGTTGCCGATGCTGTGTACGGGAAAGCGCATCTGTGGACAGAGACTTTTCTTTATCCAATAATGGCGATTGGAACCAGCTCAATAAGGAAGTTAAGATTACCCGCACTTCCCAAAATTTTATGCAGGAAGGTATTTTTGTTCCTATGCTGTTACAAAAAGAATTCGAGCGTCTCAAGCGTATACTTGATCATCTCACAGTGCAGCACGCTGTTTTCTTACGAGATCTCTTTCATTCTCCCTGGAATAGAGAGTGCGACGAATTCGAGGTCTATTTACAACAATTTAAGGATATAGCTTTACTCCTTAACATTGGCAATCACGATATTTTTCACGAAGCTCTATTACATCAGCTTCACGTTATGTGGAAGATTACTTCCGGATTGAGCATCACTTTATTCTATCGCACGAACCCTTGACCGAAATTCCTATAGAGGCATTGAGTACCGAAATGCTATCTACATCTGGGTATACAGATACAGGGTCAAGGGAGACAGTAATTCGTTTGCACTGTTTCGCTCTGCAGGATAATGTATTTATACTTCCCGCATTTGATTGTTGGATGGGGCAATATAATAAAAGATACCGCTTAAAGTCGATTATTTGCGGTTGTTAGCAATGGGGTTATAGAGATCTTTTGAACTTTTATTAATGGTACGTGTTCATTCAACAAAAAGATTGATATGGCGCATTTTGAAGTAAAAAGAAAAAAGCCTTCGTCTTTGTGGATATGTTTATTGCTAATACTGGTCCTGCTGGTTTTATTAATTATTTGAAAAAGGGGAGATGATCTATATCCGTCTACGGATAAATTTTCTATTGAAACCAGTGCTAAACTAGTCTCTGATCGAACGGAAGCTATAGCGATTATTGAAACACGATGGGACAGAAAAGACTTTAATGCTAGGGAGATTAATGCACCTGAGATTACAAATACCGATATATCCATCAATGAAAAATATTTGTCTATTCGATATGAGAACTCGAACCACTCGCTAACAACAGGACAGACGAAGGAAAACAACAAAATCCGATTGCACAGATTGTGGTATTTCAGGGCGCACACAGATATAATAAGAAGATAATGGACGCAGGTGTGGAGCACCTTCTAATTGGCAGGAGCAGAAAAATATACAGGGATATATTTTTAGAACGCGCCCTCAAACCAGATCCACAAAGTAATGTAGACATCTTAAACCGGTTAGCCATATTGGCTCATAAGACAGGCCCTAAGACACACATCATACATCCTGGAGAATTCCTACTGACAGAATGAGCCGCTAGAATAGCCCGCTACTAATACTTGATCATAGCTATTCTTACACTCATATAGGTCAACGACCTATTACCGTACCTTTTTTGCAAAAAAAAGAACTATAATTATTTCCAATCGATTACCGGTTCGTATTGAAAAACGTGTCGATGAATTACACTTTATTTCGAGTGAAGGTGGCTTAGCTACGAGCTTAGGATCTTACTACAAGACCAGTAGTAATGTATGGGTGGGCTGGCCGGGCTACATCCCCGAAGATGAAAACGAAGAACAATTGATTCGCATGGAGCTTGCCAAAATGAATCTTATTCCCGTATTTCTTACTGCGGAAGATCTCGAAGGATACTACGAGGGCTTTTCCAATAAGGTACTATGGCCTATATGTCACTACCGATTATCCTATGCCGTTTTTGAGAAATCTTATTGGTTAGCGTATCAGAAAGTAAATCAGTACTTTTGTAATATCGTATTAAAGCAAAATATTACTTCCAAGGACGAATTGAGGGTCCATGATTATCAGCTCATGCTCTTGCCTCAGTTACTCCGGCAGCAACGTAGTGATTTGACGATAGGTTATTTCCAGCACATCCCCTTTCCGACAGATGAAATATTTCGTTGTATCCCGTGGCGCAATGAACTTTTAAAAGGTCTGTTAAGTGCAGATTTAATAGCCTTCCATACGTATCATAATGCCCCGAACTTTCTCAACTCCTGCTTGAATATCTTAGGTCTTTCGCCCAAAAATAATAGTGTTCGCTGTCGCGATCGCTGTGTCCACGTTGAAGTGTTTCCGATGGGTATAGATTTCGATAAATTTAAAGCATTGTCCTGCTCCGAGGTTGTTCTGGCCAAAGCAGAGGTGCTTAAAGACCAATACCAAAAGCGTAAATTAATATTATCGATCGACCGTTTGGATTCCAGCAAAGGTATTTTAGAGCGCTTATCTGCCTACGAAAGTCTGCTACAGCAATACCCCGAGCTGCGCAATAAGGTCGTCTTATATATGCTCGTCGTTCCTTCCCGGGACACTGTAACACAGTATAAACTCCTTCGGGGCGAGATAGACCGCATGGTCGGGCATATTAACGCGGTGTATGGTTCGGACGACTGGACGCCTATTACTTATTTCTACAATTCATTACCTGTCGAAGATCTCTCGGCACTCTATATAGCGGCAGACATCTGCTTGGTGACCTCTCTTCGAGACGGCATGAATCTCGTGTGTAAAGAATACATTGCCAGCAAAGCACAGGATTACAACGGTGTACTTATTTTAAGTGAATTTGCGGGTGCCGCCAAACAACTGTCCGAGACGATACAGATCAACCCCAATGCCATAGAGGACATTATGCAAGCGATGCACTTTGCTATTTACATGCCCAAGTTGGAGCGGCAGCAACGTATGCGAAGCAATGTATCTATGGTCAAAAAATTCAACATTTCGCATTGGGCAAAATTGTTTTTCGCAAGATTGCACGAAGTGAAAAGAGAACAAGAAGCATCCGCTAGCCGCAAGATGCAGGGTGCTACACTCCAGAGGTTGATCGATAAGTTTCAACAAGCCTAAAGGCGTCTATTTTTTCTGGACTATGATGGTACGCTAGTCGGATTTAAGAAGGATGCCAGTGCTACTAAGCCCACCATGCAGGTGCTGGAGTTGCTATCAAGCCTTCAGAGCGAGGATGCCCTTCAGATCACCATAATTAGCGGTCGTCCGCATACCGATATCAAGAGATGGTTTGGAAATACCAATTACTACCTGATCGCTGAGCACGGTGCTTGGAGCAATGTTCCGGATGGTCTGTGGCGGGACAAACCCAGTATGCCTACCACCTGGAAGACTCCGGTAAGACGTATCATGGCCAAATTTACCGACCGGACTCCGGGCTCTATTATCGAAGAAAAAAACTACTCTTTGGCATGGCATTACCGTAAGGTACACGCCGGATAAGGTATTATTCGTGTCCAGGAACTTGCAGATGCGCTCCGACACCTTCTACCGCAATATGACCTGCAACTGCTTGTGGGAGAGAAGGTAATTGAAGTCAAAATAAATAGTTTGCACAAAGGAAAATCCGCTTTAGAAGTAGTAGCTCATTACAGGCCCGATTTCATCTTTGCTATTGGCGACGATTCTACCGACGAGGATATGTTTTACGAACTGCCCGATTCGGCAGTGACCGTCAAAGTAGGTAATAAACAGACCTTAGCGCGTTACTACGTTGAAAACCAGGAGGAAGCGATCAAGCTATTGCAGCAGTTGACGCCATAGCCGACAGAAGTATTAAATAACCCATAAATGATAAAAATGAGAAGACAAAAACATATTTTTAATAGTGGAATAATTGGAAACTGTGCCTATATCGCCCATGTGGGTAATGACAGCAATATCAATTTGCTTTGCTGGCCTTCATTCGAAGACTCCTTTGTGTTCGGTACGCTGCTGGACGAACATCAGGGAGGGCGATTTAGCATCACACCACCCAGCGGCATTATACATTCCAGTCAATATTATGTAGAAAACACCAATATACTCTGTTCCACTATCGAGAGCGCCGAGGGAAGTTATCGGATTACCGACTATGCACCACGTTTTGAACAGTACGAACCTTATTACAAACCACTCATTCTGATCCGCAAGATAGAGCTTATCTCTGGGCATCCCAAGGTACGTGTAGAATGCGATCCCAAATATCACTTCGGAAAATCCTCATTTCAAAAAAACAGAGGTAGCAATCACATCCAGTTTGAATGGGGCGATGTCAAGATGCGTCTGGTTACAAATATGCCAACCAGCCATTCTTCGACGATTGGGCCTATTTGATCAACAAACCGGTATATCTTATCCTCACGTTTGGCAATCCGTTTGAAGCACCTATAGAACGGACGGCCGAAGAGTTTTTGGACCGTACACGTCAGTAATGGCACCGCTGGGTAAAGAATGCATCCATTCCGTCCTTTTATCAAAAGGAAGGGTTACGATCGGCTCTGGCTTTAAAGCTACATCAGTATGAAGACACCGGAGATATCATTGCAGCCAGTACCACCAGCCTTCCCGAACATCCCGGTACAGGGCGCAAATGGGACTACCGCTTCTGCTGGGTGCGCGACAGTTATTACGTGATGACCGCATTAAGTCATATCGGTCATTTCGAAGAAATGGAAAAATATGCTTCTTACATTGCCAATATCACCCAGTAGGATGCAGGACGATTGCAACCCTTTACGGCATCCTGGGGCAATCCAACTTAGAAGAAAAACGCTGGACTTTCTTAAGGGGTATATGGGCAATAAACCGATCCGTATCGGCAATCAGGCCTCCGAACATATACAGAACGATGTATATGGACAGGCTATGATCGACTTACTTCCACTTTTTACCGATTACCGTTTTCGCCATCAAAACAAGGGCTTAGCGTCTCAGTGGACGCGCTTCGTCCTCCAGAAAATGGAACTTACCATCGATGAAAAGGATGCCGGCATCTGGGAGTTCCGCAACATGGAAAAAAGGCATTGCTATTCCAATCTATTTCAATGGGCCGGTGCTACGACGGCGTTAAAAATAGCCCGCCAGTACAGCCTCGAAGAAATATCTATTCAAGCCAATAGTAAACGTGAACGTGCCATCGAGCATATAGAGAGCTGCTACGATGATCAACGGAAGGCATACACCAATGCACAGGATAACACCGATCTGGATGCCTTTACCTTACAATTGATCATGATGGGATACTTAAACCCTAACTCGACCAAAGCGAAAGACCACCTGGTCCAACTGGAAAAAGTATTGAAGGGAGAACATGATCTATTTTACCGCTACCTGCATAAGGACGATTTTGGTCGCCCCAAATCTACTTTTTTGGTATGTTCCTTTTGGTATGTATAGGCATTGGCTTGTGTAGGTCGACTGGAGGAAGCTCAAGACGTCTTTAAGCAGCTCCTCTCCTTCGGCAATCACCTCATGTTGTTCAGCGAAGATGTGGACAATGAGGATGGAAGCCAGTGGGGAAATTTCCCACAGGCTTATAGTCATGTGGGGCTTGTCAATGCGGCCTACCGCATCGCTATCAAATTAGATAATCCGACATTCTTTGACAGCCTATACGAATAATACGGTTTGTACGGATCAACTGGGGTAAATACCTGTTGCAAACAGGCTCAGTAGGTTATTTTTAAGATTTAAACTTGTACCTATTATTCGGATTCCGTAGCTTTAAGCTATATGGCAATTGCAGCAAAAAAGTATGGCATACAAGTGAGTGATTCGGTGAGTCGGCGAAAGTAATGTTTGTAAAACATTGATAATTAGTTCATTGCTTTAAGGGTGGTATTCCCCTACGGGCTACCGAGAGGCTCCAAAGAAAGCCAAGAAGATTCAAAAACCGTCTTTAAATACATTTAAAGGCGGTTTTTCGTTTCATAGGGTTCGCCGAAATTCACCGGAATTCGACAAAAAGAACCCCCAAAAGGAAAGACCCATCGGCGGACTGAAAAGGCTTGAATCGGCCGAGGCGAAAGCCATAGTTGAAAAGCTTGCCACCGTAAGGGCTACGGTTGAAAGCGAGTACCGAAACCACGTGAACAAATTCCAAAGCTATCCCGATAAGGCCATCTTCAAGAAACAGGTAATAGGGCTACTTGCAGGGGCAACCACGGTAAAGGCATCCGACCCCAGCCAATTGCTGATTTCCTTTTTTGACCGACAGGTAAAACTTAGCCGTGAGGGCAAGCGAACCGTGATGAAAGGCAAACGTGCAGGAATGCGTTACAGGGAGAACACCATCCGCTCCTACGAGGGTAGCCGAACGCTATTGCAGGAGTACGTGGAGCATAGGAAGCTGAAAAGGCTGAACTTCGATAACGTGACAATGGATTTCTACCATGACCTGCGGGATTATATGTTCACAGACCGTATTTTTTCGCTCAACTACTTTGGTAAGGTCATCAAGCACATCAAACTTTTTATGGGTGAAGCTAAGGAACTCGGTTGGCATGCCAACGAAATATATAAATCAAAGGCGTTCATCAAGGTGGAAGAGGAAACCGATGCGGTATATAACGATATAGAACAGTTAGAGGCAATACATTCCGTTGACCTAACAGGCCATCCAGGTCTGAAGAACGCGCGTGACCTATATCTGCTCGGCGCATGGAGCGGACTCCGCTTTCAGGACTATTCGGTATTAGCGGATAAAGCACGGGTTCACGGTGACTTTATCCATATTGAAACAGAAAAACAGGGGTTTTCGTTGCAATTCCTATATTGCCGGTCACCCGTGAAATCTTGGAAAACTACCGTGGGGAAGATGGAACCTACCTTTATCCAAAGCCGATAAGCAACCAAAAGCTGAACGATTACATCAAGATTATCGGGAAGATGGCCGGACTTACCCAGCGGAATCCATAAAGTGTTTGTGGATAATTGGCTTCATAAAAATAGTAATATAAAGTATTCACTTGAAGAAATTTGGAGAATAAGGGAGCAATGTATTCAAGATTTGTCAGAATAGGTCGAATAACTCCGATATATACAATAAAGAATTTAAGAATGAAAATCAAAAACTTGACTTTACGAACCAACAAACTTCAAGAGGTAAAGGATTTTTATTACAAAACTTTAGGTTTGGAAATCAATAATGAAACACAAGATACCTTTAGCGTAAAAATTGGTTGGTCAATATTGAAGTTTAAACAATCCACCGAGCCTTTTCTGTATCATTATTGCTTTTTAATCCCATCAAATACGTTGAAAGAGGATTTAAAGTGGATGGAAGAACGGGTTGAGGTTATTAAGTTAGAGGGCGGAGAAAAAGCGGTTGACTTCGAAGATTGGAATGCCGTCTCTTTCTATTTTTATGATGGAGGTGGGAACATTTCAGAATTTATTATCCATCATGATTTAAAGAATGATATAGATAAACAATTCGATATTTCTGATGTGTTGGGTATAAGTGAAATGGGTATTGGAACTGATGACATTAAAAAAGTAAATTTACTTTTAGAAGAAAAATGCCAAACAACGTTATGGAAAGGAAACTTAACGAGATTTGGTGCGAACGGTTCACCCGAGGGGAAATTTGTGATGGCTAATTATAATGAAAAAGAGACTTGGTTTCAGACACAGATGAAAATAAAACCTGTTCCTTTTGAAGTAGATATTGAGAATAATGGTAAATTACATCGATTAGAATATACAGGTCGAGAGTTAAGAAAAAGACAAAATG
This sequence comes from Sphingobacterium alimentarium, assembly GCF_004342685.1. GTDB lineage: Bacteria > Bacteroidota > Bacteroidia > Sphingobacteriales > Sphingobacteriaceae > Sphingobacterium > Sphingobacterium alimentarium. The sequence continues at coordinate 10,419 of NZ_SMBZ01000028.1, forward strand.
GATTGTACTAAATTCTCTCCCCTCCGCACATTTGTGGCCTGCGAAACCCCACCGCTCTTACCCTACACCGTTCTCGCTTTGGGCATTTACGGTAAAAAGCTATTCAGCCATATTGGGCTTTCTTCTTTCTTTCGCCAGCCAATAGCGAACAATCTTATTTTTTAGTAACTTTGGGTAGTATCATTAAAATTTGCGGATATGGAAATCACAATAAAGATAGATAAGCGAAGCAAGCAGGCTAAAGTATTCTATGAATACCTTAAAACACTTCCTTTTGTAGAGCTTGAAGAACCTCGTTATAATAAAGATACTGAAAAGGCGATAAAGGAGGCGAAGTCGGGCAAGGCGACCAAAACCACCCTTGAAGATTTTAGAAAAGAACTTTATTCGTAATGTATCAGCTTGAACAGACAGGAAAGTTTAAAAAAGATATTAAACTCGCAAAAAAGCGAGGTTTGGATATGCGACTACTCGATGAAGTCGTGACCCAATTGGTTGAAAAAGGCTCGCTCCCGCCAAAGAACAAACCGCACAAGTTGACGGGTAATTATAAAGGCTTTTGGGAGTGCCATATCCTACCCGATTGGCTGTTAATTTGGGAACAGGGATACGAATTTTTCTTACGTTCATCCTTAAATTGTACTGCTATTACCAATAGTTCTGACATCGTATTTACCAGTTACACAAGCTCAATAGCTATCGTAACTTCTTCTTTGAAGATGGGTAAATCTTCTTTTGTAACCAAGTTTATTTCCATGAAGATTAGTATTAAACTAGATGCTACATTGCATCAGTTAAACTAATCTAGACTAGAATGTTATAATACTTTTATTCTTGACCTTAAGTGGCATAAGTTGGCTCTAGAAGGTGAATACCCCCATTATAGTATACTTAAAAGTATACTAAATATCAATCTAAACTAACAGCAAAATAGATAAGATATATTCAAAGGATACCAGAATCTCCATTTGGACAAGTTAGACCAAAAAAAGTAGGGCTCTGCCCAACTTCCGCTTGCTCAGAAAAAGAAAAGGGAAACTACGGTGTGGTTACCAGCAATATTCCATTTGGTGATACTAAGGTATTTGACCTTTCCTATTCTAGGAGAATAGATTCTGCAAGAGAGCAAGCTATCCTCAGGGTTCACAACTATTTTTTTTAAAGGGAACGGACATGCTCCGTGAAGGCGGTGCTCTAGCTTTCATAACTTTTCAGGGTGTCACTCAAATGCCTCCATTTAGGATGAGTTTTACAGAATTGTAAAATTTCCGAGAGTTTTGAATTATTTTTGCTTAAAAAACACGGTTTAATATAATTACCACATCACAATACAATAAAATAAACACATCTTGTTTTAATAAAAATAGCACCGCAGTGTTTAATAAATTTATAAGGACATGGCAACACCACGTGAAAGATTTCTAGAGGCCCTAAAATTCTTGCAAGAGCTACAGGAAAAGAGAATTGTAGGCGTTCATACAGATCATATGCCGAACAGGAAATACCGTGAGATACTTTCCAAGAATGGTTTTATACGAGAGGTAGTTAAGGGATGGTATATCATCACGAGTCCAGAGGAAAAGGATGGTGAGACAACAGCCTGGTATAGCTCCTATTGGGATTTTGTTGCTATATTTCTGGAAAGAAAGTATGGTGATAATTGGTGCCTGTCTGCCGATCAGTCATTATTGCTACACGCGGCCAATCAATCGGTACCACAGCAATTGCTTGTTCGTTCACCACAAGGAAACAACAATCCTACGCCATTGCCACATAATACCTCTTTGTTCAATATCCGTGGAGAACTGCCATCTGCAGATCAGCTTATCGTAACCCCAAACGGTATCCGGATGTACAATCTACAATCAGCATTAATATACAGTTCTGCCAGCACCTATACCCGTAATGCTATTGATGCACGAACAGTATTGTCAATGATACGCGATGCTTCGGAGCTTTTACCAGTACTTCTAGAGAACGGACATACTACTTTAGCCGGACGCCTTGCTGGCGCTTTCCGTAATATTGACAGGAACAAGATAGCCAATCAAATTATAGACACTTTTAAACAGGCAGACTATGATATCCGTGAAGAAGACCCTTTTGAAAGAAAACTGGACCTAAAGTTGTCCACGCGTGAACGTTCACCCTACGCTAACCGTATACGCCTGATGTGAACACTAATGCGTGAGGTTGTGATCAAAAACTTTCCTGCTGCACCTGGTATTCCAGCCAATCATGATTTATATGTTAAAAATATTGACGATGTATATGTGACAGATGCTTACCACTCACTATCCATTGAGCGTTACCGAGTAACGCCCGAGCTTATTGCCAAGGTAAGTTCAGGCGAATGGAATGCCAAGGAAAATGAGGAAGACCGTAAGCAACGTGATGCGATGGCTGCCAGAGGCTATTATCAAGCTTTCCTGTCTGTAAAAGAAAGTATAAGAGCTGTTTTACAAGGAAAAAGTGCCGGTATACAAGCAGATATGGATCATTCAAAATGGTATAGAGAGCTGTTTGACCCAAGTGTAACTGCTGGAATACTGAAAGCATCAGATCTTGCCGGTTATCGTAATCATCAGGTATATATAGGTAATTCAAAGCATGTTCCACTTAGCGTAGACGCTATGAGAGATGCTATACCTATATTGTTTGAAATGCTCGAAGAAGAACCAGAAGGTTCTGTTAGGGCTGTTTTAGGACATTTTATATTTGTATTCATTCACCCTTACATGGACGGTAACGGACGGATAGGAAGGTTCTTAATGAATGCCATGTTGGCTTCTGGAGGCTATCCATGGACAGTGATACCCGTGGAAAGAAGAGATGAATTTATGCAAGCGCTTGAAAAAGCAAGCGTAGATCAGGATATTGCTCCTTTTGCTGCTTTTGTTGGTTATCTGGTTAATGAGGGAATGAAAGGAAAAGCTGTAGCTGTATTACCGGCATAACCTTTAATCCATAGAAGTTAAATAATCATGTTGAAAGCAAAAAGGATTGGCAGTATTGTCAATCCTTTTTGCTTTCTAACTCTGTACCAAATGCTGTAAATCCATTAGTTTCCTGCAAGATTGACTGATAAAAAAATTGCCTAGCGTGATCTATATCCCTTTCCTCCCGTTCCCCCCACTCGTCAATCCCATATTAGGTTAATTCTGCGACTATCTAAACCATTTATTTACGTTCTATTTTAGTTCAGCGCGCAATTTGGCTTGGATATCCTCAGCGTGTTTGACCAGCTCTTGTCCAGATAGGCAATTTGGCTCTGAATCGATTCCTTCTCGAAATCCGCATTAAATTCCCTCCCCAATTGTAAATCCTCGGGGTCAAAATTGTAATCTTTATTTCCGAGCAAAGTTTGAATGACTCTAATATCCAGGTCCGGGCCAAACACTTATGCGATATTCAAAATAGCTTTGGATTCTCCAGACCCAGCTTCTTCCGCCGCCTTGGTTAGGATATATTTCAGACAAACTCTTGCTGCTTTGTCGATATCGTCTGCTGCGGTAAGCCAATCGTTATCATCCTCTGTTTTAATTTGTTCCATGGTTGCCGGATTAGCATGCCTTTCCTGAACAGTGTCCGAAACAGCTTTATAAAGCTCATCTTCTGTTGTAAAGATGTTTTCTATTGCCGATGATGCTTTAGCTTTTTGAAGTGCAATCGTATTGACCAATATATACGGATTAGGCAGACGTTGAACATTATTATTTACGCCCGCTAATGCTTTGGCAGCGGTAACCAATTTTTTTAAAATATCAATGCCCTCACTAATGGCCACCGGAGGCATTAGCGGAAGATCATTAAAAGGTTTTGTTCTATCGTACGGCATATCTGTTCAATTATCGTCTAATATTGGACATATACACAAGGAAAGAAAATGGACATATTTAGCATACATGTTCATTTTATCAAAAAAAATGAACATGTACTGATTAAAAGTCCACTATTCAGTAAAACTGATAATTCAAGGTTCTAATAGTAATTTACCGTACTTAACCGCTCCAAGTCCTCAAAAATATGTTTCGACATTTGTTCGGTTGGAGCTACAAAAAAACGACTTCAAATGGAAGGGCACTGAAAAAGGCCTCTATTTAGTAAACTGCAATAAAAGGAGTAGAAAACAAAAGGTTTCTGCTCCTTTTTCGTATCTTAAAGTCGTCTATAACGGATACCAAGATGCTCTCTACTCAACAAAAAATACAGTTCAGATCCTATTCAGGATTGTACGATATCATTGTTCCTAAAGATAATCTACTTCGAAAAATCAACGATCTTATCGATTTCAGTTTTATCTACGAGGAGCTGTTAGCTAAATATTGCCATACGAATGGTCGTACAGCAGAGAGTCCAATTAAGATGTTCAAGTACCTTGTTTTAAAAACTATATAAACCGTTTGGGATGTAGATGTTGTCGAGCTAGGTATGATATGTCCTTTAAATACTTTCTTGAAATAGCTCCAGAAGAGGATGTAATCAATTCAAGTTCGCTTACTAAATTCCGCAAACTACGATTGAAAGATATGGATCTATCGAATCTGTTGATTAATAAAACCGTATCGATTGCTCTTGAAAAAGATATTATTAAATCCAAATCTATCATCGTAGAGGCGACCCATACCCATTCCAGATCGAACCCATATACAGCATTAGAAGTACTCAAGGAACGCTCCAAGTTATTAAGGAAGGTGATTTATCAGATCAATGAGGAATAAGGAGAATCTGCCCAAAAAATGAAAGAATCCAATAAGTTGAGACTTTTTCAGTGCCCCCAAATGGAGTCACTTTTTTATTCTAACACTTCTTTTAAAAACATTAAGAGGTGATTCCAAGCACGCTTAGCCATGACGGGATTATAATCTCCCGAAGCAGGATTTGTAAAAGTGTGTCCACTATTCGCATAAGTTATAATCTGGTAATCCGCTTTGCCTTCCTTTAATTCCTTTTCAAGGTTATCATAGTCAGCCTTGCTTACCGATTTGTCCTCTGCAGGATGCTGCACCAATACTTTAGTCTCTATCGGTCCATTAGGCCTGTCGGCCGCCTTGGCCAGCCCTCCATGAATGCTTACCGCTCCTACGACCTTCATATTGGCTCTAGCAACCTCTAAAGCACCCGTGCCGCCAAAACAATAACCAATTACAGCGATTTTATTGGCATTCGCCCCTTGGCGAATGAACTCATCCAGAGCCAGCTGTATACGATGCTGATATGCTTTGAAATCGGACTTATACTGACCCGCCAGTTTGCCCGCAGTTGCATTGTCCTGTGGAATGTTTCCTTCGCCGTATATGTCCGCTATGAATACCTTATAGCCCTGCTTATTCAATGCCACCGCAGCATCTTTAGCTTCTTGGTCTATGCCCTTCCAAGCAGGGAGGATTAGCACGCCAGGCGCTTCTGCCGAGGAAGAAGATAATAAAGCAAGTCCTTTAAGCTTTTGTGAATTATCTTGATAGAGAACTTCTTTATATGTTTGGCTATATCCGTAGGTTAAATTCATGACGATGAATAATATTGTAAATAGATTTTTCATAATTATCTAGATTAGTATGATCTAATTTACAACATATAATACAGAAAATTTGTTCTTAAAATTGAAAATCAATGTTATTCAGTCTTTTTAGAGAAGTTAAACACAGCTTTCAGAATAGCCATTCTTCCACGTAACTCATAATTATTCTGGGACTGCATATTCGCATTGATGTTATACGTTTCAAAATTTTTAATATTTCCAATATTAGTTATGTTCAGCTCAAAATCAGTCTTCCATTTTTTATACGTATAGCGCATAAATGTATCGAGGAATAGATAATTAATATCCTTCAAATTTTGCTGCTGGCTAAACAAATGACGACCACTTACACGCATATGAAAACCTTTAAACAGTGTAATCGGAAAGCCCAAATTCTGCGTAATATTAAAGGTATTTCGATCGAGTCCGTGATTTGCTTTTAATTGTTTAGTCGTTGTCCAACCTAAATTCCCGAAGTAAGATAAATTCAGTTTTTTCCATACCTTGGCCTCGATTCTCGGACTTATAGTATATGTCGTATTTAGAAAAGGCAGCAATTCATCATTGAAAATCTGATTGTAATCTGTCCAGGCGATAGATGAACCAATCTTAATCGTGGTTGCCCAATTGAATAGGTATTTATCAAAACCGACATTCACGCCATAATTCTTCACTTCATTTTCCTGCTGAACCAAAATAACTTGAGAATTATCTTCTTCAATCCTATTTGAAATCATAGTAGTTGCTTGGGAAATAGTGTAGGTTAATCCTACATTATAAAAAAGAAGCTTTACGGTCCTACCCGTCTTATAATTCAACCCAAAATTATTTGAGATAGATTCATTTATACCCGCCGTATTATTAGAAATCATACGGTAATTGCGTACAATCAGACCGCGATACACATCTTCAATATTGCCGAACGTATTGCTCCTTTGATAATTGAAAGACAATTCATTTTCGGGATCTAAATTATATTTGCTTGAAAAGCTGGGGCTAAACATAACTTTATCCAAATTCTCACTTAGTTGAAAAAGAGGATCTTTATAGGAGGTATTTTGTAAAGCCAAAGGCAAAATCAGCTGTGAAGAAAAACGACGGTATCTATAATCATAGGACGCCTGAATCCCTATAGAAGATCGTAACCACAGCATATCGTTCTGGGTATCCTTAGCATCTAGCTGTATCGGTGATCCCCCATCCAAGATTGCAATATCCGATTGTAAGTTTTGCTTGTCTGCTATAAAATTCACACTATAATACTGCCCAATTTTACCCTTTGGCAATCTATAGCCCAAACTAAGGTTTGTCAGCCATGAAGGAACCTCAACATTTTGAATGGTTCGGTCGTAAGGCTCAGCTTCCTTTAATAAAACATTAAATACTCCCGGAATAACTTCTAACGTTTGTGGTTTAGACCCATAATTTAAGTACCAACCGAATTGTATTATATTCCCATTATTCAATGCGGGTACATAATCTACTTTATTTTTGAACCCCTTAATCAAGTGATTGCGCGATAAATCAAATATTGAGGTATTAGATGTTACCGTCGCTAATGAATTTTCATCTTCATATTCCCAAGCAAACTCATTGTTGAAATAGAATCTTTCAATGTTCTTTGCTAACGCAAAATTGAATGAGCCTAACCATTCCCTCGTTTTGGCGTATTGACTTTCATCAAAACTTATATTTCCATTTTCAGTCAAATAAGTGGTTCTCCCTGCAAAATTTTTGGTGCTACGTTCGTATACACCTTGGATATTAGAGGTAAGCTGCCAATCCTTTTTCAACTTATACATGTTATTGGCATTCACCCCAACCGAATTATTCATGAAATAATGTGCTTTTGCTAAAGGAGGATTCCCAACGGTTCCTAGAGTTAATAGATTATTAATCTGCGTTCGGCCTAATCGAGCTAATATTGAGGAAGAATTAAAACCAACTAAATCCCCTTGCAATTCATTTCCAATATTATTTCCTTGCAATACATTTAACCCTTTGTATCTTTTGTTGAATAAAACCGTATTTGATTCCAAATCATATTGTTTGGGAAGACCCGCTCCAAGTTTAGCTTGTCCAGAAACAGAAATTTTTGCTTCATCCTTGATTACAAGATTTATTGCCACCTCTTCGGTATACCGCTTGTTTTTGAGCACTTTCATATGCTCATGATTATTGAGCACCTGCACATCCTGTACCAGTTTGTGCGCTATAGTTTTAGTACCAATGCTATATTTGTCCTTCAGCAAATCATCACCATCTAGATAAAAATTAGAAACCGATTTGCCTTGGTATTTTATCTGTCCCGATTCCGAAACCTCAATACCCGGCATCCGCTTTAACACATCACCTATCGAACGGTCCTCATCTTGAGCAAAAGAAGAAACATTGTATGAAAGTGTATCGCCTTGTTGTCGTACATGAGGTCTACTCTTTATTTCGACATCTTCGAGCAAAATGGTGTTTTCTTCCAGTTCAATTGTCTGTACCGCCCCTATTCCCACACCATCAATTCTCTTTTTCTTATAACCCAAATGATTGACTTCAATATAAGCACCTGTTATATCTTTTGAGGTCCGTAGACTAAAGCTGCCGTCTTTATCTGAAGATTTAAAAGCAATGATCTTATTTTCATTGTTTTTTAGAAGTACCGTAATGGCCTGAAGTCCTTTCTTGGTTTTAGCATCAATAACTTTACCCGAAATTTCTGTTCCTTGTCCAAAAGCATTTGTAAAGAATAGAAAACTACAAAACAGAACTAAGATGTATTGACGCATACAGATTAAGGAATAAGTTCAATTGGATTATTTGTCACCCTAGACGGTTTATACCCTTCATCATTCTTTATATTCACAGATTTAATTTTAGAAGCATCTAATTGTGGTGCTGGCGCTCTATCAACAGACCCTGAATTTCTACCTACAACCGTAACAGTAGCCGTTGAGCCTCCTGAATTGCCCGAAGACACGACTCTGCCACTTCCTCCACTTTGTGCCGACATAAATGCAGATGGATTTTCTTTAAATGCCTTATCAAGCTTATTTACTTCTTCTTGAGTAACCTTCGTCGCATTCATGGGAATATCTATACGAACTGTAGAGTTTCCTTCCGTTTTTTCGAAGCCTGCATACTCAAAAATGACTTCATTCTTTGTGTCAGCTGCGGCTAAAATCAAGCCGGGTAAACCTTGTAATTTCCAAGGACCGAAAGGCATGGGAATTTCTGTAGTGAACCAAGCTTCATACACCCTTCCTTTAAAATTTGCAACAGCCTTTTGACATGTATATCCTCCGATTTCTTTAGTATCTTCTAAAATTTCCCAATCAAGTTCTGGCATTTCTTCATCAAGAAGATAATCTCTACCTGCAATCTTATAGATATGGTCAATTTTGTTTTTGTGAACATCTATTATGTACGAGGATTTGATTGCCGTCCCGCTACGGCTTATCACTAGGTTTCCATCGAATGATGCACTGGACATTTGTTGATTTATTGCTGCTTCCATCTTCTCTTGCGAGGCAGTCGTGTAGTAGCTACTATATTGTCCCAAAAGTGTCTTTACATCATCCTGCAGAAATTTATCTCGCTGCGTGGTGTCATTAATATGTTTGAACACATAATAAATCTTTGCAATCGGCACCTCCTGCGCATAGGAAATGAAACTCGTTAACGAAAAGATGATTAAAACAAAATGTCTCATAATGATTGGTTTTTACTATTTTATCGTAATACTACGAAAAAATAGTAATCAATGCAAATGTTTTTCTACTTCAATAATTCTAGGGGATTATTGGTAGTAAAGGAAGGCTTATAATTTTCATCGGTCTTGAAGTCGAAACTATGCTTCGAATAATCTATACCAAAAAAGTCGTTGGATAACGCCATTCTTCCTGAGTTTTGTAAAGATTGAAAGTATTTTCCCTGATTTTCTTTAAATGTTTGCTTTAATTTTTCTATTTCAAAAGGAGTTGACCGAATGACATAGTAAGGTAATTCTACTTTAATATTATCGTGAGACTTGTCGAAGCCGCCATATTCAAACCTTACCTCCCCCTTATCATCACGAGCCTCTAAAATAAGCCCTGGCAAACCATGTAACTTCCATGGTCCAAAAGCAAAAGGAAGTTCGGTCGTAAACCATGCTTCATACCCCCTCCCTTTGAAATTTGTAATCGCTTTCTGACAGGAATAACCTCCAATTTCCTTAGTATCATCTAGGATTTCCCAATCCTGCTCCTCCCAAGGTACAGAATAAGTAAAAGCATCAAACGAGGATGAAACAGCTTCTACTTTCTCCATCCGTTTAATATCCGATTTTAATAAATAGAATTCACCGATTGCTGTAGTGTTAAAATGTAGCGTCATATGTCCTTTAAAATCAGCAATAGCTTTCTGAGCAGCAATATCCTTTCTCATAATTTCAGGTGTATAAGACGTATAATAAGCGGATGTCTTTCCGAGGTAAGTCACCACATCATCACGTTGGGGTTGGTCTCGTTTTGTCGTATCGTTAATATGATAAAATTTATAATGTACTTCGGCTATCGCTTTTTCTTGTGCTGCACAATGATAAGACATAAAAAGAAGAAATAATAAGACTGATGCTCTGCTCATAATAAATTGTAAATTGGAATGAATGTATAAAAGGGTGCTATCTAGAGCAGATTACAAAATACGAAAATTTTTCGTGTATCTTATCAGCCTTTATATCCAATTAATTTTTATTCCATCCTTCTCCATTTTACGGAAATAGGTCATTTGACGTTTGGCATAGCGATGGATTTCGGTTTCGAGTTTTTTGTAAAAATCATCATAAGAAAGCATCCCTTTGAGATAATAGGAAATGTACTTGTACTCCAATCCATAGTATTCCAACTCTTTGTGCGAAATGCCTCTATCCAGCAAGTTCTTTACTTCGTCCAACATTCCTTCGTTCAGCCGCTCCTTCAACCGTTTAGAGATCCGCGCACGACGAACATCGACAGCGGGATTTAATCCTAACACCTTATAACCAAAAGTTTGTGTATTGTTGATTTCAAAATCAGGATTAGAAGCCACGTAGGCACAAATTTCTATAGCTCGAATAATTCTTTTACGTGTAGACACATCCACTTTAAAATTCTTTGGAAGAGGTTGTTTATCCAACAAATTAAGGAGTTCTTCTTTGTCCAGTGATTCGATTTCAGCCCTAAGCACGGGATTGATTGGGACGTGAATAAATGGCTGTGGCTGTAGTAGGCTTTGTATATAAAACCCTGTTCCTCCGCAAACTATCACTCGTTTTCCGCGGTTTAGAATATACCGGTAGGCCTCCTGAAAATCGGAAACGAAAGCATCTATATTATACTTTTCTCCCGGATCTAAAATATCAATCAAATGATAGGGAATATTTTGGTATTCGTGCAAGTCCTTGCCAGTACCTAAATTCATATGCCGATATACTTGCCGGGAGTCGGCAGATATGATTTCGGCATTGAGCTGTTGTGCAAGTTCTACCGCCAATTTGGTTTTGCCGCTAGCGGTTGGCCCTAAAATGATTAACACATCTTCAGGAAGAAAAGTAGGGTCTTCCTGAAGATGTGTTATAATATTTTGAGAGTTTATCACATCTCAAATTTAGTCCATTTTTCGTTACTTTCGTTGCTTTTTACAACAGTATCAATAAATGCCATGCCTCTTACACCGTCAGCGACAGTAGGAAAATCCATCTCCTCAGGAGTCGGCGTTCTTCCTTCACGTTTGGCAGAAACAGTCAAGGCAAAATTGCGGTATATATTTGCAAAAGACTCCAGCAAGCCTTCTGGGTGTCCCGCTGGTATGCGCGTATTATGCGTAGCAAAAGAGCTTAAGGTGAATGGAGCCGCATAATTATTTCCTGTGCGGTACAATTGACGTGGCTGATCAAGCATTTTCACAATCAGATTGTTTGGATCTTCATTCGCCCATTCCAAACCGCCTTTTTCTCCATATACACGGATTCGGACGGCATTTTCCTCTCCTGCAGAAATCTGTGAAGCCATCAATACCCCTTTTGCGCCATCTGCAAAACGCAACAGCACCGAACCATCATCGTCCAAAAGACGGCCTTCTACAAATGTAGTTAAGTCAGCACACACCTCTTGAATGCGCAATCCTGTAACATACTCCGCTAAATGTGCAGCATGCGTACCGATATCACCCATCACTAATGATTTTCCCGAACGCTTCGGGTCTGCACGCCACGCAGCGCCTGAATTTCCTTCGCGCTCGGTAAGACGGCTCAACCAACCTTGCGGGTATTCCACCACGATTTTACGGATTTTGCCAAAATGTCCTTCCGCTACCATTGCTTTGGCTTGCTTCACCATTGGGTAGCCCGAATACGTGTGTGTCAGGCAGAGCGTACGACCAGTTCTGTCGACTATTTCTTGGAGCGATCTTGCTTCTTCTAATGAAACGGTGATCGGTTTTTCTACTACAACATCAAAACCAGCTTCCAAAGCTAATTTCGCTGGCTCATAATGCAAAAAATTTGGCGTTACTATTGTTAAGAAGTCCATACGTTCGCCCTCAGGCAATTGTGCTTCTTGCGCGATCATCGTCTGATAATCTGGATAAACTCTATCATCGGTAACAAATAGCTCTCTTGCCGATTCTTTAGAAATTTCTGGATTAACACTAAATGCACCACAAACCAGCTCTATTTTGCCATCCATGAATGCAGCTATACGGTGTACTGAGCCAATGAAAGCATCTTTGCCTCCACCAACCATACCCATGCGTAGTTTTCTTTTCATTATTGTTATAAGTTTATATTGACACTGTCTAAATTAATAAAAACTTATCATAGATACAGTTTCAATTTGATGCTTCCTTTATTTTTTATTTCATAATCATAGCCATGACCCTCCGTATGTGGAGCCAGTCGCTTGCCATCTTTGACATAAAAAGTTTGTTGTCCAGTCATACCGGTCGCTTTGAAGCCAATAGATTCTAAAGAGGAATGTTGGGACCAATCCCTATCGGCATAGGTCATGATATCATTGGGACGAAAGTCCTTTACAAAAGCCTTTATAAGCTTTGATATGCCACCAACGACCAAATATCCCGCCTTATGGCAAAACCGTAACAGCTCAAACGATCGGTGATCCATACTGATGTCGCTCATTATACGTCCACCGCTGAAGACCGCAACTGAGACCAACTCTCCCTGGTAAAATAGACCGTAGCGATATTTACCCGCCAAAGGGGCGTTGAGATGATGTTCTACCAGAAAATCAAGCGCTATGCGTTTATCAATTCTTGCGACCACCGTATTACGCGCATATACGCGCTCACCGACACCACATAGACCCCTTATTCGATTGAAAACTTTATCGTAAGCGGTATTCAACAAATCTATATCTAAATGGATGGCTTTGATTTGGCTGTCATTTTCCCACCGGGGAGAGCTCCCCAAATACACAAACAAGACATATTGCTGCAGATAGATACTCGCCATATTATCATCTATAGTATAGCGTTCTAAAAACCCTTCCTTTCTTAAATCCTGTACAAACTTCTCAATCAAGTGTATATCCATCCGTATGGTCAAAATTACAAAAATAAAACGGCCGCCTCTATTATAAATAATTTGGTAACTTTGCCTTCTGAATATTTTTATAGAATGAAATTACCTATAGTAGCATACGGAGATCCGGTATTGAGAAAAAAAGCAGAAGAGATCGACGAGGATTACCCGAACTTAAAAGAATTGATTGACAACATGTTCGAAACGATGTACGCCGCGCGTGGAGTGGGATTAGCCGCTCCTCAGGTTGGATTGCCGATTCGTTTGTTTGTAGTGGACGGTTCACCTTTCGGAGAAGATGATGAGGACGGACCTGGAGATCCTACCGTAAAAGATTTCAAAAAAGTTTTTATCAACCCGATTATCGTAGAAGAATCAGGAGACAAATGGTCTTTCAACGAGGGCTGTCTTTCTATTCCAGATGTTACGGAAGAAGTGATGCGTCACTCCAATATTACTATCAACTATTTAGATGAAAACTTTGAGGAGCATGAGATCGAACTATCAGGTTTGGGTGCTCGCATAGTCCAACATGAATACGACCACATTGAAGGAAAACTCTTTATCGACAAAATAGGACCGTTGAAAAAAGCCATGCTTAAAAGTCGGTTGGATTCCATATCCAAAGGATTGATCCGTGTAGGATATAAAATGAAATTCCCTTTCCAAAAGAAAGGTAGATAAAAACAGCGACCCAAGGGTCGCTGTTTTATTATAGTCCTAAAATCTCTTTGTTGAATTTTGCGTCAGCGCCTGTGGAAGCAAAATCATCGAAAGCTTTATCCGTCACGCGAATAATGTGGTCTTGAATGAACCTAGAGCCTTCTGTCGCGCCATCTATCTGATTTTTGATACAGCACTCCCACTCCATTACTGCCCAACCATCGTATCCATATTGCGTCAGCTTGCTGAAAATGGTTTTGAAATCTACCTGACCATCGCCTGGAGAGCGGTAACGACCGGCACGATTTAACCAAGATTGGTAACCACCAAAAGTACCTTGTTTTCCCGTCGGGTTAAATTCAGAATCTTTCACATGGAAAGCTTTGATTCGATCATGGTAGAAATCTATATATTGTATATAATCCAATTGTTGCAATACAAAATGTGATGGGTCATACAATAAGCAAGCGCGAGGATGGTTATTTACTTTTTCCAGGAACATTTCATAAGTAACTCCGTCGAACAAGTCTTCTCCGGGATGAATTTCGTAACACACATCTACTCCAGCTTCATCAAAAGCATCCAAAATCGGGGTCCATCGACGTGCCAATTCAGTGAAAGCTTCATCCACCAAACCGTCCGGACGCTGTGGCCATGGATGAAAATATTGCCATAATAACGAGCCGCTAAAGGTGGCATGTGCTTTCAATCCTAAATTTTGTGAGGCTTTGGCCGCATATTTCAATTGTTGGATGGCCCATTCTGTACGGGCTTTCGGATTATTTCTATATTGTTCAGGAGCAAAAGCATCGAATAATTTGTCGTATGCGGGGTGCACTGCGACCAATTGTCCTTGCAGGTGTGTAGACAGTTCTGTTATCTCCAATCCCAGTTCCTGCAATTTTCCTTTATATTCATCGGCATAGGTCTTGCTCTCTGCAGCTTTTTGCAAATCAAAATATTTGGGATCTCCTGTCGGAATCTGTAATCCTTTAAAATTTAAAGATTTCGCCCATTGGGCAATGTTTTCGATAGAATTAAACGGTTCTTGATCGGAAATAAACTGCGCTAAAAATATACCTGGTCCTTTTATCGTTTTCATAATTTGAAGTTTTTACTCCTTAAATATAGAAATTAAAATACTTCTTCAAAAGGCCCTTAATCAGGTTGGTACAGAAATTGTACAATATCCATAGAAAGAAAAAACATTTTTCTATCAATTCTAACACCAATAGCACACTAATTCTTGTTAGTGTGCTTTTTTATTTTTCTCTTCTATCCACATAGACATATATTTTGTGGCGTGTAATTGCTGATGCTGCAGGATTTCCCCAATGAAATTCTTTCGCCTCAAATGAGCTACCTGGGACAGATCATCTTTAATCCGTTGTATGAAACGAATGGAATAACTTTCGTCAGCAAAATATGTATTAAATAAGGAGAAACCTATTTTCTGTTTGTCCAACCACAATTCATCTTGCATATATAACTGGGAACAACGCTCGATAAACTGCGTCATATCATCTTCTATAAAACCACTCCATTCGGATTTTACCATAGATTCGGCCCCTATGGCTGTGGTCACCGAAGGTAGCCCTGCCGCCATTGCATCTAAAAATTTGCCTTTGGCACCTGCGCCAAAGGCAATAGGAGCCACCAACACGCGATAGTTTGCCAAGGTGTCACGAGCAATCTCAGCTCTGCCTTTTATGATAAATTTTTCTTGCACATTGTGGAGCTGAAAAACCTTCTGTGAGGGATAGGATCCATATATATGCAATTCAGATTTCGGACATTTTTTGCGCAGAATGGGCCAAATATCTTTTTTTAGAATTTCCACTGTACGCCAATTCGGCTCATGGTTAAAATTTCCTATAAAAACAAAATCATTGCGATCCGCTAGCGGCGGAAGTGCTTCTATATCGCTTTGTGTGACCTTGTCTTCTTGAAATGGTAAATAGAAAATCTTTTCTTGGGGAATATCAAAAACGTCTTGTAGCAAGTTCATCTCAGTATCCGAGATAATAAGGGATATGTCGGAGCGCAATATAGCAGCCAGTTCACGTTTGGCGGTGGTAGTATAGTAGTCAATTTTTTGGTTCTTTTTGAAGGCCTCCTGACGAGCCTGTCTTACAAAATGAAGGTCTTCGGTATCGAGAATACGAAGCGCATTAGGGCAGTGCTCGGATACCCTCCAACCATACTGCTCTTCGACCATGAATCGGTCGAAAATAACGATGTCTGGATTCAACGTTTTGATGTATTCATCGAACGAAGAATCGTTCAATTGTGTAACACTTTCGTGAACTCCTAAAGATTTTAAATCCGCGCTATAAATCGTTTTAGTCGCTGCAGAAACGAAGTAAACCTCGCCTAGTGCGCGGAAAAGCTTAATTAAGTGTAATATCCGCCATCCGGCTGCCGATGACGTGGGCTCAGGCCATACCAATCCCAAAAATAATATTCTCAAGGCTTTAAACTACTTAATGATTTTTTTCTATATTTATTGCTCTACAAAAGTAAATTTATAAACCGAAATAATGTCTAGTTTACAAATTATTGAAGAATCTACAGTCTATGATGCAATTGTTGTGGGCTCAGGTGCTGGAGGTGGTATGGCGGGCTATATATTGGCAAATGCCGGCCTCAAAGTATTAATGTTGGAGGCGGGTCCATTCTTTGATCCTGCTAAAGATGCACTACAGTTGCGATGGCCATGGGAATCTCCTCGTCGAGGAGCTAGTACTACTCGTCCATTTGGCGACTTTGATGCTGCTTTTGGTGGTTGGCAAATCGAAGGTGAGCCATATACACACGAAAAAGGAACTGAATTTGACTGGTTTAGAGCTCGTATGCTGGGGGGACGTACCAATCACTGGGGTAGAATATCCTTGCGTATGGGACCGGATGATTTCCAGCCCAAAGACAGCTTGACTGACGCTTGGCCAATATCTTATGACGAAGTAAAACCTTTTTACGACCGTGTAGATCGGATGATTGGTATATATGGTACCGTAGAAAACCTACCAAATGAGCCCGATGGAATTTTTATGAAACCACCGAAACCGCGTCTAAATGAGCATTATATTATGCGTGGTGCTAAAAAATCGGGTGTAACTGTAATTCCGGGCCGCGGATCCGTTCTCACTGAAGCACTACCCGGCAACAAAGATAGGGGTACCTGTTTTTATTGTGGTCAATGTGGACGTTCATGTAAAGTGTACGGTGACTTTTCGTCTTCATCCTGCTTGGTAATGCCGGCGATGAAGACCGGGAACCTTACAGTAATAGACAATGCTATGGTGCGCGAGATTCATAGTAATGACGAAGGTCTTGCTACTGGCGTATCCTATGTCAACACCAGAGATCTAAAAGAATATAGTGTAAAAGGAAAAACGATTATTCTTGGTGCGTCAGCTTGCGAAAGCGCCCGCTTGATGCTAAACTCTAAGTCCAAAGCACATCCAGCAGGAATAGGCAACTCTTCGGGTCTGGTAGGAAAGTATTTGCACGATTCTACAGGTGCGGATCTGGGCGGATTTTTGCCACAACTAATGGATCGCAAGCGATACAATGAAGATGGCGTAGGCTCTGTACACATCTATTCTCCATGGTGGCTGGGCGACAAAAAATTAGATTTTGCACGCGGTTATCACATTGAATATTGGGGTGGTATGCATATGCCATCGTATGGTTCCTTCCACGGCATCCAAAACTATAACCACTTAGCTCCACGTAAAGATGGTCTTCCACAACTGTCGGGAGGATATGGTCAGGCTTTAAAGCAAGATTACCGTAGATTCTATGGTGCTAGCGTGGGCATGTCAGGCCGTGGTACCGCTATTGCGCGCAAGGAAAACTATTGTGAAATAGACCCTACTCGTGTAGACAAATACGGTATTCCTGTGTTGAAATTCAATTATACATGGTCTAATGAGGAAATCAGACAGGCCAAGCATATGATCGAGACTTTCCAAGAAATTATGCACAATATGGGCGCTGTCATTACGTCCAGTATCCCTGGAGAGGATCAATTGTATGGTCTTGCTACACCGGGCAAAATTATTCACGAAGGCGGAACAACCCGTATGGGCAACGATCCAAAAACCTCGGTATTGAATAAATGGGGACAGGCACACGACTGTAAAAACTTGTACGTAGTAGATGCAGGACCGTTCGTACAGCAAGGAGACAAAAACCTTACTTGGACAATCCTCGCGCTATCGATGCGTACATCTGAATATATTTTACAAGAGAAAAATAAACTTAACAGCTAACACCATGAACAGAAGAGATTCCTTAAAAGCATTAGGATTGATAGCTGCGGGTTCGGCAGCTGTTATATCGACCAATTCTTGTGACAACAACAATAAGACAAAGTCCGTAGAAAACGCGGCTGGAGAAAAACTTCCGGGTGTACAAGACTTTGAACACGAGCGCACGCAACAACTCTACAAAGAACAATATTTCAATGAGCACGAAATGGCTACTATTGCCGTGCTAGCGGATATCATAATCCCAAAAGACGACACCTCTCCTTCGGCTACCGAGGTGGGTGTCCCAGATTTCATCGAATTCATTGTAAAAGACATTCCAAGTCATAAGCTGCCTATGCGAGGCGGATTAAAATGGCTGGATGTCTATGCACAGAAAAAATTTGGTAAAGTCTTCATCGAAATAGCTGACGAAAATAAAATCAGCATAATAGATGAAATCGCCTACCCTTCCAAAGCGAAGCCTGAGGTATCGCAAGGTGTTAGTTTTTTCAACTTAATGCGAGACCTTACTTCATCGGGCTATCTAACGACCAAAGAAGGCCTTCAATTTTTAGGATACCAAGGCAATCGTCCTGGTGTGTGGACCGGTGTTCCAGAAGATGTACTCAAAGAGCATGGTTTTGATGTTGCTTAATGAGAGTGTATTGTAAGAAGTTTTAGTAATTTTGCAGTTCACAAACTTTATATAGTATATGTTAGGTTTAAAATTGCTTACTGATCCGCGCTGGGCTAATATTGCAGAGTCTAATTTAGAAGAGATTCTGACAGATCATGCTTGGTGTGAACAAAAGGCTGCTTCGAATGCAATTACGTTGATTACACAAAATCCAGAATTAGAAGACTTGGTTCATGAACTGACGGCTATAGCCATTGAAGAAATGGAACATTTCAAAATGGTTATCGAGATAATTAAAGACAAAGGTTATACGTTGGGGCGTGAACGTAAAGATGATTATGTAGGGCAACTGATGAAGTTTTCTAAAAAAGATGGCTCCCGCAATCAGGCTTTTATTGATCGATTGTTGTTTGCTGCGATGATCGAAGCGCGTAGTTGCGAGCGATTCCGCGTACTCAGCAAAAACATAAAAGACAAAGAGCTGGCTACCTTTTACTACGACCTCATGGTCTCAGAAGCAAACCACTATACGACCTTCCTTAATTTTGCCCGCAAATATTCGGTGGACGTAGATGTGGATGCGCGTTGGCAAGAGTGGCTGGACTTCGAAGGAAAACTTATACAATCCTACGGTACTAAAGAGTACATACATGGTTAATATACAAAAGGCACTTGAGGTGCCTTTTTCATTTTTTTCTTAATCTACATTAAGAATCCCCCCTATCAAATAGCTTAATTTTGAATAAATAAGAAAGGAGAACATTATGTTAGAGTTAGGTGTTGGAATGTTTGGCGATTTGCAAGTCGATTCTGCTACAGGAAAAATCCAATCTCCACAACAACGATTACAGGAAATCATTGAAGAAGTTAAGCTAATGGACGAAGTTGGCTTAGATTTTTTCGGAATGGGCGAACATCACCGTGAAGATTACGCGGTAGCCTCCCCCGAAATTATATTAGCCGCCGCTGCTTCAGTGACTAGAAACATAAAATTAGGATCAGCTGTATCGGTTATCAGCTCCACAGATCCTGTAAAATTATATAAGGACTTTGCGACAGTAGATTTAATATCTGGCGGTAGAGCGGAGATAATGGCGGGCCGTGGCTCTTTTATCGAGTCATTCCCCGTGTTTGGTTATGACTTGAAAGACTATAGTGAGCTATTCGAAGAAAAACTTGATTTATTATTGAAATTGAGAAGCAATCCAACCATCAATTGGACAGGAAAGTTTAGAAAATCACTCATTAATCAGGATATTTTCCCACGTGCTACAGAAAATGGATTGCCGGTATGGATTGCTGTCGGAGGAACTACCTCATCAGTCATCCGCGCAGGTAAATTAGGCCTTCCTGTAATGTTTGCTATTATCGGGGGTGCATGGGAACAATTCCAGCCCTTGTTTGAAATGTATCAACAAGCGTACGCAGATCACGGATATGATATGGACAAATTTGAGGTAGGTGTGCATATGCACTCTTTCTTTGGTGAAGATAATGAACATACAGGAAATGCTTATTATCCTACATATGCGTCCCAAATGAATCGTATAGGAGCTTCTAGAGGCTGGCCTCCATACCAGCGCTCGCAATATGATTTTGGACGTTCAGCTTTGGGTCATCTCATAGTAGGCGACGCTAATCGCGCAATAGACAAAATATTAGCCGTGCAAGAAAAATTTGGATTGACAAGATTTTCAGCCCATATGGATGTAGGAAGTCCAAATCATCAGGATATGATGAAATCTATAGAAATATTCGGAACTAAAATAGCTCCAAAAGTTAGAGAAGCAACTAAATTGTGGCGGAGTAATCCGTAAGGAAAAAGTAGTCAACTTTCAATTGTGGAATGCCGATGATTATGAGCATAGGTTGAAACCAGGAAAGCTATTAAGTATAATTAAACTTTCAGAAGATAAATTAGAAATTGAAGATGCGGAGATAGAAGTGGAATATCAAAGCGATACTATTGGTAAATACGATTTGGATTTCAATGGAAATACATTTGTACTGAAAAACAAAGCGACTGCCTGCTTGGCTCAGGATGCTTGCGGAATTACTTCTGAAAAACAAAACAAAAGCCTTTCCGAATTAACAGCAAATCTATCAAATTCATGCACTCCAAATTCAGGATGCTGCTAAACCCTAAATCGAATATCTATGTATCCAACATTATCAGAGACAATTCAACAGTTAGAATGGGAGAAAATCAATAACGATGAGCGTAAAAGTACCTTGCAGCCGTTGATTGATTTTATTCAATTAAAAATAAATAGCAAGCAGCAAATAAATATAAATTTCATTTGTACCCATAATTCGCGCAGGAGTCATTTATCACAGGTGTGGGCACAAGTAGCAGCCTCTCATTTCGGTATTGAGAATGTGATTTGCTATTCAGGAGGTACTGAAGAAAACGCATTATTTCCAAAAGTAGCAGAAACATTATCCGATCAGGGATTTAATATTTTCAAAATAAATGATGGCTCCAATCCTGTTTATGCTATAAAATATAGTGATAATTCCCAACCGATAATTGGATTTTCTAAAAAGTATGACAATCCTTTTAATCCAGTATCTGCTTTTGTAGCTATAATGACCTGTTCACAAGCAGATGGTGGATGTCCATTTATCGCTGGTGCGGAAAAAAGAATTCCCATCACATTTGAAGATCCTAAAATTTCAGATAACACTTCCGAACAGACAAAGATATATTCAGAAAGAAGCTTACAGATAGCATCGGAAATGTTTTATGTTTTTTCAAAAATTACTAAATAGCCGATGCAACCAAAACTAAAATTCTTAGACAGATATCTAACTTTATGGATATTTCTAGCTATGGCTCTTGGCCTAGGCTTAGGATATTTCTTTCCGGGTATTTCAAATATTACAAATACACTATCTGTCGGCACTACAAATATTCCGTTGGCAATAGGTTTGATATTGATGATGTACCCGCCACTGGCAAAGGTGGATTATTCATTACTGCCTATAGTATTGAAGGATAAAAAAGTTGTTAGTATTTCTTTATTATTGAACTGGATTATCGGGCCTATTTTAATGTTCGGATTAGCCATTCTTTTTCTAAGAAATGAGCCTGATTATATGATTGGCTTGATATTGATAGGCTTGGCAAGATGTATTGCAATGGTCATAGTATGGAATGACCTTGCAAAAGGTAACAGAGAATATGCAGCCTTATTAATTGCATTAAACAGCATCTTTCAGGTATTTTCTTATAGTTTCTTAGTTTGGCTGTTTATCAATGTACTGCCAAACAGATTAGGCTTGGCAAGTTTCAATGTAAGCGTATCTATAAAAGACGTGACTGAAAGTGTAATGATTTATTTAGGGATCCCTTTCTTGACTGGTTTTCTTAGCCGTTACTTACTTGTTAAATCCAAAGGCATAGAATGGTATAACCGTAAATTTGTACCCAAAATATCGCCGATTACATTATACGCATTATTGTTTACCATAGTATTAATGTTCAGTCTTAAAGGTGATAAAATAATAGAGTTGCCAATGGATGTCATTACGGTCGCTATACCGTTAGTCATCTATTTTGTACTAATGTTTTTCGTAAGCTTCTTTATCAATAAATCTTTGAATGTTCCGTACGATAAAAATGCAGCAATTGCATTTACCGCCACAGGAAACAATTTTGAACTAGCTATTGCAGTGTCCATAGCTGTATTCGGAATCCATTCACCTCAGGCATTTGTAGGCGTAATTGGGCCATTGGTAGAAGTTCCCGTTCTGATATTATTAGTAAAGATAAGCTTGTGGCTTAAAAAGAAATATTACAAATAAATAAAATGTAAAAAGAGTGCAGGGCTTGAGCTAAAAGCTAAACCTCTTAAACAGATTACAGGGGGAGTGACTTATAAACTTCCCCTTTTTTATAATGATACTTCCTGAAATGGAATAATTTGATACTCGTGCTCTGAATTATAATAGGAATTATTTTTCCATAAGATAAAAGTCAGTTCCAGCAGTTTTCTTTGGATGGCAACTATAGCTTTCATTTTAATTCCATGCCTTGAAACTATTCTTAAGAAAATATCTCTAAACCTTTCATCGGTTCTTATTGCAGCCAGTGCAGGAAAGTGCATTACTTTCCTTAAATTCCGATTACCACGCTTGGATATTCGGGGTTTGGATTTTACTGAAGTTCCAGATGTCTTTTCTCTTACATCTAATCCTGCATAACTAACCAACTGTCTTTTATTCTTTATTAACTCGAATCCGTTGGTTTCGGCGATAATTGTTACAGCAGTCAGATTTTCTATTCCCGGAATTGAAGATACTATTTTCATCTTTTCTACTAGAGTTTTATCTCCTTTGATGAGGATAGCAATTTCGCCTCTAATCTCCTTTTCCTGCAAATCAATAAGAGCTATTCTTTTTTTTAGTTCGATTAACTGAGCTTTCACTTGAAGTTGCAGATTTACGTTCTGCGTGCAGTTGATTTTTCAACATTGTACGCTCATGTACAAGCTGCTCACGTTCCCGACAAAGCTGTCTCAAATCATTAAATATTTTTAAAGGAGGTTGCCACACTTCCAATTGCCTTTCCAAACCAAATCTAGCAATCGCTTGTGAAGCGCTCTTATCAGTAATGGTTTTTATGTCAAGTGTTTTTGCATAATTACTGATCTTGTTTGGCAAAACGATGCTGACTTGTTTTCGAATACTGTAAAGATAGTAGGCTAAGGATTCATGGTAAACTCCTGTTGCTTCCATTACATAACGTACTTCTGTTCTAGTTGATGTCTGTTTATTTACCCACGCGACAAGACTTGAAAATCCTTTTTTAGTATTGGGAAATATTTTGTAGCCATAGACTTCTATGCTGATCTGTTCATCCATTCTACCAAGCGATACAACTAATTCATTTTGTGCAACATCAATTCCTACTGTCTGCTTTAATAATACCTTAATCTTATATGGTTTAGGTAAGTGATAACCTTTCTTCATCTTTTCTCCAGACTGGATATACTGGCTATAAGACTCATAATAATGAGCAAATTCCTTACATTCTGTTCAGATTCTAAAAGGTTAAAGAAGAGGCTGTCTCTTTTCTTGAATATACCATAAGGCTATTTAAAGCAAAATCTGCTCTCGCTCTTCTTCACTTAGATTATATTATACAAACATAGGAGAAGCAACTAAATAATTTTTAAGTCCTACTTTACCCACGTAGGACTTTTTATTTAACAATTGTATTTAATCCCAAATTTTCGTTAAAACACCCTATTTACCTCCTTTTGTACCCATTTGTGTGTCAAAATGCCCTATATTTTATCATTTCTCCCGCATTATATTATTTTGGATAGGTTTTTGATAGGACCTGATTATATCAAAGAGAATATTCATTTTCTACGCAAAGGGCTCTACATTAGTTGACTAGCGTTACAAATATGGAAAGTGAAAGAAAAAGAAAAGAGCAAAAATATTTTACTTTTTGTTATTTGGATGGTTAACAAATAGGACAGGTAATTAACGAATTGATAAAAGTGCGTTTATCGGCGATATATCAATTAATGGCTTACAAAACATACAAACTATTATGATAATAGTGCGTAAGTTCTTAAATTTGAAACAATTAGTATGATAACAAAAGCTACATCAGGCGTAATCATTTCAGTAGAAACCGAATATCAGACGGAATATTCAAATCCTGAAAATATGCACTACATGTTTGCATATCGCATCACCATTGAAAACACATCTAGTCATACCATTCAGCTGGTAAACAGACATTGGGACATTTTTGACTCCATAGGCGAAAATAAAACTGTGGATGGCGAAGGTGTGGTCGGCACACAGCCCGTTCTTGCGCCTGGCGAATCTCATCAATACGTGTCTGGGTGTAACCTAAAGAGCGAAATAGGTTATATGCAGGGATTCTATACGATGAAAAGAGAGATAGATGACTACTATTTCCAGGTAGATATTCCGCGATTTAATTTGATTGCTTCATTTAAATTAAATTAACACTTCTTTGTCATAAACCCGCAGAGTATTATAGTTTTTTAACGCATAAAAACGAATTTATCTGTATTTTTGTATTTGGATAAATATGCCTGATACAAAACACATAGCGCTGGTATTAGGGGCTTCTGGTCTTATTGGAAAAGAAACCCTGAATTTATTATTGGAAAACAATAAATATAAAACCGTATATGCTATTACTCGAAAACCTCTAGGGATAACCCATCCCAAATTAACTGAAATAATTGCTGATATGTCTACAGTTGATGAGGCTCTAAAAGAGCTCCAGGTAGATCATTTATTCAGTGCAATCGGCTCCACTAAATCCAAGACTCCCGATAAAAAACAATACTATGAGATTGATTTAGAATATCCACTTAAAGTCGCGAAAAGCTTACATCAAAATGGTTGTAATACCGTATGCTTGGTGAGCAGTATGGGCGCTGATGCAAATTCTTCCAATTTTTATCTTGAACTAAAAGGTAAAGTGGAAGAGGCTATGCAAGCCGTTGGTTTTCGCAGTGTACATTTATTCAGACCTTCCTTACTCCTGGGCAAACGCAAAGAAAAAAGATTCTTTGAGCAACTGGGTAAAGTTTTATTCCCGGTTATAAGTTTCCTTTTTATAGGCAAACTAAAAGACTATAAAGGTATACAAGCTAAAGATGTTGCCTCGGCTATGGTTAATGTGGCTACACAAGGCAATACAGGCGTACATATATACCAAACACAACTTATAAAAGAATTAGCGTGAGTATTATTAGCACAGAACAGTTAGGTCATTCCTTTAATGACAAATGGTTATTTAAGAATCTTCATTTCGCTTTACAAAAAGGTGATAGAGTCGCGCTCGTAGGTATTAATGGAACCGGCAAGTCTACCCTACTCAAGCTCATGGCCGAACTCTTTCCTCCTCAAGAGGGAAAAATCGTAAAAGAAAAAGGCCTACGTATAGGTTATTTATCACAAGAGCCAGACTTTTCGGGTTTGACTACGATCAATGATTTTATTTACTCATCGGATAATGAACAGCAACAGCTGATCAAAGAGTACGAGTTATTGGTGGAGCAAGCTGATGTTGATCAGAAAAAATTAGCGCAGGTTACAGATAAACTGACCGCATTGAATGCTTGGGAATATGAGCATAGTATCAAAACTATTTTAAATAGATTACAGATTTCAGACTTTGAGCAGGACATCAATAGTTTGTCTGGTGGACAGAAGAAACGTCTCTCCTTGGCTAAACTTCTCATCGACGAACCTGATGTATATATATTAGATGAGCCTACCAATCATTTGGATATTGAAACTATTGAATGGTTGGAAAAACTACTTACTACCGGACATAAAACTGTTTTGGTGGTTTCTCACGATAGATATTTTCTGGATAATGTATGTACACATATTAAGGAACTTGATAAAGGAAACTTTTATTCCTACGCGGGCAACTACGCTTATTTCTTGGAGAAAAAAGCAGAAAGAGAATATAATGACGTATTATCCGCTGAAAAAGCTAGAAATCTTCTTCGCAAAGAATTAGACTGGATGCGCAGACAGCCACAAGCACGTGGTACAAAATCTAAAGCTAGAATTGAAGCTTTTTACGATTTGGAAGAAAAGTCAAAAGGTCCTAAGAGTCAGGATAAGGTGCAACTTAGTGTTAAAGTAGCACGTCAGGGCTCGAAAATTTTAGAGTTGGAACATGTTTCAAAATCTTTTGATAGCAAAACTATCATAGATGACTTTTCATATACGTTCAAAAAAGGTGATCGAATAGGCCTTTCCGGCAAGAATGGTTCGGGAAAAAGTACTTTCCTTAATCTTATTACTCAAGAGATCTTCCCCGATAAAGGTGAGGTCAATGTTGGTGAAACAACTAAATACGGATATTATAAGCAAGGCGGTCTGAGTTTTTCTGATGACAATCGAGTAATCGATGTCGTGAAATCCGTTGCCGATTATATACAGATGGCCAACGGAGATACGATTACAGCTTCTCAGTTGTTGACCTTATTTTTATTTCCGCCAGAAAAACAGCATGGCTTGGTAAGCAAGCTGAGTGGTGGCGAAAAGAAAAGATTGCAATTGATGCGAGTTTTGATGTCAAATCCTAATTTCTTAATTCTGGATGAGCCATCTAATGATCTTGACATTGACACGTTGAATGTGCTGGAAGATTTTCTCCTCTCCTATTCGGGAATACTTATACTCGTTTCTCACGACAGGTATTTAATTGACAAGTTGACGGATCAACTATTTATTTTTGATGGTTCTGGCACAGTCACTATTTATAACGGAAATTATGCTGACTTTAAATTTGAGCAGGAGCAAAAAATAAAAGAAGAGAAGCAAGCAGAGAAGAAGAATAAAGAACAAGAAAAAATAATTGCTGAAACAGCGAAAAGGAAATTGTCATACAAAGAACAGAAAGAGTATGAACAATTAGAAGAAGAAATTGAAAAGTTAGAGATCATTATTCAAGAACGAACAGAAGAATTAAATAAAACTACAGATCATTTGCAATTGTCAGAATTGGCAAGCCATATTGAAAAGTTGCAAATTGATCTGGACAGTAAATCTGAACGTTGGTTGGAGTTAGCAGAGTATGTATAGTTTCACGTGAAACATTGATGTTTTTAAGAGGTTTCACGTGAAACAAAGAATTTGAATATGTTTAATAAATATAATGTAATTGTTGTTGGTGCAGGACATGCGGGTTGTGAGGCGGCCGCAGCAGCTGCAAACTTGGGATCATCCACCCTATTAATCACAATGAATATGGGTGTTATAGCCCAAATGAGTTGTAATCCTGCAATTGGTGGTGTGGCAAAAGGACAGATCGTACGTGAAGTGGATGCAATGGGTGGATATACTGGAATCATCGCGGATAAATCCACAATTCAATTTCGTATGCTTAATAAATCGAAAGGTCCAGCAATGTGGAGCCCTCGTACGCAAAATGATAGAATGAGATTTGCGGAAGAATGGAGATTACAACTCGAAGCATTACCCAATTTAGATATTTGGCAGGATACAGTTAAAGAGGTAATTGTTGAAGGCAATACAGTAAAAGGAGTCATTACATCTTTAGGAATACGTATAGAAGCGGATGCTGTTGTACTAACAAACGGAACATTCTTAAATGGTATAATACATATCGGTGAGAAAAAATTTGGTGGAGGACGTACAGGTGAAAAATCAGCAACGGGATTAACGGAACAATTGGTTTCATTAGGTTTCGAAGCTGGACGTATGAAAACAGGAACACCTCCGCGTATTGATGGAAGAAGTTTGAACTATGCTGTCATGGAAGAACAGTGGGGTGATGAAGAACGTGGTCGATTCTCCTATACTGATGTTGAAATTCCTACAGA
Organism: Sphingobacterium alimentarium; assembly: GCF_004342685.1. Classification (GTDB taxonomy): domain Bacteria; phylum Bacteroidota; class Bacteroidia; order Sphingobacteriales; family Sphingobacteriaceae; genus Sphingobacterium; species Sphingobacterium alimentarium. The sequence goes on from NZ_SMBZ01000028.1 coordinate 38,413, forward strand.
ACAAAGATGTTGTTGGATTACATATACTAATGATAAGGTCCATGAAATTCTTAAAACCGGATTTGAAAAATCTCCGATGTTTACAGGAAGAATCAAAGGTTTAGGTCCTAGATACTGTCCATCCATCGAGGATAAAATTAACCGCTTCGCAGAAAGAGATAGACATCAAATATTTGTAGAACCTGAAGGTTTTAAAACAGTAGAAATATATGTAAATGGATTTTCCACTTCGCTGCCGGAAGATGTACAACAAAAAGCTTTGCGTCTGATTCCAGGTTTTGAGAATGCGAAAATGTATAGACCAGGGTATGCCATAGAATATGACTACTTCCCTCCTATGCAGTTGGATCTAACTTTAGAAACACAACTGGTAAAGAACTTATTTTTTGCAGGACAGATCAACGGTACGACTGGTTATGAAGAAGCAGCAGCCCAAGGTTTCGTTGCTGGTGTAAATGCGCATCAAAAAACAAATGATCTTCATGAGCTAATTCTTAAGAGATCAGAATCATATATTGGTGTATTGATTGATGATTTAGTAACTAAAGGTACTGAAGAACCATACCGTATGTTCACTTCAAGAGCAGAACACCGTCTTCTACTTCGTCAAGATAATGCAGATATACGTTTAACTCCTATCGCGCATAAATTAGGACTTGTATCTGATGAGCGTTTAGCTAAAGTAAATAAGAAAATAAAAGATTCGGAAGAATTGGTACAATACATGAAAGATAATTCTATTGAACCAAATGCAATGAATCCACTACTACAGGAAATTGGTTCAAGTGAGCTTACGCAGAAATCGAGAATGTACAATGTCCTAACACGACCACATGTAAACATTCAACATCTTATGTCAGCTGACAACGCATTACAGAATGTATTAGAGCAGTACGATAAAGAAACTATAGAACAAGCTGAAATCAAAGTGAAATATGATAGCTATTTTGAAAAAGAAATGGAGATCGTAAACAAAATGAAGAAAATGGAAGACAAAGAAATTAATCCAGATTTTGATTATTCTTCATTAACTTCACTTTCTATTGAAGCAAGAGAAAAGTTATTAAAAGTAAAACCGCGTACCTTAGGTCAAGCATCGAGAATATCCGGTGTATCTCCTTCTGATATTAGTGTGTTGATGGTACATATGAACTAAAGAATATATTGGCGCTATAAGAGCAAATAATTTTATGGATAAAAATAGTATTAACTACTTCGCAAACTTAAAAAGCAGATTAAGTTTACAAAACAACTTTTTGTTTGTATTAGCTTTACTTATATCGCTAACTTCTATTCGGTGTGCTAACATGCAAACACCTACTGGAGGACCAAAAGATTCAATTCCTCCAGTAATTTTAAATGAATTGCCTGCTAATCTAACGCGTAATTTTAAACAAAAAGAGATTGTACTTACTTTTGATGAATATATTAAGCTAAACAACCAACATAAGGAGTTTAGTATATCTCCAGATCTAGACAAACAACCAGAATATCGAGTAAAGAAAAAAGATCTGATCATTACCCTACCCGATTCACTGGAAGAAAATACAACATACACAATTAATTTCGGTAAAGGTTTAGTTGATTACAACGAAAGCAATCCCATAGCCAATTACAATTATGTATTTTCTACAGGACCTGAATTGGATTCTCTTTCTATCGCTGGTTCCGTTCAGAATGCATACACCAAAACATTTGATCCTAAGCAAGATTTAGACGTACGTGTATTATTAATCCCAACTAAGCAAGACAGTATTTTTGGAAAAAGAAAAGCTAATATATTTACAAGCGTAGACAGTACAGGTAATTTCACATTCAAAAACTTAAGAGAAGATACTTATAGAATATACGCTCTTAAGGAAGAGAACAATGATCGTATCTATAATCAACCGAACGAGCTTATTGGATTTCTATCGGACTCTATCGTCTTAACCCAAAATATTCAAGATATCAAAATTGAATATTCGAAAGGAAAACCAAAAGAATTTAGAGTCAATGATCGAAAAATAGAAAAAGATAGTCGCGTATTAGTCACATTCAATCAGCCTATCGACTCCCCTTCTATCCAATTCTTACATCCTCAAAATATCGCGTATGATAAGGTGCATTTAGAATATAGTAAGACAAAAGATTCACTTAAGTTCTTCTTTGAAGAAGTAGATTTTGACTCGCTGAAATTCGAACTGCTGGATCGCAATACAGTACTCGACACGGTGATTATACGCAGGGGTAAAAATGATAAATACGAGCGCGAACTAAAACCCCAACTCAATATTTCGAATAAGGTTGAAAAAGTAAATCATATTAAAATAACGGGAAACTTTCCAATCTTGAATATTGATAAAGATAAAATTACGCTGTTGGAAGATTCTACTTCCAGACGCAATTTTCAATTGCAAAAAGATAGCGTACTGACAAATGTATACCACCTACGTTATAATTGGAGACCTAAAAGAAACTATGAATTAACCATTCAAGAGAATGCAATGTCTTCTATTTTTAATGATAAAAACAAAGAAGTAAAGAATGCTTTCACCTTAGATGAGACAGAAAACTTTGGGGACATTAAATTCATTATAAATGGCCTAGACAGTAATATCAATTATATTGTTGAACTTACTAACGAAAATAAGGACAAGATAATTGATCAGAAAATTATAAGAAATAGTAGCGAGCTGCGATACAGCAAATTCCCAGGTGGGAAATACGTATTACGAATGATTAAAGATATGAATGGAAATGGCAGATGGGATGGTGCTGATGTATTTAATAGAATTCATGCAGAGCCGATTTGGTATCTGGAAAAACCTATTACCATTCGTGCCAATTGGGAGCAATCGGAGACGATTACACCCAAATTTGAATGATAGAAATGTACTATTTTTCCGAAAACCAGCTCGAATACATCACATAATTGTGCGGAAGATTTTCCAATAAAGCCATTTGCTCATCAGTAAGTGGCTTTATTATTTTTGCAGGCACACCAGCATATAAATAACCGGACTCACAAACCGTATTTTCCAATACAACGGCACCAGCTGCTATGATTACCTTAGATTGAATAATAGCACGGTCCATAACAATAGCACCCATACCGATCAATACATAATCCTCTATGACACAGCCGTGTACAATAGCATTATGCCCAATATTGACATAATTGCCAATATCTGTACCATTACGTTGATAAGTGCCATGAATGGTTACATTATCCTGTATATTGCTATAATCTCCTATTTTGATGTAATTCACATCTCCCCGTACCACAGCATTAAACCATATCGAACAATGTTTTCCAATGCTTACATCACCTACGATAGTACAATTAGGAGCTACAAAGGTATGCTCATCAATAAAAGGAAAGCTTTCTTTTACAGGTAAAATAGTAGCCATAAATATTACAATATAGTGTCTTCTAAAATATTTGCGTGATTAGGAAAGTCAGTTGTATAATGCAGTCCCCTACTCTCTTTGCGTGTCATCGCCGATTTAACGACTAAATACGCTACTTGAATAACGTTTCGAAGTTCACAAAGTTTTACAGAAAGCTTAGTATTCTTATAAAAAGACTCCGTCTCTTCGTGTAAGAGCCCTAAACGTCTCATAGCGCGCTGCAGACGAAAGTCCGAACGTACGATACCCACATAATCAGACATAAACTTCTGCGTCTCACGCAGATTGTGCGTGACCAAAATATCCTCATTTAATAAATGCGTATCTGAATCATCCCAATTAGGGATATGTTCTTTATAAGAAATATTTTTAATCTTCTGATTTGCATTTATAAAAATACGATGTGCATATACAGCAGCTTCTAGTAACGAATTGGAAGCCAAACGGTTAGCTCCATGTAATCCAGTCGATGAACATTCTCCACAAGCATACAAATTATTAATCGTACTCGCACCATAATCGTCCACCATAATACCACCACACAAATAGTGGGCTGCTGGCGTCACCGGAATATAATCTTTGGTCATATCCAAACCAATGGAGAGACACTTCTCGTATATATTTGGGAAATGAGATAATAAATCTTCTTTATTGCGATGAGTAATATCCAGGTATACATAATCCAAACCTGATTTTTTCATTTCGGCATCAATGGCTCGCGCTACAATGTCCCTCGGTGCTAATGATCCACGTGAATCATACTCTTCCATAAAAGATTCACCATTTGCTCTCCGCAAAATTCCACCAAAACCGCGTACAGCTTCAGAAATCAAAAATGCTGGATATTCGCTCGGATTGTATAGCGCCGTCGGATGAAACTGAATAAATTCCATATTACGAACCTTACCCTTGGCTCTATAAACCATCGCTATACCATCCCCTGTGGCTATAGTAGGATTTGTAGTGCTGGAATACACATGCCCCGCACCTCCCGTCGCCATCAGCGTAATTTTTGAAAGAAACTTCTCAACAATACCTGTTCGCGTATTAAAAGCATAGATGCCATAACACTCAATATCGGTAGATTTCTTATCCACATGTACACCCAAATGATGCTGTGTGATCAAATCTACTGCAAAATAATGCGTCAGAATTTCAATATTTGGATGCTGATGCACCTTTTCTAATAAGGCACGCTCAATTTCATATCCCGTAATATCTTTATAATGTAGAATACGATGTGCAGAATGACCTCCTTCTTTCGCTAAATCATACTCTCCAGAATCTTCTTTATCAAATGAAGTACCGTAAGCAATCAATTCTGCAATACGATCCGGACCATCCTTAATTACGTTTTCCACAACTTGTGGATTACATAATCCATCACCTGCAACGAGTGTATCTTGAATGTGATTTTCGAAGCTATCTGATTGACCTGTAACAACTGCCACACCACCTTGAGCATACTTTGTATTTGATTCATCTTCGTTGGATTTTGTCACTATTAACACTTTACCAACATCCGCAGCCTTCAATGCAAAACTTAAACCCGCAATTCCTGATCCAACAACCAAAAAATCAACTTTTCTTTCCGACATAAAATTTTTACATGCTAAAAATTGAAACAAATTAACAAATAATGTGGAAAACGTGTAAACAAAAAGTTAATTAAATTTTAAAACTATTTATTATTCCACAATCCCACCTATTTCCACACAAGTTTCACGTGACAAGTGAGGAAAAATTCATCATATATTAACATTATCTAAACGATGAGATTCTCACAAAAAATTATGGAAAAGAAAATCAAAGAAAAATCACAGCATTGAAAATCAGCACTAAAAGATTCGGATACTGTGGATAATTTGTGGATAAGTAATAAATAACCGAAAAATAAAATTAAAATTCATACAGTTATCCCCATTTTCCACAGACTAATAAACAATAAGATTCTTCTTTTAAAAAAAGATTATTATTTATTGAAAAAAAGGAATGTGAATTTCGTTTGAATTTCTTTGTTTACTTTTGTGAACTGGATTAGTCAAAAGGATTAACCAAATTACAGAAGACAGCATGGACAAAACGTATCAAAGAGATTTAGAAGCAAAAGGCTTCATTGATGTTCCTGTGGATCCAAGTTTGGATCTTATCGAAGAAATTCAACGATTGAAAAAGGAAAAAAATGCAGTAATTTTAGCACACTACTATCAAGATGCTGAAATTCAGGATTTAGCAGATTACATTGGCGACAGCTTAGGACTTTCTCAACAAGCTGCCAAGACAGATGCGGATGTAATTGTGTTTGCTGGTGTGCATTTTATGGCCGAAACAGCAAAAATTCTTTCTCCAAGCAAGAAAGTGTTACTTCCAGATCTCAAAGCAGGTTGTTCTTTGTCAGATTCTTGTCCTCCACACCTTTTTGCAAAATTCAAAGAGCAATATCCTGATCATTTGGTCATTACATACGTGAATTGTACAGCCGAATTGAAAGCGCTGTCGGATATTGTGTGTACTTCAAGCAATGCTGTGCAGATTGTAGAATCTCTTCCTGCAGATCAAAAAATTATTTTTGGTCCAGATCGCAATTTGGGCGATTACGTAAAGAAGAAAACAGGTCGTGATTTGATATTGTGGAATGGAGCTTGTATGGTTCACGAGATTTTTTCACGTGAAAAAATTGAAAATCTACGCGCAGAATATCCTGGAGCAAAATTTATTGCACATCCAGAGTGTGAAGATCACATTTTGGCAGAGGCGGATTACATCGGTTCTACTTCGGGAATGCTTAAATATACAATTGAAGATGAAGCTAATACATATATAGTTGCCACAGAATCGGGAATTTTGCATCAAATGCAAAAATCTAGCCCACACAAAACATTTATTCCGGCTCCGCCAAATAATGCTTGTGCTTGCAACGATTGTCCACATATGAAACTCAATACATTGGAAAAATTATACAATTGCATGAAATACGATCAGCCAGAGATAATTCTTCCGGAAGATGTAATTGTACGCGCGCAAAAACCTATTGAGCGTATGTTGGAAATATCAGCTCGATTAGGTTTGTAAACCTATTCATGTTTCACATGAAAAATATAGAAAATAGGGCAATTTTTACATTAGCCCTATTTTTATCACTTACGGGCAAGGAATTTTTATACGTATCTTTGTTGTGGAAAAAATGTTAATATGTTTGATAATATAGATAAAACTGATATAAATGAATTGGGTGAGTTTGGCTTAATCAAGCACCTGACTCAAACTGTAGAATTAACACAAGAATCTTCCAATAAGGGCATTGGAGACGACGCGGCTGTACTTGATTTTTCGGGATACAAAACGTTGATTTCTACGGATTTACTTTTAGAAAATATTCATTTTGACTTGCGTTATGTTCCCCTTAAACACTTGGGTTACAAGGCAGTACAAGTCAATTTGTCTGATATATACGCGATGAATGGTATAGCGTCGCAGATTACTTTCTCCATAGGTTTATCTTCTAAATTTCCGCTGGAAGCGATCGAAGAAATTTATGAAGGTGCTTTAATTGCTTGTAAAAAATACGGTGTTGATTTAATAGGTGGTGATACTTCGGCTTCGGCACAAGGATTGGTGATTTCGGTGACCAGTATTGGATATGCGAAAGAAGAAAAAATAGCTTATCGTTCGGGTGCACAAGAAGGTGATTTATTGTGTGTCTCTGGTGATTTGGGTGGTGCGTATGTTGGCTTGCAATTATTAGAAAGAGAAAAACAGATTTATTTGGAAAACCCTAATATTCAGCCTGATCTGGAAGGAAAAGACTATATTGTCGAACGTCAACTCAAACCAGAAGCTCGTAAAGATGTGATTGATTTATTAGCACATCTGGATATCACTCCTACCTCTATGATAGATGTATCGGATGGATTGGCATCTGAGATTTTGCATATATGTAATGCCTCGAATGTTGGCTGTAAATTATACGAAGAGAAAATCCCTTTAGATCCAATGACTTACGAAACGGCACGTGAATTTGGATTGGATCCTACCGTATGTGCGTTAAGTGGTGGAGAAGATTACGAATTGCTTTTCACGATTCCGCAAGCAGACTATGATAAGGTAAAAGGGCAGTTGGATATTTCTGTAATAGGCTATATTACAGAGCCTGCAGCTGGAAAAGAAATGATTTCAAAATCGGGTCATGTGCATGAAATCAAGGCGCAAGGCTGGAATGCTTTTAAAAATAAAAGCTAATTTGTAGGGCTTAACTTTATCAAAAATAAAAGGTCATTGTGATAAGCAATGACCTTTTTTGTATCTTTAGATACACCAATTTATAAATGTATGGCAGCTCCTTTGTGGACACCTTCGAAGCAGTATACTGAATCTTCTCCTCTATTTGCATTCAAAAATTATATTGAGGCAAAATATAAAAATAATATCCCTGATTATCCTTCTTTGCATCAATGGTCTATAGATCATTTGGATTCATTTTGGGAATCGGTTTTAAATTATTTTGATATTTCTTATTCTGGAAATTATACGAATGTATTAGATTGGGAAGCGAATAGCCCTGATTTTATTGCTGCGAAATGGTTTGAAGGAATGGAATTGTCTTATGCGGAGCATATTTTTAAATCGTATAAAGCGAATGGTGTTGCTATCAAGTTTCAATCCGAATACGAAGAATATCAAGAAGTTAAATGGGAGGAATTGAAAAGTAAAGTCAGTAAAATACAGCAATATTTAATTGATCAGGGGATAAGTAAAGGCGACAGGATTGCTGCTGTATTGAATAATAGAGTAGATACGATTGCTATTTTCTTGGCTGCTAATTCTTTAGGTGCAATATGGTCTTGCTGCTCACCAGACTTTGGCGATAAAGCAATTGTGGAGCGATTTGAACAAATAGAACCTAAACTTTTATTTATTGAAACAAAATATCAGTATAATGATAAGACATTTTCAAAAAATGATACTTTGATTATGTTGATAAGTAAGTTAATAACTCTGCAATCTGTTGTAAATCTGAATGATAGTATGTGGAATACGGTAATGGAGAAATATACACCAAAAGCGTTAACATTTGTCCGTGTACCTTTCTCCCACCCTATTTGGATATTGTATTCATCAGGAACGACTGGGAAACCTAAAGCTATTACACATAGTACAGGAGGTAATCTATTGGAACATTTCAAAGCATTAGCATTACATCAAAATGTACAAGCTGGTGAAAATTTCTTGTGGTATTCCACTACAGGTTGGATGATGTGGAACTATGCATTGTCTTCTTTGCTGTGTGGCGCTACGTTGTGTTTGTTTGAGGGGATAATAAATCATAATAATCATCAAACATTTTGGAGTTTTTTAAAATCCGCTAAGGTAGACCACTTAGGAGCAGGAGCAGTTTATTTTACCTCTATTGAGCAGTTAGAAATAGATGACTATCAGCCAAAAGTGATTGGTTCTACCGGATCACCCTTACCTGCTTCAACTTTTGAGGCTTTACAGAAAAAATTCCCTGAGGTACATATCATTTCATTAAGCGGTGGTACGGATGTTTGTTCGGCATTCTTGTCGGGCTCTTCGATGTTGCCTGTATATGCAGGCCAATTGCAGTGCAAGACATTGGGATCAGATATTGTAGCATTCGATGAGGATGGTATGGAAGTATGGGATGAGGTAGGTGAATTGATCATAAAGAAGCCTATGCCGTCGATGCCTGTATATTTTTGGAGTGATAGCGACAATGCGAAATATCGAGACAGTTATTTTGATAAATTTCCGCACGTATGGGCTCATGGTGATTGGATAAAAATAATTTCTGATGAAGGAATAATAATTTATGGTCGCTCCGATGCTACGCTGAATCGTGGGGGCGTACGTATTGGTACGGCTGAAATATATAATGCCGTAAATGAATTGGAGGAAGTACAGGATGCGCTGGTGATTACTACCGATGAAAGCGATGGTTCTTCTAAAATGTTGCTTTTTGTACGACTTGTAGAGAATTTGAAATTAGATGATGCAATTCAAAAGCGAATAAAAAGCAATTTGAGAAAGCAATATAGCCCCAGACATGTTCCGGATTCTATTTTTCAAGTAGCAGATATTCCTTATACCTTAAGCGGTAAAAAGTTAGAAATACCGGTGAAGAAGATATTTGCAGGTATCCCAATTGATAAAGCTGTTTCTAAGGATATAATGCGTAATCCAGACTGTTTAGAAGAGTATTTGTCGTTCCCTGGATAGGATTAGTGTCAAGACTATTATATAGATATTTCGCTTAGCTCAATATGACAGCTGCTGGTTGTTGTCATTCCGACAATAGAAGGAATCTCTAGATTAATTTAACGATATTTCTCTTTGCTCAATATGCCAATTGAAGGTTAATTGTCATTCCGACCCTAGGAGAAATCTCTAGATTAGTTTACAGTTATTTCGCTTCGCTCAATATGACACAGTTAAGGTTGATTGTCATTCCGACTATAGGAGGAATCTCTAGATTAATTTACAGATATTTCACCTCGCTCAATATGACAGTTGATTGTTGACATTCTGATGACAGGAGGAAGGGGCTGTATCATAAATAAGTGGTACAGTCTTTTTTTTGTGTTATATTTCCTCTTATTCTTATTGATATAATTATTTGATTTCCTTATATTTAAGTGTTAAAAATCGATGATTATGTCTCGGAAATTACCTAATTTCAAACCCTACTATCAGCATCAATTGATGGCCTTTCCACCAACCTTTGATGAATTGATTCCCCAAGATCATCCTGTTCGAATCATTGATCAAGTGATCAACTCCATTAACATAGACGGTATTCTTGACAAATATTATAAAACTGGTGCTTCAAGTTATCATCCTTTGATGCTTTTAAAGGTATTGATCTATGGCTATGTTTCCAACACGTACTCCAGCAGAAAGCTCGCGCTCGCTTGTAAACCTGAATTCGATAATTAAAAAGCGTACAATTGGTTAGTTTTTACCGTTTGATATTTGATTGAAGGTTTCTTAGGGAAGAAACTGTATGCTGCTAAT
>NZ_SMBZ01000029.1 GCF_004342685.1 Sphingobacterium alimentarium
ATTGGGTGCACATCTGCCAGAATGTCTAGAAATAACCTCTGTTTTCAGAGGATATATTTTGGATATTTTTGGGTGCATATACTCCGGATTATACACACTTTTTAACGAAATACTAAAAGTTTTAGTATTTATACCTGCCTTAAAGCCCCACATATAGTGTGTGCAATACTGTGAGTAATGGCAAAACCTAAAATATATTTAAAGCGTCGAAGTAATGAAGAAGAAGGTCAATTGTACCTATATTACTCTTATGGTGGAGTGAAACGTCTGGAATATTATACGGGTCTGAGGATAGAGAATAAGTATTATAATGACAAATATTGGGAGTCGGCAAATAAAAAACCCATTAAAAAGAATTTCATTTTTGCAGATAATTATTTGAACCCCTTGAATATAAGCTCTAAATGTGAAGAAACTAAGAGGTGATACAACTTCTACTGCTCTATTTAGTACGGTGCTATAGATTTGATTTTTATCTCTAACTTCAGCAAATTTTGAGTAACCTCCTTTATTGGTTTTCTCTTTTAAATGAAAAGTGTCAGATTCAAAGAATAAAACTGTATTATTTGGGTTAGTAAAATCAAATTGAAATCTACTTTTACTTAATCCAGAAGATTTGCTTAAATTTTCTAAATCGTTAAAGATATTATTAATCAATGTGTCGTAAAAGCTTTGTATTTCTATACTTTTTTTATCAATTTCTTTATAGGAATTTAAGAACTCGGATTCTTCTAAATTATGGATGTGATCAAATAGTTTAGCAACAGAAATAATTTGATAGAAATTTAAATCTTTATTTATTCTAACTCCTTTACCATAATTAACTATAATTCTTTCATTGGGAGTGTTTTGGATTATATCAAAATACTTTATGCTGTTTGTTGTACTAGTTCTTATTATTATTTCATAAGGTATTTTGCCAAATCTTATAAAATTTATTACTTTAAAATCTTCTCTAAACTGACTGTTAGAGTTAATTTCATTTCCTGAAACTCCTTTAGGTTTTATAGAAAAAAAATTAGCTTGATTTTGATCAATTATTTTACTACAAGAATTTATTTCGAATGAATGATGTGTAAAGTTAACTATAAATGAATAGGAATCTCCTCCGATTATACAATAAAGATTCTCATACGTGTAAATAAATAATAATAAATTTAGAGATTATTATCAATATCATTAATTTCTTAGGATTGATATTTATAGGTTTCTTTTTTTTAGTTATTCACTTTACCTGCCCAAAATACGGTTTCCCGTAAGGATATGGCGGTTTTTTAAGCGAAATTTGATATTAGAAACAACACGGTTTGTGGATACTGCAAGACGATATAGGAGGCTATATCTGTCCGTCGTAGCGTGCTCGTCTGTCTTATCCTTAAATAGTACATCATGTCAAACGGTAAGCATATTTTTCTATGGATATTAGCAGTTGTCATCGTGTGCGGGATATGGGGCTACAGCTATTATTCCCAGCGACAAGAAGAAGCCGCGCAGCAGAAATCGGAGACAGCGCGTAGACAAGAGCAGCAAACCAGAGAAGCGCAAAAAGTCGGTGAAGATCTTCTCGCATCCTGCCAATATGATCGGGCATATGCTACCGCTTTAAGTTTTCTGACAAAGGAAAATCTGCAGTTTGTTTCATTAAGTATGAAGGCTGAGCTGCCCGCAGACTGTTCCATAGATTACGCCTTCAAGGTTCGCTTGATTAAGTTCAATGCACATACGCGAGAGAATGAGTGGAGCGACAAAGTGTACAGCCTAATGCTGACGCTGAAGCGGCATAGCGATGTTTACACAATCGAATTTGCGGATTTGGTAGATCCGGAAAATATGCAGAAGAGATCATTATTGTAATAACGTCAAGTTATTGGATCTGTCGACTCATTAGATGAATAAGTCTTATACCAAAGTTGCTTTCTCGAACCGTTCAAAAGTTATTGTTTTGTCGGCGAAAAAGCTCTTTCAAAAACTTACATCTATTCCCAATATGATGATAAGGATTAATAATTGGTAGATGTTCAGCCCTTCTTTTTAGAAGTGCTGTTTTTTTTAGCAGCGTTGAGGATACTCCCGTAGCCCCATTATTAGAAGTGTAGCATTAGCATACGCTTTTATGTACTTAAGTCCGTGTCATCCCAATCCACCCCCCGAAGAGAGCATCCAAGACAACGCATGCCTGCGCTCATGGATCACGCCGCCATTGCCGATGGGATCGAAGGTCGATGGTACGGTGGGTTTGCCCAATTGCGCACTTCTCACAGCATTGTGTAGGCAATAGAATAGATCTTCGGTCTTGATCAATTCCGATTCCGCAATAGATTCCTTGTCGCGCACCCAGTCTTCGATTATTTCATCAAGTGGACAGGTGTGCTGTAGGATGATTTGCTGCATCTGTTTGCCGGTCATCATATGTCCTGTTATTTCGGGTTTATCGTAGCCGAAGTACCAGGCTAGGGGCCATGAATTTTCAAATTTCCATCCGATGGCCTGTCTCAATTGCTCATCATCCCGTGAAGCCTCCAGCACCATTTTTTCTTTATCCGTCAAAGAATCTTCCAGACCATTGTTTCGGACAAAATGAATAACTTTCTCGTCCGGTAGATCGCTCGCGGGCACCATCAGCCACAGGACAATGGCTTTAATAGCGTTAAGTCTTTTGGCTATTTCCAGTTTAGGCCGTGTGTCGCGTTCCCAGGTGGTCGGTAAGGAAGTGGCTGGTATGAAACCCGCCTGTAAGCATGTGGAAATGTTGTCAAGTCGGGGGTCTGTCATCCATGGCACTTGTCTGTAAGGTGCTAGCCTATCATCTTGTTCTGTAGGTTTGGATTTGTTTGATTGCTAGACGAACCAAAGATTTTCTTAAAAAAGTCCATAGTCAATTACGTATATCTATTCCAAAAGATCGGCTAAAAAAATGTTTTGATAAAATAAATATAGTAAAAGTTTTGAAATTTAACTATTACGGTTTATTTTTTGGGTGGTGACTTTATTTTGTGGCGTGAATGAAACGTTACAAGAATAGAAAAACTATTGCCTAAGCTATCTAAAAGCGGTTCGAGCAGAACATAAAGATAGGGGAGATGACCAACGATGGATTGACCATATGGACTTCTTTTGATTGCTAGACGAACCAAAGATTTTCTTAAAAAAGTCCATAGTCAATTACGTATATCTATTCCAAAAGATCGGCTAAAAAAAAGTTTTGATAAAATAAATATAGTAAAAGTTTTGAAATTTAACTATTACGGTTTATTTTTTGGGTGCTGACTTTATTTTGTGGCGTCAATGAAACGTTACAAGAATCGAAAAACTATTGCCTAAGCTATCTAAAAGCGGTTCGAGTAGAACATAAGGATAGGGGAGATGACCAACGATGGATTGACCATATGGACTTCTTTTCTAAGCCTGGATCAGAAGATTTTTATCATAGATATTAGACGCGCTATAGGGAATATAGATTCCGCTACTAGGTCAAGGTAGCGGCTTGTAGCACAATATTTTCTCTTTAATTATAGTGTATTTTTAAATATTTTATTTTTGTAAAAGTGTAAAAATATACGATAACAGCTGATTAATCAAATCAGATAAAATCCCTAGAATCAGGATAATACATTTTGGATCTGTTGTGCAGTTTACTATTAGCAGCCTAATTTATACCTATAATTAGGTAGATGGTTTTTCCTTAAATTATTGATAGATAATCGGTTTGGTTGGTTGATTCTTAATTAATACGGTGTTTTTTTTTATTGAAAATTAAGTTTGTCGACATCGTGTAGCGGAACAACTACAACATCAAGTTTGTCGGGTTAAATGCTATGCACGCATTGAGTTATTGAATATTATTGTATAGTTATCTATGAAACAACGGAGCTGTAGTTAATCGCATAGCACACTCTTATCGCAATATCAACATATGAATAAAGTTATATCCGAACATACGACAATAGGCGTCGAAAACCAGAAGCTGGCGATCTGGGAGTGGAATAATTTATTCTCCGATGAATTAGCGAATGAAGGTAAGGTGTATAATGTGTCTTGTCATTCCATCTTGTTTATTACATCGGGATCGGCTAAGTATAAGCTTGATTTTGAAATATTGGATCTGAAAGAAGGCGATGTGTTGTTTCTCAATCCGGGACAGGTTTTTCAGTGCGTGGAATTGAACGATGCATCGGGAACTATTCTTTCTTTTGGTAATGACTTTTTCTTGGTGTATTACCACAAGGATTTTTTCAAAGTAAATGTTAACCTATTGAATCATCTTTCGCAGCAGTTGATCATAAGTATAGGGAATACGCACAGAGTGAATCTTTATAGTCTACTTGCTTTGATAAAATTAGAAATGACGGAGCTGCATATCTGCAAACCCACCATCATTCAGCAGCGTCTGATCGAAGCTTTATTGAATATGCTTCATCGTGAATGTGAAAAGCAAGCTGTTAAAGATGTGATTGTCGCGGAGCGTTGTTTGGCAATTCGATTTAAATTGTTGGTGCAAAAAAATATTTCGATGCAATATAATGTGGATTATTTTACGAAGGAATTAAAGGTGTCCAAGAGTACTTTACAAAAGGCGACCAAGATTGCTTTTGAAAAGACGCCCAAGGATATTTTAGAAGAAACCTTACTGCTAGAAGCGAAGCGATTGTTGCTTATTTCTTCTATGCGCATACAGGAAATAGCGTACGAATTGGGCTTTACGGACCCGACAAATTTTACTAAGTTTTTTAAGCGTCATGAAGAGATGACTCCTGACAGATTTAGAAAACAAGAACTACTTAGCTATTATCAAAAATAACCATTTTATTATTCGTTTCTACCTTTTGGTAGATTTGTAATGCATTGATATTGTGATGTGTACGAGGGAATCGAGCGATGGTTCCTACATCTGACGAAAGAAAAACTTATTAACCCAGATGTTCAGGTATTGAAGAAAAAATACAGTATTGAAGTATCGAATTGAAATTAAAAATGTCATCAAAAAAGACCTATGTGCCACCGGCGGTAACCATTGAGAAGATCTTTATAGAGCAAGCCCTTGCGGCCGGTTCTGAAACAATGGTATCTGTACGAACGAAAGTCTGTGTTGCAGTACTTGCATTCACTTGGGTCTGGCTTATTATGAGTTGCCAGAAAACAACAATTTTAGATACAGCTTCCTTGAATATACAGGTTGCTGAAGCACAATATATCTCGAATGGAGCAAAGGTCGCAGCCGCGAATCTTATCCCTAATTCGACACGAGAAGTGGAAATCCAGTGGGAGGGAGAGTACACTTTAGGAATTAAGATTACATCGTCGGCTGAGGGCGCTAAGGGCAAAGTGGCGCAAGTATCCTCTCCGACAGGTCTAAAGCGACAAACTTTAGAGCGATGTACAATATAGATTGTTAATATTTGATAAAACGGACAAACTCTTGGCGAGTAAGGATTACAGATGTGGGAACGATATTCCCCTCGATGTACCCTTCTCCACGCAGGAAACCTATAGTTTTATCGTGTATTCATTTGGAAAAAAAGAGGCTTTGCCCCCTTTGAATGTACAAGTGGGAGCTAGCATGGAGTCAGTAATGATCGCCTTGAATAGCTTGACGGATGCAATGGTCTGCTCTAAGATGGACAGGCAATTAAAAAGAGGGGTGAATGATTTAGCTTTTGTATTAGAGCATACATTCTGCAAAATTAGGACTACGATTACGAGTGAAAGTGCGGGTGCGATCAATAGCGTGGGAGATTTCGAAGTGTCGAAAGTGTTTCAGCAGGCTAATATCAAATTGAATAAGCAGGGGAGAAATGGTGTGGCTTTGCAATTTACAGATTTGTTGCCGACTTATACGCTAGCACCGTTCAGTATAGCTTCAAATAGTTTACAGGCTACTTCACCTTAGCAATTAATATTTGTAGATGGTGGGAATGTTCAAGCCCTCAAATTGCGCAGTCTCAAGATTAATAATATAGAAAAGATGAATGTGACGTTGATTGAGCATGCTTTTCAGCCGGGAGTCTTTTATGATATTGAAATCAAGGTGAAAAAACATGCGACCGACGGTATTGAAATTGGATTGTTAATCTATGCGATGGGTAATCTGGTGTATGAGGATGAGGAGTACAAGCCTGCTAGTAATCAAGGTGAATATGGAGATTATTGGTATAAGAACTCGGCACGCAAGTATTTGGACAAACCGATGAAAGATCAGAAGGTATTGAACATACCAAGCAAATTCGAAGGAAAACCTAAGGACGATATATGTAATAAGCTGGGTACAGGTTGGCGCGAACCGAGCCCTGCAGATGCGGAGAATTTAAAACAATTTGCCGCGTGGGATCAGCAGTATCAGCCTGGTGGTAAAAAGAAGTTTGTCGAAGGAAATTATAAAACGCCTACGGGACTAGTCAAAGGCTTGTATTTCAGTACAGGTACTGTACCTAATCCATCGGATCAAGATAAATAATTGTTCTTGCCGTATGCAGGAATGTATAATTTGGGCATACCTTCTTCTCTTGGTACAACAGGCGTCTATTGGCATTCAGGTAAAATGGTAACATTGGGTTTTCGTACCAATTTACAAGGGATTATTTCTCTTCTAACAATGGAGGTGGGGCAGATGTGCTGAGAGCCAATCCCGTCCGATGTGTCAAGGATAAATAAAATTATAAGGGAACCAAACCAAACCACTATATCAATACCAAAAAAGGCGGCTTTAAGCCGTCTTTTTTATTTATTAAGGGTTTGTTGACCAGAGTGAAGCCGATTTTAACATGGCGCGGCGTGGTAATTTTAAGTTGGCCACGATGAGTTCAGCAAAGTCTTCTGGCTGCAATACTTTATCCGGATCGCCGTCGGTTAGTTTCAGTTCTTTGGACATATCCGAAGCAATAGTAGACGGCATAAGCGTACATACGCGAATGTTATTTTTACGCACTTCGCGCATCAAGGAATCCGATAGACCAATCACCCCAAATTTGGAAGCGCTATATGCAGATGTCGTAGCAGCACCGTTGACTCCCGCTGTAGAAGATACATTGATGATATCGCCTTCGTTCTTCTCGATTAATTGAGGAAGTACCGCTTTAGTCACAAAATATGTCCCCAAGAGATTGGTATTTACAATGTCAACCCAAGTTTTGGGATCCATATCCAACAGTGAACCAAAAGCCGCAATACCCGCATTATTTACCAAGATATCAAACTTTCCAAACTCAGTATTCAACTCTGCGATCGCTGCTTCTACCTCATCGTAGTTAGCGATATCAAAAACTTTATAAGTTGCTTTGACACCGTAAGCTTCGATTTCTTTTACTGTTTCGATTAATTTTGATTCGTTACGGCCTGTGATAGCCACGTTGATGCCTTCTTGCGCAAATGCTAAGGCTGTAGCTTTTCCTAACCCACGTCCAGCACCTGTAATTAGGGCATATTTTCCTTGTAAATTTTCCATGTTCGAAGTTAGCAAATCATGGGGAGAGGGTATAGATTCTCTGGAAAAAATGAAGGAATTATTACAGTCCCTTTCATTACTAGTAAGACAAGATTAGCTTTTTGGGAGTTACTTCTATGATAACATCCTGTAAAAAAGAGAGTTTTGATTTCTATTTGATAAAAATGTATTAATTTAGGATAAACTTTAATACTAGATTATGAAAAAGAATTTACTTTTATTGGCTGCGGCATTAGGTATTGCAACAGCTTCGTATGCACAGACTTCCTATGGTCTGAAAGGGGGTGTTACATTTCCTAAATTGTCACTTACAGGTGGCTCAATGTCCTATACGTCCGATGCGGCTACAGGTTTTTATTTGACAGGGTATGCCGATGTTCCGGTTGCAAGTAATTTTAGTTTCCAACCCGGAATCTCCTTACAAAACAAAGGTGGTAAATTTACTACGGATGAATATATTGATTTCGAAACAGATGCTACCAGTGGCACAGTAAATTTAATGTATATAGAAGTACCTTTGAATTTTGTATATAATATTCCTGCCGGACCGGGTAATGTGTTTCTAGGCGCCGGACCATATGCAGCCTATGGTGTATCTGTTAAAGCTAAAACAGGAAGTCTGTCGGAAAGCGGTAGCTTCAATGAGATGGATTTAAATGCTTTTGATGCTGGGGTGAATTTTTTAGGTGGCTATAGACTAAGCAATGGATTTCTTATCAATGCAGGGTATGGTCTAGGACTAGCGAATATGTTGAAGGATGTTGAGGGAGATGTGGCAATGAAAAATAAGGTGTTCTCCGTAGGAATAGGTTTTCAATTTTAGAATACTTTAGAGATTAATTGTATAGAGGAAGCTGTCCAAAAATGCAGCTTCTTTCGTTAATTTCGATTTTTAAGAAAACTTCTAATTGTTAAGCTGCATACTTCGATATTGGGGATATTTTGGATATTTTGTAAGTATTGACAGTTTTGGAGTCTGTTTTAGTGTTAATAGAAGAGTTTAGAGAGGTGTTTTTAGTCATTTTCACCCATTTTCGTAGATTATGAGCAATTGCCATTAATGCAAACTCAATATCGACTTTCTCCAATCCTCGCATTGTAAATCTATTGAACTTATTGTTACTTTTCAATTGCCCAAAAACGGCTTCCACTTCGACCGGCCGTTTACTCCGATGGTAAAGACCTTTTTCAGAAAGCAATCTCTCTTTAACCTGGGCTTTTAGTTGGGCTAGCCGATGATTAATTTCAATTGTTCTATTTCCCTCTGCCTTATGACATTGTCCCCGCATGGGGC
This sequence comes from Sphingobacterium alimentarium, assembly GCF_004342685.1. Classification (GTDB taxonomy): domain Bacteria; phylum Bacteroidota; class Bacteroidia; order Sphingobacteriales; family Sphingobacteriaceae; genus Sphingobacterium; species Sphingobacterium alimentarium. The sequence goes on from NZ_SMBZ01000029.1 coordinate 8,733, forward strand.
ATCCCTCACAACGCTGAGCTTGGTAAATACTGACTTGAGCGACATATCCATTGGTACTGGTTCGCTCGGCCTGTTTCAATAAAGTCAATTTCTGTCCAGCAGGGCATACCAAGAAGTCCTCCTGCGCGTTGTAAAAGAGATTTTGTACCAGAAAGGGATTGGTCTCTTGCTTTCTCTTTTGCTCCATATGAAAGTAATTATACTTCACATACGAAACTATTCCCTTACCCTCCATTAATTCATAATTCTGTTCACTACCATAGCCTGCATCAGCTACAATTTCTTCACTCTGCATCTGATACTGCGCTTCAAAACTGTCTAAATGCGACGCTAGGGTAACGGTGTCGGCTGTTGTCTGATGAATACTGTAGTGGGTGATGAATTGATTTTCTGTGCTGATCTGGGTATTATAAGCCGGTTTTAGTTGACCATTCTTCATATGATCATCTTTCATACGCATGAATACAGCCTCTGGATCGGTTTTACTGTAACTATTACGGTCACCTAGAATTTCCAACTGCTGTTCATATTTCTCTAATCGAGGAAGATAGTCTTCTTCCAGTTTTTTGAGGTGTTTCTGCGTAGCCTTACTTTTTTCTTGGATATCTGCATTAAGCTGATCCATTTTCTTCTTCAGCTCACTACTATCTATAGGTTTGGGAGTGTCTTCTCTGCTTAGCTCAGATTGGTCCTGTTTAATCTGCTCATCAATCTCGGCCAGTATGGATGTGATGTTAGCTTCTAGCTTAGCCTTATTCTTTTCAACGGATTTCTTCCAAACAAACGTATAACGACCCGACGCAGATTCAAGCTTGGTGCCATCAATATACTGAACCTTCAGACTGACATATTCTAATTCATGAAGCATGCGGACGATATCACCAAAAAGTGTTTGAATAACGCCCTTGAGCCGTTTACCACGAAAATAATTAATCGTACGATAGTCCGGAGTACTATTGTCCGAAAGCCACATAAAATATATATTCTCTCCAAGTGCTTTCTCGATTTTACGGCAGGAATAGATATTATTCAAATACGCGTAAAATAGAACCTTGATAAGCATGCGGGGATGATAGCTCGTAGTCCCGCCTCCTTTATATAATTTAATGATATGATCTAAGTTCAGATTATTAACAACCTGATTAACTAGGCGCACAGGATGATTCGGTGAGATCTTCTCAAAAATATTCTCAGGAAATAAACTTGGACTATTGGATGGTAAGGCTTTAAATTGTACTTTCATATCGTTTTTTGGTTGCACCTCATTTACAACAAATTGAGGACAAAAAACATAAACCCCGCCATTTTTTTAATGACGGGGTTCTTTCTTTAAGAAACCTTTTTAGACGGTCTCTTTTTTATTTATACGCTTTTGTGACCAAAAATTGGGGCCAACGCCGTATCTTCAAGTATAAATAAAAGGATATCATTATGAATAAAATGAAGATTGAAATATGGAGCGACATCATGTGTCCTTTTTGCTATATTGGTAAACGCAGATTCGAAAAATCACTAGAAAACACCGCGCTCAAAGATAAAGTTGATATTGAATGGAAAAGTTTTCAGCTTAATCCGGACCTACAAACGGATACCTCCATTCGCATTTATGACTATCTGGCGCAACATAAAGGGATGCCGTTAGCGCAGGCACAATCCCTCAATGCGCAGGTAACTCAAATGGCTGCTCAAGAAGGTCTTGTGTATAACTTTGATAAATCCATAGTCGCTAATTCGTTCAAAGCGCACGTACTCACTCATTTTGCCAAACAATTTGGAAAACAAGATGAAGTAGAAGAATTATTATTTCAAAGCTATTTCACCGAAGGGAAGAATATCGATGATATCGAAGTATTAAAAGATATAGCGGAGCGAGTCGGGGCAGATGCGAATGCTTATGAAAAAGCTGTTGCTGAGGGTTCGTTGGATGATGAAGTCAAGATGGATATTCACGAAGCGCGTCAAATAGGGGTTCAGGGAGTTCCTTTCTTCGTGTATGACCGAAAATATGCCGTATCCGGCGCTCAGCCGTTAGAGTTATTTGAGCAAACACTGCAAAAGGCGGTGGAAGAGTGGCAAGAAGGCACCTCTTCTGCAAATTAAAATACGTGGAGAGGAGCGTTTGCGATGTGGAAAGATGTGTACGGCGAGTGGCTAACTATATATCTTAAGTAATATTATGTCGTTGATGGATAGGTGTTTAATGCGACAGCTAATTTTATTGACATTTTACTGACTTACTGACTTTTTTATTTTACAAGTCAGCAGTATATTTGTCATGTAATTTAATAAATATTAGATATGAAAAAAGTATTACTTACACTTACTGCAGTCGCAGGTTTAGCATTCGCTTCACAAGCTCAAGAGATGGGATTTGGCAAAGGAAATGTAATTGTGGAAGGCAATTTAGGTTTCAATTCTCGGGACAACAAAAATACGGAAGTTAAAAGATCATCTTTTGATTTTACTCCAAAAGTAGGTTACTTCTTTACCGATAAGTTAGCTGCGGGTATCAACTTTAACGTAGGTACAGAAACAGAAGATCAATATGGTATTGATAGAAAATCTAAAGACAACAATGTAGGAGTTGGTTTATTTGGTAGATATTACTTCTTAGAATTAGGCTCACGTTTCAAAACTTATGCGGAATTGAATGCGGATTACAACCATTCTAAATCAGAATTGACGGTTGGAGATAATACGACAGATAGCCCAAAAACAAACAAATTCGGTGTAAATGCCGGTATCGGTGCTAACTACTTTTTGACTGATAAAGTAGCGTTGAACTTTGCTTTTGCAAATGTAATTGGTTTCAACACATCTAAAACAGATGCAGATGGTGCTAAAGCAGTGAATGAATTCGGTGTTAATATTAATGAGTTTAATAACTTCTTTAATACAGCACAATTTGGATTAACATTCAAATTCTAGTTTATAGCGTACCATTAGTTTGGAAAAATCCTCATAAGCATACTGTTTATGAGGATTTTTTTTATCTAGTATTATGCGATTACCGGATGAGGTACTCTTGACTAACAAAAAAATCCTTCTCTTTTATGGGAGAAGGATTTTCTTTTTTCAGTACTGAAATCTATCACACTTTGATTTCAACTTCAACACCTGAAGGTAATTCAAGTTTCATCAATGCGTCAACAGTTTTAGCATTTGAAGAGTAGATATCCAAAAGTCTTTTGTAAGAACATAATTGGAACTGCTCACGTGCTTTTTTGTTAACGTGTGGTGAACGTAAAACTGTATAGATTTTTTTCTCAGTAGGAAGAGGAATAGGTCCTGAAACTACTGCACCTGTAGGTTTTACTGTTTTTACGATTTTCTCAGCTGATTTGTCAACTAAATTGTAATCGTAAGATTTCAATTTGATTCTGATTCTTTGGCTCATTTTATATTTGTTTTTAAAATGACCTCCTATTAGAGCTATTCACAATAGGAGATCGGTTTATTTTAATAAAGTTCTATTATTCTACAGAACCTTTAATTCTACCTTTAGATTTAGCGATTACTTCTTCAGCTACGTTACGAGGCGCTTCAGCATAGTGATCAAATTCCATTGTAGAAGTAGCGCGACCTGAAGTGATAGTACGTAATTGAGTTACATAACCAAACATTTCTGAAAGTGGTACTAACGCTTTGATTACTTGTGCACCATTACGTGAGTCAAGACCTTGCATCTGACCACGACGACGGTTCAAATCACCCATTACATCACCCATGTTTTCTTCTGGTGTCAATACCTCCACTTTCATGATAGGCTCCATCAACACTGGAGAACATTTAGGCAATGCTTCACGGTACGCCATTTTCGCTGCCAATTCGAATGACAATGAATCTGAATCGACTGCGTGGAATGAACCATCAATCAAACGAACTTTCATTCCTGATAGAGGGTAACCCGCAAGTACACCGTTATTTAATGAAGCTTCAAATCCTTTTTGAACTGAAGGAATGTATTCTTTAGGAATAGCACCACCTACGATTTCATTTACGAATTGTAAAGCTGATTTTGAAGTATCGTAATCTTCATCCACTGGAGAGATAACAACTTTGATATCCGCGAATTTACCACGACCACCTGATTGTTTTTTGTATACTTCACGGTGCTCAGTAGTACCGTTGATAGACTCTTTGTATGCTACTTGAGGAGCACCTTGGTTTACCTCAACTTTGAATTCACGTTTCAAACGGTCGATCAAGATCTCTAAGTGAAGCTCACCCATACCTGAGATAACTGTTTGACCAGTTTCTTCGTCAGATTTCACTACGAAAGTAGGATCCTCTTCAGCTAATTTACCAAGACCAATACCTAATTTATCTACGTCAGCTTGAGTTTTAGGCTCGATAGCTAAACCGATAACTGGCTCAGGGAAAGTCATTGTTTCCAATACGATTGGAGCTTTCTCATCACACAATGTATCACCAGTTTTGATGTCTTTGAAACCTACAACAGCACCGATATCACCAGCCTCGATGAATGGGATAGGGTTTTGTTTGTTCGCGTGCATTTGGAAGATACGAGAGATACGCTCTTTGTTACCTGAACGTGTGTTCAATACATAAGAACCAGCATCTAACTTACCAGAGTAAGCACGGATGAAACATAGACGACCTACGAATGGGTCAGTAGCAATTTTGAAACCTAAAGCTGCGAAAGGTTCTTTCACATCTGGTTTACGACTAATTTCTTCTCCAGTGTCAGGGTGAGTACCGTTTACAGCCTCAACATCTAATGGTGAAGGTAATAACTCCATTACTAGATCCAACATAGTTTGTACACCTTTGTTTTTGAAAGATGAACCACAAACCATAGGAACGATAGAGTTATCTAATACAGCAGCACGTAAAGCATTTAAGATTTCACGCTCAGTCAATGAGTTAGGATCTTCGAAGAATTTCTCCATCAAAGATTCGTCATAACCTGCTACTGCTTCTAATAATTTCTCACGGTATTCAGCTACTTCCTCAACCATATCTTCAGGAATAGGCACTTCTGTAAAAGTCATACCTTTATCGTGCTCATTCCATATGATACCACGGTTGTTGATTAAGTCAACTACACCTTTGAAAGTGTCTTCAGCACCGATAGGTAATTGTAAAGCTACCGCTTCAGAACCTAACATTTCTTTTACTTGTTTTACAACTTTCAAGAAGTCAGCACCTGAACGGTCCATTTTGTTTACGAAACCAATACGAGGAACTTTGTATCCATCTGCTAAACGCCAGTTAGTCTCTGATTGAGGCTCAACACCATCTACTGCAGAGAATAAGAATACTAATCCATCTAATACACGTAACGAACGGTTTACCTCAACCGTGAAATCCACGTGTCCAGGAGTATCGATTACGTTAACTTGGTATTTGTTGTTTCTGTAGTTCCAGAATACTGTAGTAGCAGCAGAAGTGATTGTGATACCACGCTCAGCCTCTTGCTCCATCCAGTCCATCGTAGAAGCACCTTCGTGTACTTCACCTAATTTATGGTTTACACCTGAGTAGTAAAGAATACGCTCAGTGGTAGTAGTTTTACCAGCATCGATGTGGGCAGCGATACCGATATTTCTAGTGAATTTTAAATCTCTTGCCATCTTAATATTTGCAATTTGCCGTAAGGCTTTTGTTTTTTAACTTTAAATAAGTACACCGACCTTGACAAACAATAATTTGCTCATCGGGGTCGGTGTAATCATATTTGTTCTGTTGCTTTCAAAATTAGAATCTGAAGTGTGAGAACGCTTTGTTAGCTTCCGCCATTTTGTGCGTATCTTCTTTCTTCTTCACAGCAGCACCTTCACCTTTAGAAGCTGAAATAATTTCTCCTGCTAATTTTTCGAACATAGTTTTTTCACCACGTTTACGAGCGTAAGAAATTAACCATTTCATACCTAAAGCGATTTTACGCTCTGGACGAACTTCCATAGGAACTTGGAAGTTAGCACCACCTACACGGCGAGATTTAACTTCAACAGCAGGCATAACGTTGTTTAAAGCTTTTTTCCAAGTCTCTAAACCGTTTTCTTGTGTTTTAGATTCTACTAATTCTACTGCATCGTAAAAAATAGAGTATGCGATGGATTTTTTACCATCAAACATCATATTGTTTACAAAACGTGTTACCTGAACGTCATTAAACTTTGGATCAGGTAAAATGATTCTCTTTTTCGGTTTTGATTTTCTCATTTCTCTTTCCTCCGTTTAATTATTTCTTTTTACCTTTTGCTGGAGCTGCAGCTGCTTGTCCTGGTTTAGGACGCTTAGTTCCGTATTTCGAACGACGTTGGTTACGACCTGCTACACCTGAAGTATCTAATGCACCACGGATGATGTGGTAACGTACACCTGGTAAATCTTTCACACGACCACCACGGATCAATACGATCGAGTGCTCTTGTAAGTTGTGACCTTCTCCAGGGATGTAAGCGTTAACCTCTTTACCGTTTGTTAAACGTACACGAGCTACTTTACGCATTGCTGAGTTTGGTTTTTTAGGGGTAGTAGTATATACACGTGTACATACACCTCTTCGCTGTGGACATGAGTCCAACGCTGGTGACTTACTCTTATCAACCAGAGCTACTCTACCTTTTCTAACTAATTGTTGAATAGTAGGCATTTACCTGTTTTTGTTTAAAATTTTGTTTAAAAAATCTTTTTAAGTCCGCAAAGATAGTAAGAATAATTTGAACTGTAAAGCATTGTGTAGAAAAAGTTTGGTCTTTTAATCATGCCCGATTTCTAGGGTAGCACTCATTTTGAATTGAGCACAAATTCCACTAGTTGATTGGCCCCAAAAATACTTAAATGATCGTCATCATACATATAGCATTGCTTATTCTGGTATTTAATAAATTGAAGCGTACGCAGATCTAGATAATCATTGCCTTTGAAATCATTTGCCAAAGCGGTGTTATAATCTTTAGCCTGTTTGAGGATGTATTTATGCTCGAGACCCGTATTTAGTTTTTTCTCCAGCGCCAATATGTCCCCATAGGTCATTGTATAAGCTGGTGTTTGGCCTATAATGCTGTATGCTATGCCCTGTTTTTGGAGATAAGCAATCAATTGTTGTAACTTCTTTTTTAACGTCGGATAATTGTATTGTCCCGATCCCCAATGTGCTGTTATATACACTTTATCTATCTTTTTTGCATTTTTTGGGATAAAGTCTTTGTAGATATAATCAATGACCTTGATTGAATTTTTGGGACCTTTGGTGTCCAGCAGTGGATAGGTAGTCGACACGGTCGCTTGCAAAAAGTTCTTGCCTTGTGCCTCCAGTTTATTCTTAAAAGAATAGGCTAACGCGCCTGCATGACTGTCACCAATCAACAGTACATTCTCTTTGCTGGGATGCAAAAATAAGCAGCCTTTTTTGTCGAATTGCCCGAAGTTGTTCTGTATATCGATATGACAGGTTCCTGTTCGGAATTGCTTATGGAGAAATTCTTTCCGGTAGTTTTCGTTGTAATGGGACAGGTAATAGATTTCGGATTCTTGGTCATAGCTGCTGGCATATCCAATCCCTAAGCACAGCATGATGCAGAGGCTAGCACCCAACGCCACAGCTTTGGATGAAGCTAATCTATTGTTCTTTTCAATCAAATAATACGATAAGGCAGCCATTAAAAGCGAAGCAAACATTAAAAGTACAATTTTGTAGGGGCTTTCATACGCAAAGTAATAGCTGAGCACAAATAATGGCCAGTGCCATAGATACCAAGAATAGGAAATCTTCCCAACGAACTGAAGAGCCGGCGTTTTAAAAAGTTTCCATTCCCAATGGAAGAGAATGATTAAGGCTGTCGCGATGACTGGAATGATAGTGTAATAGGATGGCCAGGTGATGTCACGCTCATCAAAGCGAATAATGCAATACAATAAGGTGAGATAGCTCAGTGTACAGACGATAGCTTTGGTCAAGGGGCGAGGAGTAATGGCGCGTTGAAGTAAAAATACGACGCCACCCGCCAGCATCTCCCATGCTCTCGTTGGAAACATGAAAAATGCAAAATTGTTGTCTTTATCATTGTAATACGCCATTCCTAAGAAAGAAACTAGGGTAAGCAGGCTAAGTAATGCAACAGCTTGTCCATTATTCTTATTTAAATATAGGCGAAATGGGTATAGAAGGATAGGATAAATCAAATAAAATTGCCATTCGACAGAAAGTGACCAGGTGTGTAGCAGAAAGTTGGACTGGGAATCGTTTTCAAAATATCCGCTACTGAGGTAATAGGAGATATTCGACACAAAAAATAGACTGCTGAGCGTGTAGGATTTGATGTTGTCTATATCTTTTGGTAATACCGTGAGAAACCCTAGAAGTACAGTAATACTTAATAAAACAGCCAAAGCAGGGACGATCCGTTGTGCTCTTTTGCTGTAAAAGGCCCAGAAGTTAAAATTTTGCTGTTGGAATCCTTTTAATATGATGCTTGTCATCAAGAATCCTGATATAACAAAGAATATGTCCACACCGACAAATCCACCTTGAAAAAAGGGTACTTGGAAATGAAAGAGCACTACAGCAATAACTGCTATAGCGCGTAGAACACCAATGTCGTATCTGAAATTCATCTATTAATCGTACAAAACTCAGTAAAATATCCTTCATAATGAAATAAGTTGTGTTACGCTTTCGCTTTATTTTTCATGGGTTTCAGTCGGCTTTGTTTATTTTTGAACTATGAATCAATCCACATACTTAGTCCTCACATTCCTATTTGCTATTCTATCAATGGGTGCTCATGGGCAGACCTTGCTTAAAGAATCAAAAAATGAAAACCTAAAAATCCTGTTGATATCGGATTTGAATGATAGTTATGGTTCGGTTTCTTACAGTAAGGATGTGCATGAGGTTGTGAAGCGCGCCAAAGAAATTAACCCCGACCTGATCCTGTGCGGTGGTGATATGGTAGCGGGGCAAAAAGCTTCTTTGACGGCCTCACGTTTGGATTCGATGTGGATGGCTTTTGATCGGGATGTGCTGGATCCTATTCACCAGTTGGGTATTCCATTTGGTTTTACGATGGGAAATCATGATGCCTCTCCAAGCTATCAGTTGGATAGAGCGGCTTCATATAAGTTCTGGTCCGCCAATAAGTACAAAGCAAATTTGACTTATGTGGATGATACGCACTTTCCTTATTACTTCTCTTATATTAAGAATAATGTATTTTTCATCAGCTGGGATGCGTCATCGGCTGAAATTCCTGCCGCAGTAAAAGTATGGATGGAAAAACAATTGGCGTTACCAATAGCCTCGAAAGCCCGCGCGCGCATCGTGCTTGGGCATTTGCCGCTGTATGCTATAGTGGCGGCAAAAAATAAAAAGGGCGAGGTGTTGAGCGAAGCGGATGAAACATTCGAATTCTTGAAAAGAAATAACGTGGATATGTATATTTCGGGTCATCAGCATGCTTATTATCCGGCGACGAAGGAAAAGTTGACCTTATTGCATGCAGGATGTCTAGGCGGAGGGCCTCGGCCGATTTTAGGTCATTCAGCTGCTGCAAAAAAGGCGTACGCGATTGTGGAAATCCCAAAACGTAAAGGCATCAAAAAAATTAAAATTACCGGTTTTGAACCGGCGAATCATCGGCATATACTTTTAGAATCTTTGCCCTACTCCGTCAATGGATTTAATGGCAGTGTCTATAAATGGTCTTCAAAGTAAGCTAGTCGTACACATGTGCTTTAATATTTTAGGATTTTTTATCCTACACCTGACATGCCAGAGCTTCATGCTTCGGTATGAAGTTTTTAATCGTCATTTTAACAAAATTTTTGAACTAAGGGTTTCAGATTGCTTTTTAGTCTAGTTGCTGTTTTTTTCTCTTTGCCAGCTTGGGCTCAATTAAATACAGGTCCCTATGTGTTATACCATGGCGATAGCGTCTCGGTTGTTTCCATCAATGATTAGGAAGTGCACAAGCGCGTTTTGCACCATAAAGCACTTGAAAATGTCGAAGTCAAATTTGATGATCATCCAGACTGGAATTTTTCAGTTCCCTTAATGCAGTCAATAACTATCCTACCATCCGTTTCCAAACGTGCTGATAAGATGCTTTTTGTATCCGATATCGAAGGCGAATTTGAGGCCTTAAGAAGTTTGTTGATTGCTGCTGAAGTCATAGACAAACAGTACAATTGGATTTTTGGGGATGGAAAGTTGATTTATTGTGGTGATCTATTTGATAGAGGAAAGAAAGTTCCAGAGCTTTTATGGCTCTTGTATTTATTAGAACAGAAAGCCGTGGACAAGGGAGGGAAGGTGCATATTGTCTTGGGTAATCATGATATTATGAATCTCAGTGGAAATTTCAAATATGTAAATAGCAGCTTTCATATTGCTGCGGAGGCAATGGGATATGCGTATGAAGACTTATTCAGCAAGAGTACAGAGTTGGGTAGATGGCTAAGAAGTAAAAATCTGGTCGAAAAGTTGGATGATTTGTTGATTGTGCATGCGAGTATTTCTCCTCAAGTTAATGCATTAAAGTTGTCTGTGCAGGATATAAATGAGTTAAGTAGAGGGTATTACGACCGATCGCAAGAGACGAAAGGTCTTCAGGATACTTTGGAGGTGTTGTTTAATAGCAAAACTTCTCCTTTTTGGTATAGAGGCTATTTCAAGGAACCTTTTGTTAGTGAGGAAGAATTAAATCAAACCTTGCAATTTTACGGGGTCAACAGCATCGTAGTAGGACATACTATTATGCCAGAAAATATAAGTTTTCGATTGGGTAATAGGGTATTGGGTGTACATGTCAATCATCATAAAGGACAGCATGAAGCTGCCTTGTATGAGCATGGTAAATGGTATAAGATTAATGATAAAAAGATAAAAAATTTGTTGTGTGAATAAAGCAATACATCATCCTGGTCGTACCTAGTAAAAACATAAATCCCGAATTGAACCTTCGGGATTTTTTGTTTATGATATTAAGGTGAAATCGATTCGTCTTTTTTCCAGATCTACTTTCTTTACTTTGATTTGGACTTCGTCGCCCAGTTGGTAAACTTTTTTTTCGAATTCAAATTATAGCACAGTCTTTCGCTTGCAAATCAAAATAATGGGAATTTTCTGGTTTAACCTAGTATGACTTTGGATATTTTTTCTTTTTTAACTAAGGTTGTGTAGTTTGAATCGTATATATTTGAGATATAGCAAACATTGAAAACCAAATAGATCTTGTATATGGAAACTGTTTTTTTACTTATAGTATAAATTAAAATTTAATTTTTCAAATAAAGAAAATGCTGATATATTCCTAAAATTTATTTATGAAAAGATTAATATTAACCCTATTTATGATAGGGACCTTTATTTCTACATTCGCTCAAAAAGACATAAAGGGTGAAAAAAAAGCACCTGTTTCAGAAGGAGTAACCCTAGTGCAGCGGTTGAATAAAACCTCACCATTCGATTTAGATGAAGAAAGATTGTCGCTTTTAAAAAGTATTGAAACGTACTCTGATCCTTATTCAGATCAAGCTTTCAAAGATTATATGAGTAAAAGTGGGGAGGAAGCAGAGGAGCTAGAGCGCACAGTTCCGATTTATTATGCTTTCCGTGCCGCCTTTGATAAAGTACTTCATGAAGTGAAAACTACCAAAGTCAAAAAAGGAACTGTCGCGGTATGGATGCTTTATAATATGGGGTTTGTGGTAAAAACTTCTTCGGGCTGTTTTGGTATAGATGTACATCATCGCTTAGCAGAAGATTTGGAGCCCTATCTTGATTTTCTCTGTATAACACATAATCACGGTGATCATGCCAATAAAAAGTTAATCCAAGCGATGCAACGCAAAGGAAAACCAGTGGTATCTAATTTCAATCAAGAAAGTCCGTTGTATATGTCGAAGACTGCAACTTCTTATACAATTGGAAATTTTACGATTCGTACTGATATTTCTGACCATCTTCTTGATCCTGCCTTGCCAGATTTCGTTATGCTCTTACGTATTGAATGTGGAAAAGATGCGGGGAATTTTTCGTTGTTGCATTGTGGGGATTCAGGATTTAACCCAGCGCATTTCAAAAATGTGCAAGGGCCGGTGAATATGGTAGTCTTACGTTGGGGTGCAGCAAGAGAAAATAATATTCTCGGAAATGGTGAAGGACAAGTGCAGACAAAATATGCTATTTTATCTCATTTATTAGAGTTGGCGCATAAACCTTATCCAAAAGGGCAGGCCTCCATTACTCAAACTTTAAAACACCTGCCTCATGTCAAATGCGAAAATACCATTATCCCTTTTTGGGGAGAGAAGCTCTTATGGAAAAATGGAAAATTGCAGTAGAATAGCTTTATGCTTCCATATATACATAAAGAGCGCTTAAAAGCGCTCTTTTATGTATTATGATATTAATGTAAAATCGATTTGTCTTTTTTCCAGATCTACTTTCTTCACTTTGATTTGAACTTCGTCGCCTAGTTGGTAAACTTTCTTTTTGCGCTGCCCGATGATGGCGTAATTCTTTTCGTCCAAGGTATAGAAGTCATCCGTGATATCACGTAAACGTACCATACCTTCGCACTTATTCTCTTGTATTTCTACATACATTCCCCATTCCGTCACGCCAGATACGATTCCTGTATATTCTACGCCTACTTGATCCTGTAAGAATTCAGCTTGCTTGTATTTGATAGAAGCACGTTCAGCTTCTGCAGCTTTTTTCTCCATTTGTGAGGAATGCTCTGCCAGTTTTTCATAATGTTCAGTATTCACTTTTGTGCCTCCGTCCAAATAATGTTGCAGCAATCGGTGTACCATAACATCCGGATAGCGTCGGATAGGGGAGGTGAAGTGCGTGTAGTAGTCAAATGCCAATCCATAATGCGATGTGCCTTTGGTGGTGTATATGGCCTTCGCCATCGAGCGAATTGCTAATGATGTCAACAAATTCTGCTCTCTGCTACCTTCAATCTTTGTCATCAAGGTGTTTAAAGATTTTGCAGCTTCTTTGTCTGTGCGGGTATTTAGCTTATGGCCAAAACGTGCCGCGAAATTCGAGAAAGTATTTAATGTGTCTATATTGGGCACATCGTGAAAACGGTATATAAATCCAAGCTTGTTCTTTCCTTTGCCTTGTTTGCCGATGTATTCAGCTACTTTACGGTTCGCTAATAGCATAAAGTCTTCGATAAGCTTGTGCGCATCTTTACGTACTTTGGTATATACCCCGAGTGGTTTACCATTTTCGTCGAGATGGAATTTCACCTCTTCACTTTCAAAACTTATCGCGCCATTTTTAAATTTTCGCTCGCGGAGGATGTAAGCCAGTTCATTGAGTTTTAAAATCTCTTCCGCGTGATCGCCAGATTTGTTCTCAATGATTTCTTGGGCCTCTTCATAACTAAAGCGGCGATCCGAGTGAATAACCGTACGACCAAACCATTCGGTGATTACATTGGCTTTATCGTCCATTTCGAATACAGCTGAAAAAGTGAGCTTATCTTCATTTGGTCTCAACGAGCACAAATTATTGGAAAGTCTCTCAGGTAGCATAGGAATTACGCGATCTACCAGATATACGGAAGTACCACGTTGAAATGCTTCCTTATCCAATGTAGATTCTGGAGTCACATAGTGTGATACATCCGCAATGTGAACACCTATTTCATAATTACCATTTTCCAGTGTTTGAAATGATATGGCATCATCAAAATCTTTCGCGTCAAAGGGGTCAATCGTAAATGTCAGAATATTTCTGAAATCTCGACGTTTGGCAATTTCCTCTGGCGTAATTTCCTCGGATATTTCTTCGGCAGCTTTTTCTACAGCTTTTGGGAATTCCAGCGGAAATCCAAAGTCCGCAAGAATTGCATTCATCTCGGTGTTATTTTCTCCTTTTTTACCAAGAACAGTTTTAACTTTTCCGATTGGATTCTTCGCATTCTTCGGCCATTCGATGATGGAGACAACGACCTTCTCACCGTTCTTTGCTCCATTTAGATTGTCGAGCGGAATGAAAATATCGTTGAGCATTTTTCTGTCATCCGCTAAGAAGAAAGCATAGCTCTGGGAGACGTCAATGGTACCTGTAAAATCTGTCTTCGCACGTTGTAAAATCTCGATGATTTCACCTTCTCTCTTTTTGCCTTTTTTACGTTCGTACACGTGCACTTTTACCGTGTCGCCATGGAGTGCTTGGCGGAGTTTTCGAGGTGCGACAAACACGTCGTTCTCTAGCTCATCTTCCGGCACAATATAGGCTGATCCGTCGGCTGTCATATCGACAGTTCCGGTGACGTAGACTTTCAGTTGGCGCAGTTTGAATTTTCCTATTTCGGGTTGTTGGAAGTGACCTTGTTTCGAGGAGTCACTTAATATATCAGCGATAGTAGCTTTAGAATCTGAATCAGTAATGTTGAGTTTGGCTGCTACTTGTTTGTAGTTCATTAATTGATTGTCGTTCTTTTCAAACACATCAACTATCAGTTGGGTCAATACATCTTTATACGGATTCTCTTTTTTGCTCTTCATATGGAGTCGTCTTTTATTTATTATTTGAAGTTGTAACGAAGGTAGGGTAGAAGCATAAACTCATCTATTATCATCCTTCATAAACCACACACTAATATACAACAATGCTGCCAGACTTCGTGTGTTTTTGTGGCTTAATCCGCTAATGAAAGGGAGTAAAATATTTTTGTGTATTAAAATTTTATTTTAGCATAATTAACTATCTCAATATTAATATATTATTTACTATAAATGCTAAACATATAGTCTGTTTATAGCGTATTGAGGCAGCTTTTTGTTTAATGTGGTTTGGGTAGGTAAAAACATGATGATTTTTATATAAATTAAGTAATTGTTTTAGCTTATGTATAATTCTGTGAAATAGAATGTTATAATATTTTTTTGCTAAAATACAACGATGTATTTTTTAATAAAATGAGTCTGAAAATCGAGCAAAAAGAAAGGATAGTCCAACGAAAATGATTTCAATGGAGCATGTAGAAATGATGGGATGAAATGTACTTAAATTGCTATTTCAGCATTACAAGAGTCGCAGATACCTACTGCATTGATGGCAATGGAATGTAAAGAGAAATTGTTGGGAAGATTGAATTTGGGGATTGCAACTTCATCCAGACAAAATACACTATTGCATACCGAACAGATGAAGTGTACATGCTGATCATGGTGGTGGTCCGCCGAGCATTTGGTCGAACAGATGGCGTAAGTAGCTGTGCCGTGCAAGTCGAGCACCTTATGCAAAATTCCTTTCTCCTCAAACGAAGCAAGTATCCTGTATAAGGTCACACGGTCTATTTCTGATCCGAAAACTTTCTCCAATTCGGGTTGATTGATTGCTGTCTTTTTGTCAGCTATCACCTGAAGAACACGTAGACGAGGTTTAGTTACCTTGAGCCCATTAGCCTTTAGTAGCTGATTGAAATCTGTGGTATGTGTATGCTGATGATCCTCGTGTTGCGGTGTTTTCATAACTGTAAATTTACGAATTATTGCTGGTAAAATAAAGCCTCTCCAGCAGGTGCGGGAGAGGCTCTCAAGCAGCGTATGCTGTGTTAGATTATTTACCAGAAGCTTTGGCGTGATCTGCT
Organism: Sphingobacterium alimentarium; assembly: GCF_004342685.1. GTDB lineage: Bacteria > Bacteroidota > Bacteroidia > Sphingobacteriales > Sphingobacteriaceae > Sphingobacterium > Sphingobacterium alimentarium. The sequence continues at coordinate 24,323 of NZ_SMBZ01000029.1, forward strand.
AAAAATTGAGCCAATCCGCTATCAGTTAATGGGTGTTTTAATAATGCTGTAATTACGGATAAAGGTCCTGTCATCACATCAGCACCAATCTTAGCACATCCCAATAAGTGTGCACTGTGACGTACAGATGCTGCTAGAATTTCTGTTTTGAAACCGTAGTTGTCATAGATCAAACGAATCTCTTCGATCAGACCAAGACCATCCACAGATATATCATCCAAGCGACCTACAAAAGGTGATACATAAGTAGCGCCCGCTTTTGCAGCCAATAAAGCTTGACCAGCAGAGAATACTAATGTACAGTTCGTTTTGATACCTTTTTGGCTAAAATATTTGATCGCTTTCACACCGTCTTTGATCATAGGGATTTTAACTACGATTTTTGAATCCAAAGCTGCTAATGCTTCACCTTCTTTGATCATGTTTTCGTAGTCAGTAGCAATTACTTCAGCACTAACGTCACCATCCACGATATCACAAATAGCTTTGTAGTGGTTGATAACGTTCTCTTCACCAGAGATACCTTCTTTGGCCATTAAGCTCGGATTTGTAGTGACACCGTCTAATACACCTAAGTCTTGTGCTTCTTTAATTTGAGCCAAATTGGCTGTGTCTATAAAAAACTTCATGTTTAGTTTGTTGATTATTATTAAAATAAAACTATCTATTATATTAGCTGTTACAAAGGTAGTTATTTATTCATATTAAAAGTTATATTGTCTGCATGGAAATTTTACGGTCCTTGCGCTATCGGAACTTTAGATTGCATACCATAGGACAGTCTTTATCCTTACTAGGGACTTGGATGCAGCGTATAGCTATTAGTTGGCTCGTGTATGAGCTCACCAACTCCGTTTTTTGGTTAGGTTTTGTATCCTTTGTGTCCTTGGTGCCTTCGTTGGTGTTGTCTCCTTTCATTGGATCTTTTGTAGACAAGCGGTCGCGCTATAAGCTGGTCGTGTGGACACAAATTTTGCTGATGATTCAGGCAGGCGCGCTGGCTTTGCTGGTCTATTTGGGTTGGGAATCTGTGGTTTGGCTCTGTTTATTGGGATTTGTGCAAGGCGTCATCAATGCTTTTGATGTATTGGGCAGGCAGGCCTTATTGTCTTCGTTGATCGATAATCGCAAAGATTTGCCCAATGCGATAGCCTTAAATTCATCTGTATTTAATGCTGCTCGGATGGTAGGACCAGCTATAGGAGGCCTTCTGTTGAGTACATATGGAGAATTTGTTTGTTTTTTGATGAATTTTTTGAGTTTTATCCCAGTGCTGACTACGTTGTCGTTGATGAAAGTGGTGGAGAGGCCAATTGCTACGCTAAATGCACGTTCCACGTGGCAAGGGCTCAAAGATGGCTTTGATTATCTAAAACGTTCGCCGCATATCGCTTCCTTAATCATCATCATGGCTTTCTCCAGTTTATTTGTGATTCCGTATACGTCCCTGCTACCTGCAGTAGCACGAGATCTGTTCAATGGTGACGAAAGAACTTTTTCGTGGTTTGAATCTGCAGCAGGATTAGGTGCCATGATTGGTGCTATTCGAATGGCAAGCCTTAAATCCGGCGAAAATCTGCGCTATCGGGTGATGTTTTCTGCTTTGATGATGGGGATTTCCTTGTTGCTATTGGCATATGCGCATTATCTACCTTCTGCCATATTCTTTACAGTAGCTGTATCCTTTGGCATGATGATGCAAAATTCCAGCATCAACACATATATTCAGACGCACTCCATGTCCGCTTATAGGGCGCGTATAATGTCTTATTACGTCATGGCATTCCAAGGTATATTTCCTATTGGCTCACTACTGACGGGTGCGATAGCCGAAGCCGTAGGGCTTAAAAATGCATTATACATCATGGGTGGTGTAGCTGTCATCATATCGATATCTTTTTATATCTACCTGCGACTGCATTTGCAACGTAAGCTATTCAAAATTGATTATTCCCGCTGGAAAAGGTAGCAGGATAATAGAAACTGTCTAAAAAGGTATATTAAAACTAGTAGCATCATTTCGACCAACGGGAGAAATCTAACAAGATGAATCTTAAACGTTATAAATCATAAAGTTTGCTTATTTATGCTTTTAGATTTCTCCTTGTTCCTCGTAGAAGACAGATCAGTTTACTTTTTAGACAGCTTTTCGAGATGTTTACAACATATTCTGAAACTTTAACACCAAGAGTTCTCCGGGGATTTCGCCAGGCTTGAATCCAGATAAATCCACTTCACAATTGTTGCCTACGTTTGTAGCTTTTAATATTTTGGAAGATCCTAAGACAGACACGCGCGTATTCGCTTTCACCTTATAATCTTTTAAAATCACTTTCTGCTGAAACTTTGGTAAGAAGCAATAAAGGTCCTTTTCTTTTTTGGTAAAGAATAATTCAACATGTGCAAAATCTTGCTTCGGCTCAATCAGCGTTGCGGCACTATAACCCGCCATATAGCTTTTGTCATTTTTCTGCGGAATATTCGAAGAACTCCATTGGTAAGGTTGTGCTAAGGCTTGGGTTCCGTAGATGGCTTCTCCATTTATATGGAGCCATTCGCCCATTTCTAGGAGACGTTCTTGCATAATAACTGGAATTCGACCATCACCCGTTGGGCCGATATCCAACAATAAATTACCACCACGCGCTACAATATCAATGAGTAAGAGTAGCAATTCGCGTGAAGATTTGTAGTTGTCAATACGTTCATTTCGGTTGTAGCCATAGGAATGCCCGATACCCTGGCTTTCTTCCCAGACGATGTCTGCACTCTTGCCGCTGCCATATTCGGAGGTCGTATATGTGGCACCATGGTTTCTTTCGCGGGTATTTTTACCCCAACGGTCGTTGACGACCACGTCTTTTGCTACAGGTGATTCATTAAAAAGCCAAGCCAGAAATTCTGTACTGCGCCAAGTGGTGTCGGACAAGTCCCACTCTCCATCCGAAAATATAATAGAAGGCTTGTATTTATTCACCAAATCTTTCAATTGCGGCAGCATGTGGTCATTGATATATTTTTGTTTGTCTGTCTTCCAAAGCGGATTATACCATTCGTATAAGGAATAGTAATATCCCATTTTGAGATCAGCATCGCGAACAGCGGTCGTTAAATCACCCAACAAATCGCGCTGCGGCGTGCCGGTCACTGCATTCCAGGGTTTTCCCCAGGTGCGGTCCGCTTCGGAGCTGTTCCATAAAGCATAGCCTTCATGGTGTTTGGACGTGAGTACGACATATTTAGCACCCGATTTTTTAAAAATATCCGCCCAATGCTGAGGATCGTACAACTCTGCTTTAAATTGAGACTCAAATTGCTCGTAGGTAAAGTTTTCACCATAATTCTTTACATGAAAATCCCAGAATTCCTTTTGTTTACTCACAATCCTTGTCCAATACCATTCCGAATAGCTTAAACCATTATTAGGAATAATCGGTGCATAGGCGGGTACAGCATAGACTCCCCAATGAATAAAGATTCCAAATTTATCTTGATTGAACCATGCAGGTATGCCGCGCTGGTTTAAAGATTCCCAGTTGGCCTCGAATTTTTGGGCATGGGCTACAGCAAATGACAGAAATACTGCCAGTACGATTAGTTTTCTCATGAAGTTTATTTTGGTTGAAGTAACCTAAAGATAATAAAAAATAACAAAGCCTTTAGCTTGTCGCTAAAGGCTTTGCACTCTTATAAGTATATCTTTTTAATTTTCGTCTACCCAAAGACCGTCTGACTTAATGATTCCAATCAGTTCGTCCAAAGCATTTGCGGAGGATACATTGCGTTTTACCACCTCTTGACCACGGTAGAGAGTGATTTTATCAGGACCAGCGCCCACATAGCCATAGTCTGCATCCGCCATTTCGCCGGGACCATTGACAATACATCCCATAATACCGATTTTAAGACCTTTGAGGTGATTGGTACGTGCGCGAATCATTTGTGTAGTCTCTTGTAGGTCAAACAAGGTACGGCCGCAGCTCGGGCAGGAAATATATTCGGTTTTTGAAATACGAGAGCGTGTAGCTTGCAATATGCCAAAAGAAATAGAAGCTAGTTTGTCGGTAGGAGTAGCTGGAGAGTCAATCCAGATCCCTGAGCCCAATCCGTCTATTAACAAAGCCCCCAAATCGGTAGCAGCATATAATTGAATTTTGGAAATTGGCTCTTCGGGATTCATAAAATCACCTACAGGTCCCGAAAAATCTTCTACCCTATAACTGCGGCGAATGATTACTGGGTTATCTATTCCAATAGCTTGTAAATTGACGAAAAATTGACGTTGATCGGCCATTCCGTGCGTATGTGTTGTTTCCAGTAAGAAAACTACAGTAGAATCAAGTTGCAAATTGGTGAATGCTACGCTATTCAGATCATCATTCGAGATTCGTACAATATTTAACGCCATATCTTTTACCTTCGCCGTGTTGAAATCTGCTAAGGAATATAGGGGATGTATATTCGATTTGTTCTCGATTTGTAACCAAGTCGTATAATTATAGAGTTGTTTCAAATTGCCCGGCATCGTAAATGAAGGCAGTTGATCTGCTAAATACACGAAATCTACCGATTGGTCACCCATATGATACTTGTCGTTGATCGCATCATATTTGTAACCTACTTCGGATAATATAAAAGGGTCTCTTAGATTTTTGGATGAAATATCAATGATTACACGTGGAACAAGTGATCCGCCGACAAAGGTATTGACTTCTCGGGAGGCATAAGCTGTAGTCCGAGTGTCTTCTGTTAATGTGATTATCTCCTTTTGTGGACTAGATTCCAAAGCAGCTTTGCGTTTGCTATAGCGATTGACTAAGGCGATAGCTACCGGAGCTTCCTTTTCGGGTTCTTCTGTCAGCGAAACGCGTACAGTATCACCCAATCCATCTTCCAATAGGGTGCCAATACCTACAGCGGATTTGATACGCCCATCTTCGCCATCCCCAGCTTCCGTCACACCCAGATGCAAAGGATAATTCATGTTTTCGGCGATCATGCGTTCTACCAATAGACGATATGCTTGTACCATGACCATGGGATTGGATGATTTCATGGATACACAAAGGTTGTAGAAGCGTAGGTCTTCACAGATACGGATAAATTCCATTGCTGACTCCACCATACCTTCTGGCGTGTCACCATACCGGCTCATGATGCGGTCGGAAAGTGAACCATGATTGGTTCCTATGCGTAATGCTGTGCCATGCTCTTTACAAATATGTACGAGCGGTGCGAATTTCTTATAGATACGATCCAACTCGGCTTGATACGCTGAATCTGTATAATCAATCTGATCAAATTTCTTTTTGTCGGCATAATTTCCAGGATTCACTCGTACTTTTTCGACAATGCGTGCGGCTACTTCAGCAGCATTCGGTGTGAAATGGATGTCGGCAACCAAAGGCACTTCATAGCCTCGAGCACGAAGTTCTTTTTTGATATGAGCAAGGTTCTCAGCTTCTTTGATGCTTGGAGCGGTAATGCGTACATACTCACAGCCTGCGTCTACCATCCGAATGGTCTGTTCGACTGAGCCCAATGTATCCATCGTATCGACTGTAGTCATACTTTGAATACGGATGGGATTTTGTCCACCCATCGGTATATGACCAATTTTGACTTCTCTCGTTTTGAATCGGGAATATGTTAATTTGGAGTTGCAATAACTGCCTGGCAATATTAAACTATGTTGTGCTTCCATTTCAATTACAAATGTAGCTATTTTATAGGTTTAATATCTATCTATCTTTAGAGAATTCGCAGCACCATTGACCTCAATCAGATATTTCTTTGTTGCTGTTTCGTAATTGTTTGTCGCCCAAACCCCGTTCTTTTTGCTAAAACCTGGTAGCTTATTGTTGGATAGGATAGTGGTTACTTCGATAGCACAAGCAGCATCTTTTGGTATGGATATCTTACAATTGGAAGCAGCTGTATTAATTTCTAATTTCACTTCTTCTAAGGTAGGCTGCCCCAAGGTGACATGTACATTCGCTGCGCCGGAATTCATTTCCATGCGCGAAACTTTATGGTTTCTAAGATCAGCTTCGAACTTTGCAGCACCCACATTGAAGGTCAGGTCCCATAGGGGTTGAGTGTTTAATGCAATGTGCACAGAGTTATCTTTTGCTTTTTTATTACCAATGATGGCATTTAGCTCAATATCATTTTTACTTGTTTGGACATTGAAATTCAGGTTTTTACTGCCCGATTTGGCTTCAAGAATATGGGAAGTAGCGCTATCTACCTTTACAGCAGCGGCCCCGACGTTGAATACAAACTCAGGTTGGTCAAAATCTTCGGAATAAGGAACGTGTATTGAACTTGCTGCATTTGATGTATCTATATTCACATTTTGACTGGATGATTTGCTGACCCAGTTGAAATTATCTTTAGAAGTATAGCCTACCACAGCCAATACTATACAGATCGCTAGATTGACAAATACGATGACGGCTGTGCCATAGTTCTTATGCTGAAAGATTAGACTGATGCCCACCGATACGATCATCAGCGGCCAATATTTCATTATTGCGTAGAAATTGAAATCTATAATATTGAAGTTATCTAGTAAGACTATACTTCCAAAAAATATAAACCATATGCCTGTTGAGATTTTATTCTTCATATTACTGTAAATATATGCATTCTGTTATTATGGTACGAATGTATAAAGCTACTTTGGTCTTTGATAATAGTTTTCGGTAAAGAAAGGAAAGTTTTCGGTGAAAACATTAAAATGTTTGGATTATAAACAAAAGTAAATTTTGCAGGTTATAAGTATATAATATGTATTTTAGCATAAACCGTATAGTATAAATATGATATTCTATTATTTAGGTGAGTATATCCTCCTACTGAAAAAAGTATTCAAACGACCGGAGAAGTGGCGCGTATACTGGAAAGAAATAATGCATGAAATGAGCGAGATCGGGGTGGGGTCCATTGGACTAATTCTCATTATTTCTACTTTTATTGGTGCTGTAATGACCATGCAAATTGCTTTCCAATTAGATTCTGATTTTATCCCACGCTCAGTAATTGGACAAATCAACCGCGACTCCAATATTTTGGAATTAGGTCCTACTATATCTGCTTTGGTGTTGATGGGTAAAGTTGGTTCGTCAATTTCCTCACAGATTGGTTCGATGCGCGTGACTGAGCAGATAGACGCGTTGGAAATCATGGGAATTAATGCGGCAGGCTATCTGATACTTCCTAAACTTATTGCAGGAGTTATTATGGTGCCGGTGCTGGTTATTATTGCTATTGTTTGTGCGCTGGTCGGTGGTCTTTTTGGCGGTGTATTGACGGGAGCTGTTACTACCAATGAATATGTGCAAGGTATTCAAGGTAATTTTAATGGATTCACGGTGGCTGTAGCCATGGTCAAAGCTTTTGTGTATGGATTTATCATTACTTCTGTACCGGCCTACAAAGGTTTTCATGTCCGTGGGGGTGCCTTGGAGGTAGGGCAAGCGGGTACACGTGCGGTGGTAATCGGATGTATTACCATTTTAGCTTGTGATTATATCATTACGGCCTCGATGTTATAGTAAAAAACAATGATTGAAATTCAAGATATACATAAATCTTTCGGAGACAAAAAAGTGCTCACAGGTATCGATGCTATTTTTGAGCCCGGTAAAGTCTCTTTAATAATTGGAGGCTCCGGCTCGGGCAAAAGTACTTTGCTCAAATGTATTGTAGGATTGCACAAACCCGAACAAGGAAAAGTATTTTTCAACAAACAAGAGTTTACTACGATGGATTTTGAAGAAAAGGTGCCTATTCGTAAAGAAATAGGTATGCTGTTTCAAAATTCGGCACTATTTGACTCCATGACGGTAGAGCAAAATATCATATTTACATTGGATATGTTTTCCGATATGAGCAAATCCGAAAAACGCGATCGGGCTAACTTTTGTTTGGAACGTGTTAATTTGTTGAATACAAATAAGTTATTCCCGTCGGAGCTTTCCGGTGGTATGAAAAAAAGGGTAGGGATAGCGCGCGCTATTGCGATGAGCCCCAAATATCTGTTCTGCGATGAGCCGAATTCGGGATTAGATCCAGCGACTTCTATTTTGATCGATGAACTTGTTCAGGAATTAACCCAAGAATATCAATGTACTACGGTGGTCGTGACGCATGACATGAATTCGGTAATGGGTATAGGGGAGTATATTATGTTTCTGTACAAAGGGCAAAAATTTTGGGAAGGTTCAAATCAGGATATGTTGCATTCGGATGTGCAAGAACTTAATGACTTTGTATTTGCGAGTCCATTAATGAAAGCGGCGCGTGATGTAATTAAGTAAGCTCGGCTGTCAGTAATTTGCCTATTTTCTGTACCTTTGCAAAAAATTAAACGAATAGCACATTGTCTACTTCAACACATATTCAACTATTAACACCACAACATTGGAAAGATTATGAATTAATCGACTGTGGTGATTTCGAAAAATTAGAACGTTTTGGTGATTTTATCCTAATTCGACCAGAGCCACAGGCAGTTTGGCCAAAAGCTTTGGGTGATGCGGAATGGAATAAACGTTATCATATCAAATTCAAAGGCCGATCCGCAACAAGTGGCGAATGGCTGAAGAAAAACCCGAAATCTGCCGACCGTTGGCATATTGAATACAAAAATAAGGATGTAGCTATTAAGTTTCGTTTGGGATTAACTTCATTCAAGCACGTGGGTATCTTCCCTGAGCAAGCGGTGAACTGGGATTATATCTCCGAATCAGTTAAATCCTTCAAAACTCCAAATCCAAAAGTGCTGAATCTCTTTGCATATACAGGTGGAGCATCTATGATCGCTCGTGCAGCAGGTGCAGACACGACACACGTGGATTCAATCAAACAAGTGGTAACGTGGGCTAATGAAAATCAAGAGTTGTCGGGATTGTCCAATGTGCGTTGGATGGTGGAAGATGCGTTGAAATTTGTGAAACGTGAGCTAAAACGTGGAAATAAATACAATGGTATCATCTTGGATCCGCCAGCTTATGGGCATGGTCCAAAAGGTGAGAAATGGAAACTAGAGGATCATATCATGGAAATGATGCAGGATGTGGTTCAGTTATTAGATCCAAAAGAGCATTTCTTGATCTTGAATACCTATTCTTTAGGTTTTTCTTCAGTAATTGTTGAAAATCTAATCAAAACATCTTTTCCGCAAGTGGAAAATCTTGAAATAGGAGAATTGTATCTTCAAGCTACAGCAGGACCAAAATTGCCTTTAGGTGTGTTTGGTAAGTTCAGGAAGTTAGCGAAGTAAAAAACATGAATTTATATTTAAAAAGCTAATCCTTAAATGAATTAGCTTTTTCTATTTATAACAAAGTATGGATGTCATTCCAACGATAGGAGGAATCTATTTAGAGATAGTAATATCATTTGATTTCTCCTTCTTGTCGAAATGACAATATGAATAAATTTTATGCTTTAAATACAATAGTTTTATTGCCATTGAGCATTACGCGATCTTCTACAATCAATTGCAAGGCACGTGTCAATACAGCTTTTTCGACCTCTTGACCTGCTCTTTTCATTTTCAGCACATCGTAGCTATGGTCGATGTTTTTGATATTCTGCACAATAATAGGTCCTTCATCCAAATCATTGGTCACAAAATGCGCGGTAGCTCCAATTATTTTGACTCCTCTATCATGGGCTTGCTTATAAGGATTGGCACCGATAAAAGCAGGCAAAAAGGAGTGGTGGATATTGATGATTTTATTTTCGAATTTACTAACAAATGAAGGAGAAAGAATGCGCATAAATTTAGCTAGAACAATGATATCGGGTTTTAACTCCTTTAACTGCGTAGCTAACTGTTCTTCAAAATCTTCCTTGGTCTTCCCCTCGTGACTAATGTGAAAGTAAGGAATGTCAAATCGCTCGGCAAAATCCCGGAGATTGTCATAATTGCCTATCACCGCACAGACATCAGCCTGTAGCGTGCCGAAATAGTGACGCACTAATATATCGGCCAGACAATGGTGTTCTTTGGTCACTAATACGGCAAGGCGTTTTGTTTTGGAAGGATTGATGGCTATAGTAGCTTTTTCGGGCAATACAGCCTTGAGGTGACTATATAGACCATTACTCTCCTCGACATTTCCGGTACATACTACACGCACAAAAAACTTATTGTTCTCTTGGTCCACATATTCGCGCATCGTGATGATGTTCAATTTATGCTTAGCCAATACATTCGAGATATTCGAAACCAATCCAACGGCATCTTGACATTGAATTAGAATTAAGGTTTGTTGTGTCATGGAGGGTTAGGTTGTAATTGTTCAGCCCCTACGGTGGATAGAGGTTGAATGTATTTTTTTACATCGCTGCTTTTACTAGCTCTTCTTCTAGGTCAATTTCTACACGCAGATTATCCACGATGTGACGTTGACGATCAGGTGTATTTTTGCCCATATAGTATTCTAATATTTGAGGAAGTTTGTTGTCTTTATGAAGCATTACTGGCTCTAACTTAATGTCTTCGCCGATAAATTGCCCGAATTCGGAAGGAGAGATCTCCCCCAAACCTTTGAATCGGGTGATTTCTGGCTTTCCACCCAATTTATTTATGGCATTGATACGCTCGAGGTCCGAATAGCAGTAAATCGTTTCTTTCTTGTTACGCACACGGAATAGCGGCGTCTGCAGAATATAGACGTGTCCTGCTTTTACCAAGTCAGGAAAAAACTGGAGGAAGAAAGTCATCATCAACAAGCGGATGTGCATACCATCCACATCGGCATCGGTAGCAATCACGATGTTGTTGTAACGTAAACCTTCCATGCCATCTTCGATATTCAAAGCGTGCTGCAGCAGGTTGAATTCTTCGTTCTCGTATACAATTTTCTTGGTTAGACCGTAGCAGTTCAGTGGTTTACCACGTAAGCTGAATACCGCTTGCGTCTGCACGTCACGTGACTTTGTAATAGACCCTGATGCCGAATCTCCCTCCGTAATAAAGAGGGTAGTCTCTTGGTTGCGTTCGTGTTTATCCCCAAAATGTAACTTACAGTCGCGAAGTTTACGATTGTGCAAAGAAGCTTTTTTTGCACGTTCGTTGGCTAATTTTTTTATTCCAGCAATATCTTTACGCTCACGCTCGGACTGCATAATACGTTTCAATAACGCTTCTGCTGTAGCAGAATCTTTGTGCAAGTAATCGTCTAAGGCTTTCTTGACGAAGTCATTGATGAATGTACGTACCGTAGGTCCTTCAGGTCCTATACTTTGCGAACCCAGTTTGGTTTTTGTTTGGGATTCGAAAACGGGTTCTTGCACTTTGATGGCAATAGCACCGATGATGGATGCCCGTACGTCGGATGCTTCAAAATCTTTTTTGTAGAATTCACGAATGGTCTTTACCACAGCTTCACGAAAAGCAGCTTGATGTGTACCGCCTTGTGTCGTATGTTGACCATTTACGAACGAATAATATTCTTCGCCATATTGCTGACCGTGCGTCATCGCGATCTCAATATCCTCACCACGTAGGTGAATGATAGGATAGCGCATACCTTCGGTATCAACATTACGCTCTAATAAGTCTTTCAATCCATTTTCAGAGATGAATTTTTGACCGTTGAAATTAATCGTAAGCCCCGAATTCAAGAATACATAATTCCAAATCATGTTTTCCACGAATTCGACGCGGTATTTATAGTGTTTGAAAATATTCTCGTCCGGATAGAATGTTACTGAAGTACCATTACGCTGGGTCGTATCTTTCTGTTCGTCGGTTTGCAATTCGCCCTTGCTAAAAGTAGCAATACGTGTCTTACCATCGCGGTACGATTGTACGGTAAAATTAGTAGATAATGCATTGACTGCTTTAGTACCTACACCATTCAGGCCGACCGATTTTTGGAAAGCTTTGCTATCATATTTACCACCGGTGTTGATTTTCGATACTACATCAACGACTGATCCAATGGGAATACCACGACCATAGTCACGTACCGACACTTTATTTTCGGTGACTGTAATGTCAATGGTTTTTCCTGCCCCCATTACAAATTCGTCTATCGAATTGTCAACGACTTCTTTAAGCAATACATATATACCATCGTCATAGGCCGAACCATCGCCCAATTTACCGATGTACATACCCGGACGTAGTCTGATATGTTCCTTCCAGTCGAGTGATCGTATACTGTCTTCGTTATATGCTGTCATGGCTTGTCTTAAAAAATGTGAAGCAAAAATATAAAAAAAATACTGATAAAGATAGTATTCTACTTTTGGTAAATCTTCGAACTTGTAGAGCGTGTTACAACGAATAAGTTGTTATATTTATATATTAATCAATAAAACAACAACTTATGAAAAACTTCCTGGTGTGCATATTCATGGTCGCGCTTGTCATGAACTCCTTTGCGCAGATCAAATATGATAATGACAAAATCAAAACGGGGGCAGAAAGACTTTCGGCTTATTTGCCCAAATTAAAGGACAAAAAGATAGCTATTGTTGCCAATCAGACCACTATAATTGGAAAATCGCATTTAGTGGATAGCCTACAGAAGCTAGGCGTAAACATTACCAAGGTATTTGGTCCTGAGCACGGATTTCGAGGAAATGCAAGTGCTGGTACCAAGGTCAAAGATGAAGTAGATGCACAGACTGGATTGAAAATAGTGTCCTTATATGGCAGTAAAAAGAAGCCCAATAAAGCCGATTTGCAGGATGTCGACCTGCTTATTTTTGATATTCAGGATGTAGGTTGTCGTTTTTATACGATTATGAACACTATGCGCGATGTCATGGAGGCGGCAGCAGAAAATGACAAACCTGTAATGATACTAGACCGTCCGAACCCAAATGCCTATTTTATCGATGGGCCTATTTTGGACATGAAGCATAAGTCGGGGATTGGACAATTTCCTATACCTATTGTGCACGGTATGACTTTGGGTGAATTTGCACTCATGATCAATGGAGAAGGTTGGATGGCCAATAAAATCAAATGTGAGGTAGAAGTCATCGCTATGGAAGGCTACAACCATAATATGCTATACAAACTGCCTATACATCCCTCACCAAACTTAAATACTGAACAGAGTATCTTGTTATATCCTAGTACCTGTTTATTTGAAGGGGTGGCACTCAATCACGGCAGGGGCACATATTTCCCTTTCACCGTAGTAGGTGGACCAATGCTAAAAGATAAATACAGCTTCAGTTATACTCCCACCAGTATACCGGGGATGGCAGAGGATCCATTATTCAAAGACCAACAATGTTTTGGTCTGGATTTGAGAAACGTGGATTTGGAAAAATTGGTGCATAGCAAGAAAATCAATCTGGCTTGGATGATCGAATTATATAACAACCATCCGAATAAAGAGAAATTTTTCGACAGAAGCCTAAGCAAGCAAATCGGCAACATTGATTACCTCATTGGCTATGGGGATTTTAAGAAGCAGATTGCAGAAGGATGGACGGAAGAACAAATCCGCAAAACGTGGGAACCGGGATTGGAGGAATTTAAAAAATCCAGAGCGAAGTATTTGCTTTATCCATAGCACCAAAAAGCCGAGAACAGCTAGTGTTCTCGGCTTTTTAATTAGTCTAATATTCCAAATGTTTTATAGTGATCTTCCGAAGTCATCCTGCACGCGAATGATATCGTCTTCGTCCGATGGGTTGCTCGAATCTGTGTGCTGCCAAATCTCAGCCACAACACCATATTCGGCCAAACCTACCAGTCTATGGCGCTCTCCTTGTGATAGACGAATGAAATCACCTTCTTTCAATATTTTTAATTCATGCTCATCATCGTCCGGACTCGTCACCACACCTACTTCGCCACGTATCACGCGCCAGATCTCCGCACGGCGGTGATGGTACTGCCATGATAAGCGTTTGTTAGGTCCTACGACAAGAATCTTGGGACTTAATTTACCCGATATTTTAAGGTCTTGTGTGTCCAATCCATCGAAAAATTCATTCGCAAACTTTTGTGCTTGACTTTCGTCTATAACGAAAAAACCACCCCAAGGTCGCGTTTGATCAATATTTTCAATAGTGAAGCCCAAACTCTCTAATTTCCCTTGAATTTGACTGAATAACTCACTCTTATCAACATATGCCATAGTGTATGATAATTTATTAGTTTAAATAAATATTTCGCTTTATCTAATATCTATAAAATTTTTGAAAAATTTAAAAATTAATATAGAATACTTCTTGTGGCACATTCGTATATCTTTGTAAAAGATATGAAGGAGCAAAAGATAGATACCAATAATCTCATTTTCAAAAAAGCAGTAGCTTTTGTTAATCAAACCAATCAAAATCTTTTTTTGACGGGAAAAGCCGGGACGGGCAAGACTACATTTCTCAAGTATATCCGTGAAAACTGTTATAAGAAAATGGCTATCACCGCACCCACAGGTGTGGCCGCGATGAATGCTGGTGGCACTACTTTGCATGCTTTATTCTGGTTGCCCTTTGGTGTTTTTATAGAAAATTATGAGCTCAAATGGGATGATCAGGACAATAATATTTACAACAAAAGCCGGTTATTTTCGACGATTAAGCTGACTAAACAACGTCGGGCAATCTTGCAGGAGATGGAAATATTGGTCATTGACGAAGTGTCGATGGTACGCGCAGATACGTTGGATGCGATTGATGTGATATTGAAGTCCGTTCGCCGCGATATGCGCCCGTTTGGTGGCGTTCAGGTATTATTTATTGGGGATTTGTATCAGCTGCCACCGGTCGTAAGAGAGCAAGAGTGGCAGGTGCTTCGTGATCATTATAGCAGCCCATTCTTCTTCAATGCAAAAGTATTGCGCAGCACGCCCATGATTAAATTGGAGCTGCAACACATTTATCGCCAAAGCGACGATAAGTTCATTTCGATACTTAATAATATTCGTAACAATCAGTGTACCGCACAAGATTTAGAAGAGCTGAATGCCCATTATAAAGAAGATTTTGTTCCGGAGAAAAACGAGCAATTCATTACACTAACCTCACACAATCGCCTAGCAGATCAGATTAACCAAGAAGAGTTGGCAAAACTGCATGGCAAAATGCACAATGTGAAAGCTATAGTGAAGGATGATTTCCAACAAGGAGCTTATCCTACAGAAGAAACATTGACGCTTAAATTGGGTGCTCAGGTGATGTTTATTAAAAATGATGTGGGTGAGGATCGTAAATATTTCAATGGCAAGATCGGCGTGGTCAAAGAACTGAATCTGGATAAACATCAGGTATTGGTGGGTTTCAAGGATGGTTCGGAAGATGTTGAAGTACGCCGCGAGACTTGGGAAAATATCAAATACAAGTACAATAAAGGGGAAGATAAGATCGAAGAAGAAGTATTGGGGACGTTTTCTCAATTTCCGTTGCGGTTAGCCTGGGCCATCACGATACACAAGAGCCAAGGATTGACTTTTGATAAAGCCATAATCGACGCAGGTACGTCATTTGCGGCGGGCCAAGTCTATGTAGGGCTAAGTAGGCTTACAGGATTGGAAGGTTTGGTGCTACGCTCTAAAATAGCGCCACACGCTATTCGTACGGACTTCCAGGTCGTGGATTTTATGAAACATTTGGTCAAAGAGGAAGAAGTGGATGAGATATTAAAAAATAGTCAACGCGCTTACTTAGGTCAGATATTATTAAATAGTTTCCGCTGGACGAATTTGACGGAGGCTGTCACCGAATTAGAACAAAGTTTAACCGACCGTAACATTGACAATAAAGAAGGTGTTGTTTCTTTCTTTTACTTATTGCAACAATCGCTCAAAACGGAAGAGAAAGTGGCGCATAAATTTATGCAGCAATTGCATCAAATGTTATCGGACAAAGATGCGTTGGATTACCACAAAATATGTGAACGTACTACATCTGCTGTGCAATGGTTTTTACCCAAAATGGAAGAGGAGCTATTGAAAGCAACAGAAAAACATATCGAAGACTGGAGTATCCGCAAAAGGACAAAAAAATATATACAGGAAGTGAAAGCCTTATTGCTGGATTTCAAACGTAAATACGAAGTCCTGAAACATTGTCTTACGATTGCCGAGGCGCTGACCAAAGAGCAAGTGATGGATGATTTACCTATGCATGTCGATGTGGTCAAAGATGAAAGCGTGAAAGTGAGTGACGACGATCCTTCAGAAGAAAAAGATACCAAACAAATCACTTTGGATATGTACCAAGACGGTCTGGATATCGCGCAGATAGCCGCCAAACGCGGTATGGTGGAAGGTACGGTATACGGGCACTTGATCCACTTTGTGGGTACGGAGATAGAAGCGGAGGAATTGATAGACCTGCAAAAGCTGGATAAGATCGTGGAAGTATTGCGTGCGAATGAGGGCAAATCGTCTTCTCAAATCAAAATAATATTGGGCGATGCGTATTCATATCCTGAAATCAAGATTGGACAAAAAGTGTTAGAAACTAAAGTTTAGCATTATCTAGGTGATAAGGCTATATTATAATATCTTTGTCGGGATAATTTAATTGGTTTTGACAGACAAGAAGAAAGATTCGAAACTTAATAAATGGATAGTGTTCACTACTATGCCTTTTCAAATGGGCGTGACCATTTATGTGTTTTTTCTTTTGGGTGATTGGCTGGATGAAAAATATAATGTAGAAGGCGGATGGTGGACCAAAGGGTTCACGATGCTGGGAGTCATCGCGTCCTTATACCAGTTTATTAGACAAGCCAACCGTATCAGTAAAAATGATTAGCCGAACACAGGAAGCTTATGAAAGCTTTTTGTATAATTTAGGAGATGAATAACTACATTAAATATATTGTTATGCTGCTCGTGCTGGGAGTAGCCGCGTACTTTGCCCATTATTTAGTTTTACAAGGAGTCGGGACAGCACATTATTGGCAACAAACAGATTATACCCTAGTAGGGATGTATGCATTTGCTGTTGGTATCACATTATTTGTTGTCGTATTGACCTTGATGGCGCAGTATGCAATGCCCAAAAATTTAGGATTTATCTTCTTGGGATTGATGACAGTGAATGCCGTAGCGAGTTATATTTATATCAAAAATGGCTTAAATAAATTCGAAAATGACTTTATCGAATATAATTTCTTAGTTGTGTTTTTCTTGTTCTTGTTTTTTGACGTTTTCGTAGCATTCAAAGCTCTTAATCAAGAAAATAACGAGCAATAAACTTTTTATAAAAAAGTTTAAACAAAACCTACTATATGCCAAATAAAGTTGTATTTTTGCACAAAATTTTTCATTATTCAACAGTAATCTAAAATGGTGAATCTTAAGAGAGCACTTTTATTTCTAACAGTAATTTTATTTGCTGCCAATCCTTTTACTTCAATAGCCGCAGAGGAAGCGCAAGGTGATGGTACGAAGTCACAAGCGGAAGAAATCAATGCACACATCAAACATCACTTGGAAGATGATCATTATTTCACTTTGTACAAGAAAGGGGAGGACTATGTAGGTTTTCCATTACCCGTTATTTTGATTGATAATGGATTGAAAGTATTTTCTTCGGGAAAATTCAAAGAAAATGACGGTTTGACAGAAGTAGACGGTCAGTTTTATAAATATTACCACGGAAAAATCTACAAAACGGATGCCGCTGGTACTATTGATTATGATGCAGAGCATCACCCAACAAATGCGAAACCTTTGGATTTCTCTATTACTAAAAACGTAGTAGGTCTAATGTTAGCTGCTTTGTTGTTGTTCTTAGGATTTATTTCATTAGCGAAAACATACAAAAAAGGTTCGAACAACTTGCCAAAAGGTGTTGGTCGTGTATTAGAGCCTTTAGTATTATATGTACGTGATGAGATGGCTATTCCGAATATCGGTCACCGTTACAAAGAATTCATGCCATACTTATTATCTGTATTCTTCTTGATCTTTACTTTGAACTTGATGGGTTTAACGCCAATTGGTTTCAACGTAACAGGTAATATCTCTGTAACACTGTGTTTAGCGTTGTTTACATTTGTAATCACAAACTTCAAAGCGAACAAAGATTACTGGAAGCACATTTTCTGGATGCCAGGTGTACCTGTTCCTTTCAAATTTGTGTTAGCGCCAATCGAGGTGTTAGGTATGTTCACAAAACCATTCTCATTGATGTTGCGTCTTTTTGCTAACATCACAGCAGGTCACTCTGTAGTAATGGGTTTGATTGCTATCGTATATTTATTCCAACAACAATTAACTGTAGGTGGTAGTATCGGTGTTTCTATGTTGTTGACATTGATCTTATTCTTCTTAGAATTGTTAGTTGCATTTTTGCAAGCGTTTATCTTCACCATGTTGTCATCACTATTCATTGGTATGGCAGTAGAAGAACACGCACATCATTAATTCGAAATTTTTTGTTAAATATTTATAAATAAATCATTATGTACAATTTAATTGGAGCAGGTTTAATCGTAATCGGTGCAGGTTTAGGTTTAGGTAAAATCGGTGGTTCTGCAATGGAAGCTATCGCTCGTCAACCTGAAGCAGCTGGTAAAATTCAAACTGCAATGATCATCATTGGTGCCTTAGTAGAAGGTTTAGCATTCGGTGCTTTAATCTTAGGTAAATAATCCAAGTTGATTAAAAAAAGTTAGACATGACTTGCAACGGTTGGTTGTAAGTCATGTTTAAAAAACAAAAAATTAAAGACATTAAATAGAAAATTCATATTTTATAACTAGATATAATGGAAGCATTACTTAATCAGTTCTCATACGGTTTGTTCTTTTGGCAGCTAATTATCTTATTGATAGTAATCTTTATCTTAGGGAAATTTGCTTGGAAACCTATCATTAATGCTTTAGAAGAACGTGAAAAAGGTATTTCTGACGCTTTAGCTTCTGCTGAAAAAGCGAAATTAGAAATGGCACGTTTGACTAACGAAAATGAGCAGTTGTTGAAAGATGCGCGCGAAGAACGTGACGCAATCTTGAAAGAAGCAAAAGAATTGAAAGATAAAATCGTTGCTGAAGCGAAAGAATCTGCGCAAACTGAAGGTGCAAAATTAATTGAAAATGCAAAACGTGAGATCGAAGATCAAAAATTGAAAGCGTTAGCAGAAGTTAAAAACCAAGTGTCAGCATTGTCATTAGACATCGCTCGCAAAGTTTTGACAAAAGAATTTGAAGACCAAGGTAAACAAGAAGCTTTAGTTGCTGACTTGTTGAAAGACGTGAAATTAAACTAATATTAAATAGCATTACGCTTTAATATTTTTAGTTTATAATTTTTAATTTGAGAAAATGTCAGTATTTAAAGTTGCTTCAAGATACGCTAAATCTATCTTAGATTTAGCAAAAGAGAAAGGTACATTAGAGCAGGTAAAAGAAGAAATGGAGGAGATAGCGAAAGTTATCAAGTCCAGTACTGAGCTACAGGCTGTATTGGCTAATCCCATTATCAAGATAGATAAGAAGCAGAATATCTTAAAAGCATTATTTGAAGGAAAAGTAAGCACAGAGGTGTCATCATTCTTCAATATCATGATAAGCAAAGGTCGTGGTAACATCGTTTACGCGACAGCTTTGGAATTTATTCGGGAATACAATGAATTAAAAGGTATCGTGAAAGCAGAGGTTATCTCAGCGAAACCATTGTCTTCGGCAAATATTCAATCATTAGGAAATACCTTAGCACAACAAATCAATGCAAGTGTAATCCTTACTAATAAAGTAGATGCATCGTTGATCGGTGGATTTATCATCAAGGTAGGTGACAAGCAATTGGATGAAAGTATTGCTGGTAAATTGAATAAGTTAGAAAGACATTTCATCAATCAAGGTGTATAATAAATAGCCTTGAAATATTAAAAGTAATAGAATCTAAAACCCCTTATACGAATTAAAATGATAGAGGTAAGACCAGATGAAGTTTCGGCAATTCTAAGAGAGCAATTGTCAGGCTTTAAGTCAGAAGCCGAATTAGAGGAAGTGGGTACCGTACTAACAGTAGGTGACGGTATTGCTCGTGTTTACGGCTTAACAAAAGTTCAACTAGGTGAGTTGGTTGAATTTTCAAACGGATTACAAGGTGTTGTGTTGAACTTAGAGGAAGACAACGCGGGTGTTGTACTTTTAGGTTCTTCAGATGGTATCAAAGAAGGTGACACTACAAAACGTACAAATCGTATCGCATCTATTAAGGTAGGTGAAGGTATGTTAGGTCGTGTAGTGAACACATTAGGTAAGCCAATCGATGGTAAAGGACCTATCGTGGGCGAAACTTACGAAATGCCTATCGAGCGTAAAGCTCCAGGTGTTATTTACCGTCAACCTGTAACTGAGCCATTACAAACTGGTATCAAAGCGATCGATGCGATGATTCCTGTAGGTCGTGGTCAACGTGAGTTAGTAATCGGTGACCGTCAAACTGGTAAAACAGCGGTTTGTATCGATACTATCATCAACCAAAAAGAATTTTATGATGCTGGTCAACCAGTATTCTGTATATATGTTGCAGTTGGTCAAAAGAACTCTACAGTAGCTAATATTGTACGTGTATTAGAAGAAAAAGGTGCTATGGCTTACACAGTTGTAGTAGCTGCTTCTGCTGCTGATCCTGCTCCACTTCAATTCTACGCGCCAATGGCGGGTGCTGCTATCGGAGAATTCTTCCGTGATACAGGTCGTCCAGCATTGATCGTGTATGATGACTTGTCCAAACAAGCGGTAGCTTACCGTGAAGTGTCATTATTATTGAAACGTCCTCCAGGCCGTGAGGCTTATCCAGGTGACGTATTCTACCTTCACTCGCGTTTGTTAGAGCGTGCTGCGAAAATCAACTCTTCGGATGATATCGCACGCAATATGAATGACCTTCCTGAGTCTATCAAGCACTTAGTAAAAGGTGGTGGTTCATTGACAGCTCTTCCTATCATTGAGACTCAAGCAGGTGACGTATCAGCGTACATCCCTACAAACGTGATCTCAATCACGGATGGTCAGATCTTCTTAGAATCTAACTTATTCAACGCAGGTATCCGTCCAGCGATCAACGTAGGTATCTCGGTATCACGTGTGGGTGGTAACGCACAGATCAAGTCAATGAAGAAAGTATCTGGTACATTGAAATTAGATCAAGCTCAATTCCGTGAGTTAGAAGCATTTGCTAAATTCGGTTCGGATTTGGATGCTGCTACGAAATCTGTATTGGATAAAGGTATCCGTAACGTGGAAATCTTGAAACAAGGTCAATTCTCTCCAGTATCTGTAGAAAAGCAAACTGCGATCATCTATGCTGGTACAAAAGGATTGTTGCGTAATGTTCCTGTGAACAAAGTACGTCAATTCGAGGAAGAATACTTGACTCAATTAGAGCAACGTCATCCGGAAGTATTATCTGCATTAAAAGCGGGTAAATTCACAGATGAGTTAACAGACGTATTAGAAAAAGTAGCTAAAGAATTAGCTTCAAAATATTAATTAGATAAGAGTAGCGAGTATTGAGTAGGGGGTATCTTACTCAATACACAATACTCCTTACTCAAATCTCTATTAAAATATGGCAAATTTAAAAGAAGTAAGAAACCGTATCACCTCGGTGACATCCACGCAGCAGATTACCAAAGCCATGAAAATGGTTTCTGCGGCAAAATTAAAGCGTGCGACGAATGCTATCATTCAATTGCGCCCTTATGCCAATAAATTAAGAGATATTCTTGCTCAAGTTTCAGCTTCTGTAGAAGGAAATGATTCTCCATATACTCAAGATAGAATTCCTACGAAGGTATTGATCGTCGTAGTGACTTCAAATAGAGGTTTGGCAGGAGCTTTCAATGCGAATGCTATTAAAACAGCGAATAACTTAATCGCTACTAAATATGCGGATCAATTTGCGAGAGGTGATGTCAGTATGATTGCAATTGGTAAGCGTGGTCATGACTTCTTCTCTAAGCGTAATTTTAACGTTATTGGCAACCATAATGAATTATTCAACAATTTAGATTTCGAAAATGTATCTAAAGTGACTGAATACATTATGAATGAATTCAAAGAAGGAAATATCGACCGTGTAGAGGTTGTATACAACCAATTCCGTAATGCCGCTGTACAAGTGTTGACTTCAGAACAATTGTTACCTCTATTGCCTGAAGAGAAAAACGATACAGTAGAATTGGATTACATTATCGAACCTTCTAAAGAAAAAATCATTGAAGAATTAATCCCTAAAGCGATTAAAATTCAATTGTACAAAGCAGTATTAGATTCTAATGCTTCTGAGCACGGAGCACGTATGACAGCGATGGATAAGGCAACAGAAAATGCTGGTGACTTATTAAAGCAACTAAAACTTTCATACAACCAGGCTCGTCAAGCAGCTATTACTACCGAGCTTACAGAGATCGTATCTGGAGCGGCAGCGCTTTCAAATGGCTAAAAAGTAACAGTATTTACTATACAAAGGGCTTCTTGATTTCAAGAAGCCTTTTTTTTCTGAAAGTTATGATTGTTTTCAAGTTTACTGCAATACAATAGTAGACCAGTGAGTGTTCAAGGGTCTGTTTTTTCATCTATACTATTCGTTTCTGTTTCTTATTAATGATTATTTAACAAGAGAAGTGATTGAAAAAAACAAGAGTATAATTTTTTCTACGAGCTCAAAAGGCATCAACTGTTGGTTCTTAACGTCTGATATCAGTTTTATTTCCGGGGAGTCAAAC
>NZ_SMBZ01000030.1 GCF_004342685.1 Sphingobacterium alimentarium
GGACACCCTTGTCCTAAGCTAACACTTCCCACTGTAAAGGCGTGTTCGGGACTTACACCCTAGAGTTATTGCACATGCTGGGCACACAAACAAAAAGGATGAGCAAATTGCTCATCCTTCTTCGTATAATGATTAGAAATTCCGGCTAATTACAAAGTCTTAACCCTAATATTTCTAAAGAATACTTCTGTACCATGTCCAAGGAAACCAATATGCCCCTTCGTTTGATTCAAACCTGGATGCTGTTTGTTATCCGCAGTACCGTTTTTAGCAGCTTCTTTGATGTCGCCGTCAACGATTACTTTGCCATTCAATGTGACTTTGATTTTAGAACCTTGCACGCGGATCTCTTGCTCATTCCATTCGCCCATTGGTTTTAAAGCGCCTCGCTTGGCAGCAATAATTCCATATACAGACCCATGGTATTGATAAGGTTTTAGATTCTTATATACATCTGCATCATCATCCAATATTTGGATTTCATGACCCAAGTATGCTGCATCACCTTCCATAGGCGTACGTATACCCACACCATTATTTGCGCCAGGAGTCAATTTGAATTCAAATCGATACACAAAATCACCGTACTGCTCCTTGGTATAGATATTTTTACCAAACTTAGCGTCGGGATTTGCTCTCAAAACACCTTCTTCTGTGATCTCATAAGCCGAAGAAGAAGTCCATTTGTCTAGATTCGTACCATCAAATAACATATCGAATCCTTCTTTTTTCTCCTGCTCAGACAAGGTATAAGTGACCTTACGCGGAAGTTCCTTCAGATAAATATCGCGGTACCACACTTGTGAACCATGCGCTTGCAATTCGATTTGCTCCATTGGGAAAATAGATTGATTGCGATCCCAAAAGTTCTCTAAAGTCACATTATCAACAACCAATTCACCATTCAACCAAACCCAAACTTTTTCTCCAACCATCTTGATTTTCATGTTATTCCATTCACCAAGAGGATTATCGGCAACTTTTAAAGGTTTAGACTCATTTTTTTGATTGTTATACAATCCTCCAGAACCTACCTGAGCACCTACATTTGTACGTGAAATATCCCACATTTGAACTTGCGGAGTACCTCTCAAATATACGCCTGCATCAGGTTCTTTACCATTTTTGTCTAATTTCCAGTCGAGCAACAATTCAAAATCACCGTATTGTTTTACCGTAGCGATATTGTCGCCGTGTCCGTTAAACACTAAAACACCATTTTCTGCTCGCCAGCTGTCGCGCATCTTTTTGTCTGCCTCAACTTGTTTAGCTGCTAACTCCTTAGCACTCATTTGCGCACGCTTAATCGGATTTTCTACCAATCCTTTCCAGCCTGTCAAATCTTTACCATTGAATAATGCGACGTAGCCTTCTCCTTTTGGCATTTCCGCTAAATGACGTACAATAGCCTCACGAAGATACGAGCTTTCGCTACCTTCCAGATTCTTCATTGCTGCTTCTAACCAATCACGTACATCTGCACCCACATACGAAGGATTGTCTGTGGCGATATTCATTACCACATCGGTAGCCGCACCTTTGAGTTCAGGATGTGTTAAGTATTTGCTCGCAAATACCAAGGCCATATAAGTACCTGTAGACTTAAGGTTAGATAAGGCTGTGTTCTTCTGTCTTGTTGTCTGTGCGTATTCGAAAGCGTCTTTAAGCAAGATTGTCTTTTGGTCGGTATTGACTTTACTAGCACTCAATTGTCTAATAAATCCATCGAAAACGACATTAAACAAAGTCGGATCTTTTTCCGTACGCAACAAAGTTGTCAACGCATCCAGAGAGGAAGTATTCGACCAGCTCGCTAAAGAAGCTATCGCCTCTGCACGTAAGGGATTGCCTGCAGGAAGATAATTCTTAACCGTTTGCAATGCTTCGGCACTACCTTCGCCAGCAAAAATCGGAAAATAACGCGCCGCCGATGGAGCCATCGAACGCGAAATATTCGCGGATAGTCGCTTTACTATATTTTCCTTTTCTGGATTATTCTGTAGGGCAACTACTGCTGCACGCTGTGCCAACGCTATTTCTTGATTATTAGCTTTGTCCAATAATTCAATCACAGTATTGAAATCACTATCCTTAACCACACTTGGTAAGGCTGCGAATGCTGCTGTACGTACGTTGCCATTAGCGCTTTTGATTAATTTTATAATTTCAGCAGAAGAATTAGCATTTGAACGTTTAGCTAATACATCTAAAAGAGCAATTTGTGTTTTCTCATCAGCGGATGCCAATGAACTATTTACTACATCTATAGTTTGTGCATCAGCGGCAGTCAACAATAAGGTCTTAAGCACATTCAATTCTTTTTCCGAAGCTGTCGGAATCTGGCTGATGACAAAAGATGCATTATTCCCTTTGCTCAAAGCAGATAGGGTGTAATAGGACGCTATTCGAGCTTCTTCGCCTTTGATTTTTGGAAGACCTTTTTCGATCGCTTTTATGGATGCTGTCGCATCATTTGTTTTCAAAAAGTTCAATACGCTTTCCTGTCCCTCTGCATCCAATTTCACTAGAGAAGATGTTATTTTCTTCATCTCGGAAGCAGATACATCTGTACTAAGTAAGCCCAACGCAACATTACGCAAGATCGGATCTTTACCTGTCGACAGCGACATTAAGTTTTTACGTTGTTTCTTCGGGTCAAGTCTTGCTAACAATTCTAGAGACGCTATTTTCGCACCCAAAGCCTTCTCTGTAGAAGCTTCGGCATACACCCTAGAAGCGATAGACGAAGCTAATTTGGCATCACCATTATTCGCCAAATTATTCGCGTATTCCAATAGTAAAGCAGAAACATTGGTTCTGTCAAATTCCAGATTATTTGCCTTTGCTTTCGCATATAGAATATCATATGATTTGGCAGTACCCAACTTGCTCAATGCAGCGTACGCGTTATACTGGAAATTATCGGAGTCATAGTTTTTCAACAATTCCAAGATACGGTCTTCAGCGTCCGTATTGCGAACTTCGCCCAATGCACCAATAATCGCTGTCGCTGTTTTTTCGGTTACATTAGCTGATAGCGCCTTGTTCAGCGCCGCCGAGGACTCATTCGTGTGTATAGCACTTAATACACGTGCTGCCTTTTCTGCTAAATATTCGTCTGACAAATAGGAAGAAACCTTTGATATTGCTTCGTTTTTCGCGCAGAATTTCAACAACTCGAGTACGTATCCTTTATTATCTTTATCAGACAATTTATCTAAGGCCAACAAAAGTCCTTGTGCATATTTCTCGCGTGCAGCTTCTTTACCTGGCTGCATGACATATAATGCATAAGAGTTCGTAGCGTATTCTATAGGAGAATTGTCATTGCCTGCAGGACGCAGTTTGGACAACAATTGAGCCACGTCCTCCGAACTGAAATTCTCCAGCTCACCCATTGCCAGTAGAAATTTATCCATCTCTGCTGCAGGTTGCTGAGCCAGCACATCGGCGATTTTGGTTTCGGCAGTACGCCCCGCAGGTTGTTGCGCGTATGATGCTGTCTGTAACAGCAATAGTATTGATATGGTATTAAAAATCTTTTTCATTGGTAGGGCAGATTACATAGTCCAAGGACCTCTCATAGGTTGATTAATTAAACGATTTGCAGCTTCGTCATTGACAAATTCTTGCTTAGCAGAATCAAAATGCAATGTTCTATTAAGTCTTAAGGCAGCTAAACCTAAATTTACCAACGTACAAGAATAATATCCATTCTCCTCATTCAGAGCAAATTTCTGACGTGTACGCACGGCTTCTACAAAATCTGTAAGCTGAGGTGCTGGATCCGGATATTGAGCTAATTTGCGTTCCAAATCCGGAATATCGGATTTGAACCCTCTATATAATTTACCTTTTGGACCTTCTATATACGCTTTGCCCACCTCTGTACCTTCGCCATCTAATATGATTTGACAGCCGTCCGCATAGGTGTAGGTAATTTTACGCCATGTACCTACTGCATCTGAGTGCTGTTGTGGAGCGTCTACCTCAATTTTCACGGGACTTTCATTGTCCTTACCTAGGAAATACTGCACAGGGTCTAAGTAATGCTGTCCCATATCACCGAGGCCGCCACCATCATAATCCCAATATCCACGGAATGTGGTATGTACACGGTGTGTGCTGTATGGCTTATGAGGTGCAGGACCCAACCACATGTCGTAATCCAATTCTTTAGGCACTTGCTCCACTGGAAGCTGCTCCTTTCCTACCCAGTAGAATTTCCAGTCAAATCCCGTATGCTTACTGATGGTGACCTTCAAAGGCCAGCCTAGCATTCCTGTATCGACTACTTTTTTGATTTTCTTTACAGGAACATTCATTCCATAAAAGTTAGCATCAAATCTAAACCATGTATTTAATCTGAAAATATTGCCGTGTTGAGCAATAGCTTCTTTGACCTTTTTACCCTCGCCGATGGTACGTGTCATCGGTTTTTCACACCAGATATCTTTACCTGAGCGCGCTGCTTCTAGAGCCATCAGACCGTGCCAATGTGGAGGAGTAGCAATATGCACAATATCCACATTTTGATCTTGAATCAAATCCCTAAAATCATGATATTGCTTCACGCCGCCTCCGAGCGCATTCTGCGCAAGAGCTAAATGCCTAGAATCTACATCACATATAGCTACTGTTTTTGTACCTGCATAATTAAAATGTCCTCGTCCCATGGCACCTACACCAATTACACCTTTTGTCAGATGGTCAGATGGGGCCAAGTAACCCTTGCCCAAAACAAATCGCGGTACGATAGTAAAGGCTGCGGCTCCAATCAATGATTTCTTGATAAAATCACGTCTTGAAGAGTGTTGTTTTTCCATAATATATTAAATTGTGTTGTAAGGTTTAATATTCTAAGTTTAAGTTGCATGCTATGGACGCAGGTGTTAAATATAAGAATTAATCTTTTTATATCTGCGTAACAATCTTTTCACTTTTCACAAAATCGATTGTTTATTTTTTTATTCAGAAAATTTCGCTATTTTTGCACCTCAAAATTTATATATTTTTAATATGAAATCAATTGCTATTAGCGGTTCTGTAAGACAGAACGTAGGGAAAAGAGATGCAAAAGAATTGCGTTACGAAGGTCAAGTGCCTGCAGTTCTTTATGGAGGTGCTACTCAAACTCACCTTTCTGTATCCGCAGCTGATTTGAAACAAGTTCTTTACACTCCTGAAGTAGTATTCGTAGAATTAAACTTAGAAGGAAAAACTGTAAAAGCTATCGTTCAAGACGCTCAATTCCACCCTCTAACTGACTTAGTTAGACACATAGACTTCTTAGAATTATCTGATGATAAAGAAGTATCAATGAACATTCCTATCAAATTAACTGGAACATCTCCAGGTGTTAAGATGGGTGGTAAATTAGTTCAAAAATTACGTAAATTACGCATCAAAGCTCTTCCTGCTAATATGCCTCAAGAGATTGAAGTACCTATGGAATCATTAGAAGTAGGTAAATCATTCCGCGTAAGTCAAGTAGTATTAGACAACGCAAAAGTATTAAACAACGCTGACGATACTATCGTATCTGTAATCATGTCACGTGCATTACGTCAAGCGGAGCAAGAAGCTGCTAAAGCTGCTAAAGGTACTAAGAAAAAATAATTTTGCTTTACCGCAATCTAAAGGGCATCGAAATATCGATGCCCTTTTTTCGTGCCATATGAAATCATTTTTTACCTTTGTAACATGAATTTTTTGATTGTAGGTCTGGGCAATATTGGACGCGAATATGCAGACACAAGACATAATATAGGTTTTATGGTGGCGGATGAATTAGCCAATCAGGCGGGCACATCCTGGTCTTTGCAAAAGCATGCCTATTATACCGAATTCAAAATCCGTAATCATAATGTATACGTCATCAAACCGACGACCTATATGAATTTGAGCGGCAAAGCCGTAAACTATTGGATGCAGCAATTAAAGGTTCCTATAGACAATGTGCTTGTAGTAGTCGATGATCTGGCAATCCCTTTTGGATCTTTGCGTATCAAGCCAAAAGGATCTGCCGCAGGACACAATGGTTTGAAATCCATTGAGGCCTTGTGCGGAGGACAGAATTACCCTAGACTACGATTCGGTATTGGTGACAATTTCCCAAAAGGAAGACAAGTGGATTACGTATTAGGACCATTTGATAAAGAGGAACAAAAAGATCTACCCGCACATATTGAACACGCCGTAAAGATGGTACATTCTTTCGTGACCATTGGAATCGGTCTTACCATGACGAATTTGAATACAAAATAATACAAAAGCCACATTCATGTGGCTTTTGTGATATAAAGGATTTTATACTTTTATTTTTAGCGTATTCCTTCTAGAAAATCTTTCATAAGCATCTACAAATCTATATGAAATTTATTCTACAAAAAAAACAATATTAATTATTAGACAAGTTTAAGAAGTTAGA
This sequence comes from Sphingobacterium alimentarium, assembly GCF_004342685.1. Taxonomy (GTDB): domain Bacteria; phylum Bacteroidota; class Bacteroidia; order Sphingobacteriales; family Sphingobacteriaceae; genus Sphingobacterium; species Sphingobacterium alimentarium. The sequence continues at coordinate 6,431 of NZ_SMBZ01000030.1, forward strand.
TTTTCTCTTACAGAGAAAAATACATTTATAGTTAAATTGAGTAAATTACAGATAATAATAAATTTATTTATTAACACATCAAAAATAGCAGATATATTTGCTATTTATGGACTTAGATAACAATTAATATGACATCCAATTTTTTTAAGCATATTCACGAGGCGAACAAAAATGGAGTCGCCTACAAGAATATTCGGCTGAAAAAGAAAATACTAGCTTATTTTGCCACGCGAGAAACAGCGACTATTGCGGAATTAAGCAAAGAGTTCAATATAAGTATTCCAAAAATCAACGAAAGTGTAACGGAGCTCATTCAAGATGAGCTGGTAAAAGACTATGGCAAGACTACCTCCGCTGTTGGGCGCAAACCCAACACCTATGGCTTGGTAGCGAATGCAGCTTATTTCATAGGCGTGCAAGTCGGTGTTGATAATTTAAGCATTTCGATGATCAACATGAAAAAGGACATCGTTTCGCAGAAAGACAACATCCTTTATAGTCTTCAAAACAATGAAGAGTCTTTACTGGATATTTGCAAAGAAATCAACGAATTCATCAGCAAACATAGTATCGTGAAGGAAAAAATCCTCGGGGTAGGCATTAACTTGACCGGAAGGATCAACTACCGAACAGGCTATTCGTATAGCTATTTTAATTTTTATGAGAATCCACTTTCCGAATTATTCGAACAGAACCTAGGTATCCCAACATTTTTGGAGAATGATACGAAAGCCCTTTCTTATGCCGAATTCAATAGCGGCACTTTGGCCGACGAAAAGGATGCCCTATTTGTAAATGTAGACAACGGTATAGGGTTAGGGATCTTAATCGATGGCAAGTTATACTATGGTAAATCGGGGTTTTCGGGAGAATTTGGACATATTTCTATCTTCGACAACGATATAATCTGTAAATGCGGGAAGAAAGGCTGTCTGGAAACAGAAGCTTCGGGATACGCTTTGATACGCCGCGTGACCGATGAAATCAATAATGGCGCAACAAGTATTCTGACTAAGAAATTCAAAAAAACCGAAGATATTAAATTGAATGACATTATCAGTGCAGCTAAAAAGGATGACAATCTATGCATTGAATCCATCAATTACATCGGTGATAAACTGGGTCGCGGCATCGCTTCACTCATAAACATTTTCAATCCCGAGCTAATTATCATAGGTGGTGTCGTAGCCAAGTGTGAAGAATATCTGAGTCTACCACTAAAAAATGCAGTGAATAAATACTCGCTATCCTCCGTAAATAGAGACACAAAAATTATACTTTCTTCCAAAAGTGACAATTTGGCTTCCTATGGAGCTTGTCTATTGCTAAGAGATCGTTTATTAAACGTAACGGACTAACGAGAAATCGTTTGTCCATCCTGACTCACTTTCTTCACAAAAGGAGCAGCGTATATATCAAACAATACAGCGAATTCATAACGAGAGATAACCTTTGAGGGATTATAATCACCCTTGAAGGTTAATTCCATATTCCACAATCTTTTGACCTCCACGTCGAGTTCTTCCCCACGAAAAGCGGTATATTTAATTAGATTCAAAGCATCTGCCACAGTCATAAATTCGGGATTATTGTCCACAAACCACAGCTGTGCCCGAGTAAAGAATTGATTAATGACAGGACGGATATCGGCAACACGAACGGAGTCATCTCCCTCAAAAATCAGCTGCTCATCTTTCTTATGAAGTGGTAGAATTCCTGCAAGATACATCCGTTGTAAGGACATGAAATTTTGATCCTTAAAACTAACATCTTGTGCAGGTAATAGACGGCTTCGGAACGTCAACAATTCATTTTGCAAAGTGCGTAAATCAATTTTATCGACTGTGGTTTTGAAAAATGCACAATAGCTTACAATTGCGCCCATTATTTGGCCATATGCTATCTGGAACGCCTTATTGGTTTCCGCTTCGCGCGCAAGAGCATCCAATACAAAGAAATTATCCTTTTGTGTAAACAAATCCGTCAGCGTATAAGTATAAATTTCTTTATTTTTTTCACCTAATAAGACAGTTGCCCTCGAAGCGGCTAAAGTAAGGTCTTTGGCCGGAGTAGATTTTAATGCAGGAAGGTTACCGAGTGAAGTTTTACGCAGAAGATCCTGGGAGAGGCTTGCATCGAGTACAGAAAGAAAGTCATAGCTTTTCCTATTGGACAGCGTTACTTTCCACGTTTTGCCACGCACGATCTTTACCACATCTTCATTAGATAATGACGTTAAGAGGAGATTGTCTGGAGAGAGAACATTGTAAGCTTCTCGCTTTCCATTCTGGCGTACTCCTGGTATGGAGTCTTGGGCTAAACTTTTCTTATCGACAAATTGATATACCACACCCCCGTCTAGCACGGTAGTGGATAGAGCTTCCTGAATTCGAAAACGATCCTCTTGAAAAGAGTATCCCTGCGGATTGACCCATAGTGTAGGCACACCCGAAGCAGCGGATTGCACAGCAGCTACATACGCCTCTAACGTACTGCCATAAATCAAAATTTTAGGCTTTGGCGTTTTAGCAGACAGAAATAAGGGAAGGGATAATAGTAAGAATACCCCATAGCGCGCGTAATGCAAAATTTTCATATCTAAATTTAAAAACAATTTACATTTATTAGGCTAACCTACCATTTATTTTGAGCTAAGCATCCTATATTTAGCAATATATAAGTAACTTTGCCTTATGATAGAGGAAGAAAAATCATTAAATTTTATTGAAGAAATCATCGAAGAAGATCTTCGATCAGGGAAGCATGACGGTCGCGTATTGACTCGATTTCCTCCTGAGCCTAATGGCTATCTTCACATTGGCCATGCCAAATCCATCTGTCTTAACTTCGGATTGGCACAAAAATACAACGGCAAGACAAACCTTCGTTTTGATGACACAAACCCTGTGACTGAAGACACAGAGTATGTAGAAAGTATCAAAAACGATATTCAATGGTTGGGCTTCCAGTGGGCACAAGAATTATACACCTCGGATTATTTCGAAACATTATATGAATATGCGGTAAAGCTCATCAAAAATGGCTTAGCATATGTAGATGACAGTACTGCGGAGGAGATTGCAGCAGCTAAGGGTACACCAACTGAACCAGGCGTGCCTACACCTAACCGCAGCCGTTCGGTGGAAGAGAACTTACAACTTTTCCAAGAAATGCGTGATGGTAAATACCAAGACGGTGAAAAAGTATTGCGTGCTAAAATTGACTTAGCCAACCCCAATATGCACATGCGCGATCCGATTATCTATCGCATCAAACATGCACATCACCACCGTACAGGCGACAAATGGTGCATCTATCCGATGTACGATTTCGCACATGGACAATCAGATTCTATTGAGAAAATTACCCATTCCGTATGTACGTTAGAGTTTATTCCTCACCGTGCATTGTACGATTGGTTGATTGAGCAATTGGAAATTTTCCCTTCTAAACAATACGAATTTGCGCGTCTTAACATGACGTATACGGTAATGAGTAAGCGTAAATTATTACAATTGGTGAATGAGGGACATGTAGAAAGCTGGGATGATCCACGTATGCCAACGATCTCAGGACTTCGTCGCCGCGGTTATACGCCAGCAAGTATTCGCAATTTCTGTGATCGTATAGGTATCCAAAAACGTGAAAACATGATTGATGTCAGCCTATTGGAATTCTGTATCCGTGAGGATCTGAACAAGACCGCTTGGCGCAGAATGGCCGTATTGGACCCTATCAAACTCATCATCACCAACTATCCCGATGGAAAGGTCGAAGAATTAGTAGGCGAAAACAATCCAGAAGTAGAAGGTGGCGAGGGTTCTCGTATTATCCCTTTCACTAAAGAATTGTGGATCGAGCGTGATGACTTCATGGAAGATGCACCTAAGAAGTTCTTCCGTCTAGGACCTGGGCTTTCTGTACGATTGAAACATGGGTACATCGTCGAATGTCACGATTTCAAAAAAGATGAAAATGGCAACGTAACGGAGGTACACTGTAACTATATTCCGAATTCCAAATCTGGAGAAGATACGTCAGGGCTGAAAGTAAAAGGTACAATTCACTGGGTTTCGACAGCACATGCCAAAGAAGCAGAGGTGCGTTTGTACGATAGGCTTTTTCAAGTTGAAAATCCCGCAGCAGAAGAGGATTTCAAAGCTTCTTTGAACCCAAATAGCTTAACGGTAATTCCTAAAGCCTATATTGAGCCAGATCTAGCGAATGCAATTCCAGGAAAAGGCTACCAATTTATCCGTCTTGGATACTTCAACTTGGATACCAAGTCTACATCCGAACATTTGGTATTCAACAGGACAGTAACATTAAAAGATTCTTGGGCTAAAGAAGTCAAAAAAGGATAAAACATACAAAACAAAAGGAGGTCGTTAACCTCCTTTTGTTTTGTATGTTAATTTTTAAAATATCTATCATCCATTCGCTTTATTTGTGCCATCAGCTGCTTATTATCTAAAGCAAATGCAATCTCTCTATACCGATTAAAAGAATCTACCGTAGTCTGCATATCCATCTGATCAAAAGCTGTAAGTCGATTTCCTTTTCTCACCAAATAATCTAAATGGTTGTTGATATAATCAATATTACGGGTTACTATTTTCTCAGCAACTCCCTTTTCTCCTACTTTGAGTAAAGTATCCCCCACAGTCGCATTAGAATATACATGATTGATATCGACTATGTGTTGAGGCATATGCTTTTCGGCCAATAGCGCAATCTCTTTAGCTTCTCCTAGCCTCTCTTCTGCAAGCAACGTGTCTAGCGCGACATTGATTGTATTATCAAACAAATAACTCTGCACAAAACGACGGTAGTCCACCTCAAAATGCTTCATCTGAGAAATATTGCCAAAGGCATATTTAGTTTTGATATTACGATATATTGTATCTGTATTTACTAAAGATATCGTTTCCTCCGGTTGCCCCTTTTCGATAGGCATTAATTGATACAGAAGACCTTCATTAACCAAATATTTGTCTAGTCCTAGAAAATTCTCTTTTCCAAGCATATTGGCAAAGTAAATAGGACGCTTCCAATTGTTATTTAATATGATGGAAAGCATGCTTAATTCTGCTTTGGTGACATAGGATTTATTATATGTCCAGCGTAGCGCGTCTGCAATATCATTCTGCCAAGAAACAGGCACGGCACGATTTCTAATCACAGAATCCTTATCTACTGGCAGTGCCATATTTTTGGTTGGAAGAATATTGACGTAAGCTCCATCTGAAAATTGAACCTGATTGCTTTTATCATCCGAAAGCATGATTTTCAATAGCGTATCCACATCTGTATAGCCTTCCACCTGCATATCATAATAGTATATCACATCCCGAATTCCGCTCTTTATTTTGGAGAGATCAATATTTATAGGGGCCTTCGGAGCCGCATTGATATCCTTCATCGTCTGATTGACGTACCAATCCGATTGTAGATAACTCAAATTGACAATACGGACATCCGTGCGGATGCCTTCGACTTCCTGCAGATACCACAATGGGAATGTATCATTATCGGCATACGTAAACATGATGGCATTCGGTTCACACGACACCAAGTAATTGTAGGCCATATCTCTAGTCCATGTACGCGCTGAACGATCATGATCATCAAAATTTTGATGCAGTAAAAGCCCCGGCACGAGCACAAAAGCGGTTATACCCGTAGCTATTACGACAACTTTGTGTGTAAAAAATCGACCGACGAGATCCATGAATGCTATAACACCTAACCCTATCCATATGCTGTACATGTAAAACGAACCTGCATAAGCGTAATCACGTTCACGCGGCTGCATAGGGGTCTGATTCAAATAAATTACAATAGCCAAACCCGTAAAGAAGAATAATAATCCCACGATAAAAGCATCACGTTTACTCCGCTTATAGTGCCATACCAATCCAGCAATACCCAACAGCAGAGGTAAAAAATAATATACATTGCGCGAAGGATTTTGATGCGTATTTGATAAGCTTTCTTCACCGATCCGAACTTGATCTAAAGCCGAGATACCAGAAAGCCAATTTCCGTTGAGGACACTTCCATGGCTAGGTTCGTCATTTTGTCTTCCAGCAAAATTCCACATAAAATAACGCACATACATGTGGTTAATTTGATAGTTCCAAAAGAATTTTAAATTGTCCCACATGCTGGGATCCTCTCCCTCCTGCAATCCGGTATAATAGGTATAGAAGTGCGCCTTGTCTGCACTCCATAATCGAGGAAATAACATTTCCTTATCGTAAGTATATTCCCCACGACCATTGATAGCGGTATATTTCTCGGCATCCTTACGATAAGTTGTACTTTCTTCTACGCCTGTAGCCTTGGAGGTATAAACTGGGCCTTTGATGAGTGGTTCGGATCCATACTGCTCTCTGCTCAAGTAGCCAAGAAAACTAAACGCATCATCCGGCGAACCATTATTTAAAGAGATATTCGTTTGTGAACGAATCAGCAACATGCTGTATGAACTGAATCCAAACAGCACAAAACAAAGCGACAACATAGATAATTGCAATACTGCTTTCTTTCTCTGAATAGAATAAAATATTCCATAAACCAAAAGTCCGGCCACGAGCAGGACAAAGAAAGCAATACCAGTCCCAAAGCTGAGACCTAAATTATTGACAAAGAACAGATCAAAATAAGCTGCCGACTTTACTCCATATTGAATTACGCCCCATAGCACAAAGGCCAAAACGCCTATCCCAACACCAAGTGTCTGTAATATCCCTTTTATTTGAATCTGTTTCGCTTTCTTAAAATATATTACCAACGCCAAAGCAGGAATTGTTAATAGATTCAACAAGTGTACCCCTATGGATAATCCCATAACAAAAGCAATTACCAACATCCATTTATTGGCATCTTCTTGTTCAGCTCTGGCTTCCCATTTCAGGATAAGCCAAAATACCAACGCCGTACATAGGGATGACATCGCATATACTTCACTTTCAACCGCTGAAAACCAAAATGTGTCCGTAAAAGCATAGGACAACGCCCCTACAACGCCTGCGCCGAAAATTTTCAGATTATTCAAGGGAAGCGAATTGCTTTCGGATATGGTAACTTTTCGCGCTAACGCAGTAATAGTCCAAAATAAAAACGTAATCGTGAGGCCACTGCATACAGCCGAACCAATATTCATCCAATAGGCAATCTGACTCTTATCGCCAAGCGCCAGGTTTGAAAATAGATTTTGAATCATCAGAAACAATGGTGCTCCAGGCTGATGCACGACTTGCAGTTTGTAAGCTGATGCCACAAATTCACCTGTATCCCACCAACTGTTATAACGATCGGCCGTATAGATATATAATAGCGTTGCGATAATTCCGCACATCCAGCCCAACAAATTATTGGTTTTCGAGTAATTCATAATCTAGTGTATTTAATAATGGGAAATAATACCATATAAATTTAGGAGATTACGGAATGTTAATGTGTTAATTAACAGAATTTAACACAATTAAAAAAAGCTTTCCTTTCGAAAAGCTTTTTAATATTTTTAGGCTAATTTTTCCACGATCCGTTTAGTAGGCCCAGGATTACTCATCGTATAAAAATGCAATACCGGTGCACCGAAAGCTATAAGTTCTTTACACTGCTGGACAAGCCACTCTTCCCCTACCTGACGCACCTCCGCATTTGTTTTACAAGCGTCCACGGCATCACTAAGATCTTCTGGAATATCCAGATGAAAAATTTTGGGAAGCGTGATCAACTGTTTTTTTGAGGTCAACGGTTTAAGACCGGGAATGATAGGCACATGAATATCATTTTCACGGCATTTGGTGACAAATTCTTTGTACTTTTCGACATTAAAAAACATTTGAGTCACAATAAAATTTGCACCCATTTCTACTTTTTTCTTCAACCATTTAAAGTCGGTATTGAAGTTTGGCGATTCAAAATGTTTTTCGGGATAGCCGGCTACACCGATACAGAAGTCTGTTTTGGAACTATTTTCGATGTTTTCATGCAAATATTTACCATTATTCATATCGACGACCTGTTGTAAGAGATCCGTTGCAAAAGCATGACCTCCAGGCGTCGGAATAAAGTCAGGATCGCCCTTGCGCGCATCGCCACGGAGTAACAATACATTATCAATACCCAAAAAATCCAAATCAATCAACGCATTCTCAGTCTCTTCTTTGGTGAATCCACCACAGATCAAATGAGGCACCGCATCCACCTTATACTTGTTCATAATAGCTGCGCAGATCGCCACAGTGCCAGGGCGCTTGCGGTAGGCTACGCGCTCCAATAATCCGTTGGAATGCTGCTTGTACAGGTAATCCTCACGATGGTATGTCACATCAATAAAGGGCGGTTTGAACTCCATCAATTCATCCATCGTATTGAAGATGCTTTGTATTCCCTGACCTTTAGCTGGCGGCAATAGTTCAAATGAGAATAATGGATTACCGTCTGCACGTTTAATATGGTCTATGATTTTCATGTTATTTTCTCGTTTAGGCTTACAGAAAAGACACGGGGGCTTGTATATCTTTACTATCCACTTATCTTTCCCTTTTTGGGGGTAGAATTTAGCACCTTGAGCATATGTCAGGTTGCTAAGGCTTCATTGGGTCTATTCCCTCTGCCTTTCTCTATAAGCTCTGCTAATATCGGTATTTAGTCTAATAAACTCAAAAGAAAATCATTCATTTTTTCAAATTATCTTATTCGCTACATTTTATGTTTCAAAATCCTGCAATGAAAGCAAGAAAATATTGACTAAAACAAAAAAGGAAAGATATTAACTTTCCTTTTCTATTCTCTATATAAATCCACCAAACCTTCGGGTAAATCTACTTCGACAATTTCCTCCTCTCCATCTATTCCGAGAATTAAATCTTCGGACAGCGGAAACATGAGTTGTTTACCATCTTCCAATTCAACCGTAGCGATAAATTGCTGCGGCATCTCCCGTACATCGATTATCTCGCCCAGTTCGCCATGTTCTTCGTCAATGACCAAAAAACCTACTAAATCCGTCCATCTAAAATCATCTGGATCACGCTCAGGCATTTTGTCATTCGGCAAATACATTTTTTTGTGCACTAAAGCTTTCGCTTTATCGATATGATCTACATCTTCAAATGTAGCGTAGGCAGTACTATTTTTTTGTAATTTGATTGTATTTACAAAATAGGGCACCAGTTTTTTGTTGACTTCCAGAAAAATGACATCCAGCTCCAAATCATCGTAATCTTCAAATTCAAAAAACAATTGAACCTCTCCTTTCAAACCCCGCGTCTTAGATACATATCCGATGTAAAAACTTTCTTCTGTAGTCATATTTCAAAAATAAAAAGTCAAAAATAATAAAATAATGGCACAGCAACTTCATCCTACAGCCATTTAAATAACTAAAAAAGCCGATTCAACGTGTGAACCGGCTTCTTTGAATACTGTATGAAAGGATTAACCTTCAGTTTCTTCAGTGTTTTCAGTAGCTTCCGCTTCTTCAGCTGGTGCCTCCTCAGCAGCAGGTGCATTTTTAGCAGCGATAGCTTCAGCTTTAGCAGCTTTTTTAACAGCCTCAGCAGCTAATGCAGCTTTTTTAGCTTCATCTTTAGCGTTAGCAAGACCATCTTTTTTACCAGAAATTTGAGATTCTTTAGACGCAGTCCAAGCAGCAAATTTCTCTTCTAAAGCAGCCTCATCAAAAGCACCTTTTTTCAAACCACCTTGCAAGTGTTTTTTGTACAATACACCTTTGTAAGAAAGGATAGCACGAGCTGTGTCTGTAGGTTGCGCACCTTTGTTCATCCAATCCAAAGCTTTGTCAAAATCCAAAACGATAGTCGCTGGGTTTGTGTTTGGGTTATAAGAACCGATACGTTCGATGAATTTACCATCACGTGGAGCACGTGAATCTGCTACTACTAGGTGGTAAAAAGGACGTCCTTTTTTACCATGTCTTTGCAATCTGATTTTAGTTGCCATGTTTTATTATTTTTTTATGTATTCAACATATCCCCCGTACTTCATGTAAGAGGGGACGCAAAGATAAAAAGTTTTTCTGAAACTAAAAAGCTTTAAATGAGGGGTCTTACTATTTCTCTTGTCGAAGACGTAATTTTAGTGTATTTTCAATCTTCCAAATCACAGTATTATAATGACTCATGTTGCTCCTTTAAAAATTCTTAAAGCTTCTGCGGGTTCCGGCAAAACATTCAGCCTGACCTTACATTACATCACCCTTCTCTTGTCCAATGAAAATAGATACAGAGAGATTTTGGCAGTGACCTTTACCAACAAGGCGACAGCGGAGATGAAAGAACGTATTCTTTCGGTTTTGCAGGGACTAACCCGAGTTAATTTTGAACGTCTACCGGCTAAAAAGCAGAAAGAAATCCAGCATTTTGAGCAACTCATCATAGAACAAAATCCAAGCTGGTCGGCTGCTCTCATTCAAGAAAAAGCCCAGCGTGTGTACCGCAAAATATTACACGACTACAGTCATTTTACGATTAGCACGATAGATGGTTTCTCCCAAAAAGTAATACGCTCATTCACCTATGAACTGAATTTGGACGCCGCATACAAAATTGAGATGAACACCAATAAGGTCAAGACCGATTTGACCATTATGTTGAATCAATTATTGGACGAAAAACCCGAACTGTTGGAGTGGATAATTGAATATGCGGAAAAGAAAATCAACAATAATGAAAACTGGAATTACCGCACGCAGCTGAGTCAATTGGCGGGTTTAATTTTCAGCGAAAATTTTCAGGAATTTGATGGTGCGCTCGCTTCTGCAGACACCAATCAGATTTTCAATCTCCTCAACAAAGAGATTGTAGAGAAAACCAAGTCCTACCTGGACAGCCTGAGTCTGGCGATTCAATCCTATCAAGAAGTATTCAAGTCATTGCATGTAGATGCCGATGAGATGAAAGGTAAATCGCGGAATCCACTCATTTCGGCCAATAACATTTCTTCTCAGGTCAACAAACTATCGACCTCGGACCTCATCAAAATCATTGGCAAATTCACTAGCTTAATAAATGACGAAAACGCATATACTGATACATCCAAGAATGTACGCTACGATCTGATTGCAGACTTTAAGCCGATTTTGGATCAATTCCATGCTTTAGAACAGCTATTACCGACTTACATCGCTTATCAGTCCGTACAGGCTAATCTTTATTATCTGCGTCTACTCAAAGAAATGTCAGATTTATTGAGCAGCTGGCGAAAAGAGAATTCGGCGCAATTGATATCCGACTCACAAATCTTATTGAACAAGCTCGGTCTTGATGCGCACAATGACCCTACATTCGTGTGGGAAAAAATAGGTAATCGCTATAATTATTTCCTATTTGACGAATTTCAAGACACTTCGCGCATACAATGGAAAAACTATAGTCCATTGTTATTAAATGCATTGAGTAATACGCAAGGTCAACAACACGAACACCTGATTGTCGGTGATGTCAAACAAAGCATTTACCGCTGGCGTAATGGTGACTGGCGTATTCTCTTGCAACAAGTCGAGGAACAGGTTGCACAGATTTTTCATCTTGATGAAGAAGGTAAGGCTCAATTTATACACAACGGTAATCTCGAAACGAATTTCCGCAGTCTTCCCAACATCATACGATTCAACAACTATCTGTATCAAACTATTCCGACGCACATGCAACATGCGCTCAATGATATTGCGAAGCAAGAACTGTCGGAAGAGGGACTACGCTGGTGGACACAAGCGAAAAATGACAGTATGCTCATCCGAGCTTATGAAAATAGTGCGCAAGAAATCCCTGAGTTCAAATTGCAGGATCCTAGCAAAAATGGTTCTATTGAGATCGAATACATCGAGGTCGAAAATAGCCGATTCAGAGCCAACCAAGTACAAGAAGATTCGGTTCAGAAACTATGCGAAAAAGTGGGTTCCTGGATATCGTCAGGGAGATACGAACCCAAACAAATTGGCATTCTTGTTCGCAGCAATAAGCAAGCGATGTTGGTGATTCAGAAACTGATGGAATATAAAAATACCACCGGTATTCCATTCGATGTCATATCTGGAGACGCCCTATCGCTCAATTCGAATGACGCGGTAAATCTACTTGTCGAGACACTCAAAGCATTTGTGTACAACAGCAACCAACACGTGATACATCACGCTCGGATGGCTTATCTGTACCAAATCATTCAAAATAACACCTGTTTTGATGGGACAGCATGGCTGGATTTTAAGCAGAATAATATAAAAAACCTGAAAAGCCTGCTTCCAGAACGCTTAATTGAAGATTGGGAAGTATGGCAAAAGCTTCCTTTGGTCCATTTGGTAGAAAAGCTTATTGAAATATTTGGGTTCACCTCCAAGAATAATGTACACCTACCTTATATCCTTACTTTCAAAGATATTGTCGGCAACTTTACGGCCAACGGTGAAAGAGGCATCAACCAATTTATCGAATTTTGGGAAGAAGATGGAAACAAAGCGGTGTTGCCTTCTAGCGGTAAAGTAAATGCGATCGAAGTGACTACCATTCACAAATCAAAGGGATTGGCTTATGATGTAGTCATGATTCCTTTCTGCTCTTGGACGCTAGATGGTATGACGAATGGTGATTTTTGGATTAACACGGTTAATACACCTTTTGCACAGCTCGGCCGTATTCCGATAAAATATAATAGTGCCGTAGGAAAATCTATTTTCTATCAACAATACTTTGAAGAAAAGCTCTTCAACTATATGGATACGCTGAACACCCTTTATGTGGCGACAACGCGTGCCGTCGAACATATTTACATTACAGCACCTGCCTTTTCTTGTGATAAAAAGACAGGCGAAACCAAAATATGCAATGATTTGATTTCTGATGTGATGTATCAGGTGTTGGAACACCAGAATGCACCTTTTCGTTTAGAAGAAAATAAACTGTCCATCGATCATATCATCACCAAGCAAAAGGATGGCGAATCAGACTTTGGCGCATATACTTTGGTATCTCAATATCCAATTTCGGTGGCAATGGAAAATGCCTTAAATAAAAATACCAAACGCAGCATCAACACCATTCTAATGCTGGAAAAAGCGGCACAATATGGCATTCTCGCCCATGAAGTGATGGCTGAAGCATCCAAAGAATCCGATATACAAAAAATCATTGATCGCTATATCGACGAAGGTGTACTCGCGAAGGAAAATAAAGAGGTATTAGAGAAAGAAATCTACCTGATATGGCATCATCCCCAAATCAATCCCTGGTTGACGGGTGATTACAAAATTTGGAACGAATCGGCTATTATCACGGCGGATGGGAGCACATTGCGGCCTGACAAAGTATTTACCAAAGAAGATGAAACTATTATTCTGGATTTCAAATTCACAGGCGACAACTATATCGAACATAAAACGCAGATCGATCAATACATGAAGGCTTTACAGAATTTAGGGCTCAAAAATGTCCGTGGATTTTTGTTTTATGCCAAAGGCGGGGATTTAGTAGAGGTCAAGTAAATAAACACACGTCATATCGACCACAAGGAGATATCTAAGAAATATAGAATATAATGAATTCATTTTTAGCACTAGTAGCTCAAGATATCAAACAACGCTTTGGTTCAAATCTCTCCGACATAGCGATTGTTTTTAACAATAAACGTCCTATCACTTATCTCAAGAAGCATCTTGCCGATACGTATGGACATGCCATTTGGTCACCGCAATTTTATACGATTCAAGAATTTTTTGCGCTGTCCTCCGATGCAGAGCAGGTGAGTCCACTCACTCAATTCTTCTATTTGTACGAGTTGCACAACGAATTATTGGCCCAAGAAGGCCATAAGCCGGAGACGTTGGAGGAATTTTATCCTATTGCGGAGATAATCCTAAGTGATTTTAGTCAATTAGACTACGATTTAGTCAATATTGATCACATCTACATGGAACTGTATGACACTAGCAAGATTGATATTGAATTCCAACATCTGACCAAAGAACAGCAAGATTTTATAAAGCAATTTTGGCAATCTTTTAGCATCTCTGGACACACGGGCATTCAAGAGCGTTTTCTGAAATTATGGAAAAGACTCCCCGTATTATACCGATTATTTAAACAAAAACTTGCTGCCCATAATCAAACCAATTTTCCGACCATCTATAGGCAGTTGGCTAATGGCGAGCTGAGTACGGCATTTACTGCGCCATTCAAACAAATACTTTTCGTTGGATTCAATGCCTTAAATAATGCCGAGGCAAAGCTTTTTAAGCAATGGCAAGATGAAGGCAAGGCTTTATTTTACTTCGATGCGGATGCGTATTATTTGGAGGACACCCAACAAGAAGCGGGTCTGTTCATCCGAAGGAATATCTTCCAGACCGGGCTACAAAATGCTTTAGGCGATGTTCCCAATATCATTGGCAATCGTTCCGATGCTATTCATCTTTATGCTTCGACCGGAAAAGTGAGTCAGACCAAGTTACTTCACGACGTATTGATTAAAAACAATATTTTGTGCAGCTGCAAGAGCCATGCTATTTTATTGGCGGACGAATCCTTGTTAGTCCCGTTATTACAGAGTTTGCCCGATACTAAGGTGAATATCACTACCGGATTTCCCCTTACCCAATCACCGATTTTTGGGATTCTAGACTTATGGATGAAAGTGCATGAGCAGATTTCACACCTCAGAAAGAAGAAAATTCCTTTTCAGGATGTGGAAACGTTTTTGAATAATCCGTTGACTAAGACGTCCAGCCAAGAAAAAACTGAACTCCAAACTTTCATTGCTCAAAAGCAATTATTTGATATTGATATCCAAGATATCCATATACGCACTTCGGTGTTACCACATTTCTTCCGACCGTTGGCGTCCTCCAAAGATGTGATTCCGACCCTGGCCCATATTCTGCAGAATGTGCTGGAATCATTGGCTCAAGACACACAAATCAAACAGATAGATGCCAACCTACTGATCGAGACGCAAAAAGTACTGAACCAATTGCAATTGGGATTTGATAAGATACCACAGCTCAGCATTCTATTCCAAATAGGGTTAATACGTAAAGCTATTGCCCCTATCAATTCAGCAATCGAAGGGGATCCTTTGGATGGCATACAAATCATGGGACTGCTCGAGAGCCGCTGTCTTAATTTTGACAATGTCTATATTTTGGGTGTCAATGAAGGTATTTTACCAAAAATATCGAGCGCGGCGACTTTTCTTCCAAACACCTTGCGTAGAGCTTATGGGCTGCCGATTCTAGAGAACCAGGATGCCCTATCAGCCTATTTGTTCTATCGTCATCTTCAATATAGCACAGGAATACATTTGTTCTATAACAGTATAGTAGATGAAAGCAGCACAGGCGAAGAAAGCCGATTCATACGTCAGCTAGAGTTTGAAAGTAATTTCAATTTCCTCAAACAGCAACAGCAGCAGCCAATTCTTTTTCCGCCTAAAGAGGAAGAACTCATCGTTCCCAAGACGGGTAAAGTTTGGGATTATATGCGTGCAAAATACATTGACGGGCAGGCTAAAATTTCAGCCACCGCGTTGACGACATATTTGCAATCCCCTTTGCAATTTTTCTTCAAGCACGTAGCCGAAATCAAAGAACCGCCCCGTATATCGCAGGAGTTTGAAATGAATTTGCTTGGCACAGTTATTCACAATGTCATGGAGGAAATATTGAAGCCCTACAAAGGGCTCGAGGACTTCACTCCTACATCTGTGCTCTTGGACAAAATCCCTGAGATAGACGGTCTCATCCTAGCCGAAATTGCAGAGCAATATAGTTTAGATTGTAAGGAAATCAACGATCTCAGTAGTTTGCAGCGTATCATGCATAAGATCGCTCGTGAATACTTAAAAATGTATTTGGAGTACGATGCTTCCAATTTCCAATCCTTTCGCATCATCGAATTGGAAAATGATCAGGATTACGTTATTTCTTTGCCGATTCAAATCAATGGACAGGTAGAGCACGTAAATATATACGGTATCATCGACCGTGTAGATCAAGTGGTGACCGATCTAGGCGAAATAAAAACCCGCATTGTGGATTACAAAACAGGGGCTGATGCCGTCAAATTTACCTCCATGGATAAAGTGTTTGCGGCTAACACAGAGAATAAAGCTTTGGTGCAAACATTGTTTTATGCTTTTGTCTTCGAACAAAAAACGGGAATACGGAATTTGGAACCGAATCTGTATGTAGCCCGCAAGATGCGCGAAGAAGGGACGCTATTCTATGGAAGCCGTGGCGCACTGATGGAAGGAGATTTTCTAGCACAACAGAAAGAAGAGTTTGTAGGCTTCCTGATAAGTACGCTAGAAGAAATCTTTAATCCGGATATTCCATTTAAGCATAATCCGGATGCCCATATCTATGAGTCTGATCCCTATACTTTATTCTATCGTAATGCGATAAAAGAAGAAGAAGAAAGTGAATGATAACAAAATGGGCGAATTTAGATCCGCCCATTTTATTTATTTGTTATTTATAACGCCTCATTGCTTTATTTGCTCTTTGCGTAGCTTTTTCAATTTTGTACTGCAACCATTTATCTTTAAAAATCTTTCGCATCGTATCATCAAAATGACGGGTAATGAATAGATTTCGAGCACCTTTTAATTTCTCGCCCAACGAATTTGCCAATGCGCGTACAGAGATGGAATACCCCTCCGTCTCGTACTGAATATAATGCCACCAACCGGCAGGCATATAACAGGTATCACCGGGACCAATTACCGCTTCATAACCATTCAGATATTGTAGCGCAGGATATTCTTCCACAGAACTAGTCTTTAAATTCGTTATACTGTGAAAATTATAAGGCAATTTGTACATCAGATCTGATTGCTCATTTGGAAACAACCAAATACGTTTGTAGCCCTGAAATTGAGAAATGAACACATGCGACATGTCAATATCGAAATGGTTACGTGTAGCCGAGCCCTCACCTCCAAAAAACATATAAGGTAACCCTTGAATAACTTTACCTCCTGTTACATCATTGTATATTAAATCTTTTTTTAGCTCTGGTCTAATTTTCAATAAATTAAATAAGAAAAGACGTAACTCAGTCGGCTCTGTACTAATTTTATCTAAATATTCGGCAAAAGTCATTTTACCAACTGGTGGACTAGCTGCGTAATTATGACCTTCTTCTTCCCTTCCGTAAACATCGATTTTAACATCACCAGCTATTTCCTTGAAATAGTCATAACTCCATTTTGTCCAACATGCGCTATCCTTACTAATAAAATCTTTTAAGATAACAGGCTGACCTTTGTTAAGATAATCTCGAACAAAATCATTTGGAGATATTCCAGAAATACTATCAACAGGTTTTAGTTTCACAAGCTTTTAGTTTTTTACCTTTAAGTACAAACATAAAAAAAAATATTTCTACATTTTTAACACAATCCATATTTTATAATCCATATCCAACAGACCTTTAATATGTTGTTAAAATTAGTAGAAATATTGTTAATATTCTAGCGATAATAGTCACCATTTAGTAGGACCACAAGTCCTACTCATAGTCCATAAGTGCTTTTTTGATACGCTCAGACTCCAATAGTCGATCTAAATCATTCTGTATGTAATCTTTAATCCGCAAGTCTTCTGAATTGGATTGTTTAACGATATAACTATAAAACAATCTTTTGATAAATACATCATCGTAGCTCAATCCAGTGGCATCATTATTTCTATTTACCACTTCCTTATTGACCAATACATGTTTTGCTTCAGGAAAATAAATCCAAAAAGCAGGGGTTGCATCTATCTGCGGGCCAAAGGCAGGAGCTGCCACCGCTGGAATAGGCGGCTGAGTTGTTTCATTAGCCCCAGCTTGTGCGGATTGTGCGGGCTGCACAGCAAACGGATCAAAAGGGTCCGCATTGCTCGCTGCCGCAGCGATCGGCATATCAAAATCTACTGCTGCGCCGGGTATCTGCGGAGTAATCAAGGGTGCAATACCAATGATACGAGGTTCGAATACTGAACGTTGTTTGTCGAAAATCATCTCTAACCCATTGCACGAATTGTCTGTACTCGCTATTGGATATTTCGGTATCATCGATGTAAAAAGGAGCGATTGTCACTTGGCGGTTTTGTGCCGTCTGTGCATAAGTGATATCTTCATCAGACTGCCCCATAATAAATGTTCCACCTGGTACTAAGACCATACCATATGGTGTTTTACTCGTTTTCAGTTTATTTAATCGGACACCTACTAATTCCCCATTGTTAGTGGAAGTTTTACAGCTCACAGACACGGTAATTATAATAAGCGCAACCAGAAATTTATAAATCTTCAAATGATTAATAATCATAAGTTTTCAGCATATAGGTTAGTTCAACAGACAAAACATTACAGTAATGCGCATAAAAATAAGTTAATTAATGCATTTAAAGAATTTTAATTAAAAAAACTTACAAAAAATCACAGTAAACTTTAGGGGCAACATGGATAAAAAAAAGGCAATATTGAATACAATATTGCCTTTTTTGAAATCTTTATGCTTAAATAAGAATTACTTATTTACCAATTTTATGTACTGCTCTACAGCCATTGTCATACTTGGAGCCGTCGGCGTAGGAGCAGGAATATCTAAGATAAGACCTTTGTCCAATAGTGCCTGTTGGGTCGAAGTACCGAACGCTGCGATACGCGTATTGTTTTGAATAAAATCCGGGAAATTCTCGTACAAGGATTGCACACTTGAAGGACTAAAGAATACGATTACATCGTAAAACACATCCTTCAGATCGGTGATGTCACTGATGACGGTGCGAAAAAGAACAGCTGGCGTAGAATTGTAACCATTCTCCTGTAGCCAATTTTGCGTTTCTTCATTTGCTACATCAGAACATGGGAAAAGGAACTTTTCTTTGCTGTGTTTTTTCAATACTTCCTCTAGATCCTTAGCGGTTTGCTTACCGAAGAAAATTTTACGCTTGCGATACTGAATGTATTTTTGCAAATACAACGCTATAGCTTCAGAGATACAGAAATATTTCATCTCAGCAGAAACTTCAAAACGCATCTCTTCGCATACTCTGAAAAAATGGTCTACCGCATTCTTACTCGTGAAAATTACTGCCGTGTGCTCAGCAAAATTAATACGCTCTTTTCTGATTTCTTTTGCAGGAACTCCCTCCACATGTATAAAACCACGAAAATCTAATTTCAAGTTATATTTATCCGCTAAAGCGAAATAAGGTGACTTGTCATTTTCTGGTCTTGGCAACGTAACTAAGATACTTTTTACTTTCTTAGCTCTAGCAACATCAAACTGCATAAACTCTTATTTATTTGTTAGTGTTTTCACTAATATTAAAATCGGTGCTATTTCTAGAGCACAAAGATAAAGAATTAAGTAAAAGATTGAAAACTTTAGATTACCTAATAAACTCCAAGCCGTACGTATTAGTCGATAAGAAAATAGCAAAACAGTACATACAACAAGGAAAATGAGCAAATAATCCAGGTAAAAAAAAGGCAAAAAAATGACTAAAATTAATAATGGGGTAAGAAATATCATACTGTTGAAGTATACTACATACAAAACAGTGATATAATCACGAGCTAATTTTTCGGCTTCAAAAATAACTGAAATAAACCTAATTAGTAACAACTTAGCTACAAAAAGGACACCAATAAATCCCGATAATCGGATGAAATTATTGAATGTCAAGAATGAAATATTCTCCTTGGCACCAAAATATATCACCGCAAAGAGCCCTAACGATAAGCTAAAAATTATATACAAAAATATGTACGGCCAGGAGGTCAATACATTGTCTTCCTTACTTATCTGCAATAAGATCCGTTCGTTATAATACCCATATATTATATTAAGAAATGTAGGGTAGAAAAATACTCGAACCATCCCCAGACATATAAGAATCAACAAAAGCACCCCGATGAGCCAAGATGGTCGATAGGCTTTCTTAAATACGGGGGCCACATCCTTATCTTTCTTGAGCTTGTCCATTTTACTGAACCATGCTTGCAGATCGGTATATTCGATTTCGATCATGCGCAGCACACTATCCTGTACATAATTCACAGCGGGCTTTTGCGCTGTATCGATAAATACATAGTCAAATGTGCTTACCGCAGGTGTATCCAGGCTTTCCACTTGTGTGGAATCCATAGGTAACTGGAAATTGTTGGTATGAGCCGACAATACCGAAGATGAGGAAATCAAAAAAATGACCGTCCACAAAAGCACATTATACAATCCAAAGTATTGCTTATTTTTTATAATTTGCTCTAAATATGTAATCCTTATCATTTGATGTCAAAGGTAGGGTTTAGAACTAAATTTTTTAAATACAATATGATAACTCCTTCACTCCACCGCTGTCCTTGGTGCGGCACTGATGAATTATATGTAGAATATCATGACAAAGAATGGGGAAGACAGGTTAAGGATGACCAAACCCTATTCGAATTCTTAATCTTAGAATCCGCGCAGGCTGGCTTGAGCTGGATTACAATTCTTCGTCGTCGCGAGGGCTACAGACGGCTATTTGCTGATTTTGACGTACATCGAGTCGCTGCATTTACAGCTGATGATGTCGACCGTATTGTATTAGACCCCGCAATTATCAGACACCGGGGCAAGATAGAAGCCGCGATACAAAATGCAAAAATATTTATAGCCATTCAGCAAGAATTCGGATCTTTCTATACGTATCTATACCGATTCATGCCCGAAAATAAGCGTTTAGAAAATAGAAGATCGTCGATGAGAGACATTCCTGTCGATTCGGAAGAATCCAAAGCTATAGCGAAAGATTTGAAAAAACGGGGAGTAAAATTTTTCGGGAGTACCATCTGCTATGCTTACATGCAAGCGGTAGGCATGGTCAATGACCATTTGCTAGATTGTGACTTTAGGGATTAACCTCCTAAAGTCACTTCTTTGTATATATCTTTGAGGTTACGATAATAGCCGTTATAATCCAACCCATAACCAATCACAAATTCCTTCTCGATCTCAAAACCCACATATTCGATATTATCGAAGTCATACTGCAGACAAGAAGGTTTCATCAGCAAAGTGCAAACAGCAATCTCCTTTACATTTTCACGTTCCAAAGCCTCAATGGTATGCTTCAAGGAATTACCACTATCGACAACATCTTCCACAATTATTACATGCCGATCTGTCAAATCAATACCTACACCAATTAATTGTGAGATCTGCCTCTGGTCCGTGCCCACATAGGATGCTAGCTTGACGAAACTCATCTCACTGGGAATATCAATTTCCTTCATAAGGTCCGCCATAAACATAAAACAACCATTCAATACACCAATAAATACAGGATTTTTGTCCGCATACTTACGGCTTATGTCGATACCGATTAATCGGATGCGTTTTTTTATCTGTTCATAACTAATAAAAGGCTCAAAGCAAAGGTTGTTTATCTCGATTTTATCCATTATTGTCTTATCAATTTATCTAAGAGCGATTTTCGCGCCTGCTCTTCGGCTTCCAATTCTTTGATGATTAATTCTTGCTCGTTATCCATATCCCACGTTACCGTATCGCGCATTACAGGTGCTTTGGGACGCAAATTCGATTGCAATACAACTTCGTAGAATCCATAATTTTCAGGCACCGAAACATTATCCAACTCCCCGAGTTTACGCATAATAGAACCGTAGGTGTTGAAATGTCGCTGCACCCAGCCTTTGAGATGTCCGGTATAATCAAATGATGATAGCCCGGTCTTTGGTCGGGGAATAATACTTGACAAAAATAGACTCTCTCCCAGCGTCAAGTCCTCGGGCTGTTTCTTGAAATAATAGTTTGCTGCCTCCGTGATACCATACACATTCTTACCCCATTCGATGACATTGAGATAAATCTCAAAAAGCCTATCCTTACTCACCCGCCCGGATGCTTCCATCATCCAAACCAATAAAATCTCCTCAAACTTTCGATTCAATGTCTTCTTACGATTCAAAAACACATTTTTTATCAGCTGCATGGATATCGTACTAGCACCGCGTTTGAACTTTTTTTCTTTGATATTGGTAGCAATAGAAAGTTTGAAAGCCTCCATTTCAAAACCATTGTGTTTATAAAAAAATGGATCTTCGGTATTACGCACGGTAGTTTTTAATACGTAAGGAATTTGGCCCAATCGTCTAAAGTTCGGATTCTCTGGTCCTACTAAAAATTGTCTCACACGGACAGTATCATCATAAGCGTCATAGACAAAGGATGTATTTAACGAATCGATATTGGCAGCTCCCCACTGGATTATCTTTAAGTCCGCATCATCAATTTTGGACTCAAACTTAATGTCATCCGGCTTGTCTAGATTAACCGAAAAATCCAAATCGTAAGCAATACTCCCTTCGACTTTGACCCCATCTATATTCTGAAACAATCCTCTCGGCAAGGCATCAAAAAAATCCTGCGCCTGAAATACACCCGTATGCAATGATAAATCTACTTGGTTATCGGGTTTGAGCGTCACCTTCACCTGCGGTGATACTTCAAAGTCTTTCACACGTATCGTCGAATTATCTTTCAAAGCGATATAATTCTCAGCAAACTGAATCCCTCCCGACATCTCGGCTTGAGGAAGAATAATCGTGGAGTCCGAAAGTCTATGATGGGTTACTTTTAAGTTTTCATACGCAAAAGCACCATCTATTTCAAGCAGTTTCTTATTTATTTTCTTAACATCTTTCAGGTCGAATATCAACTTATCAAAACTGACCGCCAGTCCATACTTACCATATAAAAACGGTAATTCGACATCAGGCTCTTTCGACGACACTTCCACACGCATGCGCTGATCTTCCGCTTGTACCTTGCCCTCCAGCAGCCACTCGGCCTCTTCATCATTCAGAAAAACAGAAGACGAAAACTTACCCGAATTCATGACCGCTTGAGGAACGGTGATCCGCTGAGCCATGCGATCATCCTTTTAAGACAATTCGAAATTCTCCAGATCTAAGTCATCCGGAATAAGCGAAAAGAACTGTGTGGCCAACCGATCCGCCAAATCGGCAAACCCTTTGGAAGTGTTTGTTTCGGGTTCTGGGACTGTGGGATCTTTTTTCTTGAATAGAAAATCATAATTGCTCAAGGAGTCTTTTTTTACGAAAGAGACGGCCCCATTCTTTACACCAAGTCCACCCACCTTGATATCCCCCCAAATCAAAGGCATCAGTTTTACCGTCACCGAAAACTTTTCCATGGTAGCGAGTGTGTCTCGATCCTTCGGAACAACGAGTAAATTTTCGAACTCAACCGTATTAAGTCCTGCAAAACGATATGTATCTACTTTAAAATCGACTTCATATTCTTGACGTAATTTTTCTTTTACTTTTACAACAGCGCTATCCAGATAACCTTGGCGCTTGGACATCCCCACGGCAAAGCCTATCCCCAAAAGTAGCAGAAAGCTACCTATGCCTATGAAAAGCCATTTCTTCCGAGTATCCCTAAAAAAATCAATCATGAATCTTTATTTAAAATTCTAAATAAAAATAGAGTTTATTGTCGAATAGTAAAGCAAGAATGATCAAAAACTAAATCCAATAGATAATCCACTTCGAATATTTGCCCAAGGACTTTTGTTTACTTTAATATCAGCCCCATTGCCATGCACCGAGAAATCCACATTAAATTTCAATGGCAGATCATCGAGACTCTCTTGCAGTTCTTCGAGCTGTTGATTTAATCCGTTCTGTTCATCGGCATTCAAGGTAATTCTACCCGCCAGATTACCACGGGACTGACCATATCCCGGACCTAATATCCGCCAATCCAAATGTATATTCTTGGTCAATCTAAAGTTAAATCCGGCAGACAAACCCATCGAAAAAGTTGATAGATCTCCTTTAAATAAGATAGTTTCTTGCCTATCATAAAGTACCTGCCCTTGGTACGCAATCGTCACGTCATACGCATAAGGCACATTGAAATCATATTTGGCAAATTTCATGTACGGAGCGATATAAAATCCATTTCCGTATCCTCTCTTGGAAAGGTAGAATCGGACTTCGGGTGTGAAACTCGTGGTGCTAGTTTCTAAGTCCTGCAAAAAAGTATTTACGGTCTCATCGTCTATAATATCAGTCAAAACCGACCTGTAAGGCATCTTACCACTTGGTCTCCAACCTACCGCCGCAGCAACAGCAATTTTTTTGTTCAAAACCCGCTCATATTCCAAAGTAATATTTCCGGATAGCAGCGGAACCACATTCCATCGTATGTGATTCAGATTATAGGTATTTTCTGGCATTCTATCTTCCTGTTGTGGATTTACATCTTGTGCAAATGACAATTGCATCGCCAACAGCGAAGAGCAGATCAGAATAAGGTATTTCATAGTAGAGTAAATGTTAAAGCGCAAAGCTAAAAATTAAGCACGAATTTAAAACCTCAATAAGAATCGTTTCGACTATCCAGATTTGCTTACTTTAAAACAGTGAAATGACAAGATTTGTTGAGTATATTCTTAGCTTTGTACAAAAAAGAATTTATTAACCATGACAATTACACAAGAACAAGTATTGCATGCGCTTAGTCACGTTGAAGAGCCGGATCTTAAAAAGGATCTTGTCACTCTTCACATGATTCAAAACATTGAAATACTGCCCAATAAAATAAAATTTGATGTAGTACTCACTACACCAGCATGTCCACTCAAAGCCCACATCGAACATGCATGTCGTAATGCGATTGGCTTATTTATCAGCAAAGACATTGAGGTTGAAATCAACATGACATCGCGCGTGACGAGCGTGGATCCTAACCAACTGAAAGGTATAAAAAATATAATTTTAGTATCATCGGGTAAGGGTGGTGTAGGCAAATCTACAGTTGCCAGCAACTTGGCTTTAGCCTTGGCAGCTACAGGCGCAAAGACAGGCTTATTGGATGCCGATATTTACGGTCCATCATTGCCTATCATGTTTGGTCTAGAAGGGGCAAAACCGCTTGCTACACAAATGCCTGATGGTTCAACAAAAATTGAACCTATCGAAAAATTTGGGTTGAAGTTACTTTCAATTGGCTTCTTTACGGATCCCAATCAACCTATTCCTTGGCGCGGCCCTATGGCGACTTCCGCGATCAAACAACTTTTCAACGATGCGGATTGGGGTGCTTTGGACTACCTTATCGTTGATATGCCTCCAGGTACGGGTGATATCCACATTACGGTATCGCAAACTTATCCTATCTCGGGAGCTGTAATCGTGACGACTCCTCAACATGTTGCAATAGCTGATGCCATCAAAGGTATAGGTATGTACAAAATGGAAGGAATTAATGTCCCTATTTTGGGAATCGTGGAGAATATGGCGTATTTTATCCCGGCGGAGTTTCCAGATCACAAATACTTTATCTTTGGAAAAGATGGTGGTAAGCGCCTAGCAGAAGAAAATAAAATCCCATTCTTAGGAGAAGTTCCATTGGTAAAAGCAGTTTCGGACGCTGGGGACAATGGTTTTCCTATTGTATTGGACACTGATGAGGCCGTAAGTGAGGCATATAAAAGCATAGCCGGCAAAGTTGCTCAAGAATTGAGCATTTTGGCAAATAGATAAAAAAGGAAGGGTGTAGATTTACATCCTTCCTTTTTAATAAGTATTTTTACATTACTGACGTTTTGATTGGATGAATGCTCTACTTCGATTACATTACATGTCTTCTAAACTCTTTCAAGGATAGCGTAAAGGGAAAGGAAGTTTTACTTAAAACAGGCTTTCCTATTTCGGTGGTCGCAGGCAACCATTTCCCTGCACGTTTTAATGCGCGTATTGCTGCCTCTTCTATATCATACCCAGGATTCTTTAATATTTTAATATTCGAAAGAGTGCCATCTACTTTCACATCAAAAGTTAATTCAAAATCACCTTGTATTCCGGCATTTATAGCCTTTTCCGGATATCTAAAATTCTCAAGGAATTTCTTTTTGAAATTTTCTAACCCCATAGCTGGCTCAGGTGTAGTAGAAATAAATAAGGAAGCCCTGGGCACCCCCAATTCATAAGGTAATTTCATCCAATGAGCTGTAGCTTTACCATTTTTGTAGGCAGGAGTCCATCCACCAGCTGACTTTATCGACTTAATTAAATCAAAAGCAACTTTTTCATTTAAATCTTTAACTATATTAAATGAATCTGTAACTCCCTTTTCATTAATGCGAAATTCTAGAACTATCGTTCCCTTTTTATCCACAAACTTTTCATTCGAATCGAAATCTTTATATAAATAATCAAAGAACATTTCTATACCACCTGGAGGTACCGGTTTGGAAGTTTGACAAAATATAGAAAGTGGAAATGCAAATAACAGAAATAATAGAGTGATTCTCATAATCATAATTTTTAGAATGAGTAAAAAAAGTGAGGGAAATTTATTCCCTCACCATATATCTCTATCTTGGACCTGTATAAGTAAATGTCTCCTCAAAAGTACGTCCACCATTTCCTTGTTTCCAATAAACGGTTAATACTTTTGTAGTTGGATTCCAATTACTTCTTGTATCTTGAGGAGTTTGAACACCTAAAGAGGGACATTCTACAGTAACATGATTAGTAGAAGGATTTACAGTATAGTATACTTCATTAGAATAAGTACCCAATAAACCTGGCGTAAGCTTTAATCTATTTGCTCCTACAGTTACTAATTTAACGGATTTAGTTGCGCTAGGAACCAAAGAGGTATTCGCTGAAGTCGTCAATGTATATGATCCATCATAAGGATTTTTACCGCTTATGGCAGCTACAATTTGTCCAAAGTTTCCAGAAATAACACCAGAAGAAACTGAGCTTATCTTAAATCCTAATGCGTAATCTTCATCGAACGTGAATTGATCAGGTTTCAAGTTTAATGGAATAATTGCTTCACGCTCACCACTCTTAATTGTCACCTCTGATGACGGCAATGAGTATTGAGAAGTGGGTAGAGCTACATATTCGGTTTCATTTTCCTCATTGTACTTATTTAATAAGGAATTATCTATTGAAATATTTACCTTAATATCAGTAGTTGCGGGTTTAGCACCAACACATTTTAATACCAAATTCAGAACGCCTTCCGGATCCATATCAAATGAAAGCGCATACAATGGTATACTGCTTGTCACATCCGATGCGGGTGCTGCAAGGTTGCCAAATTCAATAATATTATCCACTGCTCCATCTGCATCAGGACCTATCAATTCTTTATCCTTTAAACAGGATGTTGTAATTAATGGTAGGATGAGCGCTATAGTTATATATTTAATAATCTTTTTCATAATTGTAATTATTTTGCCCAGAAAATTTTAGAAGAAAATTTATCCACTTCAGGTACATTTTTTTGATTATATGCGAATTCCGTATTTGGATAAAGGATTCTTGTAGGAAGTCTATCCGGTGTTGTTGCTGTTGATCCATAAGAAACAAATGTATTTCTCGCATTTGCTTTATTATTATTTGGATATGGCTGGTTAGTAGCAGGATTAATTATAGAAGGATATGCTGTTCTTCTAAATTCATTCCATGCTTCGTGTCCAAATTGGAAATTAAAAGCAATATACTTTTGGGTAATAATAGCTTCAATTTTTTGCTCATTTGAAGTCGCCAAATCAAAATTCACTAATGCTGAAGTACTATTATCAGCTTTGTAAGCAGCTAAATAATCCGTAGCATTTACAGTTGCAGTAATTGCTCCTGCTTCATTTTTGTACAGATAATTATAACTTGCTTTAATTCCGTCTTCAAATGGAACTTTAGCATCACCACTCATTATGCCCCTTACTTTAGCCTCTGCCTCTAGAAACTTAGCCTCTGCTAGTAACATAATAGGTTGACCTGCAGATGGTCCTTTCACAATACCAATGCCTCTATAGTTAGTAGAACTAATTGTACCTGATGTCGGTCTTAAAACCCATGCAGAAGGAGCGATACCTGTAGGAGGATCATCCTGATCTCCTAATTGGTTCTTTGGTACACTAATACCATTTGCAAATGTAACATTTGCTCTTCCTTCGTCATCCAATTTATAACCATCATAGAATGAAACTATAAAGTATGTTGGGACAAATTGAGTACCCCAAGTACCCACTGCAGCACCACTAGCAACATAAGCCCACTGATTCCACATAGGATTCTGCTTACCATCTATTTTTGTAAATGTAGGTTGTACAATAGCATCATCTGTTAATACTCCCACAGCATCAATCGTTTCATTTGCAAAAGCAACTTTACCTTTACCTTTAAGGACAAGCTTTAACTTTAATGTATTTGCAAAACGAGCCCAATTAGTAATATTCCCTTTAAACAATACATCTGCATTAGAAAAGGATGATGGTGCTGTACCAGATTTAAACCAAGCTATCGCCTGGTCTAACTTCGAAGCTAGATCCGCATAAATCTC
Source organism: Sphingobacterium alimentarium (assembly GCF_004342685.1). GTDB lineage: Bacteria > Bacteroidota > Bacteroidia > Sphingobacteriales > Sphingobacteriaceae > Sphingobacterium > Sphingobacterium alimentarium. The sequence continues at coordinate 34,850 of NZ_SMBZ01000030.1, forward strand.
CTCTGCAGCATCATATTTAGGATGGACAATTTCATTACCTTTTAAAGCCTCTGAGTATGGTACATCATTATACGTGTCAACCAAGTTTGCAAAATTGTAAGCTTTCATGACTTGAGCAGCATGATGATAGGCAGCAAGCGCGTCATTTTCTGCCGTTTGCGTAATTACATATTCATAATCTAACAGGTTATTATAGGTATTTGACCATAATCCTGCTTCATTTGCTGTAGAGTAATTATAATCCAAAAATCCATTTCCCCATCCAGACACACCTCCTGCATTCGCAAAGTACATAATTCTGCTACCATACGTATTATAAGGAAGGAGTATTTGAGAGGTATTTACCAAAGCTTGTGGCAACACTAATTCAGGTGTTGATTCAGTGGCCTGATTCGGATTATCATTAATATTTAGTACCTTGTCACAGGAAGTAAATGCTAAGGATAAACACAATCCGAATGAAATATATTTAATTTTATTCAACGTTATCATATCTTTTCAATTAAAAAGTTAAAGAAACTGAGAAACCCAAGTATCTTGATGGCGGTGTTTGACCTAATCCAGTTAAACCAATTGCGTTACCATTAGCAGCACCATTCCCATCAGAATATTCTGGATCTGTGTAGACATTTGTAGATGGTGTCCATAAGAATAAGTTTCTACCCTGTGCACTAATACGAGCAGCTTTCACAACACTATTGCCTAGAATTGATTTTGGCAAATTATATGATAGTGACATTTCTCTGATTTTCCAGAATGCCGCAGATGTAATGTAAGTCTCATCGATATCTGTTCTTTGAGGTCCCATAGTCCAATAATCAGCTCCACCATCTCTTACTGTAACATTTGTATTAGCAACATACGTACCAGTTGCTTCATCCCAATATGAGGAATTAGGTATTACAAAACGTTCTCTATCATAAGAGACAGTATTTATACCAGCTCCTGAGAAATCAAATGAGCCACCTCCATTGTTGAAAATATAATTTCCCGTTCTGTATTCTGCACTAGTATAGAATGTTAAATCCTTATAGGATAAAGTCATATTCAAGCCTAATGTATGTGTAGGCAATGCTGGCCCTAAATTGATTAATCCTTCAGTTTGACTAGGGTAACCTGTGATCTTGTCTACTATTATTCTTCCTTGATCGTCTCTTTGATACCCGTACCCTTTTAATATTGGGAATTTCTCACCAGCAATGGCGTATGAACCTGTAGTACCTCCATAAGTTCCTAAAGCTAGTTCTTCCAAACCTTCCGCTACCTCTTCTACTCTATTGTCAATATAAGTGAAATTACCTCCTAATGTTAAATCCCAATCAGTAGTACGAATTGGAGATATTGAAAGTCTGGTTTCAACCCCTTTTCCTGATGTAACACCGGCATTTAGTAAATAAGAACTATATCCAGTAGCCCAAGAAATATTAGTTGGAACAGTATTATCTGTTGTTCTATTACTGAAATAGGTTAAATCTGCAGACACACGATTATTCCACCACGCAGATTCAAAACCGATTTCAAAAGATCTAGTCATCTCAGGTTTTAACCCTTGTTGAATTACTTGGTTACCTAAAGTAAATCCTCCCATACCATTATAAGGGAAGCCGGCCCCTTGACTGAATGTTGGTAGCAAACTATATGCCCCAAAGTTTGAAAAGTTGCCTACGTTTACTTGTCCTACTTTAGACCAGCTTGTTCTTAATTTCAAGAAATTCAAGTACTCTAATCCTTGTAAAGATTCTATAGCATCTGTTGCCACGAAAGACAAAGTCGCACCAGGATAGAAGAAAGATCTATTCTCTGGATCCAAAATAGAAACCCAGTCATTTCTTCCCGTTAAACTTAAGAATAAATAATTCTTATACGCCACGTCTACTTTTCCTGCTAAACCAAATATTCGAGATAGATATTGACTTTGTGAAGCAGAAGGTGGATTTAAACTATTCCCCAAATTATACAAATCATCTAATACTAGACCATTTACAGAAGCTCCTAGACCTGAGTTTTGATTTTGCACATATTGGAATAAAGCAGTATAATCAAATTTAAAATCTCCTTCTGTATGTGTTGCGTGAGCCGTAAAATCACTGACGATGTTCGTTGTGTAATTGAATCCATCACTTACACTACCCGCAATATTTTGAGATTTATATGCCCCATGCAAACCAGCAGCATAAGGAGTATAATTAAATTTACCAACTGTATTCTTGAATGACTGATTTTGTGTGGTCATACCGACACGTCCCATAAAGTCTAACCATTCTAATGGTTTAAAGTCCAATTGAACATTACCCATTAAATAGTCATTACGCGTATTTGCACGATTATTCTCTGCTACAAAATATGGATTGTTATAATAGGCATTATAATAACCATTAGGATTAGCAAACGGATTGTTTCTCCAATCCTTATAACCCAATAAATTAATATGTCCAGGAGATTGAAGAACATTATCGTAGATAGTAGCATTTGCAGAGGTTATGTCATATCTATTTTGCGCATAATATGCGGTATAACTAACATCTAAGTTATCATGCACTTTTCGAGTACCGTTTAAACGAGCTGAAGCACGATTATACTTATCAAAGGCAACAGTACCTGAAGAACCTAAATATTGACCAGAGAAACGGAAAGATCCCTTTTCGTCTTTTGAACCAATTGAGATATTGGTCATATTCGTAGCACCTGTCTCCCAAAACTTATCTTTATCCCCAGTCCATGAATAAGCACCTGTTTGTGTACTTCCATCTTCCAATGGATCACCTATTAATACCGTTGAACCATCAAAAGCTGGACCATACTGTTGATTTTCATAAGCTACATAATAAGGATAAAATGCAGCATATCCCGATCCAAAACGCTTTTGCATTTGAGGGAGAAATACAATGTCTTCAAAAGTTGTAGTATTCTCTACTACAACCTCAAAACCATCAGATGAAGCTCCTTTCTTAGTCTTAATGATCAAGGCACCATTAGATGCTTGAGAACCGTAAAGTGCAGCAGCTGAAGAGCCATTTAGCAACCGTAATATCCTCTACATCATCAGGGTTAAGATTCCCTAGCATTGACGATGGAGATATCACATTATCAATTACGACAAGAGCCTGGTTATTACCAGTTAATGAACGCATACCACGAAGCATAACCCGATAGTTTGGATTAACACCCGAGCCAACCCCTTGAACGGTCAAACCTGCTACTTTACCAGTTAAGCCTGTAACAATATTTGTTGGCCTAGCCTGTTGCAAATCTTCTGCTTTAATCGTGGTTTGTGCCGCACCTATGGATCTTCTTGAAGCCGTTAAACCCGCACCTGTTACAACAATCTCATCTAAGACATTGTTTGCGTCAGAAAGCACAACATTAATTACAGAAGAGTTTCCTATAAGAACTGTCTGAGACGTAAATCCAACGTAGGATACAGACAGCCTTGCACCTTGAGGAACATTGATTGTGAAATTACCTGAGCCATCAGTTTGAGTAGCTACGTTTCCTCCAATGACTGATACTGAAGCTCCAGCAATTGGAGCGCCCTCAGGCGAAGTAACTTTACCACTCACTTGACGTGTTTGAGCGTACGACACACTTGTTATGCATGCTGCCGCCAAAATTGTTGTGAGTAACTTTTGTTTCATAATATTAGTTTTTTGTTTAGTAGTAAGTATAAGATCTGACAAGTATCAGTCTTATTTAAACTACGCTAACATAACTATTTTAACGTTAAATGTTAAAATATTTAACATTTTTCTCAAAAAAATATTATTATTTTATGAAATAAGTTATTCATTGACCGTTTGTACTTCTCAAAACAAATATTTTCAATAAAAGAAGAAAAAATATTTAAGTATAAATACCAACTATCTTAATTATATAAACTTGCCAAAATTAATTTTAACTTTTTTTTAACAAAAATTTTAAAAGTTAGAGAACCGTAATTTGTAATCTTTAAGAACAAAAATATAATTAAACCTTCTTAAATAGACGTTTGAAAAGTCGGTTTATAGAAAATAGAGCATTCATATTAATTGCCTTCTACCCAATAGAATGCGCTTTATGGAATTAAATCAAGACATTATGCAGGGATAAAAAAAAGGGGCTGTACCACTTATTTATGATACAGCCCCCTAATTAAGGATTATTTTCAATAGACCTAGTCAATTAATGTATTAAAATCAACCTCACGAGCTGGAGTCACGATTTTCCATTTATTGTTTTGTGTAGGATCTATTGTAGCGGCTAATATTGTTTGGAAGTTACCACCTTCTGAGAAAGATTTTCTTTTAATAGTGTCTCCCCAACGTTTCATATCAAACCAATCGAAACCTTCACCCCATAATTCAATAGCTCTATACTTTTTAATCTCATTAAATAATGCGATACCTGTCAAAGTACAATTGTAAGAAGCGTCTCGGCCAGTATTTTTATTCAACTCATTTAATAATGCTTGAACTTCTGAAGCAGGTTTATTTTGCTTATATTTCGCTTCAGCTTCGATCAAGACCATTTCAGCTGACCTAAAATTATTGGTATGACCAATACCGGGCATTCCATTTGCTTTTATCTTGAATTGCATGTACGAATAGGCCGTTGCATTGGATGGAATATCAGCATATAGGCTACGAATGTATGCCAAACCTGCCGCATTACCTTGTCCCGTAGTGGCATTAAACGCAGTACCCGCTGCCGCTGGATTTAAAAACAAATCTTTACGTATATCTGTTGCTGGTATTTGATCATACAATTCTTTACTTATCATTTTGGGTGCAGTTCTTACAGCACTAGCAGTAGAATTGTAAGCAATATATGCTTGATATGAGTAAAAATGAATAGTTTCCTGCTCGGAGTCGAATACCGACCAAATCCACTCTTTGTTAGGATTTGAAAATCCAGATTTATATTCAGTATTTGACATCAATGGATAATTAGCTCGTGCTAATTTCGCGTACTTTTCTGCATTTACATAATCTTCTTTATTTAAAGCAGCTCTGGCGTAAATCGCATAAGCAACGTCTAGGTTTGCCTCATAATTACGGCCTGATGTTCTGTTTAGACCAGATGAAGTATATAACTGTACTGCCTGATCCAGGTCATCATAGATTAACTTATAGGCATCAGCTAAGCTCGATAAAGGTAAATCTTCTATACCCTCATTTACGCGTAGTACAACAGCCGGAGTCGCTCCATTGTTGGAATCTGCCCATCTATCGCCATATAATTGCACTAGCATCATGTATGAATACGCTCTAAAAGTCAATCCTTGTGCTTTAAGAAAAGCTTTCTCATTATCTGAGCCTGTGGCATTATCTATATTTGTGATTACAGCATTTGCGTTACTGATTATCATATAATAGTAATACCAAGGGTAATATGTATATGTACTAACAGGGTTAGAAACGAATTCCATATTCATCACAGATGACCATCCTGGAAGAGGAGCTGTAAAATGATTACCCATATAGTTACCATAATACATCTTAATAGTTCCTTCGCCATTAAAACCTTGGCTTCCAAGATACTGTCTCTTCATAAGACGAGAAAGACCGTTAACCGCAGCCTTGGCATTAGCTACATTTTCGAAAGCCACATCTGGACCTGTCGATTGTGTAGGTGCAGTATCTAAAAATTCGTCAGAACAAGAAGTAAAAACTACTGATGCTGCTAATAATATTTTTAATGTATTTAATAATTTCATGATTTTCTATTGATTAAAATCCAACATTTAACCCAAAAGATATTGTTCTCTGCGGTACAAATTGATTTTGACTGTATCCTCCAAAGGTTTGCTGAGAACTATAGCCTTTCAAAGCATTAAATGTTGCTAAATTCTCCCCACTCAAGATAAAGCTAACGCGACTCAGACCAGCTTTTTGAGAGATCTCGTTTGGCAATCTATATCCTAATGCTACATTTCGAATTACAAAGTAAGAATTATTCAATAAGAATCTTGTTGATGTGGCATTGTTATATTGACTATTCGTAAAGTTTACTTGAGGAACTGCATCAGGATTAATTCTATTAGAAGATGTCTCTGTCATACCAGCTGGAGCCTCAGTCCAAGCTTTACTCAAATCAGCATGTGCAGAACTAGGTGACGCACCCAACGACATCAAATCAATGTATGAATAATCGAGTCCCTTACCTCCTACAGAGTAGGTGAACAAGCCTGATAGATCCCAATTTTTATAATTCAAACTGGTAGTGATACCACCTGATACTTTTGGAATTGAAGACCCACTAAATTCTTGTTTAGCGTAAGAAGCATTTCTAGTATACATAACACCATTAACCTCTTCTAAGAAAGGATGCCATGCACCTGTAGCATCTGTTGGATCATACGTTTCAGTATCTGCATAGTATAATGATTGACCTGTCATCATATCTACTCCCGCATATTGTCTTAGGAAATAATCGAATACCGAATGACCTTCCATATATTTAAATGGTGCAGATATAATACCATTTTCCTTATTTTCTTCAGGCAAGTTGATAATCTTGTTCTTTATAAGGGTAGCATTGAAACCTAAATTCCAAGTAAAATCCCTATTCTTGATTATATCACCATTCAAAGTAAACTCAAAACCCTTGTTAACTAAATCTCCTACGTTGCGCGTTACGGATGCTGTACCTGAACCTGACGTAGTAGAACCTACAGATAATGGTAAGTTAACATTGAATAATAAGTCTTTAGATCTCTTGTCAAAATATTCAACCACAAAATTCATACGGTTAAATATTCTACCTTCTAAAGCTAACGAAGAAGATTGACTGCCTTCCCATCTTAAATCTGGGTTACCAATATTAGATTTATATAATGCAGAGAGATTATTGTTTTGGGCCAGTGCATATAATGATAAATAATCATTAAAACCTAAACTAGCTAAGCTTCCTACCACACCAGTAGCGGCTCTAAATTTTAAGGTATTAACCCACGCAAAATCTTGCATAAAGTTTTCCTTAGAGATTAACCAGCTACCACCAATACTCCAGAAGTTATCCCATCTGTGCGCTTTTGACACACGTGAAGTACCGTCTCTTCTTATCGAACCTTCCACGAAGTATTTTTCATTGTAGTTATATCTCGCACGTCCAAAGTAACTTTCAGACTTATCATTGTATTCGTAATCCGTCAAGCCAACAATAGTAGTGAAGTTAATTAAGTGATTTTGACCAGCAAATGTTTCTGTATTTTTAGAACCATTCAAATAGGTGTAGATATTACCATAGTTTTCATGCCCTACCATAAAATCTACATTGTGCGCCTCATTAAATGTGTTCACATAGGTCAATAATTGCTGTGCTGTATAGTTTTTATAGTTATAAATAGTACGGGAAGCGCGTCCATTATTACCTGTACCATCACCGATGACAGCGTTATCATATCCACGATCTTCATTATATCTCAAGTTGATATCGGCTAAAGCGGAGAAGGTAAAATGCTTCAAGAAATCAAAATTCAAATATGCCTGTGAGGCCATTGTATTTCTTTTGGTTTTATCTTCGTTTAATTCATTTTCCCAGATTACGTGCCTTCCGATTAATTGATTTCTGGAAGTCTCCCCATTATCATATATTTTATTACCCGCTGCGTCAAAGATATAATTACCTGTTATAGGGTCATGAGCATGAACTGGATAAATAGGCGCTATATTACGTGCAAAATACCAAGGGTTAACTATTGTTGAGTTACCTGTACTTTCCAAGAAGTTTGATAATTGATGAGAAGCATTCACAGACATACCTGCTCTTAGCCAAGTTTTAGGAGTGATTTCTCCACTTACACGACCTGTCAAACGGTTAAAATTTGATGTAGTAATGTATCCTTCTTCTTCTAGATAATTAGTAGAAAAATAATATCTTGACTTTTCACTACCACCTCTTCCGCTAATAGAGTAATCTTGACGCTTACCGACGCGAGAAATAGGGTCAAACCAATTCAAGTCACCAGCATAATCGCCTTTTATTTTTGCATTTGGATTTACTTTACCATTTGCATCAAATAATTGTTCAGGCTCCATATCAAATATATTTAATTTTAATATACTTGGTATTAGACCTTTCGTAGCTTCTTCATTGGCTCTAGCTAGTGTCCAAGTAGGATTAGCTGTCGCTAGTTGATTGCGGTAACCCGCCCACGAAGCCTCCATATATTGCTTTGGATCCAACATGTCATATTCGGGAATACCACGGCTAAAAGCACCCAAATTAGCTATTAAATTTATATCTGCCGTTCCTGCTTTGCCCTTCTTTGAAGTTATCACAATCACACCATTCGCTGCTCTAGACCCATATAATGCTGCAGATGTAGCATCCTTTAGAACAGTTACTGACTCAATGTCATTAGGGTTCAAATCGGAGATATTACCTCCCATTACCACACCGTCTAATACATACACTGGGGATGAATTTCCATTAATAGAACCAAAACCACGAACACGAATATTTGGACTTGATCCCGGCTCTCCATACGAGTTATTAACCTGCAAACCTGGAGCCGCACCTTCTAGCACAGCCGTAACAGAAGATACTGGTCGTTTCTCAATATCTTTTGCAGTCACACTTGCGACAGCACCTGTGATAGCCTCCTTATTTTGAGTACCATAAGCGACTACTACTACTTCTTCAAGGTCTGTTTCATCTGATTGCAACACTATTGACAATACAGACGAATTGCCAACTAATACACGTTGGGATATATAACCAATAACCGACACATTCAACGTAGCACCTGGGCTTACATTGATAGCAAAATTTCCAGAGGCATCAGTCTGAGTAGATACGTTAGAGCCTACTACTGTCACGGTCGCACCTCCTAGAGAAGCGCCGTCCGAGCCGACTACCTTACCTGTCACCTGACGTGTCTGTGCATAAGACGCGCTTGCCACACACGCTAATGCGAACATAGTACTGAGTAACTTGTGTTTCATAAACATTTGTTTTAATTAATAATTGTTAGCGTTTTTACGGTTTAGAACAAAACATCCTAATTCGCCTCGCGCAAACTTAGAAAATTATTTCTAATTATTTTTAGATTTTTCAACAAAAACCGTTGATTCAATAATAAATTGCAATAACAACCATGTTTAAATAAAAACCTTTCAATTACCTACTCTCTGATTAAAAAAGAACAGTCAACTTATATCGAATCTATGTTGACATATTCATTGTCACATCATCCAGAGAGGAACGCTAGCAACGGACCAAATAAAAATTGATTAGTTTGATATGAAACTATACTAAATTATAACCAGCTTCAAATTATTTTGAAGGGGTTTGTTATGTTATTGTTTGTAACATGCTTCCTGTCGGCCTATTCAACAGTAATCGGATAGGAGGAACGGGATTAATTCCCGTTCCGACCTTCCACAGCACCGTACGTACCGTTCGGTATACGGCGCTTCCCTAAGTTGTAACACGAACTCGCGTGCACTCTGCCAGTAAAGATGGGCATCCCAGATGTTTAAGATAATCGTTGGAAAGAGTGGTTGACAGTATCCAGCTTTTTGCTGTGTGCCAATAACTTTTCCTTGTATGTGCCCATTCATACGCCTTGTACTTACTTACCCCTAGTTGCGTCAGCTTAGTGACTTTAGTCGTACTATGTTTCCATTGTTTCCATTTGACCATACGTAGCCCACGGCGATACCATTTATCCATTTTTCGCAGACTCGACTCCATGTCCGCTAGTTTAAAGTAATGCATCCAGCCAGTGAGGTATTCCCTCAAGTAGAGAATTCGCTGTTCCTCGCTCCAACCCCGGCTGCGACCCGTTAGTCCTTTAATCTTAGCTTTCATCTTCCCTAGACTTTTAGGGTGAATACGTAAGCGCCACTCCCCTCTGTAATTGTAGAAACTGTAGCCTAGAAATTTAATCTTGGATACATGACCAACGACGCTTTTCTCTTTATTGACTTTAAGCATCAGCTTACCTTCAACAAATTTTGTGATCGATTCCATAACCCGCAAGGCACTCCGTTTACTACGACAAAGTATCATAACGTCATCAGCGTAACGTACAAATTTGTGTCCTCGAGATTCCAGTTCTTTGTCCAGTTCATCAAGCATAATATTGCTCAAAAGTGGGCTTAGTGGGCCTCCTTGAGGTACACCTTCTGTAGTTACTATAGTCCTTCCGTTTATTTCTACACCTGCTCTCAAGTATTTATGAATCAGCCAAATCAATCTTCCGTCTTTAATCTTCCTAGACAGTAACTCAATCAGTTTACTGTGATTAACCCTATCGAAGAACTTCTCTAAGTCCATATCTACAGCATACTTGTAACCCTTTTGAATGTAGGATCTGCATTTGATAAGCGCTTGGTGAGCGTTGCGACCCGGACGAAAACCATAGCTGTGGTCACTGAATTCAGGTTCGTAGATTGGGGTCAGGATTTGACTAATGCCCTGTTGGATGAAACGGTCAACTACCGTTGGGATGCCTAGCATTCGCTTTGACCCATTGTCTTTAGGAATTTCAACACGTCTTACTGCAGCAGGAGAATAATCCCCTTGCTTGATGGATGTTAAAAGTTTCTCCTTATGCTCTCTAAGATAATCCACAAGGGATTCGACGCCCATCTTATCGATACCGCAAGCACCACCATTACCGACCACTTGGAGGTAGGCAGCATTTAGGTTCTGACGGTCAAGAAGTTGTTCTAACAGTTCATCTACTCGTGTGTTTGTGT